>JAGWJY010000013.1 GCA_028865545.1 Alphaproteobacteria bacterium | reverse complement strand
GCCTTCGGAGGGCAGCACTCTATCCAGCTGAGCTACGGGTGCGGACTACCCGATCCTATAGACCAAGGCCCTGCCGTTCCGCAACGAACAGGCCACTGCCTAGCCTAACGCCTCCAGGGCCGCCCCAACCACCTCATGGGCGGCCGCCCAGGCCTTGCGCTTCCACTCCAAAGTGTCGGGGTAAAAAGCCGCGCGGAGCTCCCGGCGGATAGCATCGGCGGCAGAGTGAGCCGTGCCTGCGACACGATGCAGCCAGTTGTCCTTCCTAAGCGCCAGAAAACCCTCTCGGGTGGCGACGGTTCCCATTTCCAACGCCGCAAAGGTCAGCTCGCCACCTCTCATCCATGCAGGAAAAGCTTTGTCAATCGTGCCGGTCAAAGGAACTGAAACGGATTCGCCGGCCTCACTCGACTTGACGCGCTCGCCCCACAACCGCTTGGCGCGTCGGTAAGGCGCACTTCCCGGAAGATCTTCACTGATCATCTCACCTTCGCCGTGCGCTCCGAGGCCGGTGTGAAAATCGATCACGATCAGTTTCTTCACTTGTGCCAGTTCTTCGCGGAACACATCGTACAGCATCCTGGCCGACCAACCCTGACGACGCCCGCCAAAGTAAAGTCCGTCAGGAAATTCGTATTGCCCCTTGGATATCGCCTCCTGCAGGGCAAACGCACCATGCGCCTGTGAGTAAGCGCGAAGCTTAGCGTTGGCGATCTTCAATGCCTCGGCCGAGATGTCCTTCGGTGCGATCGCATCTGCAAGCGCCTCATAAGCTTCGTTGGCAGGAGGATTCGTGTGGTCGACGAAGTTACGATTGACGTCGGCGTTCTCCTCATCGACACGCCGGTCCCACGAAAAGCCATACGGGTTCAGCGCATGCAGCAGGACAACTTTCGCCGCCTTCGGCATGCGCGACGCCAGCCCCTCGCGCAGCAAGCCGGTCTGCACGCCAGACCCGAAGTAGCCCTCGACGCCATGAGTCCCAGAAATCAGCAGCAACGCCGACTGGGCGTCGCGCGGGCCGATGGTTGCGGTGTCAAGGAACAGCGGTTTGCCGTCGCGCGCCTTCGCCGTCGGGTGTACGCGTGCAATGCTACCAAGATTTGCCGCCGTGCACGCTTTGATGAAAGCAATGCGGGCCGAACGATAATCGGCAGGGAAATGACCTTCAGGCTTCGCGTTCATCAGCCAGAGCTTATCCCATTCTTGAAATTTTTGTGTCTGGTGCGGTCCGCTGCAACGACAAGTTTCCGGAGGGGCGTGCGCCTAGAACCACAATTCCTGCACGGTCTGAATCGCCTAGTTGGGCAGCGGTTTGCTCAAACATTCGGCGCCCAGTCACCACAGACATCGCGGCGGTCGATTTGCTCACAAATTTATAATGCGGCATTCGTCGAACTGAAAAAAAACTTTTGTTTTTCCGTCAACACTTCTCACTACTTCCTGCATGGGGGGAGCGCCATTCATGTTGAAAGGCAGGGGTAATGAGACACGGTGCACTAATGGCCACCACCATGGTGGGGGCATTCCTTTTTTCGTTCGGCGCCATCGCGCAAACCGACAATTCGGCTACGACATCGACGGCTAAGCAACACAAAGCCGGCACGGTCGAAACCATTATCGTCACCGGCAACAAATTGCAGACAGACAAGGTCCCTATGAAGGCGGCCTTCACGGAAAGCACGATCAGCCAGGAGACTCTGCTGAACGAATCGCCGGGCCCGACGACCACGGTTCAAACGCTGCTGAACAAAGAGCCGTCCATCTATGCCACCACGGGCGGAGCGAACGGCATGGAGACGAACATCAAATTTCGTTCGTTTGCCGACGGCGAATTCGGCGAGACTATTGCCGGCGTCCCTCTGAACGACGTTTTCAACAGTGGCGTCACCTACCAGGCCGACAATCGGAACAACGTGCTATTCATCACCCGCGATCTCGAAGGCGTCCAACTCTATCGCGGCGTGAACAACCCGGCCGTCAACACCTACAACTCGCTGGGTGGCACAATCAATTATCTTCCGCGCCAGCCGACCGACGAGATGGGTGGCGATGTTGGCGTCGACGGCGGCAGTTTTGGAACCATCGACTATCACGCGACATTCAACACGGGCGATTGGAACGGCCTCAAGCAAACCATCTCCGTCGAACGCGATTACAGCTCAAGTTGGCTCGACAACACGCCGGACTGGAACGACAACCTCTATTATGCCGGGCAGTATGATGTTGGTAAGACACAGGTCTACAGCTATTTCGTCTACAACAGAAACAAAGGTAATGCGCCTCAATATATTCCGGTCAATCTGATCAGACAGAACGGCTGGAGTTATCAATGGCCGACGGACACTTATCGCTCGGCCAATGCCGATACGAATTTTCTGGGCATCATCGGCGTTAAATCACAGCTCGCCAGCTTCATCACGTTCGAAGATGACGCTTATGCCGGCGATAACAATTATCAGCGCGAATCGTTCTCGAACCCTGCCTATAGCGGGCCGTATTATTTGGACGACCAGGGCTCGGGCTATCCGTTCTGGACGAACTATGGTCCGCCGTCGCTGTACGATCCAAGAACCGTGTTCGCCTCGAGCAAGCTCGGTACGGATTATCATTTCTACGGCTATAACGGTGCCGTCTATGGCGACCGCGCCACGCTCACGGCCGACCTACCGTACAACAAGGTCACCGCCGGCGGTGATTTCAATGTCGGGGAACTGCACTCACGCGAATATTGGTACGGTACCTACAAGATGCCGATGACCGTCGGTTACAACGATGCTTGGGACGAGCACGATACGCGTCAGATGTGGTCGGCCTACGTGCAAGACGACATCCATTTCCTGGATGACCGCATTCACGTTACACCGGGTGTCAAATATATCGGCTCCGCTGCGGAAGATAACGACGCGCTGGGCTTCTTCTACGTCCCTCCCGGCAGCATTCATGCCGACGAACATTTCCTGTCGCCGACATTGGGTGGGAGCTTCGAAGCGCTCACCAATTTCACACTTTATGCGTCATACGGCAGGAACGTGAAATTCCCAGACATCACCGCGCTATACAACGAATTGGGTTACGGTGGTGCTGTTCCGCCGGTGACGGTGAAACCAGAATATGCCGAAGATTTCGAAGCTGGTGCGCGCTACAAAGTGGACGATCTGCAAGCAGCCTTTAACGTCTATCACGAAAATTTCTCGCACATCATCTATACGGCGCCCGTGCCGGGTGGATACGGCGCTACCGAACAGCTGAACGGTGGTAGTCAACGTTATCAAGGCGCCGAACTGGAGCTGACCGATGATTTCGGCGATGTCGGGGTCGGCAATTTGAAGGGTTATCTCAACGCTTCTTACAACGAAGCGATATGCACGTCGCAGTCAAACCCGCTCAGCCAAGGCTACGCGGATATCGGCGGCAGCTGCAGCAAGGGACAGTCCCTTGCCAATGTTCCGAACTACCTGTTCAACGCCGGCCTCACCTGGGATTGGCACGCATGGCATATCGATCTGCAGGGGCACTACGTCGGTCGACAGCAGCTTCTGGACTACAACACCGGTACGCCGATCGATCCGATGGTCATCAATGCCGGACAACCTATCCATATTCCGGATTACCTGCTCGTCAATCTCGGTATCGTGAAAGTCGTGCCAATCAATGACGGTCCGGCCAACGCCGTACGTCTGGCGCTCCATGTCGATAACATCTTCAACACGCATTACTACTCGGATGCCCAGACCAACTCCAATGCCATGACTTTGGGAGAAGATGTTTACGCCAACGCCGGCGCGCCACGTGCCGTCTATGCCAGCGTCAGTGTCTATTTCTAATCTGCGTCGACCATCCGGGGGCCGCAAAGGCGGTCTCCGGATGGTATTGGCCGATACATGCATTTTGGGAATTGACGGTCACTTGCGCGGCATTGTCCGGCGTGCTGACACTGCAGATTGTAGATTTATAATGTCGGCGGGCGTGCAATCGCAGCTAGGCTCGCCGCAAATCAGAACATAGTCCAACGGGAGGCCCCGATGTTGCGATCCTATTCTTTTGTCGCCTTGGCTGCCGTAGCATTGGTCATACCCGTTTCCGTATCCGCGGCCCCCGCCGCGGACGCGCCAGCGTATCACATCACCAGGACCATCCCGCTGGGGGTGCCGGATCGCTGGGACTACATCGTGTTCGACCCAGAAACCAGCCGAGTATATGTTGCGCATGGCGATCGCGTTACGGTCGTCAACGGGCGTAGCGGCGCACTGATCGGCAACATCGTCGGCATGCCCGGCGGCACCCACGGGATCGGCATCTCGCATGCCACCGGTCAGGGCTTTACCGACGATGGTAAGGCCGGCGTGGCCACCGTGTTCAATTTGAAAACGCTCAAGGTCACCAAGACAATCAAGGCCGAGCCGGACGCAGACGGGATCTCCTACGACCCATCAAGTGGTCACATATTCGTGATCGACGGCGATTCGGCGAAGCTGACCGTGATCGATCCAAAAACGGACGCTGTTGTCGCCACGATCGACGGCGGCGGCGGCCTCGAATTCGGCGTGTCCGGCGACAACGGCAAGTTCTACGTGGATGGTGCGGAGAAGCACGAGATCGTGCGCATCGACACGGCAACCAACACAGCCGACGCCCATTGGCCGATGCCGACGTGCTTGCACCCGCATGGGCTGGCCATAGACCGTGTGCATCATCGCCTGTTCTCGAGCTGCGGGAATAAAGTTATGGTCGTCATGAACGCCGATACCGGGGCAGTGCTGGCGTCTCTGCCGATCGGCGAGGGGACGGACGCGGCGGCGTTCGATCCGGAACGCGGTCTGGCCTACAGCTCGAACCGCGACGGAACCCTTTCCGTCGTCGCCGAAAAATCGCCCGACAGCTTCGTGGCGCTGCCGTCGATCCCTACTGAGTTTGGCGCGCGCACAATGGCGCTCGACCCGAAGAGCGGCCGTATCTATCTCGTGACTGCGGATATCACCGAGAACCAGAAGGTGCCGGCAACCGACTATCGCCATCGCTTCAGCATCAAGCCCGGCACGGCGCGGCTGCTGTTCCTGGATCCGGTGCGCTAGAACGCAGGTGCGCCGCGCTAATTCAGAATGGGCCTGAATGCGCCGTCCCAATCCTCGCTTGGCGGATTGTCCTCGAAATAGGCGATGCGCGTGAGGTGAAGGTCGTAGAGCTTTTGGCTGGCACCTGAAAGCTTGCGGCATTGGTCGATCAGTTCGCGCGCCTTCTGCCATTGCTGGGCCCGCAGGGATTGAAAGATGTGGTCGTGGAACGTTGCCAGCGCGCGGAATTTGGGGCTGGCGCGCATCACGGGATTGCCCAACATGGCGTAGAGCTTGATCGGCTCATCATGGCCGCCGACCGCAATATAGTCGACTTCCAGGAAGGCGAAGCCGCGCTCCGAGGCCTTACGTGTGTTCTCGGCAACAATCACGGCAGGGCCGTACTGGCCGGAAATCTGCTGAATGCGGGCGGCTAGGACGGCGCAGTCGCCGTTCACGGAATAAGCGGTCCGGCCATGTGCCTTGAAGCCGCCCGCGATCGCCGGACCGCTGGAAATGCCGATGCCGATTTCCACCGGCGACAGAGCCACGCCGTCAATGCGACGCTCATGGGTGATCACCTCATTCGTCCGCGCGATGACCTCCATCATGCCGGTGGCCGCTTCGCAGGCGTGGATGGCATGTTCGGGATCATCGAGCGGCGCGTTCCAGAAGGCGGTGAAGCCCTCAGTGGTCAGTTTATCAATGGTGCCCCCATGGTTGAGTGCCGCTTCCATCAACGGTTCGAGCACGCGTTGCATCAGGCGAGTGAAGGCGGCGGGATCGCCCCGGAACGACGATGCAAGGTCGGCAAAGCCGCGCACGCCGCAGGCTAGGTAGGTCACCGTGCGGGTCTCACCTTCGAGCTTCATGAGCTGGGGATTGCGCGCGATCTGGTCGATCATACGGGGCGACAGGGCGTCGGCGAATGCCAATTTCAGCCGGGAACGCAGGACTGCGATCTCCAGGCCACGCGCACTGGCGCCCGCCAGCCAGACCGCCGCCAGCCCGACGTTCAGACCCAGGGCGTCGAACAGCACATGTTCGCCGGCATAGAGCTGCCAGGAGACGTAGCTCACGCCTGCGATGGTACAGACGACGAACAGTCCGGCCCAGCGCACGCCCAATCTGGCAAATATGAAGACACAACCCAGACCGAATAGCGCCAGGCACAGAAGCTCCGCTTCTGCTGCGGAAGCTGGCCTGCGCAACGCGGTTCCAAGCAGGAGATTCTCAACGGCCTCGGCATGGACGTCCGCCACAGGCATCAGACCCAGCGGTGTGTCCACCAAGTCGTCGGGAGAGCCGACATAGACGATGGCGCCGCTCAAGCTGCCGGGCGCAAGGGTCTTATCGATCAGAGCCGAAGCAGACACCTCGCGCTCCGCCTGCATGCCTGAATAGGCGATCCATAGCGAGCCGCCGGGAGTCATGGCGAGGTCTGTGTGGCCGGTGTCGACGGACGCGATGCCTGGCGCGCTCCCGAATAATCCAGCATTGCCGTCGTTGCTCTTTAGCACTAGGGCATCTTTGCCTTCGACCAGACGCAGCACTTCTGCCTCCAGCGTCGGCACGGCTTTGTCGCGGAGCCGAAAGACCAGGGGCATGCGCCGTACCTTACCGTCGGGATCGATATCCAGATTGACGGCACCAACCCCGGCACTGGCCGCCTCGATGACGGGCAGCGATGCAGAGGCCTGATCGAAGGCGCGTGTCTGGCCAAAGGGGTAGGACTTGCCCGTCCAGGCGACCGTGGCTTTCAGCGTCAAGGTGCGTGCCGGTCTGGCGTCGCCCAGGGTGAAGCCCGTCACCGCTTGGATGCCGGAAAATGCCGAGGCAAGCGCATCGTCCGGCGACGGCATGCGCTCGAGTTCCATGCGGGCCGCGTCAAAGGAGGGTCCGGGCGGCACCAGCGCCAGGAGCTTCTTTGGTGATGCCGAATCCGGTCGTTCGAACGGCGTGGTGAAGACGACGATGGAGGCACCTTGGGCCTTCATATCGTCGACGAGCTTCGCCAGTGCTGCATAGGACCATGGCCACTGGCCGAAGCGTTGTATCGAGGCGGCGTCGATGTCCAAAACGCGTACGCTATGGCCGCCTCGGCTGCGGGTGTCTTCATAGGTACGGGGCTGGGATTGTTGGTAGTGATCAAACAAAATGCCGCGCAGCCATGTTGCTGCCCCGCCAATATCGGCTCCGAGCACGAACAGCGCCAGGACAAGCGTGGCGAGCGGAAGCGCCCAAACGGCAACGGGTCTGCTACGAAAAGTCATAATTATCCCAATCCGGGGCGATCACACCTATCGCCGTCAATTTATCACGCGTCGGGCGACAAAGCGGAAGAAGCTTTGCGTCACCCTGACTATGACCGGCAAGAAAAACGCATCGCAACAGGTTTGGCGAGATGGCTTGCCGACGGCGCAACGACCCTACCCCTGGCGGAAAAGGGGGCGCCGCAGATCGGCTGGCGGTCGCTGCCCATCACAGGACCTACCGCCCCAACGGATATTACGGAACCCCCAGGAAAAGGTGCGAATCCGTTTGGTCAGCTTTGAAATTCGGTGGTGTTGCAGGCTTGAGGGCGGGTGAAGCGAACCTCTAGGCTCCGGTGGAAACAGGGGGGCTCGCATGGCTCGCAAACGAAAAGGCACCGGCCAGACCGCGCTGATCACCGGAGCAAGCGGGGGGATAGGGCTTGAGCTTGCCCGTTGCTTTGCGAAGGACGGCTACGATCTTGTTCTCGTGGCACGGTCGGGCGACAAGCTGCAGGCCGTCGCGGACAGCATGTCGAATCAATATCACGCCCAGGTTTCGGTCATGCCCTGTGATCTTGGGGTCATCGGAGCAGGTGCGGAGCTGGCCGCACGTCTTGGTGACCGTCCTATCGACGTGTTGGTGAACAACGCGGGCTATGGCGAAGCCGGTCCCTTTGCTGCCACGGATTCAAAATCACAGCTCGGAATGATCGATCTCAACATCCGGGCGCTGGTCGAGCTGACCCACGTCTATTGGCCGCGTATGTTGAAAAGACGGCATGGTGGCGTGCTCAATGTGGCGTCTACGGCCGCCTTCCAGCCAGGTCCCTTCATGGCGATTTATTATGCTTCAAAGGCCTTCGTTCTCTCCTTCAGTGAGGCGTTGTGGGAAGAAGCGCGCGGTACCGGCGTCCACGTCTCGTGCCTGTGCCCCGGCGCAACCGAAAGTGATTTTCATACGCGCGCCGGCACAGACAAGGTTAGATTGTTGCGCATGGGGCAGATGTCGGCGGCGAAAGTCGCCAGACTCGGCTATCGCGCCTTCAGGACGAACCGGCGGGTAAAGGTCACGGGTCTCAGGAACACCTTCATGGCGTGGTCGGTGCCATTCTCGCCGCGGCCGGTGGTGCTGCGCCTTGTGCACTATCTCCAGAGTGCATGAGGACGCCATGATGGGTCGCGTTGCAGGAAAGATTGCGTTGATTACCGGTGCTGCGCAGGGGCTGGGCGAAGCGGCGGCACGTCTGCTGGCGAAAGAAGGCGCGCGCGTCGTGCTGACGGACATCAACGCGCAAGGTGCAGAAGGGGTGGCGGCCGCGATCAACGCCGAGCGGCCGGGCACAGCCGTAGCTTTCACACATGATGTGACCAGCGAAGAAGACTGGCAGCGGGTGCTCGCCGATGCGGAGCGCGCCTTCGGCGGGCTTCACGTCCTGGTCAACAACGCCGGCATCGGGCTGACCAAGGATCTCGAGCAGACCACGCTGGGAGAATGGCGGCAGGTGCACGCCATTGATCTCGATGGCGTGTTCCTCGGCTGCAAGCACGCCATCGCGTTGATCGCGAAAACCGTCAAGGACACGAACCTCGGCGGCTCTATCGTCAACATCTCGTCGATTGCCGGGATCGTCGCCGGCTACAACATGGCAGCCTACAACTCGGCCAAGGCGGCTGTGCGCCATCTGTCGAAATCTGTGGCGCTCCATTGCGCCAAGAAGGGCTATAACATCCGCTCCAATTCGGTGCATCCGGTGTTCATCGCGACGCCGATTCTGGATCCGTTGGTGGCACGCCACGGGAAGGACGAAGCCTACGCCAAGCTGGCACGCCAGATTCCGCTGGGCCGGATAGGCGAGCCGGACGACATCGCCTATGCCGTGCTCTACCTCGCGAGTGACGAATCCAAATTCGTCACCGGCGCGGAGCTGAAAGTCGACGGCGGCATCTCGGCGATGTGATGTCGTCGCCACAGCATCTTTTGCCGCCCGAAAATCCGTCGGTCGCGGCAAGGAATGCCCGAGTTGTCGCAAGATTTTCCGGAATAACCTCTGCTTAACCACCGATTTCGCCCGGCGTGTGAAACGCACGACAGGCACGCGCCGTGCTTTGAGACTGGTCTGTGGAGCGTCGCGTAAGGCAATTTGGAGGTTACCCATGTCCATCGGCGGCATTGGGGCGTGCGGAGCCGGCAATGCAAGCCAGCTTCTCGCGTCCATGCTCAGTCGGCTCGACAGCGCCACGTCGGCGACGAGTCCAGCCAGTTCCAGTACATCCTCTTCAACATCTCCAAGCGCGGCAACCCAGAACAGCACCTCGCTGACGGGAAGCGGCAAAGGCGATCTGAGCGCCCAGATTCTGGGGCTGTTGATGATGATGCAAAGCGATCCAAGCGCGTCGCAGACAGCGACGAGCACAGCATCCCCCGCAGGTTCCTCGTCACCGACGACACCTGCATCGGGTCTCCTCAGCAATCTGATGTCGGCCATCGACACGGATGGTGACGGATCGATTTCCCAAAGCGAGATGGAGTCATACATACAGAGCAAGGGCGGCACACAATCCCAGGCCGATGCGCTGTTTTCCGCGCTCAACCAGAACAGTTCGGGCAATCTCACTCAGACGCAATTGGCGAGCGACCTGCAGAACGGCGGCACTAGCGGACCGCATGGCCATCATCACCATCACGGCGGGCCGCCTTCGGCGGACAATGTGGCGTCGCAGCTTCTCCAGGCAATGGATACAAATGGCAACGGTACGGTGGACAGCACCGAGTTCACGAATTTCGTCACAAGCCTTGGGGGCACCGCGTCCGAAGCCAGTGCCGATTTTGCAGCTCTAGATTCGCAGAACAGCGGAAGCATCTCGGCCAGCCAGTTCAGTTCGGCCATCAAGGCTTTCGAATCCGCCGGACAGGCACAGAGCGCATCTGCCACGACCACGACGTCGCCTATACTGACGCTTCTGGATTTGCTGGCCCAGAATGCATCCACGACCACGACAACCGCGAGCGCCTAAAAGGGTGTCTTCATGGGTCCGGAGAAGCCGGGCCTCGCTTTTTATTTCGTGAGACGCATCGCAACCTGGGCGAGGAGAATCTGCGCGCCTTTGCGGCGCAACACGCGATCGGTAACGCGCTGCAGGCGGTCGGCGATGGCGGTCACGTCCGGCTGTCGCCAGGGTCTCACCGATGTCGCCGTGAATTCCATCAGATTGCGGACATAAACATCGCGCAGCACAGGCATCGCCTGGTTGACGTCGGCGCGCAGCTTGGCATTGGGGATATCCAGGCCGATGCCGATCATCAGCATGCCCACAATTTTGTCGCCATCCATGATCGTCGTATAAATCGGATCGATCATGACGTAACTCGGCGATTGCGTGATCTTGTGCACAGGCGCTTTCTTGTCGCTGGCGGCGTAGGCCGGCAGGGCGAACGAAAAAGCGACAAGAAAAGCAAGTATTGCGGAACGGCGCATGACTTTGGCTTTCGCGAAGCCCAGTTGGTTTAACGTGGTATGGTAAAGCGAAGGTTAGCGGCGGACGGATTGAAAGGTAACCCATGGACGGAAAAGCCAGACTTTGTCTCGCAGTGCTGTCGTCGGCGGCTCTTTTGTGTGCCGCAGCGTCGGCCGCAGACCATCCCGGCCAGCATTTTCAGGTGCTTTCCGCGGACATGCCGCAGCCTTACGCGACCCCGGGTGTCGACAACCACAGCACGGTGATCCCGCGGCCGGCCGGCGCGCTTCCGGAAGTCCCCAAAGGGTTCACGATCGAGCCCTATATCACCGGTCTCGACGAGCCACGCTTCATGGCTTTGGCGCCCAACGGCGACGTCTTCCTGGCAGAGCCGCACACCGGTTCGGTGTTGCTGCTGCGGGGCAAACAGGTTTCGACCTTCGCGACTGGGTTCAACATGCCCCACGGCTTGGCGTTCCATGATGGAGCCCTATATGTCGGCGATCTCAACGCCGTCTGGCGCGTGGGGTATGCGGACGGCGGGTTGACCGCCGGACCGCGCGCGGCGGTGACTAAGGATCCGTTCGGCGGCCGTGGCAATCATTGGACGCGCGACATCGCCTTCGGACCGAACGGCACGCTTTATGTCGCCATCGGCAGCGCGAGCAATGTCGCTGAAGATCCCAATCCCCGCGCCACCGTGCAAAAAGTGATGCCCGACGGTCATTTGCAGACATTCGCCAGCGGCATCCGCAATCCGGTAGGCATCGCTTTTTATCCTGGTACAAATGATCTCTACGTCACCGTCAACGAACGCGATGGCTTGGGCGATGAATTACCGCCGGATTACTTCACCCAAATCCGTCAGGGCGATTTCTTCGGCTGGCCTTATGCCTATATCGGCCCTCACCCAGATCCGGTGTTCGGCAAAAAACGGCCTGATCTTGTGGCCAAGGCGAAAGTACCGGACGTCCTTTTCCGAGCACACTCCGCGCCGCTCGGCTTGGTGTTCTACGAAGGCAGTCAGTTCCCTGAATCCTACAAGGGCGATGCCTTCATTGCGTTGCATGGTTCCTGGGATTCGGCCAAGCCGACGGGCTACAAGATTGTGACGGTGAAGTTCAAAGACGGGAAGCCCGAGAATGGTTACGAAAACTTCGTCACCGGCTTCCGGAACGGCGATACCTCGCCGCCCCAGGTCTGGGGCCGGCCCGCAGGGCTTGTCGTCACCAAAGACGGTAGTCTGCTGATTGCGGACGACGCTGGAAACACCCTTTGGCGGGTAAGATATGTTGTGGGGAAGTGAAGGGGGCTTTCGACCGTCAGCCGACACCGTTCGCCGTTTCACAGGAAAAATGCCGCGCCACCCGAAGCTGCATAGCAGCAAAGGGTGGTGGAGCTGAGCGGAATCGAACCGCTGGCCTCCTCATTGCGAACGAGGCGCTCTCCCAACTGAGCTACAGCCCCAAGCCAAGCTTGGCGCCCGGCAAGGCTCCAACGGAGCGGAGCAGGGCATGGGGGCGGTATCTAGGAAGTGCCCCCCAAAGCTGTCAAGCGCCGCACCTTGCGGTTACCCGCCCAGGCTGGCAAAACGCAGGCCGTCCTTTCTGGAGCGCCCGATACCGATGCTCGATCCCATCTCGCAATTGATCCTTTTGCTGCTTCAGCTCTATTGGTGGGTGGTGATTGCGGCCGTGGTGGCCAGCTGGCTCATCGCCTTCAATGTCATCAACCTGCACAACAATATCGTTCGCAGCATCGTCCGCGTGCTCGACGCGCTGACCGAGCCGGTCTTTCGCCAGGTGCGCCGCGTTATCCCGGTTTTCAGCGGCATCGACATTTCGCCGATTTTCGTCTTGATCGGCATTTGGTTCTTGCAGCGCCTGGTCGTCTGGGTGGCTTTCCGCTTCGCGGTTTAGCACCAATGGCGGCCCGCGTGCGTCTTGGCGGGGGCGGCGTCAGCCTTGCCTTGCGTTTGACACCAAAAGGCGGGCGCGACGTCGTGGAGGGTTGGATAAACGGCGCCGACGGCATGGCCTACCTCAAGGCGCGCGTGCGTGCCGTTCCCGAAGATGGCAAGGCCAACAAGGCGCTGATCAAGCTTCTTGCCGACGTGCTGTCGGTACCCAAATCTGCGATCCGCATCTCAGCCGGCGGCACGGCACGGTTGAAGCGGGTTGAAATCGCGGGCCCAGCAGGCACCTTGGCGTCCCGTCTTGAAGCTTTAGGAGATGCGCCGTGACGGCCTCGATCATCGACGGAAAACTTCACGCAGTGGCGTTGCGCGCGCGGCTGACCGAGGAGACCGCACGCTACAAGACGGCACATGGTCTGGTGCCGGGTCTGGCGACGGTACTGGTCGGGGACGATCCAGCCAGCGAGGTCTATGTCCGCAACAAGAACAAGACAGCGGAAGCGATCGGGTTCAAGTCGGTGCATCGGCATTTGCCAGGCACGGCGAGCGAAGCCGAGGTTCTGGCCGAGGTCCGGGCGCTCAATGCCGACAAAGCCGTCCACGGCATATTGGTGCAACTGCCGCTACCCAAGCAGATCCGCGAAGAGGCGGTGCTGGATACCCTTGATCCAGCCAAGGACGTGGATGCGCTGACCCCTACCAATGCCGGATTATTGCTCAGCGGCCGTGCCAAGCTGGTGTCTTGCACGCCGGCGGGGGTGATGATCCTGCTCAAGGAGACCTTGGGGGAGATCGTCGGCATGGACGCGTTGGTAATCGGCCGCTCGCTGCTGTTCGGCAAGCCAGCTGCCCAGCTTCTACTGGCTGCCAACGCCACCGTCACCATGGCGCACTCGAAGACCCGTGATCTTCCTGCGCTGGCGCGCCGGGCCGACATCCTGGTGGCGGCCATCGGCCGTCCGTTGTTTGTGAAAGGCGACTGGGTGAAACCCGGCGCCACAGTGATCGATGTGGGCATCAACCGGGTGGATGCGGGCGGAGGAAAGACGAAACTGGTCGGCGATGTAGATTATGACGAAGCCCTCAAAACTGCCGGGCATATCACGCCGGTCCCGGGTGGGGTCGGTGCCATGACCATCATCTGCCTGATGCGCAACACACTGATTGCGGCCGCTTCGCAGCTGGGTTTGCCGGCTCCGAAGATTTAAAGGTATTTGCGGAGCGCGGCAGCGAGTCCGTCAGGTCCCAGTGTTTCGTCGAAAACGGCGATGAATTTGCCGTCCGGCCCCATCAGATAGATCTGGCTGGAGTGATCCAGCGCATAACCGCCACCTTTCAACGGATGCTCGCGGTAATAGACGCGATAAGCATGCGCCACTTCCGCAATCGCTTTCGGACTGCCCGTCAGTCCGACAAAGCGCGGATCGAATGATTTTAAATAGGCCTTCAACACCCCCGGCGTATCGCGCTCAGGGTCGAGGGTGACAAAGATCGGCGCCACCTGATCGGCCGATTTGCCCAATTTACCAAGCGCATCCGCGACAACCGCCAGCGTCGTCGGACAGATGTCGGGGCAATAGGTGTAGCCGAAATAGACCAACATGAAGCGGCCGCGGAAATAGGCCGAATTGCGGGAAACACCGTATTGGTCGGTCAGCGAAAAGGGGCCGCCGATGGCTGCCACGCCTTGGGCCCGGATACGGACCGCCGCAATATCGCCTTCATGCCACAAAAAACCCCCGGCAACCATGACGGCGGCCAGCAAATAGGGGAGAAACGAAAGAGGCGTACGGATCATTACGTATTGTGAGTCCGCTGCATGCTTGGGATTTGATTGATAGTATTGCTGGTGCAGGCACGCAAAGAAAAACGTGACATGTCGCCGGTGGAGCCGTGCAGATGACGAATGCAGAAGCCCAAACTGAGCGCGCACGTGTCTTGCCGGTGGCCAGAGCCTCCGCGGTCAGAGGGCGCGTGCGTCTGCGGACTCTGTCGAATCTGCGTTGGATGGCGACGGGCGGACAGACCACGGCGTTGTTCGTCGTCTATTTTGGGTTCGGCTATCCTCTGCCGCTGACGCAATGCCTTGCCTGCGTGCTGTTCAGCGCCGGCCTCAACATCATCCTGGCGTTGCGCTATCCGCCGAGTCATCGACTCACCAACCGCGAAGCAACGGTTTATCTTGCCTATGACGTGCTGCAATTGGCTGCGCTGCTCTACCTCACGGGCGGCATCGCCAATCCCTTCGCGCTGATGTTCATCGCACCCGTCGTTATTGCGGCGTCGACGCTGAATCTCGGCAACACGCTGATCCTCGGTGCGATCGCACTGACGGCCGCGTCGGTGATATCAGTGGCGCACGATCCGCTGCCTTGGTCGCCCACCGACCGTCTCGATTTGCCGCAGCTGTATCAGGCCGGCTTGTGGGCCTCGCTCGTGCTCGGCATCGGCTTTACCTCAGTTTATGCCTGGCGGATCGCCAGCGAAGGCGCCCGCATGTCGGCCGGTCTTGCCGCGACGCAGCTCGCGCTGGCCCGTGAGCAACGCATGTCGGCGCTGGGTGCACTTGCCACCGCGGCGGCGCACGAACTTGGCAGCCCTCTCGGCACCATCGCCGTGGTGGCCCACGAACTCGAACGTGTCATGCCTCCGGGATCTCCGGAAGCGGAGGATGTACGCCTGCTGCGTGGGCAAGCCGAGCGTTGCCGTATGATCCTCATGCGTCTGGCAAGGCCGGAAGAAGGATTGCTCGGCGCCACCGCGCGCCTGCCATTGTGCGCCTTGCTTGACGACATTGCCGACACCTATCGCGGCGATGACTTGGAAATCGTCATTGCCGCCGCGCCGGCCAACCGTAACGAGCCGCAACCGCAGGTCTGGCGCGCGCCCGAACTGCTGCACGGCTTGGGCAACATCATCGAGAACGCGGCTGATTTCGCACGCGCGCGCGTGCGCGTGGAAGCCAGTTGGAGTCCGACGGCGTTGCGCGTAACCGTGGAAGACGACGGCCCCGGTTTTTCTCCCGACATCATCGAGCGGATCGGCGAACCTTACATCACATCCCGGCCCGGCGATCACGCGCTCGGCGACACCGAACTGGGCCCACCGACCGCACCGATGGGCAAGCGCGAAGGCATGGGATTGGGATTTTTCATCGCCAAAACGCTGCTGGAACAGACAGGTGGAACAGTCAAGGCCATCAACCCGGCGGGCGGTGGCGCGCGCGTCAGCGTGTCGTGGTTGCGCGGAGAAATCGACGGAGAAACCTCACCCTCCAGGACCCCGGAGGACTGAAGGCCGGTAGGACCGGCCTATGTGTGCAACGCAAGGACAAAAACGATGAATGTGCAACAAGAAGACAAAACGCTGCTGATTGTAGAAGATGATCGTCCTCTGCGCGAACGTCTGGCGCGCGCCATGGAAGCGCGCGGATTCGCGGTGACGATCGCCGAAGGCGTGACAGACGGCAAAGCGCGCGCCAAGGAAGCACCTCCGGCCTATGCCGTAGTTGACCTCAAACTGGAAGACGGCAACGGGCTCGATGTGCTTGAAACCCTGCATGGAGTGCGCCCTGACAGCCGCGTCGTAGTTCTCACGGGCTTTGGCAATATCGCGACTGCAGTTGCCGCCGTAAAATATGGCGCTATCGACTATCTGCCCAAGCCAGCTGACGCTGACGATATCATGGCGGCATTGATGGCTGCACCGGGCTCCAAGCCAAAGCCGCCCGAAAATCCAATGTCCGCCGACCGCGTACGCTGGGAGCACATTCAACGCGTCTACGAGCTCTGCGGCCATAACGTGTCCGAGACGGCGCGCCGCCTCAACATGCACCGGCGTACGCTGCAGCGCATCTTGGCGAAGCGCAGCCCGCGCTAACGTCCGGCGCGTTTCGTTTTCTTCCCCCGCTTGTGACTGCCTGCGGGGGAGGAAGGTTTGTTCTGCAACCTCTTCGGCGCGATCCGGCGCCAATGCAGCTCCAGCATTCCGCGCAACGTCTTGGTATCGGCCTTGGCGAGGCGCGCCAGCACGGCGGGATAGTCCTTGTAGTGGCTGGTGATGTGGAAGACGGCGGGATCGACTTCCAGCAGCATGTCGCGTTCGTCGATCGAACCCACGATCAGGACGACAGAATCGTCCTCGTCGCGCAACCGCGTGAAGAACTTCTTGAAAAGTAGGAAGGACGGCTTGCCATAGGACATCCCCTTTTCCGCACCCTCAAACGACAGGGAGATCTTTTCGTATTGCGCTTTAGACACCATCGGTCACCTCCAGAATGCTCGACAACCGTTCGGCTGCGACCTTGGCAAAACTGAGCGTCACGGCCTTCCGCCTGCTGGCATGTAGAACGGTGCGCGGCGAGGGACGCACGATGGCGCCGCCAAAACGGTCGGCGACGATCAGGCCGGTGGTCGTCGGAACATGCTCGTCGGGGAAATCAGGCGGAATGGCGAAATAGAAAAGTTCGCAGAACTCCAGATATTCCGGCCACTTCTGGTCACCCTTCAGATCATTTAGCGCAACCTTGACCTCGACACCCAGCATGGTGCCGTCGGAGCCGAGCGCCGCCACGTCCAGCCGGCGCCCGTTGGCCAATGTGAATTCCAGGATCGGGCTGAAGCCCTCCTGGATCAAAAGGCGGCTGACGCCGCGCGCGACTTCTGCAGCTGTGACGGACATGGCGTGAGCATAAAACAAATGGGCAGCCCATAAGAACCGCCCATCTGGAAAATTCGCTTCGTCCGGCTATTCCGCGGCCAGCAGCGACTTGCCCTTGGAGGCGTCACCGAAATTGATCGACTGCAGGTAACGGATACCATCCTCGGCGATGTCGTCACCCACCATGCGGTCGCCTTCCTGCTTCAGCTCGTTCATGTCGACATACATCGCATAGTAAGCGCGCGTGCGGTCGCTGATGATGCCGGCATTGAGCAACGTCTTGATCAAGACCCGGAAAATGTTGGCCGATTGTTTCATCTGCTCACGGCGGTAATCGTCGCCGAAACCTTCCACGATCGCCGCCTGGGCTTCCTCCCAGTCGACGCCGATGTCGTTATAGACTTGTTTCATCTGGTCGGGGTTTATCAGATTGAACAGCAAGGTCTGGAAACACTGGGCCGCCCAGTCCTCCACGATGTTGTGCTCCTCGGGCGTCAGCTTCGGAATCGTACGGTCGGCCCAAATCTTGCCGAACTTGTGATGGAAGGCTTCATCGGTCATCACCAACTGACAGAGCTTGACCATCAGCGGATCGGCTGACTTCTGGTACAACGTGGCGAAAGCACCCATGGCCAAGCCTTCCACCAGCATCTGCATGCCGACGATTTTCTTGTAGACCTCCGGCGCCAGCACCATTTCCTTCAGCAAATCGCCCAGGATCGGACCGACCGGCAGAGGCGATCCCCAGCGTGCTTTGATGAAGGCCGAAAATGCCGTGACGTGGCGAGCTTCCTCGCGCGTCTGATTGGCGGCGTATTCCTGCGCCCCGGGATCCTTCAGCACATGGCAAAGCGACGCCGACAGCGCCAGCGCACCTTGTTCGCCATGCAGGATCGAGGACAGCGACCAGCGCGCGCTTTGGCTGACATAGTGGATTTTCTGCTTCGGCGTCAGCTTTTCGCTGAGCTTGGTCTGCAGAAAGGGGAACATCTCGTCCGGCAGCATCTGCACGTTCTCGATGTCGAACGGCATCTCGAAGTCGATGTACTTCTTGTCCAGCGGATCCCAGAAATGGTCGTGGGTGGCGGAGATGATCTTGTCGAACGCCGTCGAGCGCCGCCCGTACCGCTCGACCTCGAGCATGGCCGGGAAATCGTCCGGTCTGACGGCATCATAGGCATCATCTTTGGTGATCTGGACCATGGCGCGTCTCACCCTTCCGGTCTTTTGATTGAATAATTATGAGAAGCGGTTGCGTTTCGTCAACGAAAATGACGCGTGTGTCACCATGGGTGACGCAGCGTCACCGCGCTTCCGTAAATCCAGAATTTCAGATTTTTTCGCCGAGCACACCCTTGGTGGAGGCGACATCGCCTTCGAGCCGGTCGTCCGGGGTAATGGCTTGGCGTAGCGCCCTAGCCAGTCCTTTGAAGCAGGTCTCGACGATGTGGTGGCTGTTCTGGCCGTAAAGATTCTCCATATGCAGGCAAATCCCGGCATTTTGCGCGAAGGCCTGGAACCATTCCTTGAACAGCTCTGTATCCATCTCGCCCAGTTTCGGCTTTGGAATCTCCACCCGCCACACCAGATAAGGACGGTTCGAAACGTCGACGGCGACGCGCGTCAGCGCCTCGTCCATGGGAATGACCGCGGCGCCGAAACGCGTGATTCCGGCAAGATCGCCCAAGGCCTTTTTCACCGCCTGACCGATGACGATCGCCGTATCTTCAGTGGTGTGATGGTAGTCGACATGCAGATCACCCTGAGCACGGACCTTGAGGTCGATCATTGAATGGCGACCGAAGCTCTCCAGCATATGGTCGAGAAAACCGATACCGGTGTCGATGTCGCAATCACCCGATCCGTCCAGATCGAGCGAAACGGCGATTTCTGTCTCCCGCGTCTTACGTTCGACGGTGGCTGTGCGCATGAGC
Source organism: Alphaproteobacteria bacterium (assembly GCA_028865545.1). GTDB lineage: Bacteria > Pseudomonadota > Alphaproteobacteria > Micropepsales > Micropepsaceae > Rhizomicrobium. The sequence continues at coordinate 44,522 of JAGWJY010000013.1, read as the reverse complement.
GCCTCCGAAGCAATGGTGCGTTGATAGCAAGGGACGGCTTTGGGTGAAAGCCGAGCCTTCAGCCGCCCGTTGGTAGATCGAAGGTCTCGGTCACCGGCCGTTCGCCTGTTGTCCCCATGACGGCCAACATGCCCTTGGCGGCGCTCGCAACCATAACCAGTCGAGTGTTAATATTGGCGATAGGCGGCACGAACCAGGAGAAATCCTCGGCCAAGCCGAGGCGGTAGGCAGACGCCAGGCGCCCGGGACTGTCGATCGGTCGCGCCCGCCAGCCATGCCCTGCATGGTTGAGGTGCGACTCGAAGTGATTGGTCGCACAGACGGGCCCATCTCTGCTTCCGCGCACCGCAAACGCATTTTCCGTCCGCTCGATGACGCAGCCTTCAGCACTGTGGATGCCGGAGAGGATGAATATGGCCGGCACGGCCACCGGAACGTGGCACAGCATATCTTTTGCAGTCGCGAAATCTTTCACCGTCTCGAACACGTGCCGCAGCAGATGCGATGGCGGCAGCGCAAACGTGCGCTTTACGGCAATCCGGCCGAGCGCCCAGTCACCGACAAGGCCAGCGCCGCGGCGACGCATGGGCGCCTGATTGATCGCGGCGGCAAACCGTCCCGGCGCGCTGGCTTGCAGCACGCCGCTCAACCCAGGCCAAGTCACGTTAAAGAAATCGCCGGCCGGTCCTTTTTGATGGGCTACGACGATATTCTCGCCGAGTAGTGGAAACGGCCAGTCCAACACGCGACGCAAGAGCGGTCCGTCGTCGCCATGCCACACGCCGCCTGTGCAACCCCACTCAAAACAGAGGTTGAGCACATAGACGCCTGGGATGCCAAGGGCTGCCGCGATGCCGGAAATTTCGGCCAAATATGGATTACTAGCTTTCTCCAACCAGCGCCGCGAGGCATGATCGGCAAACGGCGCCAACAGGGCGCTTGCCGCGCGCGAGGGCTCGCCGAAAGTCCTGGTGGCCGCCTCCACCAGCACACGCGCTTTGCGCCGGTGAAGAAAAAGCAATTCCAACGGTGTGTATCCGCGGATATCTGCGTACGGTATCTTGACCAAGGTCGGCATCGGGCGTTTTGCAGACCGTGTTTCGCTTCCTATATTGAGGTTACCATGTCTGAAGCCAAATGGCGCTCCACCACTATTCTTTCCGTCCGCAAGAACGGGTCCGTTATCGTGGCCGGCGATGGGCAAGTGACGCTGGGCAATACCGTGATGAAGTCGAATGCCCGCAAGGTCCGTCGTCTCGGCAAAGGAGACGTAATTGCAGGTTTTGCTGGTGCCACGGCCGATGCTTTTGCCCTTTTCGAACGGCTGGAAGCCAAGCTCGACCAGCATCCAGGCAATCTGGCGCGTGCCTGTGTGGAGCTTGCCAAGGACTGGCGCACCGATCGCTATCTGCGCCGGCTGGAAGCCATGATGGCCGTGGCCGACGCCAAGGAGTCGCTTATTCTGTCGGGTACCGGCGACGTTGTGGAGCCGGAAGATGGGTTGATCGGCATCGGTTCAGGGGGACCTTATGTGCTGGCCGCAGCACGGGCGTTGTACTCCTTTGACCTTTCTGCCGAGGACATCGCACGGCGGGCGATGAAGATTGCCGCCGACATCTGCATCTACACCAACGAAAACGTCGTCATCGAGAGTTTATCCCGTACATGAGTTCTGCCTTCACACCCCGCGAAATCGTTTCCGAGCTTGACCGCCACATCGTCGGCCAGAACGAAGCCAAACGCGCGGTCGCCATTGCACTGCGCAACCGTTGGCGCCGTCAGCAGCTTCCCGCCGAACTGCGCGAGGAGGTTTTGCCGAAGAACATTCTGATGATCGGACCGACCGGTGTCGGCAAGACGGAAATCTCACGAAGACTGGCCAAGCTTGCCCAAGCGCCGTTCCTGAAGGTGGAAGCGACCAAATTCACCGAAGTTGGTTATGTCGGGCGTGATGTCGAGCAGATCGTACGGGACCTCGTCGAAGTGGCCATTGCCCAGGTTCGCGAACGCAAGCGGCGCGACGTTGAGGCGCAAGCCGAAGCAAACGCCGAGAATCGCGTGCTCGACGCACTGGTGGGCAGCTCATCCGGTGCAACGCGCGAATCCTTCCGTAAATCCCTTCGCGCTGGCGAACTCGACGATAAGCAAATCGAAATTGAAATGAAGGATGCGGGCGGCATGCCCGCTTTTGAGATTCCCGGCATGCCCAGCGCGCAGATTTCCATGGTCAATCTGGGCGACATGTTCGGCAAGGCGTTCGGCGGGCGCGCCAAGACGCGGCGCATGACCGTCGCCGAAGCCCATGCCCCGCTGCTCGCCGAGGAAGCCGACAAGTTGCTGGATCAGGACGCAATCCTACGCGACGCCATCGCGGCCGTGGAAAACAATGGCATCGTTTTCCTCGACGAGATCGACAAGATTTGCGCGCGTTCCGAACTGCGTGGCGGCGGCGATGTCAGCCGCGAAGGCGTACAGCGCGACCTCCTGCCGCTGATCGAAGGGACGACGGTGGCCACCAAGCACGGACAGGTGAAGACCGACCATATCCTGTTCATCGCCTCGGGCGCCTTCCACACCGCCAAGCCCTCGGACCTGCTGCCGGAGCTGCAGGGCCGCCTTCCCATCCGGGTGGAGCTCAAGGCGCTGACCCGCGACGACTTCCAGCGCATCCTGACCGAACCCGAGGCGAGCCTGATCAAGCAGTATGTCGCCCTCCTCGATACCGAGGGTGTGAAGCTCGCATTCACTGAAGACGGCATCGGCGCCATCGCCGACATCGCGGCGCTGGTGAACGCCAGCGTGGAGAACATCGGCGCGCGCCGGTTGCAGACCATAATGGAACGCGTGCTCGACGAGATCAGCTTCTCAGCCACAGAACGGCAGGGCGAGAAACTGGTCATCGACGCCATCTATGTACGCGCGCGCGTTGAGGATCTCGCCAAGGACCAGGATTTGTCCCGCTTCATTCTATGAATTTTATCCTAGGTCTAGTGCGGCGCACTTCGCGCCCGCAAAACATATGTCAAAATCTGCATATGGTGGTTGACCGCGGGACCATTCCCTGCAAGGAGTCCACCAACTCTCAGCAAAGGATTTGGGACATGGCGCGGTTGAACTACCTCTTCACCAGCGAAAGCGTGTCGGAAGGCCATCCGGACAAGGTCTGTGATCGGATTTCGGACGAGGTTGTCGATCTATTTTTCCGCGAAGGCCCCAAGAACGGCTTCGATGCGAAGAATTTGCGCGTGGCCTGCGAAACGCTGGCGACCACCAACCGTATCATCATCGCGGGTGAGACCAGAGGTCCCGGCGCCATCACCTTCGATATGATCGAAGACGTCGCCCGCCGGGCCGTAAGCGACATCGGCTACGAACAGGACGGATTTCATCACGCGCGGGCCAATGTGGAAGTGCTGCTGCACGCGCAGTCGCCCCATATTGCGCAGGGCGTCGATGCGTCCGGCAACAAAGACGAAGGTGCTGGCGACCAGGGCATCATGTTCGGCTATGCCTGCCGAGAGACACCCGCGTTGATGCCGGCACCCATCCATTACAGCCATAAGATCCTGAAACTCCTCGCCGAAGCTCGCAAAGCCGGCAAGGAGCCCAAGCTCGGTCCCGATGCCAAGAGCCAAGTGACCGTGCATTACGAGAACGGCAAGCCCGTCTACGCGACGCAAATCGTGCTTTCGACCCAGCACCTGGACGAAAACATGACCTCGCATGACGTGCGCGCCGTGGTCGAGCCGTATATCCGCAAGGCATTGCCCGATGGCTGGATCAACGACAAGACGATCTGGCACATCAATCCGACCGGCGCCTTTGTGGTCGGCGGACCCGACGGCGACTGCGGTCTGACCGGCCGCAAAATCATCGTCGACACGTACGGTGGGGCTGCACCCCATGGCGGTGGCGCCTTCTCCGGCAAGGATCCGACCAAGGTTGACCGCTCGGCGGCCTATGCAGCGCGTTATCTGGCGAAGAACGTTGTGGCGGCGGGCTTGGCCGATCGCTGCACGATTCAGATCGCTTACGCCATCGGTGTCAGCGATCCGTTGTCGCTCTATGTCCATCTGCACGGCACGGGCACGGTTGACGAAGCGAAGCTGGAAGAGATTCTGCCGGAGCTGATGAGCCTGAAGCCGCGCGGCATCCGCGAGCATCTGGGCCTGAACAAGCCGATCTATGCGAGAACCTCCGCCTATGGGCATTTCGGGCGCGAGCCTGATGCCGATGGCGGCTTCTCCTGGGAGAAGACAGATCTCGTTGATGGTCTCAAGCGCGCCTTCTGATCCGGGCCGTCGGCGCCGTCTGCTTTACGGACGGCGCAAGGGGCCTAAACTCTCTCCGCATAAGGAAGAGCTGCGGCGCAGTCTGCTGCCGCAGCTTACGCTGCCGCTTGAACCGGGCCGCGATCCACGGACCTATTTTGCTACCGCTGTCGACGACGTCTGGCTGGAAGTGGGGTTCGGCGGCGGTGAGCACCTGATTGAGCAGGCACGCGCCTATCCCAGGGTGGGTCAGATCGGCGCCGAGCCTTACGAAGCGGGCGTGGCCAAGCTGCTGTCGAAGCTCGAAGGCGCAGAGGTCTCGAACATCCGCATCCACGAAGGCGATGCCCGTGACATCCTTGAGGCTTTGCCAGACGCCTGCCTCGGTCGGGTTTTCATCCTGTTTCCCGATCCCTGGCCCAAGACCCGCCATCATAAGCGCCGTTTCGTGCAGATGGGACTGCTGGATATTCTGGCCCGGGTCATGGTACCGGGTGCCGAGCTGCGCATCGCCAGTGACGACGCCGGCTATGTCGACTGGGCCTTGGAGCGAGGGGTGGCGCATCCAGGCTTTGCCTGGACGGCAAGCCGTTCTGTAGATTGGAAAATCCGTCCCGAAGGTTGGCCACAGACCCGTTATGAGGCCAAGGCGCTGCACGGCCCTCCGGCCTACCTGTCCTTTGTGCGAAGGGGTAATATGTAGGAATGGATGAGGACGACGAAAAAGAAAAATTCCGCATGCCCCCGCTGGGCGACATCGGCACTGTTTTTGTCGCGCTGGTATTTTTTGTGGCGCTGATCTGGATGATGTTCTGGCATACGCCCTTTGCCACGATGTTCGACAAGAGCAAACCGCAACCGGAAAAGGCTGCGCCCAGCGAAGTCACAGTAGACGTGATCGCAAAACCCAAGAATTAGGGCCATCGCTTGCCATTTTGCCTTTGTCGGCGTACATAAGCGCCCATCCCAGACAACAGAATGCTGTTGTGTGGCGGTCTAAGGAGACCGCCGCGGGGAAAGGGTTTTGCCTGTCGCCGAGCTTGTCTCGGCGATCCGGAATGTAAGGAAACATGCCATTCTGACTGTAATGTCGCAGCTCGAGCCGATTCTCGCCCCGGTCGTGGAGGCCGCGGGATACAGGCTCGTGCGTCTTCGCCTGATGGGCGGCAAGCGCAAGACCCTGCAGGTGATGGCGGAACGCGAGGACGGCACGATGAACGTGGACGACTGCGCCGCGCTCAGCCACGCCCTTGCGGAATTCCTGGAGCAGGACGATCCGATCGAGGGCGACTACGAGCTGGAAGTCTCGTCGCCAGGCATTGACCGGCCGCTGACGCGGCTCACCGATTTTGTCCGCTGGTCGGGGCACGAGGCCAAACTGGAAACCGTGGCGCCCATCGACGGACGCAAACGCTTCCGCGGCACGCTCTTGGGCCTGGACGGCAACGACGTCGTGGTGGAGGCGGGAGGCCAGCGTCTCAAACTTCCGTTCCGTGCTGTGGCGGAAGCCAAGCTGGTGCTGACGGACAAACTTATCGAAGAAGATTTGAAATCGCGCAAACACACGGCGCAATAGGAGCTAGAGTGACATGGCAGCGATTGCCGCAAACAGAACAGAACTTCTGCAGATTGCCGATGCGGTTGCCCGCGACAAGTCGATCGACAAGGCCGTCGTGCTCGCCGCGATGGAAGAGGCGATGCAGCGTGCCGCGAAAGCCCATTACGGCAGCGAGAACGAGATCAAGGTCGAGATCGACCCCAAGACCGGCGAAACCCATGTTTCGCGCTATCTGAATGTCGTCGAGCAGGTCGACAACAACAAGATCGAGATCTCGCTGGAAGACGCCCGCGCCCGCAATCCCGCGGCACAGGTCGGCGACATCATCGCCGAGACCTTGCCGCCGGTCGATTTCAACCGCATCAACGCGCAGAACGCCAAACAGGTGATCGTGCAGAAGGTGCGCGACGCCGAGCGCGAGCGCCAGTACGAGGAATACAAGGACCGGATCGGTGAGATCGTCCACGGCATCGTCAAGCGCTCGGAATTCGGTTCCGTCGTCGTCGACCTGGGCCGCGCCGAAGGCGTCGTGCGCCGCGACGAGATGATCCCGCGCGAGAATTTCCGCACCGGCGACCGTATCCGCGCCTATATTTACGATGTGCGCCGTGAGGCTCGGGGACCGCAGATATTCCTGTCGCGCTCCCATCCGCAGTTTATGGTCCGCCTGTTCGCGCAGGAAGTGCCGGAAATCTATGACGGCATCATCGAGATCCGCGCCGTGGCGCGCGATCCTGGCTCCCGTGCCAAGATCGCCGTGATCTCCAAGGATTCTTCGATTGATCCGGTGGGTGCCTGCGTCGGTATGCGCGGCGTGCGTGTACAGGCCGTGGTGCAAGAGCTGCAGGGCGAACGCATCGACATCATTCCGTGGTCGCCGGAAGCAGCGACCTTCATCGTTAACGCCCTGGCACCAGCCGAAGTGTCGAAGGTTGTACTCGATGAAGATACCCATCGTGTCGAAGTGGTCGTGCCCGACGAGCAGCTGTCGCTGGCCATCGGGCGGCGCGGCCAGAATGTGCGTTTGGCGTCGCAGCTTACAGGCTGGCAAATCGACATCATGACGGAAGCCGAGGAATCCGAACGCCGGCAGAAGGAATTCGCCGAACGCACCAAGTGCTTCATGGAATCTCTCGACGTTGACGAGATGGTCGCGCAGCTGCTGGCTTCCGAAGGTTTCGCCGAGATCGAGGACGTGGCCTATGTGCCACTGAGCGAATTGGCATCTGTGGAAGGTTTCGACGACGAGACCGCAGAAGAGCTGCAGAATCGTGCCCTGGAGTTCATTGAAGCCCGCAATAAGGAAATGGATGACAAGCGTCGTGCGCTAGGCGTGGAGGATTCGGTGCTGGAGGTGGACGGCGTCACGCCGGCGATGGCTGTGGCGCTGGGCGAAGCCGAGGTAAAGACCCTGGAAGATCTGGCAGGCTGTGCCACAGATGACCTCATCGGCTACTACGAAACCGGCAAGGACAAGGAGCGCGTGCGGATCAAGGGCGCGCTCGAGGACTTCGACCTGACGGCCGAGGATGCAAACGTCATCATCATGAAAGCGCGCGTCAAGGCGGGCTGGATTGAAGAACTGCCCGAGGAGCCGGCAGAAGAAACCGCCGAGGAAACCGGCGACACTGACGGAACGACGGAGGAAGGCGCCGCGTGACGGCACTGGCGACGAAAGAGGACGAAATGACGATGCGCGAACGGCGTTGCATCGTGACGGGCGAGGTACGTCCGGAAGAAAAGCTCGTCCGCTTCGTCATCGGGCCAGAGGGCAACGTGGTTCCTGACATAGCGGCCAAGCTTCCTGGCCGCGGCATCTGGGTTACGGCGGAGTGCGCCGTTCTTGCGCAGGCCGTTGCCAAGAACGCGTTCGCCAAAGCGGCGAAAGCGTCTGTCAAAACGGCGCCCGATCTTGTGGCCCTGGTGGAAAAACTGCTCGTCCAGCATATGCAGTCTGATCTGGGGCTTGCGCGCCGGGCAGCGCTTCTGGTGCTCGGCTTCGATAATGTCTTGCGCGGGCTCGGCGAGAAGGTGCCTCCACGTGCGCTGGTGGAAGCCAGCGAAGGGGCCGAAGACGGGCGGCGAAAGCTCGCGGCGGCTGCCGTGTCGCGCGGTTTGCGTATTGAAACAATAGATTGTCTTTCGCGCGCCGAATTGAGCTTGGCGCTGGGGCGCGAGAATGTGATACATGCCGCCGTCAAGCGCGGCCCTTTGGCGGAACGGCTGATCTTTGACTCAGCAAGGCTTGCGGGGTTCCGCGCGCGACCGGCGGGAACGCTGGGTTTGAGCCCTGCCCGCAACGAAAGAGACGTATGAGCGATACAAACGACACATCCACGCGCCGTCCGGGCTCCGCCCCGTCCAAGACGCTGTCGCTGAAGAAGACGGAAACCTCGACCGTCAAGCAGAGCTTCAGCCATGGCAGGACCAAAGCGGTTGTGGTCGAGAAGAAGCGTACACGCCTCGAGCCCGGCAAGCCCGCCGACAAGGTTCACACTCCCAAGGACGCGCCGGCTAAAGCCGTGCCAGCCGCTCCGTCGGCCGAGCCTGTCGTTGCTTCGAGCTCAGCGTCGTCGCGTCCCGGCGTGGTGCTGCGTCAGTTGACGGATGAAGAGAAGGCCCGCCGCGGTGCTGCGCTTGCCGACGCCCGCGTGCATGAGGAAGAAGCCCGCAAGCGCGCGGAAGAAGATGCTAAACGGCGCGCAGAAGAGGATTCGCGGCTCAAGACGGAGCGCGCCGCGGCCGCCAAGCGCAAAGCCGAAGAAGATGCCCGCAAGGCCGCCGACGAGCTGGCGCGCAAACACGCGGAAGAAGAAGCCTCGCGCCGTCTGGAAAAGAAGGATGAGCCCGCCGGTACCGTCGCCGCCAAGGCGCCAGCCGAGGCACCCCGCCGTGGCCGTCTGATCGCCGAAGAAGAAGAAGAGACTGTCAGCAAGAAAGGCGCGAAGGCGCCTGCCAAAACCCCGGCTGCACCGAAGAAAGGCGAGGACAATCGCCGGCGCGGCAAGCTTACCGTCACCAAGGCGCTATCCGGCGACGACGAACGCATGCGGTCGGTCGCCTCCTACCGCCGTCATCTGCAGCGCGTAAACAAAGGCGCGCAGGCGCAGCCTGCTGGTCCAGCTGGTCCGCGCGAAGTCACTATTCCGGAAACCATCACGGTGGCGGAGCTTGCCAATCGCATGGCGCGCCGCTCGGTCGACGTCATCAAAGTGCTTATGAAGAATGGCATGATGGCGACGGTGAACGACGTGATCGACGCCGACACAGCCGAACTCGTTGCCGCCGAGTACGGACACACTGTCAAGCGTGTCGCCGAATCCGACGTGCTGGAGGGCCTGAAAGGTGCGTCCGACGACGACACCAATCTGAAGGCACGGCCGCCCGTCGTTACGGTCATGGGCCATGTCGATCACGGCAAGACTTCGCTGCTCGACGCGCTGCGCAAGACCGACGTGGTGGCAGGCGAAGCAGGTGGCATCACCCAGCATATCGGCGCCTACCAAGTGCAGCTGCACGGCGGCCAACGGATCACCTTCCTCGACACGCCGGGCCACGCCGCCTTCACGGCCATGCGCGCGCGCGGCGCCAAGGTGACCGATCTCGTCGTGTTGGTTGTGGCCGCCGATGACGGCGTTATGCCCCAGACGGTGGAAGCGATCGCCCACGCCAAGGCGGCGCATGTGCCGATCATTGTCGCGATTAACAAGATCGACAAAGGCGACGCCGATCCGATGCGGGTGAAGACCGAACTCCTGCAGCACGAAATCCAGGTGGAAGATCTGGGTGGCGAAACCATCGCCATCGAGGTCTCCGCCAAGAAGGGTACCAATCTCGACAAGTTGGAGGAGATGATCCTGCTCCAGGCCGAAGTGCTCGATCTCAAGGCCAACCCCGACCGCAGCGCCGAAGGCGCCATCATCGAAGCCAAGCTCGACCGCGGCCGTGGCCCCGTGGCGACCGCGCTGGTTCAACGCGGTACGCTGAAAGTCGGCGACATTGTGGTGGCGGGTTCCGAATGGGGTCGTGTCCGCCTGCTGCAGAATGATCGGGGCGAAACGGTGCAGAGCGCTGGGCCGGCGACGCCGGTGGAAGTGCTCGGCCTGTCAGGCGCACCCGAAGCCGGCGACGAATTCGTAGTCGTGGATTCTGACGCGCGCGCCCGCGAGGTCACCGAATACCGTGCCCGCAAGCGCCGCGAAGCGCGCCAGGCGACCACGTCGCGCCTGACGCTCGACCAACTGTTGAAAACGCGCGCCGCCGGCGAGAAGCGCCTGCTTCCCCTCGTTATCAAGGCCGACGTGCAGGGTTCGGCGGAAGCCATCCAGGGCGCGTTGGCCAAGCTCGGTACCGATGAAGTGGCCGCACAGGTGCTGCAGTCGGGCGTCGGCGGCATCACCGAAAGCGACGTGATCCTGGCGCACGCGTCCGGCGCGGCGATTATCGGCTTCAATGTCCGTGCCGACAAACAGGCGCGCGAACGCGCTAAGCGCGACGGTGTAGAAATCCGCTACTACAACATCATCTACAATGTCGTAGACGACGTGAAAGCGGCGCTATCGGGCATGCTGGCCCCGGAGACGCGCGAGAAGTTCTTGGGCAATGCCGAAATCCTGGAAGTGTTCACCATCTCCAAGGTCGGCAAGGTCGCCGGCTGCCGCGTCACCGAAGGCGTGGTGCGCCGCGGTGCCAAGGTGCGTCTGATCCGCGACCATGTGGTGATCCACGAAGGCGAGCTGTCCACCTTGAAGCGCTTCAAAGACGAAGTACGCGAAGTGCAGATCGGCCAGGAATGCGGCATGGCCTTCGCGAATTATCAGGACATGCAGAAAGGCGACGTGATCGAAGCCTTCGAGGTCGAAACCATCCAGCGCGCGCTTTAGGCGCACATCGCGGCTCTTCATCCTCCGGAAGCGGAGGATGGGGCCTCGGCAATTTCCCTCATGCCGAATCTTCGCCGCATGAGGGGATGGAACAATCCAATGCCCCGCAACCGCCCCCGTCCTTCGAATCTTGGCCCGTCACAACGCCAATTGCGCGTCGGCGAATTGCTGCGCCACGCCTTGTCCGAGGTTCTGTTGCGCGGCGACGTGCGCGATCCAGACCTGGTTGGCGTGTCGGTCACCATCACGCAGGTACAGCCGTCCGGCGACATGCGCTACGCCACCGTCTTCTGCGAACCGCTCGGCGGCAAGAACGCCGACAAAATCATCGCGGCGTTGAATCGCAACAAAGCTTATCTGCGCGGTCAGATGGGCCATATGATCGCGATCAAGTTCACGCCCGAGCTGCGTTTCGTGGAAGACAAATCGTTCGCCGAGGCGGAGAAGATCGAGACTATCCTGAAGTCCTCGCGCGTGCAGCGCGACCTGAAGAAGACCGAGGAAGATGGGCCGTAAGAAGAAGGGCTCGCCGGTTCATGGCTGGGTAATCTTGGACAAGCCGCAAGGCGTCACCTCTACGCAAGCGGTCGCTATCGTCAAACGTGTGTTTGATGCGCAGAAGGCGGGGCATGCCGGAACCCTGGACCCGATGGCGACGGGCGTGCTTGCTGTGGCATTGGGCGAGGCGACAAAGACGGTGCCATACGCCATGGACGCGGAGAAGACCTACCGCTTCACCGCGCATTGGGGAGAGGCGCGCGATTCCGACGACACCGAAGGTGCCATCACCGGCACCTCGGACAATCGCCCGTCCCGGGCGGAGATCGAGCAGGCCCTGCCGCGCTTCGTCGGGCCGATCCGGCAAATCCCCCCCTCCTACTCGGCTATCAAGGTCGAGGGCGAGCGGGCTTATGACTTGGCGCGGGAAGGGGAGATGGTAGTCCTTGAACCCCGAACAGTGTTCATCAAATCGGCGAGCCTCTTGGCTCAACCGGATTTGGACCATGCCGAGTTCGAAATACGTTGCAGCAAAGGGACTTACGTCAGGGCCTGGGTTCGCGACCTCGGCCAGGCGCTGGGTTGCCTGGGCCATGTCTCGGCTCTGCGCCGCACCCGGGTGGGCGCCTTTTCGGTCGAGGACGCAATTGGGCTGGAAACCCTGAAGGGTTTTATGCATAGTCCCGCCGCTTTTGAGCACTTGAGGCCTATTTCGACCGCGCTGGACGGCATCCCGGCGCTGGCCGTTACGGGCCCGGATGCGGTTCGCCTACGCAGCGGCAATCCGATTCTGATCCGAGCGGTGCAGTTCGCCCGGATCGCGGATTTCGCTTCTTCCAGCGACGATCTTCAGGGGCTCACGGTCTTCTGCTCGACGGGCGAAGGCGAACCGGTTGCACTGGTTGCTTTCGAAGCCGGCGAGTTGAGACCGTTTCGTGTTTTCAACTTTGGAACTGGATGACCGTACATGTCGATAACGAACGAACGTAAGCTGGAAGTAATCAGTGAATACGCCACGAAGCCGGGCGATACCGGCTCACCCGAAGTTCAGGTGGCCGTGCTCTCCGAGCGCATCACCAACCTGACCGAGCACTTCAAGACGCACGCCAAAGACAATCACTCGCGCCGCGGCCTCATCAAGATGGTGTCGCAGCGCCGGCGTCTGCTCGACTACATCAAAGCCTCCGACGAAAAGCGCTACGAGGCGCTCATCAGCAGGCTGGGACTGCGGCGCTGAAAGCGCGTTCCAACCGCTTGTCGCAATTCGCGCGTGTCTGCGGATGGTCCGCGGGCGCGTGCACATCTATTCTTGAGATGACTCAAGGAAACCCCGCCGGCAATCCGGCTTGCGGGAACGAAGGAAAGTGAATCCGAAAATGTTCAAGATCGTACGTGAAGAAATCGAATGGGGCGGCCGCAAGCTCGTGCTCGAAACCGGCCGCGTGGCCCGTCAAGCAGACGGTGCCGTCCTCGCCACCTATGGTGAGACCGTGGTTCTGGCCACCGCAGTCGGCGCGCGCGCGCCCAAACCAGGCATCGATTTCTTTCCTCTGACCGTCAACTATCAGGAAAAATTCTTTGCCGCCGGCAAAATTCCAGGCGGCTATTTCAAACGTGAAGGCCGGCCCACAGAACGTGAGACGCTGACCTCACGCCTGATCGACCGCCCCATCCGCCCGCTGTTCGCCGACGGTTATCGCAACGAGACGCAGGTAATCGTCACCGTGCTCAGCCATGACATGGAGAACGATCCTGACATCGTCGCCCTGGTGGCCGCGTCGGCGGCGCTGACCATCTCGGGCATCCCCTTCATGGGTCCGATCGGTGCGGCGCGCGTCGGCTTCATCGACGGCGAATATGTGCTGAACCCTGAAATCGATTCCATGCCGAGCTCCAAGCTTGATTTGGTGGTCGCCGGTACGGCCAGCGCCGTGCTGATGGTGGAATCGGAAGCGCAGGAACTTACGGAATCCGAGATGCTCGGCGCGGTGATGTTCGGCCACAAGCAGATGCAGGCTGTGATCGACGGCATCATCAGGTTGGCGGAGAAGGCGGCGAAGGAGCCGCGTGACGTTCCCGTCGACGACACCAAGGAAATCTTCGACCGCATCAGATCTTTCGTGGGCGCCGATCTCACGGTGGCCTTCCAGATCCCTGAAAAGCACGTGCGGGGCGATCGTATCAAGGAAATCCGCGCGAAGGCCGCGGCGGAATTCGTCGGCGAGGGCAAGCTCGAGGACAACAAGTTCGGCCACCTGATGCACGACATCGAAGCCCATGTCATGCGCAACGCAGTGCTCGACACCAAGAAGCGCATCGACGGTCGCGATCTGGTCACCGTGCGTCCGATCGTAGCGGAAGTCGGCGTGCTGCCGCGGACCCATGGTTCGGCGCTGTTCACGCGCGGCGAAACGCAGGCATTCGTCGTTGCCACGCTTGGCACCGGCGAAGACGAACAGTTCGTCGACAGCCTGGAGGGCACTTACAAGCAGCACTTCATGCTGCATTACAATTTCCCTCCCTATTCGGTCGGCGAAACGGGCCGCATGTCGGGGCCCGGTCGCCGCGAAATCGGTCACGGCAAACTCGCTTGGCGCGCCGTCCACCCAATGCTGCCGAAGAAGGAAGAATTCCCTTATACGCTGCGTATCGTGTCTGAGATCACGGAGTCCAACGGCTCCTCCTCGATGGCAACGGTGTGCGGCACCTCGCTGGCATTGATGGATGCGGGCGTACCGATTACGCGTCCGATCGCCGGTATCGCTATGGGATTAATCCTGGAAGGTGACCGTTATGCGGTGCTCTCCGACATCCTGGGCGACGAGGATCATCTCGGCGACATGGACTTCAAGGTGGCGGGCACCGAAATGGGTGTCACCTCGCTGCAGATGGACATCAAGATCGCCGGCATCACCGAAGAGATCATGCGCGTCGCGCTGGATCAGGCGAAGGGCGGCCGTCTGCATATCCTCGGCGAGATGAACAAGGCGATCAGCCACAGCCGCAATGAGCTCGGCGAACATGCGCCGCGCATCGAGACCATCAAGATCCCGACCGACAAGATCCGTGAAGTAATCGGCTCGGGCGGCAAGGTGATCCGCGAGATCGTCGAGAAGACGGGCGCCAAGATCAACATCGAGGACGACGGCACGGTGAAGATCGCCTCCGCCGACGGCGAGTCGATCAAGGCGGCGCTGAAGTGGATCAAATCGATCGTGGCCGAGCCGGAGATCGGCGAAATCTATGACGGCAAGGTCGTCAAGGTGATGGATTTCGGCGCCTTCGTGAATTTCTTCGGGCCGAAGGACGGATTGGTTCACATCTCGGAACTGGCGGCCAAACGCGTCGCAAAGACCACGGACGTCGTGCAGGAAGGCCAAGCGGTGAAGGTGAAACTCCTGGGCTTCGACGATCGTGGCAAGGTGCGCCTCTCCATGAAGGTCGTCGACCAAGTCACTGGCGAAGACCTGAGCAAAAAGCAACAGGCCGAAGGCGGCGAAAGCCAGCCAACTCAGTAAGCAACGCGATCTTTTTCAGATCGACCGCCCGCGAGAGATGTCTCGCGGGCGGTTTTGTTTTACCCTGTACCCAGACACGGAGGATCGCCCATGCCCAAGATCGAGGTGAAATCCCTGCCCGAGCGCAAAGGTTCCGGCTATCCCGCGCCGTTCCATGAGAAATGTATCGACCGCGTTCGCAAGGCGCTTGGCGACGCTGGCGGCCTGACCCAATTCGGCGTCAACCTGCTCACGCTGATGCCTGGCGCGTGGTCGAGCCAGCGTCACTGGCATTCGGCGGAAGACGAATTCGTCTACGTGCTTTCCGGAGAACTTGCGCTGGTCACTGACACCGGCGAGGAAGTCCTTCGGGCTGGCGATTGTGCAGCCTTTCCCAAGAACGACGGTAACGGCCATCACTTGATCAACAAGTCGCAAGCGCCGGCGGTCTGTTTGGAAGTCGGCGCACGGTCGACAGACGACTTCGTGCTCTATTCCGATATAGACATGCAGATCGACAGAAAGTCCGGGCAATACGCGCATAAGAACGGCATGCCGTATCCACACCGCTAACGGTTTCCGTTTTCTCTTGCCGTCAGATCGCGAGGCTTCTACGCGACAGAAATGCGACAGCGTTGCTGTACGCGGTGAATGTTGGTTAATAGAAAGCTAATATTTCCTTGTCATGCCGGAAGGTGCTGGTTAGCCTCTGACGTAATTCGGCTGGAAATTCCGCGCGGGGGAGAACGAACGTCATGTTCGTGTTCATGCGTCTTGTCAGTCTCGTTCTGGTTGTCATCGCCTTGATGCTGCTGGGTGCGGACGCCGTGTCCTCGCTCGAACATCACGGCGAGATCACCGTGCGCTCGCTGGGTGCGGTATGGGCGCTGTTCGACAAGGGCAGTGTCGACGCATTCATGGTGTGGTCGGCCAATACCTTGCCCGGCTTCTTGGCGCAGGGGATCAAATCGGCCCTGGTGCTTCCTGGATGGGGGGTGACGGGCGTGCTCGGCGTGATCCTCGCCTTTATCTTCGGACGCAAGCACGACGCCGGTTAAAGATCGCCTCGTTCAGCGATTGGCGCCGGGCTTCCATAGGACGTCGCGCGCGCCTTTGCCATTGGCGTAGCGGCTGACGACGAACAGGTGATCGGAGAGCCTATTGATGTAACGCAGCGCCGCCTCACCGACCTTCTCCTGCTGCGACAGTTCGACCATCAACCGTTCGGCGCGTCGCACCACGGCGCGCGCCAGATGCAAATGGGCGGATGCCGGACTTCCCCCCGGCAGGACGAAGGACGTCAGTGGCTTCAGCTCCGCGTTCATGGCGTCAATCTCGTGTTCCAGCCGCGTCACCTGGGCGTCGACGATCCGCAGCCGGGACCGGGTGCTTTTGGTGGTTTCGGGCACGCAAAGATCGGCGCCCAGATCGAACAGGTCGTTCTGGATGCGCGCCAGCATCTGGTCGAGCTTGCCCTTGGCCGAGAGCCGCGCCAACCCGATGGCGGCATTGGCCTCGTCCACGGTGCCGAAGGCCTCCACCCGCAGGGCGTTTTTGGGTACGCGGGCGCCGTCGCCCAGCGAGGTCTCGCCTTTGTCGCCGGTCTTGGTGTAGATGCGGGTCAGTCGAACCATGCCGGTAACTTATCCTCCGGCATGGCCGGCGGCAAAGGTTGCAGCGCCGCCCGTGCTGGTTATCATCCGCCGTCTTTCCTATGAGAGTGTCGCCATGCCTGTGGAAGTGCCCGAAGTCATCGAAGTAGAAACCACCAGGGTCGCCTGCGACGGCGGTGGCGGCGCGCTCGGCCACCCCAAGGTCTATTTGGAGATGGGCGACGAAGATTTTGTGGAATGCCCCTATTGCGACCGCCGCTTTGTGCTGAAGGCGGGGGCTGAGGCGCATTGAGCGCCCCGCTGAAGAAGGGCGATCATCTCTATCTGATCGACGGATCGGGTTATCTCTTCCGTGCTTACCATGCCCTGCCGCCGCTGACGCGCAAGTCTGATGGCCTGCCGACCGGCGCAGTCTCCGGCTACTGCAACATGCTGTGGAAGCTGCTGGAGGACATGAAGGATGGCGACAAGCCGACCCATCTGGCGGTGATCTTCGACGCCGGCAAGAAGACATTCCGCAATGACATCTATCCCGACTACAAGGCGAACCGTCCTGATCCGCCCGAGGATCTGATCCCGCAGTTTCCCTTGGTGCGCGATGCTACGCGCGCCTTTGGCGTCGCCTGCGTCGAAGAAAAGGGCTTCGAGGCCGATGACCTGATCGCCACCTATGCCCGACTGGGGCGCGAAGCCGGTGCGCGCGTCACCATTGTGTCATCCGACAAAGACCTGATGCAGCTGGTGGTGGATGGCAAGGTCGAGCTGCTCGACACCATGAAGAACAAGAAGATTGGCTCGGCCGAGGTTATGGAACGCTTCGGCGTACCGCCGTCGAAGGTGGTGGAGGTGCAGGCGTTAGCTGGCGATTCGACCGACAACGTGCCGGGCGTGCCGGGCATCGGCGTGAAAACGGCCGCGGAACTCATCAACACCTATGGCGATCTCGAAACCCTGCTCAAGCGGGCCGGCGAGATCAAACAGCCCAAGCGCCGCGAAACGCTGCTGGCCAATATCGACAACGCACGGATGTCGCAGAAGCTGGTGCTGCTCGACGATCACGCCACGCTGACGCAAATGCCCGATGTATTCGGCGTGCGCGAGCCAGACCCCGCTCAATTGCTCGGTTTTCTGAAGGCCATGGAGTTCGCCAGCATCACCAAGCGCGCCGCAGCGCATTACGGGATCGAGGCTCCAGATGCCATTGCCACAGCGCCCGTCGAGGGCCGGAAAGCGAGCAGCGCGGGCGGCACCATGGCAACGTCAGAGGCTTCACCTTCGCCGAGCGGCGGCGCCGTCGGCGTGGTTGCGAATCGTGCCGCGATTGTCAAGCCGATCGATCGTGAAACCTATGAAACCGTAACGACGCTAACGCGTCTCGATGAATGGATTGCGCGGGCATCCGAGATCGGAACAGTCTGTGTCGATACCGAGACAACATCGCTGGATGCCATGCAGGCCGGATTGTGTGGTGTGTCGCTGGCGGTGGCGCCCAACGAAGCCTGTTACATACCATGCGGGCACGTTACCGGCGACGGGCTGTCGTTCGACGCCGCAAAAGAGATCAAACAGCTGAAAGAAAGTGATCTACTCAAGCGTTTAAAGCCGCTTCTGGAAAACGAGTCGGTCCTGAAAATCGGCCAGAATCTGAAATACGACTATCTCATCTTCCGCCAGCGCGGCATTCGCGTCGCGCCATTCGACGACACAATGCTGATGTCCTATGTGCTGGATGCCGGTCTGCATGGCCATGGCATGGACGAGTTGTCGGAGAAATATCTCGAGCATAAACCAATTTCGTTCGGTGATGTCGCCGGCAAGGGCAAGGAGAAGGTCACCTTTGACCACGTGCCGATCGCCGACGCCACACGCTATTCCGCCGAAGACGCCGATGTGACACTGCGGCTGTGGCTGCTGCTCAAGCCGCGGCTTGCCGAGGAACACAAGCGCACAGTCTACGAAACGTTGGAGCGGCCGCTGGCACCGGTACTTGCGGAGATGGAGCGCGAAGGTATCGCTATCGATCCCGATCTGCTGCGCAAACTCTCCAACGATTTTGCCACGGATATGGCTAAGCTCGAAGGTGAGATTCACAAATTGGCCGGCGAATCCTTCAATGTCGGCTCACCCAAACAGCTTGGCGATATCCTGTTTGGAAAATTTTCGCTGCCCGGCGGCAGGAAGACCAAAACCGGCGCATGGTCGACGGACGCCGACGCGCT
Source organism: Alphaproteobacteria bacterium (assembly GCA_028865545.1). Classification (GTDB taxonomy): domain Bacteria; phylum Pseudomonadota; class Alphaproteobacteria; order Micropepsales; family Micropepsaceae; genus Rhizomicrobium. The sequence continues at coordinate 25,983 of JAGWJY010000013.1, read as the reverse complement.
GGAAGACCTCGCGGCACAAGGCCACGACCTGCCCAAGAAGGTCCTGGACTGGCGCACGCTTGCCAAGCTGCGCGGTACCTATACGGACGCCTTGCCGACATATATCAATCCGCAAACCGGACGCGTGCACACGTCTTTTGCCATGGCCGCCGCTGCCACCGGTCGCTTAGCGTCCACCGATCCCAATCTGCAGAACATTCCGATCCGCACGGCAGAAGGTCGGCGCATCCGCCAAGCCTTCATTGCGCCCAAGGGTTCCAAGCTGATCAGCGCCGACTACAGCCAGATCGAGCTGCGTATCTTGGCGCATATGGCCGACATCCCGGCGCTGAAGAAAGCCTTTGCCGAAGGCCTCGACATTCATGCCATGACCGCCTCCGAAATTTTCGGTGTGCCGGTGAAAGGCATGTCCGCCGAAGTGAGGCGCCGCGCCAAGGCGATCAATTTCGGCATCGTCTACGGCATTTCCGGTTTCGGTCTCGCCAACCAGCTTGGTATCGCGCGAGGCGAAGCCGACGATTACATCAAGAAATATTTCCAGCGCTTCCCTGGTATCCGCGACTACATGGAAACCACGAAGGTGTTCGCGCGCGAGCATGGTTATGTCGAGACGCTGTTCGGCCGCCGTGTGCATATCCGCGAGATCAATTCGAAGCTTCAGGGGATGCGCGGTGGTGCCGAACGTGCCGCCATCAACGCGCCGATCCAGGGCAGCGCCGCCGACATCATCCGGCGCGCCATGATCCGCATGCCGGTGGCTTTGGCCAACGCGAGGCTCAAAGCGAAGATGCTGCTGCAGGTGCACGATGAACTGGTGTTCGAGACGCTCGACGCGGATGTGGAGAAGACTTGTTCAGTGGCTGTGGCAGTGATGGAACAAGCGTCGCTGCCAGCGATCCCGCTCAGTGTCAATCTGACGGTGGAAGCGCGTGCCGCACAGAACTGGGACGCCGCGCACTGACAATATACTTGACATAGTCATGCAATTGCTTGACAATATCAAGTGTGCATGATCAAGATACTGAAATAAAAGATAAATTTCATGACCGCGTTGAAGCTATCCGGCGCTTCAACCGGCTGTACACCAGCCGGATCGGCCTTTTGCAGCAAGGCCATCTCGATAGTCCTTATTCGCTGACCGAAGCGCGCATTCTCTACGAATTGGGCCAACGGCCCGGCATGACTGCACGAGAGATTTGCGCGGCGCTCGATCTCGATCAGGGTTATGTCAGCCGCATCCTGGCGCGCTTTCAAAAGCAAGGGCTTATCGGCAAGCGACTGTCGAGTGAAGATGCGCGCGCGCAATTGATCGCTCTTACAAAGGCCGGCGAGAAAGCGTTCTCGACGCTCGATTTGCGATCGCACGCCGTAATCGCCGCCATGTTGCAGGACAAGTCCGAAACCGCGCAGCATGAAATCGCCGAAGCCGCGCGCGTGCTCGAACGGCATCTGAGCGGCAAGCTGCTAGCGCCCGCGCCGATCGTGATCCGTGACCCAAGGCCGGGTGACCTCGGTTGGATAGTCCATCGCCAGGCAATCCTCTACGCGCGTGAATATGGTTGGAGGATCGAAGGCGTTATCGCGGAGATTGTCGCGGCATTCGAGAAGTCGGCGGATACCACGCGCGAGCGCTGCTGGATCGCCGAATGCGACGGCGAAATCCTCGGTGCCGTCTTCTTGGCGAAAGACGACGATGAGACGGCGCGGCTGCGGCTGCTCTACGTCGAGGCCTCCGCCCGGGGCCGAGGATTGGGACGGCAGCTTGTTGGATTGTGTATCGGTTTTGCCCGCGAGGCGGGCTACAGCAAGATGAAGTTGTGGACGCATACCGTTCTTGAGTCGGCGCGGAAAATTTATCAGTCGACCGGGTTCCGACTTGTAGACACGTACACCCACAGCGACTTCGGCAAGGAAGTCCTCAGTGAGAACTGGGAGCTGGATCTCACGACACCGGCCGCCGATTAGGCTGCGATCGACTTCAGGCCGGTTTCCTGCGTGATGCCGATCTTCGACAATGTCTGCATCAGGTCGGCCATGGCGGTGCCGGCATCGAGCTTTTCCGCACCGTTCTTGGAGATTTGTTCGACATAGCCGGTAAGGAATCCCGGTCTCGCCAGATAGCCGACGATCTGTTCGCGTGCCCTGGTGGCCAACTTCGACTCGGTAAAGGTTTCCGCAGTGAACATGCGCAGCACCATATTGGCTTTCTCAACATGGCTGATGGGCTTGGCATCAATGGACTCGAAGAGCTTGCTGCGCGCCTCGACGTCGCACGCGATACGGTCGAGCAAGTCGGCGATCTCGTTACGCTGGTTTTCCTGAAAACCGGAACGGCGTACGCGTGAGCACAAAGCGGTCAAACGCTGCAATCGCGTCAGTACCGGCATGTTCGGCGATTGGAAGTGGCTTTCAAAGGTCGTTGCCGTGAGAATCGGAGTGACGAAAGTTGCAAGCTGGCGCTTGTTCTCGGAGCCGATGATATTCTCTTCGATGAACAGCAGTCTCTCGAGTTTTTCATCGGGCGAAGCCGCGTCGGCTAGATGCTCCGTCAAAGTCACTTGGTTGATGAGCCGCTTGGAACGGAGCGTGAAAGCTGCGATCAGATCTTCGTGGCTCAAATACTTGCCAACACCGAGTACGACCCGGTTGGCAATCTGGCGCAACGTTTTGAATTCGTCGAACAGGGACTCGGGGCAAAGCCGCTTGACGCTCTTGAATTCCGCAGTGATCCGTTTGGCAATGGCGGTACGTGCCTCTGGAAGGCTGTCGTTGGCAAAACGCTTTGTCAGTGAAATCAGCCCCAGCTTGCCATCTTCCGATTCCGTCTCTTTGCCAAGGAATAGCTGTACGAGCGTCATCAATGCGGCGCCCAGATTTTCCCGGGCTCCCAGCAGTTCGTGGAGCGCCGCAGATCCGTTCAGAATCTCGGCGATGACCGTATCGATGGCCGACAACAGAAGCGCGCCGCCCGGCTCGTCCGCGGACGCCTCTTCCATCAAGGCGAGAAGGCGGACGACCTTTTCATCCCAGCTCTTGGTGTTATACAAATAGCGGGCAATGGCACCGTTGAGCACATAGATGCCGTCCGACTGGTTGGCCAGCTTGGCGGCCAGCGCACCAAAGCCTCCTAGTTCCACATCCGGAAAATAGCCTCTGCGCTGGTCCCGGTAGACCCGGTGGAAGGCCTTGGTCGTCAGCTCGTTGAGCGTCTTGATGATCTGTTGCACGGGTGTCGTGGTGGACGCGGCTTGAGCCACGGCAACCTTCTGAATGGCGTGCTGCAGAAGCGTGCCAGTTGCCTCCAGCTTTTCCAGCATGTCGGCACGATGGCTTAGCTCGGTGAGAGTGATTTTGTTGCGCGCCAAGAAATCCGGAATCAACCGGGTGATGGTCTGGCGGGCGTGGTAAGAATACAGATCATCCGGCTTGAAGCAGGGAAGAGCGTGCGGCACGTCTTCCTGTGCCGGAGTAGATTTCATCTGATTGTGACCGTCCTCGAAAATCTTCAAGGAAAGATAGTCGCCGGAGTCGTTGTCGTAGGTCTCCTTGACGACCTTGACACCGGTCGCGCCCTCTTCGGCCATCAATTTTTGTGCAAGCTTGACCGACTCGTCGCGGTCTGACCTGACCTCGGCGAGCTTCCAGCCGCCCTTGGCGCCTCGGCGCGAGAAAATCTCAAAATGAACTTCCTTCGCCATACGCCCCTCTGGAGCCGCCTTTCTTTGAATGCGACCCGAATGCAATTATGCAAAAGAGGGGTTTAATCCACGGTTAAACTTACCGCGCGTGCGGCGAAAGATCGTGGATGCTGGGGTTCGGCCCGCACAATTTGCAGGCCGGGTCGGGACGCAGGATAACGCTGCGGAAGCGAGTGTCTAACGCCTCGTAAATAAGCAGCCTGCCGGCCATGCTTTCTCCGGTTCCAGCGGCTTCTTTGATGATTTCAAGCGCTTGCAGTGTCCCCATGACACCCGCGGCCGCGCCCAGTACGCCGGTTTCGCTGCAAGACGGCACGCTTTCCGGCGGGGGCGGTTCAGGGAAGAGACAGCGGTAGCAGGGGCGGCCCTTGAACGTAGAAAGCTGACCGGAGAACTCGCTTACAGCCGCGCTGACCAGCGTCTTTCCGGCTAAGAAACACGCGTCGGCGACAAGAAAGCGGGTGGCGAAATTGTCCGACCCGTCCGCCACTATGTCGTAGCGGCCGATGAGCTCGCATGCATTGTCCGGCGTCAAACGAAGCTGATGCGCGTCAATTCTCACATGCGGATTTATGGCGTGCGCCGCGTCCGTGGCAGACGCGGTCTTCGGCCGACCGATATCGGCCGTGCGGTGTGCGATTTGTCGTTGCAGATTGGAAAGACTAACAGAATCAAAATCAACGATGCCTATTGTGCCGACGCCCGCGGCCGACAAGTAGAGCACTACAGGGCTCCCCAATCCGCCGGCGCCGATTACGAGCACGCGCGCCGCCTTCAGTCGCACCTGTCCCGCACCTCCCACCTCGCGCAAGACGATGTGACGTGCGTACCGTTCTAGTTCCTCGTCGGAAAAGCTCATCGTCCTTCGCAAGAATTTTGCGACCAATGGCCGCTGTTGAGTGCCGTTACCGGTAGCATACTGGCGACGCTGAAATTGTCATAGTTAGGGCATTGGAATAAAAGCTTATTCTTCGAGGTCGCTTTTTTCGAACTTTCGAAGCAAAAGCGTCGCACTTCTCCTGTCGCTCCGCTGGCGTACGATATTGACCGAGGAGAAACATGTCACACAACACCAGCAGGCACGCGAGCGCCTTCGGCCTGGAAGCCCATGGCTTCGGCAACCTCCGGAAGGTGCATTGGAATCTCGCACCGTCCACGCTGTACGAACACGCAATCGCACGCGGCGAAGGCCGTCTGGCCAAAGACGGTGCGCTGGTGGTTCTCACGGGGCAGCACACGGGCCGCTCGCCGGGCGACAAATTTATTGTTCGGGATTCCGGGACCGAGGACAGCGTCTGGTGGGACAACAATAAAGCCCTTAGCCCGAGCGACGCTCAGACATTATTCGAAGACATGATGGCTTATTCCGAGGGGCGCGAACTGTACACTCGTGATCTTTATGCCGGCGCCGATCTTGGTCACCGCCTACCGGTGCGAGTCATCACCGAATATGCTTGGCATTCGCTGTTTGTGAATCAGTTGTTGATCCGGCCGATAAGTGAAGAACTTTCCGGTTTCATACCGGAGTTCACGATTATCGACCTTGCCGGCTTTGCGGCCGATCCTGCCCGCCACGGCACCAGGAGCAGTACGGTCATCGCCCTCGACTTCGCCAACAGGCGTGTGTTGATCGGCGGTACGTCTTACGCCGGCGAGATGAAAAAGTCGGTTTTTACTATTCTGAATTTTCTGCTGCCGTTGAAGCAGGTGTTGCCGATGCATTGCTCCGCCAATGTCGGCGACGACGGCAAGAGTGCCATCTTCTTCGGGCTTTCGGGTACGGGCAAGACGACACTCTCCGCCGATTCCAGTCGCACCCTGATCGGCGACGACGAACATGGCTGGAGCGAGAACGGTATCTTCAATTTTGAAGGCGGCTGTTACGCCAAGGTGATCCGTCTTTCGCCGGAAGCCGAGCCGGAGATTTACGCGACCACGCAGCGCTTCGGGACCGTGCTCGAGAACGTCGTATGCGATCCCGAAACGGGTATCCTCGACCTCGACGACGAGCGGCACACCGAAAACACCCGCGCCGCCTATCCCATCCATTTCATCCCGCATGCCAGCGACACCGGGCGAGCGCCGCAACCCAGCAATGTCATCATGCTGACGGCAGACGCCTTCGGTGTGTTGCCACCCATTGCGAAACTGTCGCCCAGTCAGGCGATGTACCATTTCCTATCCGGCTTCACCGCCAAGGTCGCGGGAACCGAAAAGGGGCTCGGCAAAGATCCAGAACCGACCTTTTCAACGTGTTTCGGCGCGCCGTTCATGCCGCGCCATCCTTCGGTCTACGGCAATCTACTGCGTGACCTGATTGATCGGCACGATGCCGATTGCTGGCTGGTCAACACCGGATGGACGGGCGGGCCGGTGGGTGCCGGCGGCAAGCGCATGCCGATCAAGGTAACGCGCGCGCTTTTGGCCGCGGCACTGAATGGCTCGCTGGCGTCGTCGGAGTGGCGCCTCGATCCGATATTCGGCTTCCGCATTCCGGTCGACGTTGTGGGTGTCGACAGGGCGATCTTGAATCCGCGCGACACTTGGATCGACAAGGCGGCTTATGACGCACAAGCCAAGAAACTTGCCGGCATGTTCCGCGACAATTTCAAAATGTATCTTCCCTTCGTCGATGAGCGCGTGTTGAAGAACGCGGCTTTCATCGCGAATGCGGCATAGTCATGTCCGCCGATAAACCCACACCCTTGCGGGTGGCAAGTTGCGCCAGACACGCGCGGCAAGCTTGACACACGCACCATTGGGCGCTGCGACCGGCGGCGTAAGGCCGTAGGAAAACTGTATATAGGGCGCACCTGGCGATAATCGAGACAGCGCGTTTTCGATTAAGGCTTCGCGCCGTACTAAGGGGAAATTCAGCAATGGCAGGCTGGAGACGATCGCGCGAAAGGGCACGTCTGCGGGCGCTAACTCGAAGGCATCGCCTTGCACAACAGCGACCGTCGGAAAGCGCCTGCGCAGGGCGGCAACAAAATGCGGATCGTATTCGATCGTGACGATCCGCTCCGGTGCAAAGCCACGGGCGATCAACGCTGCGGTGACGACGCCGGTGCCGGGCCCCAATTCGAGCACCGGTCCGTCGTGTGATGGGTCGGCTTCGGCCGCCATGGCGCGTGCCAGCCTGGCGCTCGATGGCGCAATGGCGCCCACGCTCGATGGATTGACGGCTAACCGGCCGAGAAAGCGGAAATGGTCGAGAACGGTTGAAGGCATCACGCCTTGGCGCCGCCGTTCCAGAACTCTTTCACCTTGTCCAGGAAGCCTTCGGAATGCGGATGGGTGCCGGCTTCACTGCTCTTTTCGAACTCGCGCAGCAACTCCTTCTGCCGTTTGCTCAACTTGACCGGCGTCTCCGCGGTGACTTCGATATAAAGATCACCGGCCATGCCGCCGCCGCGCAGCACCGGCATGCCCTTGCCGCGCAGCCGGAATTGACGGCCGGACTGGCTGCCTTCAGGAATCACGACCTTGGCGCGACCGCCGTCCAGCGTCGGCACTTCGATGGCACCACCGAGCGCCGCGGTCACAAACGACACGGGCACATGGCAATAGAGATCATGGCCTTCACGTTGAAAGATTTGGTGCTCTGAGACCGAGACGAAGACATAAAGATCACCCGGCGGTCCGCCGTTGAATCCGGCTTGGCCTTCACCCGAAAGACGCACGCGCGTGCCTTCTTCGACACCGGCGGGGATGTCGACGGCAAGCGTACGCTCCTTTTGTACATGCCCGCTGCCGCCGCAGGGCTTGCACGGATTGCGCACGACGCGGCCACGCCCTTGGCAATGTGGGCAGGTTCGCTCGATGGTGAAGAAGCCTTGCGTGGCGCGCACCTTGCCATGGCCGGCGCAAGTCGAGCATTGCTCCGCTTGGCTGCCGGGGGTAGCGCCAGAGCCGCCGCAAACCTCGCAGGCGACGGCGGAGGGCACCTTGATCTCGGCGCGATAGCCGCGGAATGCCTGTTCCAAGGAGATTTGAAGATTGTATCTGAGATCGCCGCCGCGGTTCTGCCGACGCCGCTGCTTGCCGCCACCCATGAACTCGCCGAACAGATCGTCGAACACGTCAGTGAAAGAGGCGGCAAAATCGAAGGGATGCCCGCCGCCACCGCGGCCATTGCCCATGCCTTGTTCGAACGCCGCGTGGCCGAAACGGTCATAGGCGGCACGGCGTTGATCATCCTTCAGGATGTCATAAGCTTCGTTGATTTCTTTGAATTTGACCTCGGCGGTATGGTCGCCGGGATTGCGGTCGGGATGAAGCTCCATGGCAAGCTTGCGGTAGGCCGCCTTGATCTCGGTCGGCGCCGCCCCCTTCTTGCAGCCCAGAACGTCGTAATAGCAACGCTTACTCATGATTTTCCCGAGGACTCTAAAAATCAGAAATCGGAAGTCCGAAATCTGATGAACATAACGTCGTCATCGATTCCCGACTCCCGATCTCCGCATTCCGCCTACCGAATTAGGCAGAGCCCTTTTTCTTATCCTCGTCGACTTCGGAGAACTCCGCGTCGACGACGTTGTCGTCCTTCGGTGGCGCCGCGCCTTCCGCGCCAGGGGCCGCGCCCTCGCCACCGGACTGTGCCTGCTGCGCCTTGTACATCGCTTCGCCAAGCTTCATCGACGCCTGGGCCAGGGCCTGCGTCTTCTGCTGGATCTGTTCCACATCTTCGGACTTGATCGTCTCCTTCAGCGATGCCATGGCGTCTTCGATGGCGGTGCGTTCTGCCACATCGATCTTGCTGCCATGTTCGCTGAGCGCTTTCTCGGTCGAATGCACCAAAGCATCGGCCTGGTTCTTGGCTTCGGCCAGGGCGCGGGTCTTCTTGTCTTCCGCCGCGTGCGCTTCAGCTTCCTCCACCATCTTCTTGATGTCGGCGTCCGATAGGCCGCCCGAGGCCTGGATGCGAATCTGCTGTTCCTTGTTGGTGGCCTTGTCTTTTGCCGTGACGGAGACAATACCGTTGGCGTCGATGTCGAAGGTCACCTCCACCTGCGGCACACCACGCGGCGCCGGGGGAAGGCCCATCAGGTCGAACTGGCCGAGCAGCTTGTTGTGAACCGCCATTTCGCGCTCGCCCTGGAAGACGCGGATCGTTACGGCGGTCTGATTGTCCTCCGCCGTCGAGAAGATCTGCGACTTCTTGGTCGGGATCGTGGTGTTGCGGTCGATCAGGCGCGTGAACACGCCGCCCAACGTTTCGATGCCGAGTGACAGCGGGGTCACGTCGAGCAGCAGAACGTCCTTCACTTCACCCTTCAGAACGCCGCCCTGGATGGCCGCACCGATGGCGACGACCTCGTCCGGGTTGACACCCTTGTGCGGCTCTTTGCCGAAAGCCTGCTTGACGACTTCCTGCACCTTGGGCATGCGCGTCATGCCGCCCACCAGGATGACTTCGTCGATCTGGCTGGCCGTGACGCCGGCATCCTTAAGCGCCTGCTTCACCGGCCCGATCGTCTTCTGGATCAGGTCATCGACCAGCGCTTCCAGCTTGGCGCGCGTGATCTTGATGGTCAGATGCTTGGGGCCGGAGGCGTCCGCCGTAATGAAGGGCAGGTTCACTTCCGTTTGCATGGCGCTCGATAACTCAATCTTCGCCTTTTCCGCCGCGTCCTTCAGACGCTGCAAGGCAAGACGGTCGGTCCTCAGATCGATGCCGTTCTCTTTCTTGAACTCATCGGCTAGGTAATTGACCACGCGCTGGTCGAAGTCCTCGCCGCCGAGGAAGGTGTCGCCGTTGGTGGACTTCACCTCGAACACGCCGTCGCCGATTTCCAGCACAGAGATATCGAAAGTGCCGCCGCCAAGGTCATAAACCGCAATGGTGCCGGACTGCTTCTTGTCGAGGCCATAAGCCAGCGCGGCCGCGGTCGGCTCATTGATGATGCGCAGGACTTCGAGGCCCGCGATCTTGCCGGCGTCTTTGGTGGCTTGGCGTTGGGCGTCGTTGAAATAAGCCGGAACGGTGATGACGGCCTGCGTCACTTTTTCGCCCAGATGGGCTTCGGCCGTCTCTTTCATCTTCTGCAGGATGAAACCGGAAATTTCGCCCGGTGCGTATTTTTTGGCGTCGCGGCCGCCGACCCAGGCGTCGCCATTGTCGGCCTTGACGATCTTGTAGGGGACCATGCCCATGTCTTTCTGGGTCATGGGATCGTCGAAGCGTCGGCCGATCAGGCGCTTGATCGCGAAAAATGTGTATTCCGGGTTGGTTACGCCCTGCCGTTTGGCGGGCTGGCCGATCAGTCGCTCGCCGTCATTGGCGAAGGCGACGATAGAGGGCGTCGTTCGCGCGCCTTCCGCATTTTCGATGACCTTGGGGGCCGAGCCCTCCATGACCGCAACGCACGAATTGGTCGTGCCGAGGTCGATGCCGATCACTTTAGCCATGTCTATTTCCTTCCTTCTGGGCGGCGGGTCTCAGGCCTTTCGAGAAAGCGCCGTTATGCCCGCCCCACGCATAAAATGGCGGCAAAGAGCCAAAAAGCCCTTACCGCACCTGAGGGGTATATAGGGTGGGGGGTGCGCACTCGCAAGGCCGTGCGGCGTCGTTGCTGAACGGAAAGTCGGCCTAAGCCTCTGGAACGAAACCAGATCGGTGGCCCATTACCCATTCAGCCGCCAGATTGCGGCATTCAGCACGCCGGCGAAAAGGACCCAGCCGGCATAGGGCACAAAAAACAGTCCGGCGAGCCGGTCTTTCCCCCAGAAGTCCCCCAAGGTCGCCAAGACCGCCGCCAGCAACAGCACGATCTCGATGAGCGCAAAGCCGATCGTATGTGCTCCGAAAAAGATGAAGGACCAAGCCCCATTGAGCGCGAGCTGCAGGGCGTAAAGCGCCAGCGGCCGGAGTCCGGCTTTGCGCCAGACACGCCAAGCCGCCACCGCCATCAGGACGTAAAGCGATGTCCAGACAGGGGCAAACAGCCAGTTCGGCGGATTGAAGCCGGGCTTGTGCAACCCGGCATACCAGCCGGGAATGTTCGGCACAGTAACCTGACTGGCGACGAACCCCACCGCCAGCGTCCCGGCAAGCAGCGCGAAAAGGATGAGAAGCTCAAACGCTTTCCTGCTCACGGGTTATCTGTGCGCAGCTGCGTGATCCGTCAGGACCTCCGCGATGCAGGCCGACACCTTTTTCGCCGTCGGGATGTGCAGGAATTCGTTTGGGCCATGGGCGTTGGAATGAGGCCCTAGCACCCCCGTCACCACGAATTGGGTCTTGGGGAATTTCTTACCAAGCATGGCCATGAAGGGAATCGACCCGCCCTCGCCCATATAGGCGACTGGCTTGCCGAAATGGCTCTCGGACGCCTTGCGCAGCGATGCCTCCAGCCAGGGTGCCAGGCTTGGGGCGTTCCAGCCGGTCTGCCCGGCTTCCGCTTCGAATTTGACCTCGGCCCCGTAAGGTGGATCGTCTTCCAGGACATTCTTGAGCGCGGCGACAGCGGCCTCGGCATCACAGGTCGGCGGGGTGCGCAGCGACAGCTTGGCCACCGAATAGGGCAATAGCACGTTGCCGGCGTGCTCCGGCAACGGATAACCCTCCATGCCGATCACTGCGAGCTGCGGCTTCCAGGTGCGATTCAGGATCATCTCCACCGGCGTCATGGCCATCGGCTTGGTGGTGCCTGCGAAAGGCAGTTTGGTATAGACATCGTTGCCTAGGATTCGCGACGCCGCTCTGGCCTGTTCAACGCGTTCGTCCGGCACCGGCGCGAAAAATTCGGAAAGCTTCATCGCACCAGTGGTTTCGTCCTCGATGCGCGACAACAATGCGCGCAGGATGCGGAAGGACGACGGCACGATGCCGCTGGCGTCGCCCGAATGCACGCCTTCGGTTAATACGCGCACAGAGAGTTTCCCCGCCGCGATGCCGCGCAGGCTGGTGGTTAGCCAGAGTTGGTCGTAATTGCCGCAGCCCGAATCCAGGCAGACGATCAAATCTGGTGTGCCGATGCGTTCCGCCAAGTGCTCGATATAGAAGGGCAGGTCGGGGGAACCAGATTCTTCGCCGGCCTCGATCGTGATAACGCAACGCGCGTGGTCGATCTTCTGTTCGGCCAATGCCAGCAGTGCGGCGATCGAGGCGAACATGGCATAGCCATCGTCGGCCCCACCGCGGCCATACAGCTTGTTGTCCTTGAGCACGGGCGTCCATGGTCCCATGCCTTCTGCCCAGCCCTTCATCTCCGGCTGTTTGTCGAGATGGCCGTAGAGTAGCACCGTGCCGGCGGTCTTGCCCGGCACCTCAATGAAGATCAGCGGCGTGCGGCCGGCAACACGCACCACCTCCAGCGTCGCGCCGGGAAGCTTGGCGAGTTTGGCGCGCGCCCAGGTCTCGAACAGGGCTACAACCTTGTCCATGTGGCCGTGCTTCTCCCAGTCGGGATCGAACATCGGCGACTTGTTGGGAATGCGGATGTAGTCGGTCAGCGTTGGGATAATCTCGCCATCCCAGATGCCGTTCATGAAGCGCGTCAGTTTGTCCATTTTTCCGTCACAGGGCCGCGATGACGGCGGCGTTGTAGATTTCACTCATCTTGGCACCAAGCGAGACGATCTGCACGGATTTCTCGAGACCCACGAGGAACGGCCCCATCATGCTAACGCCGCCGATCTGCTGCAGCAGCTTTGTGGAGATGGCGGCCGAATGCACCGCCGGCATGATGAGCACATTGGCGGTGTCGGTCAGCCGGCAGAACGGATAGAGTGCCATCTTCTCGCGGTCGAGCGCCACGTCGACAGCCATTTCGCCGTCATACTCGAAATCGACCTGGCGCTTGTCGAGTATATGCACTGCCTCAACGACGCGTTCGCTGCGTTCGCTGCGCGGGAAACCAAAGGTGGAGGAGGCCAGCATGGCGACACGCGGCGTGTAGCCGAAACGCCGTGTGACACGTGCAGCCTGCACGGCGATGTCCGCCAGTTGTTCGGAGGTCGGCATCTCGTGCACGCTGGTGTCGGCCACGAAAATCACCTTCCCTTTGGCGAAGATCACCAGCACGCCGATTGGCCGTTGCCCCGGCGGCACGTCGAGGACCTTGCGCACATCGTTAAGGACGGTGGAGTAGTTGCGCGTGACGCCGCTGACCATGGCATCGGCATCGCCCGCCGCCAGCATCGAAGCGGCGTAGACATTGCGGTCGTTGGTGACGAGGCGCACGCAGTCGCGATAAAGCCCGCCGCGGCGTTGCAGCCGCTTGTAGAGGGCGTCGATATAAGACGTGGCATCGGCGGCGGAATGCGGCACGCGAATTTCGAGATCGGCGAAGCCCTCGAGCCCAGCTCGTTTAATCCCGGCCTTGACCACTTCGGTGCGACCCACCAGCAGGGCTTTGCCGAGTCCGGCATGCTGGAACGCCGCCGCCGCGCGGATGACGCATTCTTCTTCGCCTTCCGCGAACACAACACGCTTGGGCTTGGCGCGCACGCCGGCGGTGATCTGATGGAACAGGATGGCGGACGGGTCCAGACGTGCCGTCAATTGCGCGCGGTAATGTTCGATGTCCTTGATTTCACGCCGCGCCACGCCGGATTTGATCGCTGCTTCGGCGACGGCCGACGACACGCGGGTGATCAGGCGCGGATCAAAGGGCACCGGAATTATATAGTCCGGCCCATACATCGGACGCGAGCCGCGGTAGGCCGCCGCCACTTCGTCAGGGACGTCTTCTCGAGCCAGCGCCGCGATTGCCTCAACCGCGGCGATCTTCATCGCCTCGTTGATCGTCGTGGCGCGGACGTCCAGCGCGCCGCGGAAGATGTACGGAAAGCCGAGAACGTTGTTCACCTGGTTGGGATAGTCGCTGCGGCCGGTCGCGACGATCGCTTCGGGGCGCACCGCCTTGGCTTCTTCCGGCGTGATCTCCGGGTCGGGATTGGCCATGGCGAAGATAATCGGTGCCTTTGCCATGGTCTTGACCATATCCTGCGTCAGCGCACCTTTGACCGACAGGCCAAGGAAGACATCGCAGTCAACCATCGCATCGGCCAGGCTGCGCGCCCTGGTCTCCACCGCATGCGCGCTCTTCCACTGGTTCATACCCACGGTGCGGCCGCGATAGACCACGCCCTTGGAATCGCAAAGGATGGCATTGGCGGATGGCAGACCCATGGACTTCAACAGCTCGAGACAGGCGATCCCCGCCGCACCGGCGCCGTTCACCACCACCTTGACGTCGGCGATCTTGCGCCCCGTCAGGTGCAGCGCATTGATGATGCCGGCGGTGGAAATGATCGCGGTACCGTGCTGGTCGTCGTGGAAGACGGGAATGTTCATCAACTCGCGCAACCGCTCTTCGATGACGAAGCAATCCGGCGCCTTGATATCTTCCAAATTGATGCCGCCGAAGGATGGCGCCAGATAGCGCACGCAATTGACGAAGGCGTCGATGTCGGTGGTGTCGACTTCCAGATCGATGGCGTCGACGTCGGCGAAACGCTTGAAGAGGACGGCTTTGCCCTCCATCACTGGCTTGGAAGCCAGCGCTCCGAGATCGCCCAGACCGAGGATCGCCGTGCCGTTGGAGATTACGGCGACGAAATTTCCCTTCGCGGTATAATCGTAGACCAGGTCCGGGTTCTCGGCGATGGCGCGCACCGGCACCGCAACGCCCGGCGAATAGGCCAGGCTCAAGTCGCGTTGCGACGCCATCGGTTTGGTAGGGGAGATTTCAATCTTACCGGGCTTGCCGTTGGCGTGAAAGGCAAGGGCTTCTTCTTCTGTGTAGGAAGGGCGGGGTGTGTCCATGAGCGTTTCCAAAGAGGGGCTTTTCCACAGAATATCAGGTCAGACGGGCTTTGCACTTGCGTCATACGCAACGCATGGATGCGTGCCGTTCTGCTAGGCTTGCCGCATGAACGATCAGCAGAGCCCCATACCGCCGGCCGACGGCACAACGCCTTTGATGGCGCAGTACCTCGAGATCAAGGCCGCCCACCCTGATTATCTCCTGTTCTACCGGATGGGTGATTTCTACGAACTGTTTTTCGAGGATGCCGCAAGGGCAGCGGAGGCGCTGGATATCGCGCTGACCAAACGGGGCAAGCATCTGGGCGACGATATTCCGATGTGCGGCGTGCCCGTTCACGCCGCCGAACAGTACTTGGAGCGGCTGATCCGCAAGGGTTTCCGGGTCGCCATTTGCGAGCAGGTGGAGGACCCTGCCGAGGCCAGGAAGCGCGGGTCCAAGTCCGTGGTGCGGCGCGATGTCGTCCGCTTGGTGACGCCGGGAACGTTGACCGAGGATTCCTTGCTGGAGCCGTCGCGGGCCAACACGCTGGTGAGTCTGGGACGTGCGGGCGGTGAATTCGCGCTGGCCAGTGCCGAGATGTCGACGGGAAGTTTCGTCGTCGCCACTATCGGCGCCGGCGATCTGGCCGTCGAAATCGCGCGGCTGGCGCCGAGCGAGGTGTTGATGCCGGACAGTCTCCTCGACGATGCCGCCTTTGCACCGGTCATCGCGGCCTTGGGCGGCGCCCTGACAGCGCTTCCTGCGGTGAAATTCGACTCCGGCGCGGGTGAGCGGGCGCTCAAGACACATTACGGTGTCGCAGAACTTGCGGGCTTCGGGGCGTTTTCGCGCGCCGAATTGTCCGCTGCCGGCGCGCTCATCGCCTATCTCGAGCTGACGCAGAAGGGAAAATTGCCCGTTCTGCGATCGCTGATCCGGGAAGCGCCGCAGGCCTTCATGGCGATCGATGCGGCAACGCGGCGCAATCTTGAATTGACCGAGACGCTGTCCGGCGAACGGCGCGGGAGCTTCCTATCCGTGATCGACCGCACCGTGACAGCGGCGGGCGCACGATTGCTGGCCGCCCGTCTGGCCGCACCGCTGACCGACGTGAAAGCGCTCGCAGCGCGACAGGACGCAGTGGCGTTCTTCGCCGATGACAATGATACCCGAGATGCACTGCGCGAAAGGTTGCGGCGCGCTCCAGACATCGCGCGCGCCTTGGCGCGTTTGTCGGTGGGCCGCGCCGGCCCTCGCGATCTTGCCGCGTTGCGCGATGGCATTCTCTGTGCCCGTGCCATGCGCGAGATATTGACCGGCGAAACGGAGCGCGGAGAGGCCGCCGATGCGGCTCGCGCGCTTGTGCAAGTCACCGCCGACGTCTCGGCCCTGAACGCCAGGCTCATACAGTTGCTGGTCGATGAGCCGCCATTTTACGCGCGTGACGGCGGTTTCGTACGCGCCGGAGCGCATCCGCCACTCGACGAAGTGCGCGCGCTGCGCGACGAATCGCGCCGAGTGATTGCCTCGCTGGAAACGCGCTACCGCGAAGAAAGCGGCGCCCCGCTCAAGATCAAGCACAACGGCGTGCTTGGATTTTTTATCGAAGTCGCCTCGCAGCACGCCGACAAACTGATGACCGGTGGTGGCTATCGCCATCGCCAGACCATGGGTGGTTCGGTGCGCTTTTCGACGGACGAGTTGTCGACCTTGGCAAACCGCATCTCGCAGGCCGGGGATCAGGCCTTGGCCATTGAAAAAGATCTCTTCGACGAGATGGCGAACGAGGCGCTGGCGCTTGCGCTGTCGCTGGCGCGCATGGCGGATGCACTGGCCGTGCTCGATGTCGCCTCCGCACTCGCGGATCTTGCCGTCGGCAAGCGGCATGTGCGCCCGAAGATCGACGATGGCCGTGCCTTCGCTATTGTCCGCGGCCGCCATCCGGTGGTCGAAGCCGCATTGGAGTCGATCCACGCCGGCCCCTTCGTGCCCAATGATTGCGATCTGTCGTCGGACAAACGGCTGTGGCTGGTGACCGGTCCGAATATGGCCGGCAAGTCGACCTTCCTGCGGCAGAACGCGCTGATCGCCATTCTGGCGCAGATGGGCGCGTTCGTACCGGCCGACAGCGCCCATATCGGCGTCGTAGACCGCTTGTTCAGCCGCGTCGGCGCCGGCGACGATCTGGCGGCGGGCCGCTCCACCTTCATGGTCGAGATGGTGGAAACCGCCGCCATCCTCAACCAGGCAACCGATAGAAGTCTGGTGATCCTGGATGAGATCGGTCGCGGTACAGCGACCTTCGACGGCCTCGCCATCGCCTGGGCCACCGCCGAACATCTTAACCTGAAGAACAAATCGCGCGCGCTGTTTGCCACGCATTATCACGAAATGACGGCGCTCGCCGAACGTCTGCCGTCGCTCGCCTGCGTTACCATGCGGGTGCGGGAGTGGAACGACACTATCGTGTTCCTGCATGAGGTCGTGTCCGGTGTCGCCGACCGTTCCTATGGTATCCATGTGGCGAAGTTGGCAGGCCTTCCCGCGCCGGTCGTGGCGCGCGCGCAGGAAGTGCTGCGAGCGTTGGAGGAGGGGCGTGAGGGCCACAAGCCTCTCGCCCGCATCGATGATCTGCCGCTGTTCCGCACGGAGGCGAAGACGGCAGAGGCAAAGAACACGGTCAAAGATGCCCTGCGCGCCGTCGATCCGGACGCGCTGACGCCCAAAGAAGCTTTGGAATTGCTCTACACTTTGCGTCGCTTGGCCGACTCCTAATCTCAGCATGGTCTTGCCGCCGAGCTTGCGATGGTGTCAGCATCGGCCCATGAGCGGTTCCTCCGTCCCGCGCAAATTCCTCGTCGTCGTCGACAAGACGCCGGAGTGTAAAGTGGCGTTGCGTTTCGCCGCCCGCCGGGCGCAGCACACCGGTGGGCGTGTCACGCTCCTATGCGTGGCGCAGCCGGCGGACTTCCAGCAATGGAAGGGCGTCGAAGAAATCATGAAGGACGAGGCACATCAGGATGCGGAGAACCTCGTCTACGAGGCCGCCAAGACGGTGACCGATCTTGTCGGCATCGTGCCGGAACTTTTGATCGAAGAGGGCGAGACGGCGGATTGCCTGTTCGACCTGATCCTCCGCGACAAGGACATCTCGATCCTGGTTCTGGCGTCGGGCACTGCCAAGGAAGGTCCCGGTCCGCTGGTAAGTCTGTTCGCCAGCACGGTACAGGCCATCCCTGTCACCATCGTTCCCGGCAATCTGAGCGACGAAGCGGTGGACGTCCTGGCATAATCCGCGCACATAATGTTCTTGGGCGGATGCCTGTAGCGCCGCCCGGGCGAAATGCCATCTTGCGGAGACCGGCCTGCGCGCCGATAGTCTCCGGCCTGCGCGAGGAAACGCATGATCGGAAAAATCCTGATTCTCGTCGCCTTGGCGGTTGTCGCCATCGTCCTACTCGCCGGCATCGTCGTGATGGCGATCGGCGGCAAGACCTCCTCGCGCTGGTCCAACGTCCTGATGCGCTACCGCATCGTGGCCCAGGCCGCCGCCCTCCTGGTCATCGGCTTGGTGGCTTATTTGGCCAGCAATCACTAGGGGCTTAAGGGTCTTGCGCCGCGCCGCCTCCTGGTGTTGTTAGCACGCCGGAAAGGCAGGAAATCCATGGGCAAGACGCTCTACGACAAGATCTGGGACGCGCATCTGGTGCACGAGGCCGCCGGGGAATCCAGCGTTCTCTATGTCGACCGTCATCTGGTGCACGAGGTGACCAGCCCGCAGGCCTTCGAAGGCTTGCGCAATGCCGGGCGCAAACCGCGCCGACCCGAGCTCGCCCTTGCAGTTGCTGACCACAATGTGCCGACCAAGGACCGCGCCAAAGGCATCGCCGATCCGGAATCTGCCGAGCAGATTGCCACGTTGGAGAAGAACGCGCGCGAGTTCGGCATCGAATATCTGGCGATGGACGACATCCGCCAGGGCATCGTGCATATCGTGGGACCGGAACAAGGTTGGACTCTGCCGGGCGCCACCATCGTCTGCGGCGATTCTCACACCTCGACGCATGGCGCCTTCGGGGCGCTGGCCTTCGGCATCGGCACCAGCGAAGTCGAGCATGTGCTGGCGACGCAAACCTTGCTGATCCCGAAATCCAAGAACATGCGCGTGACCGTGAGCGGCAAGCTGCCGATCGGTGTCACGGCGAAAGACATTGCGCTGGCCGTCATCGCCAGGATCGGCACGGCGGGCGGCACGGGCTATGTGATCGAATATGCCGGCGACGCCGTTACGGGCCTGTCAATGGAAGGCCGCATGACCCTGTGCAACATGACCATTGAAGGCGGTGCGCGCGCGGGTTTGATCGCGCCCGACGAAACCACCTTTGCGTATGTCGCGGGCAAACCGCGAGCCCCGAAGGCGGCCGCGTTCGAAGCGGCGGTCAAATACTGGCGCACGCTGAAATCCGATGACGACGCGGTGTTCGACGCCGAGATCGTGCTCGATGCGCGCGACATCGTGCCGATGGTGACCTGGGGCACCTCGCCCGAACAGGCGCTGCCGGTGACTGGTGTGGTACCCGATCCGGCTTCGGTGCGCGATGAGAACCAGCGTGCCGGTATCGAACGCGCTCTCGCTTATATGGATCTGAAGCCTGGCACGAAGCTGACCGAGGTAAAGGTGGACCGCGTCTTCATCGGGTCTTGCACCAACGGCCGCATCGAGGATCTTCGCGCCGCTGCCGTCATCGCCAAAGGCAAGAAGGTCGCCGCCCATGTCGGCGCCATGGTGGTTCCGGGCTCCGGGTTGGTGAAGGAGCAGGCCGAACAGGAAGGTCTTGACCAGATCTTCCTCGCTGCCGGCTTTGAATGGCGCGAACCGGGTTGCTCGATGTGTCTGGCGATGAATGCCGACAAGCTGGCGCCGGGCGAGCGCTGTGCCTCAACCTCCAACCGCAATTTCGAGGGTCGCCAGGGGCGCGGCGGGCGCACCCATCTGATGTCACCGGCCATGGCTGCCGCCGCCGCGATTGCCGGGCACCTAGCCGACGTAAGGGAGTTCCAGTCCTGAGGCCGTTGGTGCCCCCGGCGTTCCAATTGTCGCAAGAATTTAAGGTGTCGTTCTGGTCGTCAAGGTGCCGAGTCGTGCTAGGGTCCGGCGGAATTTGAGCGTGGTGGCTATATGAAGATGCGCATTGTCGGGATTGTCATCGCGGGACTTCTGCTTTCCGGCTGTACCGACGCTGACTGGAACCATACGATGAACTATGTCGGGCTTGGGCAACCTGAACAGAGTGCGCCGGACACGCTGGCGCCGCAACCCACCGCAACGGCCGACAACGCCGCGACACCAGCGCCGGCGGTCTCCAAGTCCGAAGCGTGGTGCCGCGAGGTGGCCGCATCCGCCGCGCAAACCGCCGCCGGGAACGGCTTCGATCTCGCGACCCAAAAGTACCGTGCGACGACGATGTATAAGCAGTGCATGGAATTTTCCGACTCGAACGCGCCTTGAGGTCTCGTCGGAAACATCCCTGCTAGAAAAAACTCACCGGGTCGACATCGGCCGGACGGAATTTTTCCCGACCGAGGATGACGGCTTCACCCACTGCTTTGGCGTCCCGACAGAGCAGAAATAGCGTCACTTCCCGAATGTCGCGCGCCATTGTGGCTTCAGATACGCCACGAACACGCTTGCGGGCACACCGACGCGAAAGTCGCCCAATACATGCGGCCACACTTCGCCCGCGCCATACAGGAACACCATGCCATTGGCGTGGCTCTCACCCTTGGCGTAGGTCAGCGCGTAATGGCTCAGGTGCGCCGCATCGCCGGTGATGGTTTCGTTGGTCTGCTGCATGTCCACGTCGCCGGGGCCGGTGCCGATGCGCTTGGCCATGATCGCCGCCCAATTCTTGCGGACGGCAGCCGCAATCGCTTGCAACGCCGCCCGCGATTTCTCCGGTACGAAGAACGCGGTGATCGGTACGGCGTGGCCCGCGCGCTTATCCCATACGATGGTGTCGAAGGCGCCGTTGGGATGAGCGCCGCCCTCGTCGGCGAAGATTTCATCCGAAAGACTGATGACTGCCGCGCTCTCGAAGGTCACCCGCCAGGTTTCGTCGAGGATGCTCATGTGGGAATCGGCGTCCGCCGCGGCATTCTTCTTGTCGGTGGCATAGCGCGCCAGAATTTCGGCCCGCAACGGCGCAATCGCTATCGCCGCTGCGGGAACGCGCAAGCGGGTGTCGAGAAGCGGCGAGGTCTCGTGCTTATTGTAATCGGACGCGGCCGAGGCCACGCCCGTTAGCGCCACGAGGGCGACGATTGCAAAACGTCCCATCTTTTTCTCCGCGCTCAGAAAAAGCTCACCGGATCGACATCGACAGTCAAGCGCACGGATTTGACGATGTCCACCTTGGCGAGCCAGCTGCGCAGATAGGCCTGCACATCCACCGTCTTGGCCGCTTGCACCAGCAAGCGCTCACGAGTCTGGCCACGCAGCAAGGAGTAGAACGCCGGCGTCGGCCCCCATACCTTGACGCCCCGGGCCGCCGGTGTCGCTTTCGCCAATTCGCGCCCGGCTGCGCGCACCGCATCGCCATCATGGCCGGAGAGGATGATCGCCGCCAGCCGGCCGAAAGGCGGGGCTTGCGTGACTTCACGGTATTTGCGTTCCTGTTCATAGAAGGCGTCGCGATCCGATGCCGTCAGCGCTTTCATAACAGCGTCTTCGGGATTACGCGTCTGCATCAGCACCAGGCCTGGCTTCTCGGCGCGGCCGGCGCGGCCAGACACTTGGTGCAGCAATTGGAAAGTCCGCTCGCGCGCCCGCAGATCGCCGTCGGAACCGCCGAGATCGGCATCGACCACGCCCACCAAAGTCAATTGTGGGAAGTGATGGCCCTTGGCCACGATTTGTGTACCGATCAGCACATCGGTCTCGCGCTTCGACATCGCGCGGATCGCTGCTTGCGTTTCCGAGGGGCCGTGCAACGTGTCGGAGGAGGCGATCGCCATGCGCGCTTCGGGGAAGGCGAGTTTGAATTCCTCCGCCACGCGCTCCACACCCGGCCCGCAGGCAGCCAGGGTGCCGGGCTCACCGCATTGCGGACATTGCGGCGGCGTCGCCGTTTCGTAGCCGCAGTGATGGCAGACCAGCCGCTTGCGATAACGATGCTCCACCAGCCAGGCCGAGCATTGGCGGCAAACCATTTTGTGACCGCAGGCGGCGCACAACGTCAGCGGCGCGTAACCGCGCCGGTTGAGAAACAACATTGCCTGTTCGCCGGCGCCCAGCGTCACGGCCAGCGCCTCGCGCAAGGGCGGCGAGAGAAATGTGCCAGGCTCGCCACGCGCCTCGCGCATGTCTATCAGGCGTACTTGCGGCATCACCGCGTCGCCATGACGGCTGTGCAGGCGCAGATGCGCGTAGCGTCCGCTTGTGGCATTCACATAAGTCTCAAGCGACGGCGTGGCGCTGGCCAGCACCACCGGACAGTTCTCGATACGGCCGCGCACCACCGCCATGTCGCGGGCGTGATAGATGGCGCCGTCTTCCTGCTTGTAGGCCTGCTCGTGCTCTTCATCGACGATGATCAGCCCGAGCGATTGGAAGGGCAGGAACAGTGCCGAACGTGCGCCCACCACCACCCGCGCTTCGCCGTTTATCACCGCGCGCCAGGCCCGGCGCCGTTCTTTCTGTGTCAGGTCCGAATGCCATTCGGTGGGGCGTGCGCCAAAGCGTTCCGCGAAACGGTCGAGGAATTGCACCGTCAGCGCGATCTCGGGCAGCAGGATCAAGGTCTGCCGGTCGCGGCGCAATGTTTCAGCAACGGCTTCGAAATAGGTCTCGGTTTTGCCGGATCCGGTCACGCCGTCGAGCAGGCTGACGGTGAAGCGGTGTCCCGCCACGCCGGATCGCAGCAAGTGGGCAGCAAGGTCTTGTTCGGTGTTGAGCGTCGTCTTGGTGAAATCCGGATCAGGTGCCTGGAAAGGAGGAAATTCCGGAAGCTCGACCTCCAACAGCGCGCCAGCTTCCACCAAACCGCGCACCACGGCCGGCGTCGCGTTGGATTCTTCTGCCAGTTGCGGAACGGAGCGTGCCAATCCGTCGGCCGCGATATCCAGTACGCGCTGGCGGGTTGGCGTCATCCGCTTTGGCAAAGCTTCGCCTTTCACATAAGCGGTGCGCGGGATTTCGGCCTCGAAAGCCTGGCGCGAGCGCAGCGCCATGGCCAGCACCAAGCCTGGTGGCGTCAGGGTGTAATGCGACACCCAGTCGACGAAATCGCACAAGCCAGCGGGCAGGGCTGGCTGTCCCTCGAGAGGGACGGCCTCTTTCAGCCGGTTGTCGCCGACGGCGCCTTCGGCCTTCCCCCACACCACGCCCAGGCTTTCGCGCGAGCCCAGGGGGGCGCACACCACCATCCCGCGCGTGGCATGGATGCCGTGTGGCAGCTTGTAGTCATAGGCGCCCGCCAGCGGCAAAGGCAGGAGCACGCCGACAGTCTCGGCCGGGGGGGCGGTGGGCTTTAGCGCTGCGTCCTTCATGCGTTACACTTGGAGTTGCGATTCTCTTTGGTCAATCCTACTAGCGCCGCGGACAAGGTATGAGCGAAAGCGCAAAATCTCTGCTGCCGGCCGAAGCCGCCGCCGAAGCGGTAAAGGCCTATATCCGGATGAACCGGGCACGCCTGGCCGCCGACGGCGAGCTGCTGGCGCTGCTTCTGCCGGAGCGGTTCGCGGGCGAAGAAGTCCGCGACCTGCAGCGTTTCGTCATCGAGCGGCTTGCGGCCGAGAATCAGGCGCTGAAAATCGAGCGCGACGCCCTTAAGGGCTCCCAAGACCGGAATGCCAGATTGAGCGACGGTGTGCGTCGCTTCGTGCTCGACCTGCTCGACGCCAGGAATTTTGCCGATGCCATCGCGGTCGCGACCAACGCGGCCTCCGCCTTTGGCGCCGACAAGGCGGTGTTCTGCATCGAAAGCAGCGACGGCATCGCGCCGACGGGCACCGAAGGCGTGCGCCTGATCACACCGGGGACGGTGGCGGCGGTCGTCGGTCCCGAAGGCATGGGCGCCATCCTCTCGGGTGGCGGCGAGATGCTTTTCGGCCGTAGTGGCGGCGCATATAAGAGCTTGGCCGCCTTCCGTCTGCACATCGGCGGCGCAGCCACACTTTATGTGTTGGGGGCGTTGGCCGAAGGCATGTTCGAGGAGCGCCAGACCGAAGCCGATCTCGGCTATTTCGCGCGCGCTCTGGAACGGGCGATCCGCGCATGGCTCGATCTGCCGAAAGCCTGAAACAAGATTGGCTGGCCGCGCTGGCCCATGAAAGGCGTGCCAGCCCGCATACCTTGCGCGCCTATGGCGACGATCTGGCGCGCTTTCTCTCCTTTGCCGCCGAGCATGTCGGTCGTGCACCGGATGAGCGCGTGCTGTCAAAGCTCTCGCCCGCCGATATCCGTGCCTTCGTCACCAAGCGTCGCAGTGAAGGCCTGGGTGCGCGCGGCGTGCAGCGCGCGCTGGCGGCGGTCCGCAGCTTTTTCCGCTATCTGACACGCGAAGGGATTCTGGAAAATGCCGCGCCGCGGGCCGTGCGCACGCCGCGCATCCCCCGCACCTTGCCGCGGCCGTTGAGTGAGATCGATGCCGCGCGCACGCTGGAAGAGGCGGGCGAGCAGGATATCGAATGGCTGGCGGCGCGCGATGTGGCGCTGCTCACACTGCTTTACGGCGCCGGCCTGCGCATTTCGGAAGGCTTGAGTCTGAAGCGCGGCGATGTGCCGCTAGGCTCCTCGCTCAACGTGCTCGGCAAGGGCCGCAAGGAGCGCAGTGTGCCGCTCCTTGCGGCCGTGCGCGAGGCGGTGGAGCATTACGCAGCGCTGATCCCATTCACCGGCGCACGCGACGGCGCGTTGTTCCTCTCCCGTCGCGGCAAACCGATGAGCCCGCGCGAAGCGCAAGCTCTGATGCAACGATTGCGCGGCCGGCTTGGACTTTCCGAACGTGCCACGCCGCATGCCTTGCGTCATTCCTTCGCCACGCATCTTCTGGCCAATGGCGGCGATCTGCGCGCCGTGCAGGAACTGCTTGGCCATGCCTCGCTGTCCACGACCCAGACCTACACCGAAATCGACGTCCGTAAGATGATGGACGTCTATCAGCGCGCCCATCCGCGCGGGAAAGTCGCTTAGATCGTATCCGGGTGTTCTTCGT
This sequence comes from Alphaproteobacteria bacterium, assembly GCA_028865545.1. Taxonomy (GTDB): domain Bacteria; phylum Pseudomonadota; class Alphaproteobacteria; order Micropepsales; family Micropepsaceae; genus Rhizomicrobium. The sequence goes on along the minus strand of JAGWJY010000013.1, from coordinate 1,314 downwards.
CTGCGCCGTGGATGATGCGCCCGCCGTGCCATCGCCGCGCCAGCAGCAGCGCGAAGCCCATCGCCACCGCACCCATCGCCGACATCAGCAGATAGGCGCGCCCGCCATAGGAGGCATAAATGCTGCCGGAGGCGAAGGTGGCAATCCCCATCACCAATCCCGAATAGCAGACGAAGTAAAGACTCTGCGCCGTGGCCGCCAAGCGCGGCGGCACGGCGCGCAAGATGAAAAACATGGCGCCCAGATGCGCCAGTGCAAAGGTCGCGCCGTGCAAAAACTGCGCGAACACGACGAAAGGCAGAGGCGGATCGAAAGCCAGGATGGTCCAGCGTACCACGCAGCCCAGCCCGCCATATAACAGCAGCCGTGTCGGTCCCATCACCCGCAACACGCGCAGCGCCTGCGACAGTAGCGCGATCTCGGCGAACACGCCGATCGGCCAAAGGATGCCGATCAGCAGGCCGGAATAACCGAGTTCGCGCCAATGAAGTCCGCCATAACCGTAATAAAAGGCGTGGCTACCTTGGTCGAAACTCGCCGCCGCTAGAAAAAGTAGGAACACGCCGGAGCGCAGCAGTTCGCGTGCCTCGCCGGAGGTCGCCTTGAGACGGGCAGACAGATCGACCGGCGGACGGTCGGCCGGTGGGGCGGGAAGGCGGATGGTGAAGAGAACGCACAACCCCGCTCCTGCGGCGAGCCACGGCGCTACGGTCCAGAATCCGTAAAGCGAGATGGTGGCGCCGGAGAGGATGTTCGCCACCACAAAGGCGGAGGAGGCCCAGAGGCGCACGCGCCCGTAATCGAATCCGTAGCGCTCGGAAAGCCGCACGCTGACGCTTTCCAGCAGCGGTACGGCGGTGCCCATCGCCACGGTGGTGATGACACCGGCCAGGATGACGAAGATCGGCAGCGCGGTGAGGCTGAGGATGCCGTATCCGATCAGCATCACCCAGTAGAGCAAGAGCATCGCGGCGCGGCGATCGTTGCGCGCGTCGGCGATGACGCCGACGATCGGCCCGACCAGCACGCGCAACAGCAGGCCGGCCGACAGCACAATGGCGATCTGGCCCGAAGAAAGTCCGCGCCAGGCGAGCCAGGCACCAAAAAACGGTGTGAAAACGCCGCTGGTCAGCCCTGAAGCGGCTTGGCTCATCCCGAGGCGGCGCGCGATCCCCTTCACGAACTCTCTATCCGAAGAATCAATTTTGTTCTCGGGTCCAATGAAGCGCATCGGGACGTGGAAAACTATCCGCCGGCCGGCTGTTTGCGCCGTCCTCTGGGGCGGCGGGCCCGCCTCTTTTATCTTTCCTTTAT
>JAGWJY010000063.1 GCA_028865545.1 Alphaproteobacteria bacterium | reverse complement strand
TAGGCGTGATAGGTCGTCCAGTAGAAGGAATCCGCGACGGCGGCGACGGCGATCAGCAGATAGAGATGCAGGCCGACGCCGTGAACCTCGGCGAGAAACGGATATTGCAGGCCGGAGCCGATGGTGCCGCAGACGAGCAGCGGCTTGAGGCCGAAACGCTTGGCCAGCGGCAGGATGACGGGACGCAGGAAGAAGCGTCCCGCCAGGATGGTCGCCAGTGACAGCAGCACGGCCGGCACCGGCACGCCCGCTTTCAAAAGAAACACGGTGTAGAAGGCGCCGCTGCCAGTCAGTGCCAGCGAATGGATGCCGTAATGGACGTTGAGCAGATTGACGGTGCGGTTGCGAAAGTAAGCCATGGGGGTGCGCCGAATATAGGATGAACTATGGATTCAATATGTCACTCAGGCTGATGCTTATCCTCCCCCGTTTTACGGGGGAGGTGCGCCGCGTGAGCGGAGCGGAGGGGGCAAATGCGGTGTTATCCCCCCTCGCCGCTGCGCGGCACTCCCCCCGTAAACGGGGGGAGAAAACTGTCCTTCACCGCCTCCCAAACAGCTTCTCGATATCGCTCAGCTTCAGTTCCACATAGGTCGGTCTTCCGTGGTTGCATTGGCCGGAATGGGGCGTGGCTTCCATCTCGCGCAGGAGCGCGTTCATCTCCTCGGCGGTGAGGCGGCGGCCGGCGCGCACCGAGGTGTGGCAAGCCAGCGTGCCGGCGACCTCTTCGAGCCGCTCCTTCAGCGAGAGCGCCGAACCGGTTTCGGCGATGTCGTCGGCGAGATCGCGCATCAGGCCCTTTAGGTCCATCTGGCCGAGCATGGCGGGCACTTCGCGCACCACCACGGCATCGGGGCCGAAGGCTTCCACGACAAGCCCGAGTTCCGCGAGTTCAGCGGCGCGCGAGGCGAGGCGATCCACTTCCGCCGGATCGAGATCGACCACTTCCGGCACCAGAAGAGGCTGCCGCGCGATGCCCCCCTGCTCCATCGCCCGTTTCATGCGCTCATAGGTGAGGCGCTCATGCGCGGCGTGCTGGTCGACGATGACAATACCGTCGGCGGTCTGCGCCACGATGTAGGTCTCGTGCAGCTGGGCGCGCGCGGCGCCGAGCGGATTGCCGGCGGCGGGCGCATCGGGCGGCGTCTCGACGCGGGCGGACGGTGCGGCGCCGCCCGTGAACAAGGGCGACTGGAAGTCGCGGCCGGGATCGTTGAAGCCATAAGCGCGCATCGGCGGCGGGCGAAAATCCGGCTCGGCATAGCCGCTATGCGGACGCAGCGCCGCCAGCGCATCGCCCGCCACGGTGGTGGACGCCTTGTGGCCGGCTTCGGCAAGCGCATGTTTGAGCGAGGAAACGATCAGCCCGCGCACCAGCCCGGCATCGCGGAAGCGGACTTCGGTTTTCGCGGGATGCACGTTGACGTCGACGAAAGCGGGATCGCATTCCAGGAACAGCGCCAGCGCGGGATGACGGTCGCGCGCCAGGAAATCGGCATAAGCGCCGCGCACCGCGCCGACCAGCAGCTTGTCGCGCACCGGCCGTCCGTTGACGAAAAGGAACTGCATCTGCGCATTGGCGCGGTTGTAGGTGGGCACGCCGGCATAGCCGAAGACGCGCAGGCCCTCGCGCGCCGTCTCCACCGGCACGGCGTTGTCGGAGAACTCGCGGCCCATGATGCGCGCCAGGCGCTTGAGCCGGCCGGCGAAGAGATCGGCTTCCGCAGGAAGATCCAGCATGCGCTTGCCGTCATGCGTCAGCGAGAATGCCACGTCGGCGCGCGCCATGGCGAGACGCTTGACCACGTCCTGCGTGGCGAGGTCTTCCGAGCGGGACGATTTGAGAAACTTCAGCCGCGCCGGGGTGGCGAAGAACAGCTCGCGCACTTCCACCCGCGTGCCGGACTGCCCCTTGGCGCGGAAGCCCGCGGGCATCGGCCCGCGTGCCTGGCCGCCATCGACGCGCACCTCATGCGACTCGCTTTTCTTCGAACGGCTGACGATGGAAAGCCGCGCCACGGCGCCGATGGACGGCAGCGCCTCGCCACGGAAGCCCATGGTCTGGATATGCGAGAGATCGTCATCGTTGAGCTTGGAGGTGGCATGGCGCTCGACCGCCAGGATGAGGTCGTCGGCCTCCATGCCCTCGCCGTCGTCCTCCACCAGGATCAGATCGCTGCCGCCGTTCGACACGGCGATGTCGATATGCGCGGCGCCGGCGTCGAGCGCATTCTCCACCAGTTCCTTGACGGCGCTGGCGGGACGCTCGACCACCTCGCCTGCGGCGATGCGGTTGATCGTGCCTTCGGAAAGACGGCGGATTCTCATGGCCGGAGTGTAGCGGATTCGAAGATGGTGCGGCGAACGGAAAACTCGCCGTTCTCCTCTTAAGGGAAGGTCAAACCGCCGAAGATGGTTCGAGGAGGGGTATTCCGCGCACCGATCCTCTCGCTGTTGACGCTTTCGCGGCATGCGCCCCCGGCATATAGTCCCCTGGGGCCATATTGCCGGGGGGAAAACATGCGCACCTATGCGACTGCACTTTTGACGAGCCTGCTCCTGTTGCTTGTAGCAGCCGTTCCGGCGCGAGCCGACGACGGGACCGTAAACCAGGTGGCGCAGTACACCAGCAACGGGGTCGTGGCGGAAATCGATACGTATACGGAGAAGGATGTGGTGGTCGCCGTCCTGGCGTTCAAAGCAAACGGCGTAACCCAGACCTTCGCCTTCGACCGCAATGACTGGCCGGCGGTGGAGCGCCTGTGGAATGCCGCCCGCGATAAGGACGGGAACGACTATGTTTCCATCGGGTCCCTGGCGGAGGTCGGCACCACGGAGAAATGCGTTCTCCTGGCCGCGGGCGGCCCGACGGTCCGTCTGACCATCGTCAGTCCGATCGCCGGTGCGCTGACATTCAACCTGCCTCGCGAACAGGTACAGGACTTCGACGCCAAGCTCAGGCAGGCAGCCTCGGTGACGACGGCATCCTGAGAGACAGCATCGTATCGGCGAGCAGGGCAATTACACCCTCAAACGGAGGGTAAAAAGATGTTGTCTGAAGCCAACACAATCCGTCAGGGGGCGGACGAATTCGCGGCGTCGTCGTCCGCATTTTCCTTGGGCAAAGATCCTGCGACGACGACGGTCATCTGCGACGGGTTGAAGAGGCGGCGGGCGGCCTGGCGCACGTCGTCTCTGGTAATGGCATCGATCATGTCGGCGCGCTTGTCGAGGTAGTCGAGCGAAAGGCCCGTCCGCTGCATCTCGTTGAGCCGTGCGGCGAAATCCTCGTCCGAAGCGAAGGCGAGCGAGAACGAGCCCGTCAGAAACGCCTTGGCGTCGGAGACTTCCTGGCCGGTGGGGCCGTCGGCGGCGAATTTGCGCATCGTGGCGCGGACATCGGCGATCGCCTGATTCATGTCGTCGGCGGACGCAGCAAAACTTCCGAGGAGGACGCCTGCCCTGCGATCCGCAACAAGGTCGGTGGAAATACCGCCGGTCAAACCGTCCGTGTCGCGCACATTCTGCTGCAATCGCGAGGAGAACCCGCGCCCGCCCAGGATAGTGTTGGCCAAGGCATCCGCCAGAAAGTCCGGATCGCTGCGCAACGGTCCGGGAACCGCGAAGAAGGCGACCGGCTGCGCCACGTCCATCGGCAGAACATGCACACCCGGGGCACCCATGAACACCGGCACCGACAGCGGCGGCGGCGCATCTTCCGGCAGCGCGGCGAAGGCCGTGTGCAGCAACTTGGCGAGCGCCGCTTCCGTGGTGTCGCCGACGACGGCGATCTTCATGCCGCCGCGCACCCAATGCGTGCGGACGAACGCCAGAAGTTCCTCGCGCGTCACGGACGCCAGGCTGCGCGGGTCGCCGCTCACGGGATGACCGTAGGCATAAGGCCCGAAATAGAAACTGTAGAGACCTTTTTCCGCGACCGAGCGCGGATCGCCCCGGTCTTCCTCCATGCGCTGGAGCAGAGCGATGCGCACCCGTGCCATGGTCGCCGGATCAAAGCGCGGCTGAGACAGCGCCATGCCCAGCAGGCGAAACGCCTCCCTGGCATTAGACGAAAGTGTCACCAGCGAGACGACCAGATCGTCGCGTTCCGGTGTGACCTGAAGGCGGATCGCGCGTTTCGCCAAGGCGACGCGGAAAGCATTGCTGTCGAGCGTGCCCGCGCCCTCGCCCAGCAGCGCGGCGGCGAAGGCAGCTTCACCGGCCTTGGTCGAAGGGTCGTAGGCGGAACCTGCGGGCAGCGAAACGACGAGTGCGATCAGCGGAACAGTGTGATCCTCGGCGAACCAAACCTGCGCGCCGCCGACGGCACCGAGCGCCTTGACGTTAGAGGCCGAAGCGACGCCCGGCACCAGCAGCGCAGCGGCAAACAACAGAACGGCGAGCGCACGCGTCACCGGCGCGCCGGCGTCAGATACGCCGTCACCGCCTCCTTCTCCACGAAGCCGGCAGCGGCGGCCTTGCGCACGTCGTCGCCGGTCACCGCCTGGATGCGCGACGGCCATTGCTGCACATCGAACACCGTCAGCCCGATGGCGAGCGCGCGGCCATAAGCCGAGGCCAGGTCGAGCTGACTGTCGCGGCGAAAGGTGGCGCCGGTGACGAGCTGGGATTTGGCCAAGGACAGTTCCGCCTTGCTCGGCAGCCGGTGCTCATATTGCCCGACGATCTCGTCGATGGCCCGCTCCAGCGTCTCCAGCGGCACGCCCGGGCGCGGGCGTGCGGTGATGGAGAACTCGCCGGCGTCGCGGGTATAACCGTCGTAGCGCGCGCCGACCGACGTCGCGAGGCCGCGCTCGACAACCAGCTTTCGATAGAGCACCGAGGACTGTCCGCCGCCAAGCAGGCGGGCCAGGACCTCCAACGCCTCGGCCCGTCCGGGCGCCGCTTCGGCATAGCTTTGCACCCGGTAGAGACGCAGCAGCAACGGCACCTTGGCGGTCTTGCTGTCGATGGCGAGATGCGTCGTGCCCAGCCGCGGCGGCTGCGCATAGTCGGCGCGCGCCACCAGTTCGCGGGGCGACAGCGGACCGTACTCGGCTTCGGCGTCGCTGCGCACGTCGTCGACCGTGACGTCGCCCACGACGACCAGGATGGCGTTGTTGGGCGCGTAATGGCGCCGGTAGAAATTATCCGCCTCCATGCGGCCGATGTGGCGGATCTCGTCGCTCCAGCCGCTCACCGGCCGGCCATAGGGATGGGAGAAATAGAGTGCGGCCTCGGCCTGCTCCCGGGTCAGCGCTTCCGGGTTGTTGTCGATGCGCGCCCGGCGGTCCGCCAGCATCACGTCGCGTTCGGTCGCCACCGCCGCGTCGGACAGGTCGAGATTGGCCATGCGGTCGGCTTCCAGATGCATGACAACCCGCAGCCGGTCTTTCGCGACCTTATCGTAGAAGAAGGTGTAATCATGCGTCGTGCCGGCGCCGTCCTCGCCGCCGTTGCGGGCGATGGTCTGCGCATAACCGTCGTCGGGCAGCGATTTGGTGCCGCGGAACATCATATGTTCGAAGAAATTGGCCAGCCCAGAGACACCAGGCGGATCGTCGACGCCGCCGACCTTGAAGCAAAGCAGCTGAGTCACGACCGGCGCACGGTGATCGGGGACGACCACGACCTGCAGCCCGTTTTGCAGCACGAACTGGGAGACTCTCGGGGCATCGGCGCGTGCGGCACCGGACGCAATAGCGGCGAGCAGCAAGGCGCAGGCCGCCGTCTTCGACACTCGATTTAAAAAGGCGGTCACGCTGCCCCCATACATCGGTCCCCGGCAGCAAGCCCGGACCCCCGTGGGCGGGTCACTCCGAGCTTGTCAAAGGACGAGAGGCCTCTTTCAAAGCCAGTCAAACCAGCCGTCGAACCAACCGCTCTTTTCCTGCGGCTTCGGTGCCGCCTGCTCCGGGTTCTTGTCGCCGGCCTTCTTCGCCGCAAGTTGCGCCGCCGCTTCGTCGGCGTTCACGGCGGTGCCGGCCGTGTCTTTCTTCTTCTCGTCCCAGAAGAGAACTTCGTTGGTGAAACTGTCGTCGGCACCCACCATGGCCTTGTTGTCGGATGCCAGTTCCTGGCGGATGTTCGGATCAGAATTGGCGATTCCGGCATAAGCCAGCAGCAGCTTCTCGCCCTGGCTGTAATTGCCGGTGATCTGCGACGCGACTTTCGCCGGATCCTCGCCGAACAAGGCGCTCTCCGCCGACTCCGTCGGCAGCGTCTGGTTGGTGGGCGGCGCGCCCGGCCGCGGCGGCATCAAATTGTAGTCCGGCGGTATGACCAGCGGCGCCTTGGTCAACACCGCGAATTCGTCCGGCGAATTCTTGTTCAGCCCGGCGGCCTCGCGCATGCTTTCGCAGCTGCAAAGCGCGATGCCGACGCCGATCAGAACGGCGGCACGCAGCATGTACGACGAACGAATGACCATGAGTTACTCCTTGTGGGCGCCGTCCTTGGGCGCCTCGGGCTTCAGCAGGGCGTCGTACAGCAAACCGATGACCCCGAAGGTAATCGCGGCATCCGCCACATTGAACACATACCAGTCGTAGCCAAGGCCGTAAAAGTGGAAAAAGTCAGCGACCTTACCGTAAACCAACCGGTCGATGAGATTTCCCAGCGCGCCGCCGATTACCAGCCCCAAGCTTATCGCCAACGGCCGGCTGCGAACCAGCCACAACCACCAGGCCAAGGCGCCCGCCGCCAGGAGCTGGAAAGTCGCCAAAAACACGGTTCCTTCCGGGCCGCTGGCCGGAAACAACCCGTAGCTGATCCCCGGATTCCACACCATAACAAGATTAAAAAACGGCAAGACGGACACCGCCGCACCCGGCGCCATGGTCGCGAAGCCGAACTTATAGAGCATCAGCAGTTTGGAGCCCTGGTCGAGCAGGAGCGTCACCGCTGCGGCGATGATGCCGTAGTCGCGCGTGTTCATGCCGCCTCCGTGGCTCCAACCGCCTCGGCGCAGCGGTTGCAGAGATCGGGATGCGATGGGCTCTTGCCGACCTCCGGCAGGATCATCCAGCAGCGCGCGCATTTGTCGCCCTCGGCATGTTGGAAGACAGCCGCGACGCCCGGCACGTCGGGCAGATTGAAGGCGTCGGCCGGCGCCTCGTGCGCGCCGACATGCGCGGCGGAGGTGATCGCGATCTCCGCAAAATCGATGCCCTTCAGGATATCGGCATCCGATTGTTCGGTGAGATAGAGCACCGGTGCCGCCTCAAGGCTGGCGCCGATGACCTTGTCGCGGCGTTTGACTTCCAGGGCGCCGGTGACGACGCGGCGCAGCGTGCGGATGCGGTTCCACTTCTCGATGAGCGCGGGCGCATGCCAGTCGGCGGGCGTCTCCGGGAAGAGCTGCAGATGCACGCTGTCATTCGGGAAGCGCAGCGTCCACGCCTCTTCCATGGTGAAGCAGAGGATCGGCGCCAGCCATGTCACGACGCGGCGGAAGACCTCGTCGGTCACCGTGCGCGCGGCGCGGCGGCGCGGAGCATCGACACGATCGCAATAGAGCGAGTCCTTGCGGATGTCGAAATAGAACGCCGACAGCTCGTTGGTGCAGAAATTGAACAGCGCGTTGAAGACGCGGTTGAAGTCGTATTGCGCATAACCGTGGCGCACCAGCGCGTCGAGTTCGGCGAGCTTGGCCAGGATATAGCGCTCGAGCTCCGGCATCTGCGCGGCGGCGATGCGCTCGGCCTCGTCGAAGCCGGAAAGGTTCGCCAGCATGAAGCGGATGGTGTTGCGCAGGCGGCGATAGGCGTCGACATTGGTCTTGATGATGTCCTGGCCGATGCGCAGGTCTTCGGTGAAATCCGAGGAGGCGGTCCACAGACGCAGGATATCGGCGCCGTTCTTCTCGGCGATGGTCTGCGGCAGCACCGTGTTGCCCAGCGACTTGGACATCTTGCGCCCCTGCTCGTCGAGCACGAAGCCGTGGGTCAGCACGGCCTCGTAAGGTGCGCGGCCTTGCGTGCCGCAGCTTTCCAGCAGCGAGGACTGGAACCAGCCGCGATGCTGATCGGAGCCTTCGAGATAAAGATCGGCGCGGTCCTTCTTGGGCCAGGACGGCTCGATGGGCTGTTCCACCGTAAAGACGTGGGTCGAGCCGGAATCGAACCAGACGTCGAGAATGTCGCGCACCTGCTCGTAATCGTCGGGATTGCGGGCGTTGCCGAGGAAGCGCGACGGCGGCGAATTGAACCAGGCGTCGGCGCCTTCCTGTTCGAACGCCGCCGTGATGCGGGCGTTGACCTCGGCATCGTCGAGAATCTTGCCGGTTTTCTTTTCGACGAAGATGGCAAGCGGTACGCCCCAGGCGCGCTGGCGCGACAGCACCCAGTCCGGGCGGCCTTCGACCATCGAGCCGATGCGGTTCTCGCCCGCCTTGGGATACCATTTGGTGTCGCGGATCGCCTGCATGGCGATGTCGCGCAGCGTCTTGCCGTTCGAGCCCTTGAACGGCTTGTCCATCGCCGCGAACCATTGCGGCGTGGCGCGGAAAATCACCGGCGCCTTGGAGCGCCAGGAATGCGGATAGGAATGGCGCAGCGAACCCTTCGCCAGCAGCGCGCCCGCATTGATGAGTTCCTTGATGACGGCGCCGTTGGCGTCGCCGTCTTTTTTTCCGTCACGCGAGAGAATGTATTTGCCCGCGAAGATCGGAACGTCCGGCGCGAAAGCACCGTCGGTGGTGATGACCGCAAATGCGTCCGGGTTCTTATTCGGATAGTCGTGCCCCAATTCCTTGAGCACGATCTCGAAGTCGTCTTCGCCATGACCGGGCGCGGTGTGTACGAAACCCGTACCGGTGTCGGCGGTGACATGCTCGCCGGCGAGCAGCGGAACGTCGAAGTCGTAGCCCTGGCCGCGGAACGGATGGGCGCAGACGATTTGACGAAGTTCCTCTGGCATGACCGTGCGAAGCTGCTCCAGAAAGACTTTCGCGGGTTTCTCGATCTGGTCTTTAAGTGAGATCAGAGCAAGGAGCTTCTCTCCAACTTTCGCAAGGCTGCCCTCAGAAGTTTCGCGGACCTCAAAAAGTGCGTACTCCGCCGACGGCGTAGCCATGAAAGCAATGGCGCGATTGCCAGGGATCGTCCATGGAGTCGTTGTCCAGATGACTACGTTTGCCTCTCGCAATGATCGTCTGTGCGGGTCTTCGTTTGGCGCAAGTCGTGCCAACCGGCCAGCATACTCGCCGTCCTTCGCCGTATCGAAGCTCACTACCGGAAACTTCACATAGATCGTCGGCGATTGTTTCTCGTGGTATTCGACCTCGGCTTCGGCGAGCGCGGTCTTTTCCACCGGCGACCACATCACCGGACGGAAGCCGCGATAGAGCAAACCGTTCGCCACGAACTTGTGCAGCTCGCCGGCGATGGTCGCCTCGGCGCGGTAGTTCATCGTGGTGTAGGGATGCTCCCACTCGCCCATGCAGCCGAGCCGCTTGAACTGTTCGCGCTGCACGTCGATCCAGCGCGTGGCGAAGTCGCGGCAGTCGCGGCGCAGCTGGTCGATGGGGACGTCGTCCTTCGACTTGCCCTCGGCGCGATACTTCTCCTCGATCTTCCATTCGATCGGCAGGCCGTGGCAGTCCCAGCCGGGCACGTAAGGCGCGTCCTTGCCGAGCATGCCCTGCGAGCGGACGACGAAGTCCTTGAGGATCTTGTTCAGGCCGGTGCCGGAATGGATCTCGCCGTTGGCGTAGGGCGGACCGTCATGGAGGATGAACAGCGGCCGGCCCTTGGCGGTTTCGCGGATGCGGCCGTAGAGGTTCATGGACTCCCAGCGGGCCAGCCAGCGAGGCTCGGCCTCGGGCAGCCCCGCCTTCATCGGAAAGTCGGTTTGGGGCAGGAACAGGGTGGCGCGGTAATCTTTCGCGCGGTCGTCTTCGGTTTTTTCGGACATACGGTCAGGCCTTAGGGTCAGTCGGACAAGGGCGAAGGGCTAGTCCCGGTCTCCGCGCCCGGCGGTGTCAGCCGCCTGCGAAGCCGGGCGCAAAATTCGCGCAAATCCGCCGAAAACCCGCATAAAACCCGCCTTCAAATCAGGGAAGCCTCTTCTAACAGTGCGGGGGGATGCGGTCCAGCGGACCGATGGGCCGGCGCGCTGGCGTCTTGCCGTACCGGAGGGACCGGACTAAGCTTAGTCCGATTTTGCGGGATCAGCCGATGGAGACGATCAACGTCCACGCCGCCAAGACGCATCTGTCGCGCCTTTTGGACAAGGCCGAAGCGGGTGAAGAGATCATCATCGCCAAGGCCGGCAAGCCGGTTGCCAAGCTGGGGCCGCTGACGGCCGGCGGCAAGAAACGCCGCCTTGGTGTGCTGTCTGGCCGCGCCACCGTGCCGGATGACTTCGACGCACCGCTGCCGCCCGAGGTGTTGGACAGTTTCGAGGCCCACTGATGCGCGTGCTGCTCGACACGCATGTGCTGCTCTGGGCGCTGATAACGCCCAAGCGGCTCGGCAAAGATGCGCGCTCCACCCTCGAAAGCCCCGACAACGACATCCTGTTCAGCGCCGCCAGCATCTGGGAGATCGCCATCAAGTCGGCGTTGAAAAGATCGGATTTCCGCATTGCGCCGGACATCGTCGCCGCCGCCGCGATCGAAAGCGGCTTCACGGAATTGCCGGTGAAGTCCGCGGCCGCCATCCAGGTCGCGAAGTTGCCCGATCATCACCGCGACCCGTTCGACCGTCTGCTGATCGCGCAAGCTATGACGGAACCGGCGACGCTCTACACCGCAGATTCACAGCTCGAGCCCTACTCGGAACTCGTGCGGCGGATTTAACGCGGCGTCGATGCCAGCGCCGCCTTCGCCGCAGCGATGTCCAGACCGATCTGCGTCTTGAGCGCCTCCACACCGGCGAATTTCGCCTCGGGGCGGAGATAGGCGATCAGCTCCACGGCCAGGTGCTTGCCGTAGAGATCGCCGTCAAAATCGAACAGGAAGCTCTCCAGCAGCGGCTCGGCGCTCTCATACATCGGCCTTATGCCGAGATTGGCGACGCCGTCGTGGCGCGACACCACCTTGTCGTCCTCCAGCACGGCGATGCGCACCGCATAGATGCCGAAGGCCGGCCGCAGATAGCTGCCGAGATGCATATTGGCGGTGGGAAAACCGAATTCGCGGCCGCGGCCATCGCCGTGTTCGACGCGCCCCTCGATGACGAAGGGGTGGCCGAGCAGCCGTGCGGCCTCGTCGGGCTTGCCGGACTTCAGGGCCATGCGAATGCCGGTGGAGGAAATCTTCTCGTCCGCGCCGGCCTTGACGTGATCGAAGATCACGGTGCCGAAGCCTTCCATCTCGCCCATATAAGAGAGCACCGCGGCATCGCCCGCGCGGCCCCGGCCGAAACGGAAATCGCTGCCGACCACGACGCAGCCGACGCCGAGCCCCTTGACCAGCACGTCGAGAACGAAATCCTGCGCGCTGCGATGCGCCATCTCGGCGTCGAAGGCGAGCGCGTACATTACATCGGCGCCGAGACCTGCGATCAGATGCGTCTTGGCGCGGAACGGCGTCAGACGGAACGGCTCGCCGCCGGGACGAAAGAACTCCTGCGGACAGGGCTCGAAAGCCAGAACGGCAAGCGGCGCGCCGCGTTCCGCCGCATGATAGGCCGCCTCGCCGATCAGGGCCTGATGGCCCAGATGCACGCCGTCGAAATTGCCGATGGCGACAACAGCGCCCTTATAGGCCTCCGGCACGTCGGCGATGTGTCGGAAGATCCGCATGTCCCGTCAGGCTGCCGGGCGCGCGGGCGTCATCACCGTCGCCTCGCCTTCCACGACCACCGTGTCCTTCACCTTGCAGACGCAATCGAAGATCACGCGGCGCTTCTCGGCGATCACCTCGCGCACCGTACAGGTGGCGGTGACCGTATCGCCGATGCGGACGGGCGCCTTGAAGCGGGTGGTCAGCGCCATGAAGATCGTACCCGGCCCTGGCATCTTCATGCCCAGCACCGTCGATATATAGCTCGACGACAGCACGCCGTGTGCGATGCGGCCCTTGAAGATCGTCTTGCCGGCAAAGTCCTCGTCGAAATGAACAGGGTTGGTATCGCCGGAGACTTCGCCGAACAGCGTGACGTCGCGCTCGCTGACGGTCTTGGAGAAACTCTCCGACATGCCGGGTTTCAGATCTTCGATGTAATAAGTCATGCCGTATCGGTCCTTTACGCCTTATGAGAGCGGTCAGCCTACCACGCAAGCGCGCCCATTGCCGCGCGCGCCGTCACGCCTTTTTTGGCGAGCAGGGCTGCCAGATTTTCCGGCGTCAACGCGCCCAATTCCTGGGCATGCACGCCATCCACCACGAACAACGAATCCATGCCGGCGCGGTTGGCGCCGCGGATGTCGGTCTCCAGCCCGTCGCCGATGGCCAGCGGGCGCTTGGGCGCGCCGGCGGCTTCGAGCGCCACCTTATATATGGGCAGGTGCGGCTTGCCGTAATAGAGCACCTCGCCGCCGATCGCCTCATAGGCGCGCGCCAGCCCGCCGGCGCAATGCACCAGCTTACCACCGCGCGGCACGATGACGTCGGGATTGGCGCAAATCATGACAAGGCCGCGCTTCTTCAGATCGGCGAGAATCTCACCATAATGCTCGGGGGTTTCGGTCTCGTCGTCATAGAGGCCGGTCAACAGGACGACGGAGGCCTGCTCCGGGCCCACCACGTCGACATCCAGGCCTTCGTAAAGGCTGACGTCGCGCTCCGGCCCCAGATGCATCATGGCGTGGCGGGAGCCGGCGGTCCGCCGCACGAGTTCTTCGCGCGCGGCGCCGCCGGAGGTGACGATGGCGTCGTAGCAGTCGGGCGGCACGCCGATGACGGCAAATTGCTTGACGATCTCGGCGGACGGCCGCGGCGCGTTGGACAGCAGCACGACCGGACCGCGCTCGGCACGAAAGCGCCGCAGCGCCTCGACGGCGGACCAGTAGGGCTTCACGCCGTCATGCACGACGCCCCAGACGTCGCAGACGAGCGCATCGTAATCGCCGGCGATCTCGCGAAGGCCGGAAATAATGGTTGCAGCGGCTGTCATGGGCTAGCGGTTAGAGGCGCGCGGCGACGCGGTCAAGTGGGATTATCCGGCGCGGCGGAAGGGGATTACCGGAGCCGTCTTTTCCGCCTTCTCGGCGGTGTTGACGACACCGTCGCGCACCGCGCGCGGCTCGCCGAACAGATAGCCCTGGGCGTAATCGACCGCATAATCCAGGAGCTGGACGACGGTCTTTTCCTGTTCGACATGTTCGGCGATGAGGTTCATGCCGTGGCGTTCCAGCAGCTTCTTGAAATCCTCGGCGGCAACGGCGGACTGCGCCATGCCCATGCCGCGCGTCAGGGTGTCGGCGCGGACCTTGAGATGCTTGAAGCCCATGCCCTTCAGCTTGCCGAAGTCCAGCGCCAGCGTCTCGACATGGTCCATCGACAGCGCGAAACCTAGCCCGCTCAGGTAGTTCAGATTGGCCTCGCCCTCCTGACCCGCCTTGAGCACCGCGCTCTGCGAGAACTCGAAGACGATCTGGCTGGAGAGGTCGCGGTTGTGGAGCATGTATTCCAGGAACTGCGGGAAGAATTCGGCATCGCGCAGCGTGTCGCCGGAGATGTTGCAGAAGACGCCAATGCCGGCATGCTTCTGGGTGAGCTTGCGTACGATCTGCACGCAGCGGAACAGCAGCAAATTGTCGACCACCGACATCAGACCGGCGGGCGCCGCCACCTTGATGTACTGCGCCGGCATGATCACCGAGCCGTCCTCGGCGCGCAGGCGCGACAGCGCCTCGTAGAAGCGCAGCTTGCGCTGCGGCAGGCTGACGATGGGTTGGAGATAGAGATCGACGCGGTTCTCTTCGAGCGAAGCGCGGATGGTTTCGAGCAATTCCGGCTCGCCGAGCCCTTCAAGATAGGTTTGCGCGGTGTCGCGCGCGCGGCGTTCGCTGCGCAGGCCTTCAACGGTTTCCTGCTTGGCCTTGTCGGAAATCTTGCCGGCGAATTCGCGCATCAGGCTTTCGAGCACCTGAAGTTCGGAAACGATCTTACGGCCCTGGGCGTTGGCGCGCGCCTCGACGGCTTTGGTCACCTCGTCCATCTTGCTGCGGGTCTCGACCAGCGCCTTCTCAAAGGCGGCATTCGAACGCTTGAGCGCGGCGATGGCGGATTTCTGCATCTTGCGGTCGCGACGATGCGCGAAGCCCGCGTCGAGCTGCAACAGGAACAGGAAGATCAGCGCGCCGCACAGGATGCCGGTGGACCATCCCTGGAACAGTCCGACCGCGCCGCCGAGGACGATGCTCGCCAGCATGTAGGTAATGGTGAGTGTGACCCTGATCATGGGACGTTCCCGCACTTTCGACCGGATACCATCGCCCAGAGCGCGTTTCCAATCCGTTAACCAAGGGGCTTAACCAAGCTTTCCGCCTGCGGGGCCGGACAGAACGTCGGGGGAACGGGTGCCGCTCACGTCACTTCGATCAAGAACGCCACCGAGGGGCCTTGTGGTTCAAGCCGCATGTGCCGGTCGGTCTTTCCCCGAGAAATGACGGCGTCGTTCACGTCGAGAACGTCGGTGCGGTCGGCGCAGACCAGTCGCAGACCGCCCGCCCGTGAAAGAAGCAGGGTGGTCGCCGCGACGGCCCGTTCCAGCGGCGTGTCGATGTGAAGGCGCTGCAGGCGGGCGGTCGCTCGTCCGCGGCGCGTCATGACATTCAAATCGGTGACCGGCCCGTCGACGACGCTGGCAGTGACGGGGACGTCTCCCGGAAACTCGGCCGTTGGCGAGCCGGGCGACAGTTCCAGCGGCGGCCGCCCGGCAATCTCAAGCCGCAGACGCCCTTCCAGCACGGCGAGATGACGGTCGACGTCGGCAAAGATCGAAAAGGGTCCGTCGGCGCCGACCTGAGCCATGCTGACGCGCCAATCGAAATCATCCAGGTTCGCGCCTGCAGGATGCACGGCGATTTCCGACGTGACGCCGAGGCCGTTCTTCCAAGTCGTAAGCTTGTGTTCACGAGCACGAACAATACGAAACACGCGACGAACTTTCGTTTGGATGCCGAGCTAAGGCGGATCAGGAAAAAACAGAGTCAGATCACACCGATGCCGGCATCGATTTATCCAAACCGATTTGTGCATTCGGCGGCCTGATGCGCAATGCCCTCGTTTCTCCCGCCTTCGCCGAGGCGGCCTAAGAACCGGGACCGGAGAAGAACGACGTGAAAGAACGGTTTGGAGTGACGCGTGGCCGAACCCAATTCACCTGGCCGCGCGCGAGGCTTTCGCGGCGCCGCGTTTTCTTTGCCGCAGAAAGTTCTTGAAAGCCGGATCAAGCATGCCGCGCCGGTCGGCCATCTGATGAAGCCGGAAGTCCGGCGTGACATTGGGTTCTACGAGGATAGCACCTGCATCGACAGGCGCTATGTCCCAGCCGACCAGCGGCAGGTCTTCCAGAAGCGTGGCGCCCTCCAGTGCGAGCCGCGTCACCTCGTGCCAATTCGGAACCACTGTCCCGGTGATGCGTACACCCGTATCGGGATGATGCGTGATCTCTTCGTAGGTGGTGCCGGTTCCGCGTATGACACGCCCCACCCGTCCGCTGACAAGGTCGAGCTGTGCGAGCAAATTTCCCGGACGCCAGAAATTGTCGGCCGCATGCGGCCCGGCAGGTATCTTCCAGCAGGCACGCAAAATCTCCGCCTTACCGTCCGTCACGACCGTCAACAGCCGCACCGTCGCCAGCCGCTCGCCGCACATATCGCGCACAGCCGTATGGGGACTGACGCGCGGCTGGAATTGATAACCGGAGGCGGCGTGCGCCCGCACATGGAGAACAAAATCTTCGAGTGAGATCAGGCGGCCGGCGGTCGTCACCAGGCCGTCGACCGCCGCGTCGTATCTTTCGATGCTTGCCGAACCGATGCTCTGACATCCGTCGACGGGCTTGCCGAACAGAGGATAGTGCTCGCCGCTTCTCAGGAACGCCCGCAACTCTCCTTCACTGCAGAGCAGGAAGCCGCAAGGCCGTCCGACCTGCTCGCGGTATATTGCTGCCGTCGGCAGCACCGGCAGGCCGTGCGCCGCGAAGAAGAGGTCGGAGACGATCTTCTTGTTCGCCAAGGCGAACAGATCGACCCGGTGGTTCGCCCGCAGCCAAATTTTCGGGATGGCCTCGAGCCCTATGAAGGCGTGCTTGTCGACGCCTTCATAAAGATCATCGTCGTAAAGCCGCAACTGCAGATACTCGTCCAGCGACAACCGACCGGCGCCAAGTCGAAGCCGGGCAAACTCGCTCAACATGCCGAGATAAGAACGTTTGCCGCCGGCGGCAACGCGCGACAACGCGGCGCCGGAAATTCTTGAACGGCCGGTCTTCGAAATGTCGACGCGGCTCGAATCCAACGGCCGACGGAGCGCTTCGGTGGTCACGGATTTCTCCATACTCCCGACCGACACGCACGATGCAACGCCGGCGCCGGCCGATGCATCAAATTGACAGCGCGATGTTAACCCCGGCTTAACGATAAAAAACAACGGCGCTAGAGATAAAAGTCGACGGTTTCCCCAAAAGTCGCCGAGCCATGGGCGACTTTATCCAGATACACGGGCTGGTACCGCGCCACAAAGCGGAAGCCGACATGCTCGGACGGACGCCACTCGAAGCCGACGCCGACACGATATCCGAGAGACGCTTTTGCCGTGGACGTCGCGACGCCGTCGAGCACGAGGTTCGATTTTGCGTGGAGATAGGTAAGGCCGGCCGTCGCAAGCAAGGACAGTCCGCCGTCGCCGGCCGGCAGATATCCGTACATATCCAGCACCGGCCCACTCACCGCCATCGTGGAGTGAAACGGCTGCTGGTCGGCCCTGCTCGTGCGGCTGTCGCTGAGATTCAGATAGCCAAGCTCTGCCGCGAAGTAGTTGCCGGCCCGTCCACCGACGTGAACGTCGAAACCGCCTGACAAATCGTGCGGTAAATAGGGTTTTACCGCACTGTCATAAGTCATCGTGGTGTATTCCCAGCCTCCGCCGAAATAGGCCCATGAGCTGCCGGATTGCGCCATGGAAGACGATGAGAGCAATAAAACGGAAGTGAGCGCCGCGATGAAGGCGCCGCCGTGCATCAACCGCATGAGAATGTTCCAATAAGTGCGTTCGATTCCATCTCGAACTTTAGCGGCGAAAACCTCCGCCATGAGGACGATGAAGATAAAAAATGCGAAATGAAAAATTCAGGAGGTCTTCAGAAATTACGGCGTCTTAACGTAGCATTCATCCGTATCCTGAGCATATGCCGGCGCACTGGCGCAAAGTTGAATATTATGTACGTCAATTCACGCCGCAGACATTTCCAGTTGATGTTGACGGGTTAACGCTCCCGGCACGGTCGCCGAAACGCAATTCTGCGGACGCAGACCGGACACTGCGCGAAGGAGCAGATTCATGAAGATGAAAACGATAACGGGATTGGCCGCGGCATTCGTTTTCGCCGCCACGGGAGCAATGGCAGCGACGTCCACCCATAAGACGGATAGCCATAAGGCGGACACCCACATGAGCGCCAAAACCACGCAGACAAAAGCCGATAAGGGAATGTCCCACAGCATGTCGGGACATAAGAAGGCATGGCACAAGGGTGATAAGCACGCGAAGTAGAATTCCGCCCAAGCGTTCTGACCGGGACGGTGTGGCCTCCCTCACTCGAGGGAGGCTAAGGGCTCTTGCTGTAGCTTTTCGTCCGCATGGTCACCAGTTCTTCCGCCGCACTGGGATGGAGCGCAATGGTAGAGTCGAATTGCGCTTTCGTGGCCCCCATCTTGAGGGTGACGGCAACCATCTGCACGATTTCTGCGGCGTCGGGCCCGAAGATGTGGCAACCAAGGACCTTGTCTGACTTCTGATCGACGATCAGCTTCATCATCGTGCGGTCGCCACCCTCGGCCAGCACCAGGCGCAGCGGACGGAAGGCGGACTTGTAAACGTCGATTGCATGACCGCGTTCCAGCGCCTGCGCCTCGGTAAGGCCCACCGTGCCGATCTCGGGCGTCGAGAACACCGCAGTGGGCACCAGTTCGTGATCGGGGCGCGTCGGTGTGTCCTCGAAAACCGTCTTCACCAGACACATTGCTTCGTGGATGGCGACGGGCGTCAGCGCCAGACGATCGGTGACGTCGCCGACCGCGTAGATGTTCTCGACATTGGTGCGGGAATATTCGTCCACCTCGATACGCCCACGCGCGCCGGTTTTGACGCCGGCGCGTTCCAAGCCGAGGCCCTCGCTGTTCGGCTCACGGCCGATGGCAAGCATACATTGATCGGCGACCAACATCTTGCCTTGGTTGGTCTTCACGTGG
>JAGWJY010000062.1 GCA_028865545.1 Alphaproteobacteria bacterium | reverse complement strand
GTCAGCCGTTTCACCGCGGCCTTGGCAGCCTCTTCCGGCGTCTTGCCCTGATCGAGATAATCGGTGACCAGATGGGCGCAGACTTCGCTGTCGGTTTCGGATTCGAATTTGTGGCCCTTGGCGGCGAGCTCGGCGCGCAGTTCGCGGAAGTTCTCGATGATGCCGTTATGCACGATGGCGACACGCGCGCTGGCGTGCGGATGGGCGTTGACTTCGGACGGCTTGCCATGCGTGGCCCAACGCGTGTGGCCGATGCCGGTATGGCCGGCCAACGGATGCTTCGCCAGCGCTTCGCCCAGCTTAACCAGCTTGCCGGGCGCGCGGCGGCGTTCGATGCGCCCTTCCACCAGCGTGGCGATACCCGCGGAATCATAGCCGCGATATTCCAGCCGCTTCAGCGCGTCGAGAATGACCGGCGCGCAGTCCTTAGTCCCTGCGATTCCGACAATACCGCACATCCTACTTGTCCTTCGTTTTCGCGACTTTCGCCGCTTTCTTCCGCTCGCGGAATTTGTCCGCCCAGCCGGGGAGTTCCCGTTGTTCCGCGCGGGTCACCGCCAATGCGCCCGCCGGCACGTCCTTGGTGATGACCGAACCGGCACCGGTGATCGCGCCGGGACCGATTTTCACCGGCGCCACCAGCGCCGTGTCCGAGCCGATGAAAGCGCCGGCGCCGATGTCGGTCTTGTGCTTCTCGAAGCCATCGTAATTGCAGGTGATGGTGCCGGCACCGATATTGGCGCCCGCGCCGACACGCGCATCGCCGAGATAGGTGAGATGGTTCGCCTTGGCGCCCTTTTCGACGCGCGCATTCTTCACTTCGACGAAATTGCCGACGTGTACGTCTTCTTCCAGCACGGCGCCGGGACGCAGCCGCGCATAAGGCCCGACGATGGCACCCGCGCCGACCACTGCGCCTTCGAGATGACTGAAGGCGCGGATGCGCGCACCCGAGCGCACAATGACGCCCGGCGCGAAGACGACGAAGGGTTCGATCTGGCAATCGGTTTCGAGCACCGTGTCGTAAGAGAGATAAACCGTGTCCGGCGCGATCATGCCGACGGCGTTGGTCAGAGCACGGGCACGCAGGCGTGCTTGCATCGCCGCTTCGGCGGTGGCCAGTTCGGCGCGGCTGTTGACGCCCATCATCTCGGTCTCGTCGGCTTCGACGACAGAACAGCGAACGCCTTCCGCCTTGGCGAAGGCTGGCACGTCGGTCAGATAATATTCGCCCTGCTTGTTGTTGTTCTCGAGCTTGGCCGCCCAGCGGAAGAAACTTCTGGAGTCCGCGGTCAGGATGCCGGCGTTGCACAGCGTGACGGCACGCTCCTCGGCGCTGGCGTCCTTGAACTCCACGATGCGGTCAAGGAGACCTTGTCCATCGACGATCATACGCCCATAGGCGGCGGCATCCTTGGGGCGGAAGCCGACCATCGTCATGCCGGTCTTGGCTTGAGCGGCGAATGACGCCTCGAAGGTCACGGCGGTCAGCATCGGCATGTCGCCATAGGTGACGATCAGCGCGCCGGAGAAATCGGCCAGCGCGGGCGCCGCGGACGCCGCCGCGTGTCCGGTACCGAGCTGCTTCTCCTGAATCACGGACGAGGCGCCGAGTTTGGCGGCGAAAGCGCGAACCTCCTCGCCTTCCTTATGGGTGACGACGACGATGCGCGCGACACCCGAGGCGCGCATGGCGGCGATCACGTGTCCGAGGATCGGGAGGCCTGCAACCGCGTGCATGACTTTGGGCGTCGCGGATTTCATCCGCGTACCCTGCCCTGCGGCCAAAATGATTCCTGCGCGCATCATTCTTGTTCGATAGTCCGCCATAACATATTGGTAAAGTGACGATTTACGACGCTATGTTGCCGCCCGCCACCCTCAGGATCCGTTAACCCGCATGACTCCCGCCCTGATTTTCGACCTCGACGGTACCCTTGTCGATACCGCCCCCGATCTGCTGGGCGCCCTCAACGCCGTCCTGGTGCACGAGGGACGCCGGCCGGTGGATATCGACACCCTGCGCCATCTGGTGGGGTTCGGCGCCAGGAACCTGATGGCAGAGGCCTTCAAAATGACCGGTGACCCTGTCGACGCCGAGCGCATCGAGGGCCTTATCGACGTCTTCTTGGATCACTACAGGGATCACATCGCGGACGGCAGCACGATATATCCGGGCGTCGAGGATGCGCTGGACACCTTCCGGGCGGAGGGCGCGCGCATGGGCATCCTCACCAACAAGCCGCACGACCTGACGCTGCTGCTGCTGTCGAAGCTCAGGCTCGACACTTATTTCGTCACCATCTTCGGGCAGGGACGGATGCCTTATACCAAGCCCGACGCACGCATTTTCGAGGACGTGGTGCGGGAGGTCGGCGGGCCGGGCGCCGGCGCGCTGATGATCGGAGACTCCGTGACCGACGTGAAGACGGCGCGCAACGGCGGTGCACCTGTGGTGCTGGTCTCCTACGGCTACACGCCTGAGCCGGCGCGAACGCTGGGGGCCGACGACGTGGTGGACAGTTTCCATGAGATTCCGGCCGTGGTCCGGCGGCTTCTGGGGAAGGGCTGAAAGGCCTGCTTGACGGTCCTCGTCCGGCGGCCTTATAGCCCTCTTCCCCGGCACGACCCTTACGGGCTTCGGCAGGCATGGCGGGGGCGCGTAGCTCAGCGGGAGAGCACTCCCTTCACACGGGAGGGGTCACAGGTTCAATCCCTGTCGCGCCCACCATTGTATCAATAAAATCAAATGCTTAAAGATTACGAATTTCTTACGGCTCGATATAACTCGGCATATTTTGGCGGCGATTTACGTGCGAAATCGATGCGAAATGGCATTTTCTAGGTACAGCACGATAGTAGGTAGTTGAAGTTACGATGTAAGTTGTGCCGCGCTCGCTCCCAAATGAAGGGAGTACCTTATCGCTACCGCAACAACCCGATTGGTTTCATATGAATAAATCGCAGTTCGTTGAGCGCGCGCCGCTTTATTATGCGCTCGCAGTGGCCCTTACTTTCATGCGCAGAGGTCAATCAAAGGCCCTGTCGCTCGGCATTGTATGCGCCGACTATACTATTCCTGACGAAGACGACCCCGAAGAGGGCTACTGTCTGTTAGACAAGCAAGCTATGTTGATGCGCGCAATTGATTGGCTTGTAGAACGCGAAATTGTCATCCGCATCGAAGATGATTTTGGCGATACGGTCTACGAACAATCATACATGGGCGTTCAAACGTTTGAAGCCGCCTGTCAAGAGCCTGAATTGCCGTTTGGCAAGTATTATCGCGTCGAAGATGGCGGGGCATGGCTTCGATCAGCACTGGTAAATATAAACAGAAAGTACATTGAGCTTGGCATTACGCCAGAGGATTTTGTAACACCAGATGCCGAGTGGGAGCCATTGCCACTAGACCGGCAAGATCCGCTGCTTCAGCGAGCAGTCGACAAACTGGATGAGACCGTCGAACAAGTTCGTTCAGACAATGGCTACAATGCGATAGTGCCTGAAGAGCGAAACTTTGTGGTTCAATCGCTAACAGTTGCATCCGAAACGCTCAAAAAAGCAGACAGCACAAGCGTCCCATTCATTCGTCAGTATGTTCTAGAGCCGTTAAAGTTGGTGATCCGTAGATTTGGGCCAGCGGCGTTGGGAGTAATCGCGACAGCAGCAAAGGACGCCGTGATTGAATGGCTCAAAAGCCATGGCATCGAGTTGCTCGCGAGTTTGTTCGGTTAGGCTACGATTCAAAAGCGCATTTAATCCCTACACGGATTAAACTAAGCAGTTACAGAACTATAGTGGCCAGACAACCGCGTGCGAAATCGGTGCGAATTAAGCGATTCTCGATTTTCTTCTAGAGATTTCAATGCAATATTGTCCCTTCACACGGGAGGGGTCACAGGTTCAATCCCTGTCGCGCCCACCATTAAATTCCTTCAAGAACAAAGGTTTGGCCGCCGTTTTCGTTTGTTCTAATCAGCGAAAAAATAACACAAAGACAGAACTCAGCACGCGAATCCGTGGACACTCCGCGGCGTTTGTTGCTGACCTGCTGGGTCGCGGAGCGGCAGCTTGCGATGGCGCCAAAGGCCTGGCGCTATGAGCTTACGGTTCCTGCACCGAATTCTGCATAATCCCTGGCCCGGAACAGTGAAGAAGGTTCGTGATCGGGCCGGAGCACAGGAAAGAGGAACCGCTTCATGATTTCGAGACGCGGCGTGGTGCTGACGGGAACATTGTTCACCGGCGGCTGCGCGGCCGGCCTGCACTCCGTATTCCGGCAGCACGACAAGAGCGATTTCGTGCGCGTCGACGGCCAGCATTTCGTTCTTAGGGGCGAGCCCTATCGCTATGCCGGAACCAATATGTGGTACGGCGCGTATCTCGGCGCGCGCGGACCGACCGGCAATCGCGACAGGCTGCGGCGGGAACTCGATGCGCTTGCCGCGCTGGGCATCACCAATCTGCGCGTTCTGGGCTCTTCGGAACTGTCGCCGCTCAAAAATTCGATACGCCCGGCCTTCCGCGGTCCCAAGCCCCCTTACAATGACGACCTGCTCGTCGGCCTCGACTATCTCCTGGCGGAGATGGGCAAACGCGATCTCAAGGCCGTGATCTATCTCAACAACTATTGGGAGTGGACCGGCGGCATGGTGACCTATCTGTACTGGACGAATGGCGGACACTACATCGACATGAACGATCCCGCTCATCCCTGGCCGGCCTTCGCCGATCTCAGCGCCCAGTTCTACGGCAGTACCGCAGCCAACGCGCTCTACCGCAATTATGTCGACGCCGTCGTCGGGCGCCGGAACACCATCACCGGCGTGACGTATTGCGACGACCCGGCGATCATGTCGTGGCAGTTGGCGAACGAACCGCGCCCTGGCGGCAGCCTCGCCCATGCTCAGTTCGACGCCTTCTACGCCTGGATTGCGGATACGGCGCACTTCATCAAGAGCCGGGATGCCAACCATCTCGTTTCGACGGGGAACGAAGGGCTGAAGGGCTGCCTCGAGAGCGAAGACTGTGTCGTGCGGACGAACGCCATTTCAGGCGTCGATTACATGACCTTCCACGTCTGGCCGCTCAACTGGGGCTGGATCGATCCCAAGAATATGGCCGGCACCTATCCATCCTGCGAAGCCAACACGAAGGATTACATCGCAACCCATCTCGGCATCGCCCAGCAGGTCAATAAACCCGCCGTTGCCGAGGAATTCGGTCTGCCGCGCGACGGCGGCGAATACGCCATCAGCGTTCCGACGACATATCGCGATCGCTATTACAAGCTGATCTTCGACGCCGTGCGGGATAGTGCGAGCAAGGGCGGCCCTTTCGCGGGAACGAATTTCTGGGCCTGGGGCGGCGAAGGCCGCGCCGAACATCCGGACTTCATGATGCAGCCCGGCGACACGTCTTTCGTGGGCGATCCGCCGCAGGAGCCTCAGGGGCGCAACTCAGTATTCAACTGCGATGCGTCGACGCTCGATATCATCCGCAGCCATGCCACCGATCTCACACGGTTGCGGACCGCTGCATAGAGGTTTTCGACCGCACCCAAGGCTCAGGTGCCATATACAGGGCGGTAGGTGTGTGCTCGAACGAAGGCATTGACATCGACCGGCCTAGGAACCCGAGCGAGCCCCTGATCGAAGATATAGGTGGCGACGCGTCCGGCAACATGGAGCGAAGCTTCAAATATCTGACTTTGCGGCGGATAAATTAGCCCCTTGGCGAGACATTCCTCTGACACCTGCTCCGCCACCGCCTTGGCGGCAATGATAAACATCTCGTCGGTAACGCGCGTAGCCTCGGTCGCGAAGATAGCCATGCCAACGGCGGGGAAAATGTAGACGTTGTTTCCCTGACCCGGCACGAAGGTGCGGCCGGCAACCTCCACCGGCGGATACGGGCTGCCGCTGGCGAAGATCGCCCGACCACCGGACCAGCGATAGGCTTCTTCCGCCGTACATTCGGAACGCGAGGTCGGATTGGAATAAGGGAAAATGATCGGCCGGTTATTGGTCTCGGCCATCGCCTCGATGACCTGCTGGTTAAACAGCTTTGGCACCGTGCTCACCCCAATGATGCCGGTGGGACGGAACGCTTTCACAGCCTCTACAAATGTAGGCACCGGAGCGTGATCGATGGCGAACGGCCGCTGGAAATCCGCGAGATCATTGCGGGAAGCGACAACGAGGCCGTTGATATCGAACAACGCACAATGGGCGCGCGCCTCAGCGGCATCCATACCCTCCAGCATCATGGCTTCGCTGATCAGCTTTGCGATGCCGGTTGCTGCGGCTCCGCCCCCCAGAAAAAGAAA
Organism: Alphaproteobacteria bacterium; assembly: GCA_028865545.1. GTDB lineage: Bacteria > Pseudomonadota > Alphaproteobacteria > Micropepsales > Micropepsaceae > Rhizomicrobium. The sequence goes on along the minus strand of JAGWJY010000062.1, from coordinate 12,924 downwards.
CTTCTGGTCGGAGAATTTCTGTCCTGAGATGCGCAAAGCCCCGAAGATGCCGGCGAGCGCCACAGCCGCCGTGCCCTGAATATCGTCATTGTACGTGCAAATCTTGTCGCGATAGCGGTTGAGAATTGTGACCGCGTTGAAGTTTGCAAAATCTTCCCATTGCACGCAGCACTTCGGATAAAGCGTCTGCACCGCCTCGATGAATTCATCGACGAAAGCCGTATACTCGTCACCGCGGATGCGGTTCTGGCGCAGACCAAGGTAAAACGGGTCGTCGAGCAGGCTCTGGTTGTTGGTACCGACATCCAGGATGACCGGCAGGCAGTATTGCGGCGGTACGCCCGCGCAGGCGGTGTAGAGCGCCAGCTTTCCGATCGGGATTCCCATGCCGCCGACGCCTAAATCGCCAAGACCGAGAATACGCTCACCGTCGGTGACCACGATGAAGCGCACATCGTCCTGCGGCCAGTTGTGCAGAACCTCGCGCACACGACCGCGGGCCGTGATCGGCAGATACATGCCGCGCGCCGCGCGGAAGATGCGGTCGAACCTTTGGCAGGCTTCGCCAACCGTCGGTGTGTAAACCAACGGCATCAAACCCGCCGGGTCGGACATCAGAACCGCATAATACAGAGTTTCGTTACGGGCCTGGAGATCGGAAAGGAGAAGGTATTTCTGTAGGTCGTCCGTGAGGCGGGCAAGTTCGGCATGGGTCCGCTCCACCTGCAGCTCGATAGTGCTGATGCCGGGCGGCAAAAGCCCTTCGAGGCCATAGGCGCGGCGTTCGGCTTCCGCAAAGGCGGTTCCCTTGTTCAGACGCGGGTTACGCAGCAACTCATGGCCGGTCGCAAAGTTATCCTTTTTCAAACAGGTCTTCCCCATCTGCCGTGACCGCATGCCGTCCTGCGGAGACAGGCCGGCCGCTTGGCTTGCCATCGCATCTCTACCGACGAAAGCCAAATTGGCAATGCTCAACGAAGCAATTTCTGCCCTTAGACGGCCAGCGGCGGTGTGCCTCGCGGCAGGTCGTTAGACACTTCCCAGCGAACATTTTAATCTGGCGGCATATTCCAACGGGGGGATTGCCGTGAAGGCGAGATTTTCAGCGGTCGCCGCCGCTCTACTCTTGGCGGCCTTGGCGTCGGCAGCGGCACAGACGCAGCCCCCATCGATTCCGCCCCCCTGGATGAACACCTCCCTAACTCCGGCCATCCGCGCCGCCCTGTTGCAATCGAAAATGACGCACGAAGAGGAGGTAAGGCTGGTCCACGGTTATGTCGGTACCGACTCGCCGTGGCTGCCCAAAGGCTACACTCCTGCAATTCGAGCGGCTTTGCCCAGCTCAGCCGGCTACGTTCCAGGCATCGCACGGCTGGGTATTCCCGCCCTACTCGAGACCGACGCCAGCTTGGGCGTCGCCAATGGCGGCCATATGCGTCCCGGCGATCAGGCAACGGCCCTGCCGTCCTCCTTGCTGACGGCGGCCAGTTGGAACAACAGCGTGGCCTATCAAGGTGGCGCGATGATCGGGCAAGAAGCCCGCAACAAGGGCTTCAACGTACTGCTGGCGGGCGGCATCGATTTGGCACGCGATCCCCGCGGCGGCCGCACCTTCGAATATTCCGGGGAAGATCCGCTGCTCGCCGGCATCATGGTGGGCGAAGCCATCCGCGGCATCCAAGACCAGCACATCATCTCGACCATCAAGCATTTTGCAATGAACGACCAGGAAACCGGCCGCGGCTTGATGAGTGCCAATATCGACAATGCGTCGATGCGCGAAAGCGATCTGCTCGCCTTCGAGATTGCCATCGAACGCGGCGCCCCTGGCTCGGTGATGTGCGCCTACAACCGCGTGAACGACAGCTATTCGTGCGAGAACGACTACATCCTCAACAAGGTGCTGAAGCAGGATTGGGGCTACAAGGGCTTTGTGATGTCGGATTGGGGAGCGGTGCATTCGACCGTGGACGCGGCGAACAACGGCCTCGACCAAGAATCCGCCTATAACCTCGACCGTGAAGATTATTTCGGCGACCCGCTGCGTATGGCGATCCTCGACGGTTCGGTCAGCGGCGAGCGCCTGGACGACATGGCGCGCCGCATCCTGCATGCCATGTTTGCCAACGGCCTTTTCGACGACCCGCCGGTCAAGCGACCGCTCGATGTCGATGCCGACCTTCTCGTGGCACAACACACTGCGGAAGAAGGCATCGTACTGCTGAAGAATGAGAATGACCTGCTGCCACTCGCCGCACACAGCCGGAGCATCGCCGTCATAGGTGGACGTGCCGACATCGGCGTCTATTCGGGTGGCGGCTCGTCCCAAGTGATCCCGATCGGCAACGACCCCTCGCAGGAAATTTTGATTGGCGGCGCGGTGCGGCAAGTCGCAGGCGGGCAGTTGCAAATGCCCAAGGATACCATCGTCCTCGATCCACCCGCGCCACTCGCGATGATCCGCGCCGCGGCGCGTGGCACGCAGGTGCGCTACGACGATGGCAACGACATCGCGAATGCCGTCAAGCTGGCGCGCAGCTCTCAGATTGTCGTTGTTTTCGCACACCAATGGATGCGGGAAGGCTGGGACGTTGCGAACCTGTCCTTATACGGGAACCAGGACGCGCTGATCTCCGCGGTCGCCGCCGCCAACCCGCGCACCATCGTCGTCTTGGAAACGGGCGGTCCGGTGCTGATGCCCTGGCTCGATAAAGTCGGAGCGGTGCTGGAAGCATGGTATCCCGGAAACCGCGGCGCCAACGCCATTGCGGAGATTCTGTTCGGCAAGGTGAATCCGTCCGGCCGCCTGCCGATCACCTTCCCACAGAGCGAAAGCCAGCTGCCCCACCCCGTCATTCCCGGCACAGACGGCACGCGGTTACTGGTGGCTCCAGGCAGCCGGATCACACCGTATGACATCGAATACACCGAAGGTCCGAATGTCGGATACAAATGGTTCGAACTGAAGAAGCTGACGCCGCTCTTTCCATTCGGCTTCGGCCTTTCCTACACGACATTTGATCTGGGTGGCCTGAGCGCGACAGGCGGAACAACTATCAGCGCGACATTCGATGTGAGTAACGCCGGCAAGCGCGAAGGCATGCAGACGGCACAGGTCTATGCAACCCCACCTGGCGGCGTCGCGCGGTTGATCGGCTGGAGCAAGGTCGATCTGAAGCCAGGAGAAACGCAGCACGTCACGGTGACCGCCGATCCACGGCTCCTGGCGACGTTCGACACCGTCGGCAATGTCTGGCGGGTGGCCGAAGGCGACTACGCGGTCACGCTTGGAAGCTCATCGACCGACGTAAGCGCCACGGCGACCGTGCACATCACGGCGAGCACGATCAAGCCGTAGGCTTGTGTGAGATGGCGATCTTGTCGACCCAGGTGACGATGTCCTTCCAGATACTTGGCCCGTCGAGGTCGCGCAGCAGCATGTGGTAGCCGTCGGGATATTCGTGAACCTCGGCGCGCTTTCCCAACTCCTTGGCCACGGCGACGGTCGGCGCACGCGGCACGATCTGGTCTTTGTCGCCGTAGAGATAAAGAATGGGAGGCGTATCGGCAGGAAGACGAAGCGGCGCCTTACGTGCCGCATCCATCAGATTCACCAATCCCCAGACCGCGTCGGCCCGCGTGTGCTTCTGAAACAGCGGATCGCGCGAAAGCTTGCGCAACATCTCGATGTTGTCGGACGGCCAGATGTGCAGCCCTTTGCCTGAAAGTTCGAGCGACGGCGCAATGTGTGCGGTCAGCCAAAGGGCCACGCGATAAGACAACGGCATGTCGTCGCGCGACCAGACGGCCGGCGCGACAAGGATGACGCCGTCGACGCGCGGTGGCTTCGGATCCGCCATAGCGGAAAGCACGACCGCACCACCCATGCTTTCGCCAAGGGCGAAAACCGGCAGGCCAGGGTTTCTTTCGCGCACCGCTTCGACACAATCCTCCAAATCCTCGCGCAAGGCCTTGCCACCAGGCCATATGCCGGGATGTGGCGCTCTACCAAAGCTGCGCTGGTCATAGGCATAGGTCGTGATGCCGTGCTGCGCCCAGTATGGTGCGGGCATATCGAAGGCTTCGGAATAATCGCTCATGCCGTGCAGCGCGACGATGATCGCTTTCGGATGCTCGGCATCCCAATGCCGCAACGGTAATCGCAAGCCATCGCGCGTAAGGAAATAGTCGCTGCTCACCGCAGGCGTATCGTTGGCAAGGCCAGGCGGCGCCGTCATCGGCGCGCAAGCCCCGAGCGTACAAGCAATCACGAGAACGCTTGCCAGGACGATGAAGCTTCGGCCCATCCGGTCACTTTCATTTGTGCTGCAGCAAAGGAATACGGACTGGAGATTCGCAAATCGATATGTTAGCGCTGTCATAGGCACACAAAGTGTAACGGAATAACGGGGAAACGCGAATGAACAAGTCTCCATGGATGATCGCGCCAATTTCGCTGTGCCTGCTTCTGGGCGGCTGTGCAGGTTCGGTCGGTGCTTCCTCGTCGTTTACGTCCGACAACACCTCCAAATCCGAAAAGACTGAAACCGCCACGAAGTCGCCTCCCCTCCTCCACGCGATCTTCCAAGATCACGAGGTGCTCCAGCGTAACAAACCGATTCCGGTGTGGGGCACGGCCAACCCTGGCGACAAGGTGACGGTCTCCCTCGCCGGCGAGAGCGCTAACGCAACCGCCGACGCGGATGGAAATTGGGAAGCTGCGCTGGCGCCGCTCAAGGCCGGCGGCCCCTATGAACTGACAGCGACGTCCAGTTCCGGCCAAACCCAAACCAACCAAGATGTTCTGATCGGCGACGTCTATTTGTGTTCGGGGCAGTCCAACATGGAATTCCCGCTGCGGCTGGCATCGAATTACGATGCCGACCTCAACAGCGCCAGCAATCCGAATATTCGTCTGCTGCATGTCGAGCGGTTCCCGAGTGCCACCCCGCTGACGACCTTCGGCGCCGGCGCCGAATGGTCGGTGACCAGTCCGCAAACCGCCAAGGAATTCTCCGCGGTCTGCTACTTCTTCGGCCGCGACCTACAGCCAGTCGTCAACGTACCGGTGGGATTGATAGAGTCCTCCTGGGGTGGCTCGGTTATCCAGGCCTGGATCAGCAGAGAGAAGATGCACGCGCTCGGCGACTATGACCAGGCGCTCGACCTTCTGTCGCTCTACGCGAAGTCTCCCCAGGAGGCGATCAAGCAGTGGAACAACTTCGCCCGAGACTGGTGGCATACGCACGATCCGGCGAGTTCGGCGACGCCGCCCTGGAGCACACCGGACTACGACGATTCCGCTTGGGCCACCATCACACCGCCGGGTACCTGGCGCGAATGGAACGTGCCGGCGCTCGAGACTTTCAATGGCATCGTCTGGCTGCGCGAGCATGTCACGCTGACGGCGGCGCAGGCCAAGAGTGCGGCCAAACTGTCGCTCGGCCCAATCGATCAGGCCGACATTGCCTGGGTGAACGGCACCGAGGTCGGTGCGCTTGAAGGCTATGACGTCAACCGGAACTACGATGTCCCGGCCGGTACGCTGCATGCGGGCGACAACCTGATCGCCCTCGGCGTACAGGGCGGTGCGGGCATCCTCTGGCCTGCCGACAAGATGACGCTGGCGCTCGGCGACGGGACGGTGGTGCCGCTCGCCAATGCCTGGCGCTACAAGCTCTCGGCGACGATGGACCAGACCGGTGTGATCCCGGATGTGCCCTGGCTCAACCAGTTTGGCCTTACCGATCTCTACAACGGCATGATCGAACCACTCAGCCATGTGCCGGTGAGCGGCATCCTCTGGTACCAAGGTGAATCCGATGCCGGCCATCCCGAGGAATATGCGCGGCTGCTACCAGCGATGATCGGGAACTGGCGGCAGAAGTTCGGCGCCAATACGCCCTTCATGATCGTGCAGCTGCCCAATTTTGGACCGTACAGCACCAAGCCCGAACATTCCGACTGGGCGGAGATGCGCGAGGTCGAGCGCCACGTCGCCGACACGACGCCGAACACGGGCCTTGCTGTGACTATCGACGTGGGTCAAACCGATTTCCTCCATCCCACGGACAAGCAGGATGTCGGTGCGCGACTGGCGCTGCTCGCCGAGCATATGGTCTACGACATGCCTGTGGAGGACTCCGGTCCAACACCGGTCGCCGCGATACGCCACGGCCGGACGGTGACGGTCAGCTTCGCTCACGTCGACAAGGGGATGTTGATCTACGAGACCAACCGGCCGATCAGTTTCCAGGTTTGCGACAAGGCGGACACCTGCCGGTTTGTCGATGCGGCCCAGAAGAATAATGACGTCGTGCTCGACATCTCGCATATCCGCCATCCGGCGAAGGTACGCTTCTGCTGGGCCGACAGCCCGATCTGCAACGTCTACAACGGCGATGACTTGCCGGCAGTGCCGTTCCAATTGCCGATCACCAAGGCGGCGTATCGGCGCAAATAAGACAGCTTCCTACCTAATAGCGGAACAACCGAGGAACCGGATATGAACAGGTCTTCTTTGTTGGCGTTGTCGCTGGCTCTTGGCCTTAGCGGCTGCACTTCAGGCCCCATCAACGCATCGTGGCCGTTCAATTCCGGCAGTTCCGAGAAAGCAACCGAGGTCGCCGTGCAGGTACCTCCGCTGCTTTATGCGCTTTTTCAGGATCATGAGGTTCTTCAGCGCGACAAGCCGATCCATATCTGGGGCACGGCCAAACCGGCGGACACGGTGACCGTATCGCTGGCCGGCGAGACCGCCGCTGCAACGGTCGACGTGGACGGTAAGTGGGAAGCCGTGCTTCCGCCGCTCAAAGCCGGCGGCCCCTATGAACTGACGGCGTCGTCCAGTTCCGGTCAAATGCAGACCAACAAGGACGTACTGATCGGCGACGTCTATTTGTGCTCGGGACAGTCCAACATGGAATTTCCGTTGCGCTTGGCGTCGAATTATGACGCCGATCTCAACAGCGCCAGCAACCCGAATATCCGTCTGCTGCATGTCGAGCGCTTTTCCAGCGCCACACCGCGCACGACCTTCGGCGCCGCGGCCGAATGGTCCGTGACGAGCCCACAAACAGCCAAGGAATTCTCGGCGGCCTGCTATTTCTTCGGTCGGGACCTGCAGCCCGCCGTCAACGTCCCGATCGGATTGGTTGAAGACGCATGGGGCGGATCGGTCATCGAGGCATGGCTCAGCGACAAAACGCTACAGGATGTCGGCGGATACGAGGGGGAACTCGCCGTACTGCACAACTATGTGACGGACCCCAAAGCCGCCTTGGAGAAATGGCGGAAGGTCACCGACAACTGGTGGCACGAGCACGACCCGGGTAGCGCCGCGACACCGGCCTGGAACAGCCCGGCCTTCGACGATTCATCCTGGCCCACGCATATGCTCGCCGGAGATTGGGAAGGCTGGGGTGTTGGCGCGCTGCTGAACTTCGACGGCACCGCCTGGTTCCGCAAAACGATCACCTTGACGGCCGAACAGGCCAAGGGCGCCGCGACCCTGGCGCTCGGTCCAGTGGACGACGTCGATACCACCTGGGTAAACGGCGTCGAAGTCGGCGGACAACTGGGTTGGGATACGCCACGCGTCTACACCATCCCCGCCGGGACGCTGCATGAAGGCAAAAATCTGATCGCGGTCGGCGTGCTCGACTTGGGAGCCGGCGGAGGGATTTGGGGGCCTGCAACCGACAAGACGCTCGCCTTGGCCGATGGCACGACGATCAGGCTCGATACGCCTTGGCGTTATCACATCTCCGCCGACATCGCGCAAACCGGTCCCATGCCAAGCGCGCCATGGCTCGATGCAAGCGGCCTCACCATGCTGTATAACGGCATGATTACACCGCTGGGGCATATCGGTTTGAAGGGCATCGTCTGGTATCAGGGCGAGTCCAACACCTGGGAGCCGGAAAAGTACGGCAAGCTGCTCAAGTCCCTGATCGGGAGCTGGCGGGACAAGTTCGGCAAGGACCTGCCCTTCCTCAACGTCCAACTGCCGAATTACGGCCCCCACAGCACCGTGCCGACGGACTCGCAATGGGCCGAGTTGCGCGAGCAGCAGCGGCTGGTCGCAAATGAGGTTCCCAATTCCGGATTAGCCGTCACCATCGATCTCGGTGAGCCCGACTTCATCCATCCGACGGACAAGCAGGATGTCGGCGCGCGCCTAGCGCTGCTGGCTGAGCATCTCGTCTATGGAATGAATGTAGTGGCGTCCGGACCAACGCCAGTGACCGCGGTGCGGAAGCGCAACACCGTCGCCATTAGCTTCGCCCATACCGATAGCGGGCTTCTGACATACGAAAACAACCGGCCTGTCAGCTTCCAGGTTTGCGACAAAGCGAGGCGCTGCCGCTTTGTCGATGCCAAGCAGAACAAAGACACCATCGATCTCGATGTCACACACATCCGCGACGCCGCGATGGTGCGCTTCTGCTGGGCTGACAGCCCGATTTGTAATATCTACAATGGTTACGACCTGCCGGCGGTCCCATTTGAGCTGCCGATCACCGATGCAACGCGGCGACGCAAATAGGGCAGCAGCTCTTTCGCGAACCACGGGTTCTTCTGGAGCCAAGCGTTATTGCGCCAGGATGGATGCGGCAGCGGCAGATAGCGCGGCGAGTATTCGCGCCACGCCTTCACGGTTTCAGTGACGTTGCGCTTGGCGCGGCCGCGAAGATGCCAATCGAATGCATAAGTGCCGACCAGAAGGGTCAGCGGGAACTGGGGCAACGTGGCGAACAGTTTGTCCTGCCATGCTTTGGCGCATTCCTTCCGCGGTGGCAGATCACCGCCGTTAACGTCGTAGCCGGGAAAGCAGAACCCCATGCCGATGATGGCGACGCGGCTTTCGTCGTAGAAGGTGTCGCGATCCACGCCCATCCACTCGCGTAGACGTTCGCCGGATGGATCGTTGAAGGAGATGCCGGTTTCGTGCACCCGGATACCAGGTGCCTGGGCGATGATGCAAAGACGGGCTGTCGCGCTAGCATGTATGATGGGCCGCACACCGTGCGGTAGATGCGCTTCACAAATCCGGCAAGCACGGATGTCGCGCAAAAGCCGTTTCAGAGATTTCGCGTCGCGGGCCGTCACGCGCCGCCCTTCAACAAATTCTTGGCAATCACCAGTTGTTGCACCTGGCTCGTGCCTTCATAGATGCGGAAGATGCGTACGTCGCGATAGAACCGCTCGATGCCGTAATCGGCGACATAGCCGGCACCGCCAAAAATCTGCACCGTGCGGTCGGCGACGCGGCCGACCATTTCAGAGGCGAAATATTTGGAGCAGGCCGCTTCCATGTTGACGCTCTGGCCGGCGTCGAATTTGCGCGCTGCGTCAATCAGCATGGAGCGTGCTGCATAAGCCTCGGTCTTGGAATCCGCCAGCATCGCCTGGATAAGCTGGAACTCGGCGATTTTCTTGCCGAACTGCTCGCGCTGCTGCGCATAGGCCACAGCCTCTTCGATCAATCGCTCAGCGACACCGACGCAGACGCTTGAGATATGCAGCCGGCCGCGGTCGAGCACTTGCATGGCCAGCTTGAAACCTTGCCCCTCTTCGCCCAGGCGCAGACGCGCCGGCACGCGCACGTCTTCGAAGACGACGTCGCAGATATGGGCGCCCTGCTGGCCCATTTTCTTCTCGGACTTGCCGATGGCGATCCCTTTGATATCGGCCGGCACGATGAAAGCCGAAATACCCGAGGCGCCTTTTTTAAGTGGATCGGTGCGCGCCAGCAGCGTGAACATGCCGGCCCGGTCGGCATTGGTGATGAAGCGTTTGGTACCGTTGACGACATAGACGTCGCCGTCGCGGATCGCCGTCGTGCGCAAAGAGGCCGCATCGGAACCGGCGCCCGGTTCGGTCAATGCAAAACTGGCGATGACCTCGCCGCTCGCCAGGCGCGGCAGCCATTCCGCCTTCTGAGCGTCGGTCCCGAACATGACGACGCCCTGGCTGCCGATGCCGACGTTGGTGCCGATCGCCGAGCGGAAGGCCGGCGATGCATGGCACAGTTCGATAACGACGAGCGCTTCTTCCTCCATCGTCAAGCCGAGCCCGCCATACTCGAGCGGGATGGAGAGCCCGAACAGGCCGAGCGCTCGCATCTCCGCCATCACCTCGTCGGGGATACGATCGTCTTCGGCTACCCTGGCCTCGATGGGAATGCATTTTTCACGCACGAAACGGCGCACCGTGTCGAGCAATTGTTCGCGTGTTGCGGCGTCGAGCGCCATCGTTCTCCCCTGCCGGACAAGTGGGAACAGATTAGCGTATATTCCGGCGGTTCAACTGGTCTTGTAGCGCTTTTCGCGCGGAAGGTAGACGGCAAAAACCAGGATGTGATCGACCGTCTTGCCATCCATACCCAAGGGAAGGAAGACATATTCGCAGTGCACCAGCTCCGAACTCTCGGCACCGCGTTCGATCCAGCCACGCATTGCAATAGGCTCTGCCTTGCGCACGACCCGGTCGTAAACGGCCTTTATCAGAGCATGATAACCAGGAGAAAGTTTACCTGTCTCGCTCCAGCGCTTGCCTTGAAACGAAACGCCATGCGCCATCACATAGGCGTCTCCGACGATGCGATATTCGTAATCCTTTCCGCCGTCGATGACCCGCAGCAGTGCCGTGTTCCGCAATAGCGACGCCAACCCTCGCGGGGTCACGTCGGCGCGCGCCGGGAAGTTTCGTTCGCCGCTCAGATCACGCCAATATGCAACACCCTGGAGCAGAATCGGGCTTTCAATATCTTCGAGTGCGATACGATTGCTCGACTGTTCCGGCTCTTGTGCAGCATTGCGCGACGCTTCGTCCGATTTTCTGTCCATCAGCTGCGCTATCAACCGCACTTCTTCGAGCAGCGTTGCCCTTCGACGGTTAAGGCATCGTTTAGAAATATGTCTGGTGAAGTCGTTTCGACGTAGACGTGTATACAAAGGTCCTGCGGAACAACCTGCGCGCGCACCGATCAGGTAACGGGCAGCAATCCAATCACCGCACCCGTCATGCAGCTTGCCATCGTGCCGGAAACAAGTGCGCGCATCGCCAGCGGAACAATCTCGTCACGCCGTTCCGGAACCAAGGCGCTGGTGCCCGCGATCAGGATGCCCACCGACGAGAAATTCGCGAAGCCGCACAAGGCGTAGACCATGATCAACATCGAGCGCGGATCGAGCGCGCCCTTGGGCAGGCTTGCCATGCTGAGATAGGCGATCACTTCGTTGAGGCTCGTCTTCAGACCGAGCAAGCTGCCGGCCGTTGCCGACTCCCGCCATGGCACGCCGATGAGCCACACCACCGGCGCGAACAGCCAACCGAAGATGCGTTGGAGTGTCAGCGGTGCGCCCCAGACCGGCGGAAAATTGGCAAGGATCACGTTGAGCAGCGCCACCAAGGCCACGACGACGACCAGCATGGCGATGATCTGCCAGTAGAGTTTGAGACCTTCCTCGGTCCCGTGTGCAATCGAATCCATGCTGGAGCGATATCGCGATCCGTCATCGTCGCTTGCATCAATGCCGGCTTCGCTGGGGACCATGATCCGCCCGATGACGATCGCGCTCACCAGCGACAACAGCGAAGCGACCAAGATATGGCCGAGTGCGCCGGGAAGGACGTCCCTCAGGATCGTGGCGTAGAGCACGAAGACCGTGCCGGAGACGACCGCGAGTCCTATCGTGAATAGAATGAATATTTCGGCGCGGGTGAGCTTTTGGAGGTAAGGGCGGATCACGAGAAGGCCCTCGACATTGCCGAGAAACACCATGGCGCCGCCGCCGAGCCCCACCGCACCGCCAATCCCCAGCAGCTTGCGCAGGACAAAAGCAATTGCATTGACGATGAGGGGCAGGATCCGCCAATGCCACAGCAGCGCCGACAGCGCCGAGATCACGATCACCAGAGGCAGGATGCCGAAGGCGAAGTTCACCATGCCTTTCGGGTTGGTCACGGTGAACGGCGGATCGCCGCCGCCGATCATGCCGAAGACGAAGGAGGTGCCGGCCCGGGTCGCCGTGGTCAGCGCCGTGACGACGCCGTTGAGCGAATACAACGCATCGCGCGCCATCGGCACACGCAACATCAGGAGCGCCAGACCGATCTGCAAAGCCAGACCGGCCGCCACGGTGCGCAGGGGAAAGGCGCGACGGTTCTCGGAGAAAATCCAGGCTGCGGCCAAAATCACAATGATGCCCAGCAGGGATTGCAGATGCGGCAATAATTGATCATTCAGGAGCGGCGTCTGGAGCACTGACTGCAGATTTTGACCCACGCTAGCCCCGCCGCTTGACCGCAGCCTACACTTCTAGCCCGATTCGAAAGACTCGCCATGCGACCCGCTAACCGCCCCCAGGAGATCAAGGCGCTGGCCGGCGCGCGTGCCTTGCCGCCGCTAATCCTGGTGCTTTTCCATTTCTGCGAAGGGCATGGCTATCGCGGCTTGAAGCTGTTCGATCTGCCGGTCGGCAAGGGTTATCTGTGGGTGGAGTTCTTCTTCGCGCTCTCCGGCTTCATCCTGATCCACGTCTACGGTGCACGGGCCCGTGAGTTCTGGCGCGGCAAGGCCTTTATGCCCTTTTTGCAGGCAAGGCTGTCGCGGCTTTATCCGATCCATTTCGTCACCCTGCTTTCCATGCTGTTCCTGATGTGGACCTTGAACGGGCTGGCCGATCTCGGCGGTTATGTCTCGATCTATCACCAGCCCTGGCACCCGATGAACACCTGGCCGAGCTTCATCGCCAATCTGTTCCTGGTGCACGGGTGGAACATGTTCCCCTGGCTGACCTGGAACGGCGCCTCCTGGTTCGTCAGCGTGGAGTTCCTGCTCTGCCTGCTGTTCCCGATTTATGTGCTGCTGTCGCGCGGCGGTCTGGTGCAGGCGCTGGCGTTGATCGGCGCAGGCGT
>JAGWJY010000061.1 GCA_028865545.1 Alphaproteobacteria bacterium | reverse complement strand
GCGAATAGCGAATGGTGCAAGCCGCCATTCGCTACGCGCCCTTCGCTACTTGCGAGGTAGCACCATGTCCCGTGAAGGCAGCCTCGACGCGCCAACCCGCCATCCCATCGATTGGCGCAGCGACGACTTCTACGACGCCGAAAAGCTCGACGCCGAATTGCGCCGCGTCTTCGACATCTGTCACGGCTGCCGGCGCTGCTTCAATCTGTGCGACTCCTTTCCGCGCCTGTTCGATCTGATCGACGCCAGCCCGGATGAAATGCACGGTGTGAAGTCGGAAGATTTCGGCAAGGTCGTGGAAGCCTGCACGCTGTGCGACATGTGCTTCATGACCAAGTGCCCCTATGTACCGCCGCACCAGTTCAACATCGATTTCCCCCATCTGATGCTGCGGGCCCGCGCGGTGGAAGCGAAGAAGGGGAACAAGGATTTCACCCAGAGCCAGCTCGCCGAGATGGACCGCAACGGACGGCTGGCGCGCTTCGTATCGCCGATCGTCAACTGGGCCTCCGAGAAGGGCAACGCACTGACGCGGCCGGCGATGGAAGCGGTGACCGGCATCGACCGCGACGCCAAACTGCCGAAGTTCCATAGCAAGACCTTCGTCGCCGCCGATCACGGCGAATCCATTGCGGCGAATCAGGCGGCGCCGGCCTTCGGCAAGCGCAAGGCGGCGCTCTATGCCACCTGTTTCGTCAACTACAACAAGCCGGCGACCGGCATGGCGGCGCGCGCCGTGCTCAACCATATCGGCGTCGAAACGCGGGTGGCCTATCCGGGCTGCTGCGGCATGCCGTTCCTGGAACAGGCAGACCTCAAGCGCGTCGCCGAGAACGCCGCGAAGGTATCGAAGGAACTCGTGAAGCTGATCGACGAGGGCTACGACATCGTCGCGCTCACGGCGTCCTGCGGATTGATGCTGAAATTCGAATGGCCGCTGATCGTGCCCGATAATGCGGATGTACAGAAGCTGGCCAAGGCGACGTTCGACATCGACGAATACGTCGTCGACATCGCCAAGAAGGAAGGCCTGCCAAGCGATCTGAGGCCGGTGCCGGAAGGCGTCACGGTGCATCTGCCCTGCCACGCGCGCGCCCAGGCGATGGGTCCCAAGGCGGCGGAGATGCTGAAGCTGATTCCCGAGACGCCCATCGACGTGATCGAGCGCTGCTCGGGCCATGGCGGCACCTTCGGCGTGATGAAAGAAACCCACGGCCTGGCCATCAAGGTCGGGCGGCCGGTGTTCCGCACGGCGCTGGAAAAGGCCCGTGGCCATATCGTTTCGGACTGCCCGCTCGCCGCACAGCACATCGTCGAAAACGTCAAAGCGCTGGCGGAAAAGGACGGCAAGCCGGTGTCCGCGCCGGAACCAGAACATCCCATCGAGATCATGGCCCGCGCCTTCGGGCTGAACTGAGACCTTCCCTCGCCCTGTGGCAAGCTCAGGGTGGGGGAATTCGCGATTCCGCCTGCAGAGCTTGTCGAAGCATGAGGGCGTGGAGAGTCAAATGTCCGCCATCGAACGCAAGATTACAGCCGCCGACATCCTGCCCGACGCCGAATACACCCGGCGCCGCGACGATCTGCGCAAGACCATCATCGCCGCGAAAAAGAACCGGCGCGTGGAAGTGGGGCCCTTCGCCACCTTCTATTTCGAGAGTTACGAGACGATGTGGCTGCAGGTCATGGAGATGCTGCGCATCGAAAAAGGCGGCGCCGAACAGGCCGAAGGCGAGATGGAAACCTACAATCCGCTGATCCCGCAGGGCCGCGAGCTGATCGCCACGCTGATGCTGGAGATCGAGGATGCGGTGATGCGCGACAAGACGCTGCTCACGCTGGGCGGCATCGAAGAAACGATCTTCATGGATGTCGGCAAGGAGCGCATCAAGGGCACGCCCACGGAATACGAAGACCGTACCACGCCCGACGGAAAGACCTCGTCGGTGCACTGGCTGCGCTTCGTCTTCACGCCGGAGCAGATCGCCGCCTTCCGGCGCGAGAGCGTGGTGCTCGGCGTGGCGCACAAGAACTACGGCCATATGGCGGTGCTGCCCGACGCCGTGCGCGCCGAGCTGGCGAAGGACTTCGCCTAGTTTTCGACAAAGGGCGAATGGACACCGTCCTCGGGACCGACATAGGTGGCCGCGAGGATCAGGCGCGCCTCGCCAGCTTCGTCAGCCATCGGCGCGGCGAGAATCTCACCCATCAGATAATTCTCGTCCGGGACGCGGTAGTAATTGGAAATGCGCATCGGCTGCTTGCTGCTGAGCA
Source organism: Alphaproteobacteria bacterium (assembly GCA_028865545.1). Taxonomy (GTDB): domain Bacteria; phylum Pseudomonadota; class Alphaproteobacteria; order Micropepsales; family Micropepsaceae; genus Rhizomicrobium. The sequence continues at coordinate 17,024 of JAGWJY010000061.1, read as the reverse complement.
CCGCGTCGTAGAATGCCAGCCAGCTGGGCAGCAGCGCAGGCGCCACCATCTCGTCGAGATAGCGGCCGGTGTGTTCGCCGAACAACAGAGCGAGCCTGGAGCCGAACAGGCGGAAGCGGTAGCGCCGCCGGCCCCGCGTGTCGAGGCGGTCCAGAATCGTGATGTTGGGCGCGAAGGGGCGCAGCACCCGCATGTCGAACTGAGCGCGCGACGGCACGCCGTTCGCGGCCTTCGACAGCCAGAGATCATAAAGCGTGCGCAGCTCGCCGTGTTCGAAGGCGCGCCCGCAGCTGCCGCGCATTGGCCAACCTCTGGCTTCCGCCAAAGTGTTCAGTTCGGCGCAGGTATCGACAGTGGTGGTGTCGTCCATCGCCCGATCTTCGTCCAAGAAGCTAACGAATTTCTAAGCGAGGCTGGTTAATGCGATTGGGCGCGAAGCCGCAGAGATCGTGCAAAGGCTTGCTTAAGCCACTTCCGCGCCGGCGGCGAAATTTGTTTTGAAGACGATGCCAACCAGCACCATGGTGGGTGCACCGCCGGATTCCGCCAACGGCGCGCCGAAAGACTCCGCCTGCAAATGCTCGCGGCCGATATAAGCGATGGGGTTGAAGAAGCGTAGCGGACGTTTCACGGACAGCACCAGATCGAGTACGGCATGCCAGCGCGCGACGGTTTCCGGCGCCGCCGTATCCTCCAGAAATTTCCCCTGCATGTCGCCGAGAATCTGGGTGAGCTTGGTGCCCATCAGACGCGCGCGATAGCGCGGCGGATCGACGGAAGTGCGCTCGAAGATCGCGATCTGCGTCAGGTGCGCCTTGAGGACGCGTGCGCTTAACTGACCGCGCTGCGGCATTGCTTCTCGGCCCGCATGCTCGCGCCAGATCGTCAAGAGATCGGTCAGTGCCGGCGATGCGAAAGCCAGGTCGCCGTCGCATACCGCAGGCCAGTCTCTGGCCTTCGCCCATTCATTGAACGCGGCAATGGTTGCGACTGGCGCGACCGTCATTGCGAATGATTATCAGAATGCCTGCCTGCTGTCGATAAAAGTGAGGGCTTTCCGCGGGGTAAGACGGCTAGAGCTTCACCCGACCGGCGGCGATGTCGGCGTAAATCGGCGGCGTCAGCGGCTCGTAGCGCCCGGAGGCGGGATTGTACCAATAGAGCGGGTCGTCGATGAGCTCCGGATCGAAACCGTCCTTCACCAGATCGGCCTTTTTGAGCTTGAAGGTGCCGGTGATCTCCAGTTCGGGCCGCAGACGGATGAACACCGGCCGCGCGAAGGCCGCCAAAGAGATCTTCCCGCCCAATTTGGAAGGATCAAAGCCGGGCACGGTCACCAGCGACGCCATGCCGGCGCGCCCTTCAGCGCCCGGCACGCTGACGCCATAGACGTTCACTTCCTGGATTCCGGGCACCACACCCAGCGCCTCGGTCACTTCGCTGGTGGCGACATTCTCGCCCTTCCAGCGGAAGGTGTCGCCGATGCGGTCGACGAAGTAGAAGTAATTATGCTCATCGCGGCGCATGAGGTCGCCGGTGCGGAACCAGGCGTCGCCCTTTTCGAAGGCGTCGCGCAGAATCTTTTTCTCGGTGTCGGCGGAACGCGTATAGCCTTCGAAACCGCGTCCCGGACCTTCGGAAATCCGGCCGACGGCCTCGCCCGCTTCGCCCGGCGCGCATTCGATGCAGAAACCGTCGGCGCCGCGCACCGGCACTTCCCGTCCAATGTCGAACCGCACCAACCGGGTGGGAAACAGTCCGCGCATGTAGTGCGGCACGCGACCCACGGCGCCGACCGTGCCGTCATAGTTCAGCATCGAGACATTGCCCTCGGTGGCGCCGTAGAACTCGATGATGCGCGGAATGGCGAAGCGCTTCTGGAAGGCGGGCCAAATCTCCGGGCGCAAGCCATTACCCGAAATGGCGCGGATGGAATGTTCGCCGTCGCGCGCGTTGGGCGGCGTGTTCAAAAGATAGCGGCACAGCTCGCCGATATATTGGAATAGGGTGGCGCGGTAGGTGCGGCAATCGTCCCAGAATTCATGCGCGGAAAATTTGCGGCGGATGATCAGCGCCCCGCCGGCCGTGAGCGCAATGCCGACGGCGCAGATGCCGCCGGTGGCATGATAAAGCGGCAGCGGACAATAGATGCGGTCGCGCGGCTTGGCGTTCACCGCACCGGCGAAGCCGTACATCATGAACAGCATGCGCAGGTGGCTGAAATTCGCCGCCTTGGGCAGGCCGGTGGTGCCCGAGGTGAAGATGTAAAAGGCCTTGTCCTTGCAGGTCAGACCGGCGCGGACGCGTTTGTCGACCGCCAGCGGCGAGGAAAGCGCCAGTTCCGCATCGAGATCGCGCGCGCCGAGCACCGGACCGCCCGTCGCCCAGGCGACCGGTGCAGGATCGAGCAGCGGCGCGGCATCGGCGTAGCTCTCGCTCAGTTCGGCACCGACGATGATATGACGCGCGCCGGCGATGGCGATGCAATGGGCCAGAGCCTGGCCCGTCAGATTGGTATTGATGAGCGCCACCACGGCGCCCAGCTTGTGCAGCCCCAGCCAGGCCGTGAGATATTCGGGGCGGTTTTCCATCAGGAGCGCCACGACATCGCCATACTTGATGCCTTGCGCCATCGCCCAATGCGCGTAGCGGTTGGCGCCTTCGTCGAGCGCGCGATAGGAGACGGTGCGGTCCTGATAGAGGATGGCGATGTTCGCCGGCCGGCGTGCCGCGTGCTCCTCGACGATGTCGACGATGGTGCGTGTGGCGTCCGGCTTGACGCGGCGCATGCGATACATGGTTCGCGCGAGGCAGCGAATGTAGATATATTCGCGCTTGAAGCTCTCGAACAATTTCATCGCCGATTCGATTTCATCCCCATCGGCCTCGAGGATAGAAGGCGGCGGTTCAGCGTCAAGGCAACAGGATGGATCAACCGCTCGACCTCAGAGGCTTGAAGTGTCCAATGCCTGCGCTGCTCGCCAAGCGCGCCTTGCTGCGCACGCCGCCGGGTATCTGCCTGGAAGTCCTCACCGACGACCCCCTCGCCGCGCTCGACGTGCCGCATATGTGCCGCAACGAAAACTTTGAAGTCGTCAGCCTCGAGCGCGAAGGTGATCGCGCGCGGATGGTGCTGCGCCGGCCGTAGAGTCGGTTACGGCTTGGTTTTGACTTCCGGCCCAACGTGCTTGAGCACCTCTTCGGCGTTGACGGCGCGCGGCTCGTTCTTTGCCTGCTCATCCGTCAGCACCACGATCTCCGCATAGGCGTCGTAACGCGTCGACGGAAAGCTGTCGGCCGTTGCCATGCCCGGATCGTAAGGCCAGCTGTGCCAGTACCAGCCGTAACCGGGCCAGCCCGGCCAGCCGACGAAATCGCTGTGGTAGGTGGTCTTTGCTTTGGTGTCGCGCGTATCGAACACGAAATAATGATAGCCGGCCTTGAGCGTCACCTCGGCCGAGCGCAGCAGCAGATAATCCTCGACCAAATCGCGCGGCGTCGTCGAATTGCCGGTGAAGGTCACGCGATAACGATTGTCCGAGAGCTGCTCGTCAGAATAGCCGGTCCGATCGTTCGCGGTCTGCGGATGGTAGGCCGTAACGGTCTGGCAGCCGGACAAAATCAGCGTCGACGCGGCAAGCAGGGCTGGCAACGTCAGGCGGCGGAAAACATCACGCATCCGAAATCTCCTTGCGTTAGCCGTAGCTTACTCGCTCTTGCGGCGTTTTTTCATGCCTTTTTCGCAACCCGGCAATTTTCTCGACGCAGCGGCAACAGCTCTATTGATAAATGACTGGTCATTTAGTAATAAGAGGCCATGAGCTACGCTATGCAATCGCAAAAACCAGCCAAAAGCTGGACCCGACGCAAACAGGCCCGACCCGGCGAAATCCTGGAAGCCGCGCTGAAGGTATTTGCCGAGAAAGGTTTTGCCGCCGCCCGCATGGAAGACATTGCGGCGCGCGCCGGCGTCACCAAAGGCACGATCTACCTCTACTTTCCCAGCAAAGAAGAGGTGTTCAAGACGCTGGCACGCCAATCCGTCGGCGCCACGCTGACCGACGCCGCGCTGCAGGCGAGCCGCTACGAAGGCTCGGTGCGCGAATTCCTCACCATGTTCCTCACCGCCGTTGCCGCCATGATCCAGAACAGCGAGCGGGTGACGTTGCCCAAGATCATCATCTCGGAAAGCGGCAATTTCCCCGAGCTCGCCCGCTTCTGGCGCACCGAAGTCATCGACAAGGCCATGGCGCTGCTCTCGGGCATCATCGCCAAGGGCATCGCGCGCGGCGAGTTGCGTGCCCTGCCGCCAGAGCACGTCGCGCGGCTGTGCATCGCGCCACTGCTGCTGAGCATCATCTGGCGGACCACCTTCGAATCTTACGACAAGACGCCGTTCGATTACCGCAAGCTGTTCGAAACCCATATCGATGTTCTGCTGAAAGGGCTGGCGCCCGAAGGAAACGCACAATGAAGCGATTGAGCCTTATCCTTGTCCTGCTTCTCGCAGGCTGCGGACAGAACAACGATCATGCGTGGCTGGGCTATGCGGAAGGCGACTACGCCTTTGTCTCGGCGCCGCAGGCGGGCTGGGTGACCGACGTCGCCGTCGACCGTGGCGCCTGGGTCAAGCAGGGCGATCTGCTCTTCACGCTGGACGACACCAGCCAGATCGCGGCGCGTGATACCGCGCAGGCGGCGATCGCCCAGGCCGAAGGTCAAATGGGACAGGCGCAAGCCAGCCTCGAACTGACGCGCAAGGAGTTGACGCGACAGCAAGGGCTGATGCGCGCCGACGCGACCTCCAAACAAGCCTATGACCAGGCAAAATCGAACTACGACACCGCCGCAGCACTGGTCGCCGAGATCGTTGCCAACGAAAGCCAGGCGCGCGCTTCGCTGGCCAATGCCGCCTATCAACTCTCCCAACGCGATGTGATCTCGCGCACCACCGGTCGCGTGCAGGACGTCTATTTCCGCCAGGGCGAATACGCGCCCGCCATGACGCCGGTGATTTCCGTGCTGCCGCCGCAGAATATCTATGTCCGCTTCTTCGTGCCGGAGAACGAATTCGCCAAGATCCATCTCGGCGACAAAGTGAAGATCAGCTGCGACGGCTGCGCCAACAACATGGTCGCCACCGTCACTTTCATCGCCAGCCAGGAGGAATTCACCCCGCCGGTGATCTTTTCCATCACCAGCCGCAAACAGCTCGTCTTCAAGATCGAGGCGCGCGCGCCAGGCGGGCTGAAACTCCATCCGGGCCAACCCGTGGATGTGCACCCGCTGTGAACGACCATTCCAACGCCATCGACGTTCGCGGCCTGACCAAGCGTTTCGGCAAGAAGACGGCGGTCAACGGCATCGACATCGCCGTGCCCGAAGGCCAGGTCTGGGGGTTCCTCGGGCCGAACGGTTCGGGCAAGACGACCACGATCCGCATGTTGTGCGGGCTGCTCCATGCCGATGCCGGCGAGGGCACGTGCCTCGGCTATAATTTCCGTACTCAAGTCGAACAGATCAAGCGGCAGACAGGTTACATGACCCAGAAGTTCAGCTTCTGGGAGGACCTTTCCATCCGCGAGAATCTCGACTTCGTGGCGCGCGTCTACGGATTGCCCGACCGGCGCAGGCTGGTCGACGAGACGCTGGAGAAACTCGGACTGGAACAGCGTCAAAGCCAGCTTGCCGGGGAATTGTCGGGCGGCTGGAAGCAGCGCCTGGCGCTCGCCGCCTGCACGCTGCATTCGCCGAAGCTCTTGCTGCTCGACGAACCGACCGCCGGCGTCGATCCCAAGGCGCGGCGCGATTTCTGGGACGAGATCCACACACTGTCGGGGGAGCACGGCATCACCGTCCTGGTCTCGACGCATTACATGGACGAGGCCGAGCGTTGCGACCGCATCGTCTATATCAGCGTCGGCAATATCGTGGCGCGCGGTACCGTGCCCGACATCATCGCGCATTCCGGCCTCATCACCTTCACGGTGGAAGGCGAGGATGCGCGCCAGCTCGCTCCCAAACTGCGTGGCCATCCCGGCGTCGTCTTCATCGCCTTCTTCGGCGCTATGCTGCATGTCTCCGGTTACGATCGCGCGCTCCTGGAACAGGCGCTGGCGCCCTATCGCAACGATCCCAATCTGACGATACGCGAGACGGCGCCGAGCTTGGAGGATGTCTTCATCCAGCTGCAGGAAAACAACGGCGGGGCGCGCACATGAACGACCGTTTCTCGCTCTCCCGCGTCTTCGCCATGCTGGGCAAGGAATTCATCCAGATGCGCCGCGACCGGCTGACGCTGGCGATGCTGGTGGGCATTCCCCTGATGCAGCTCATCCTGTTCGGCTACGCCATCAACATGGTGCCCCGCCATCTGGCGACCGTGGTTTCGATTTCCGATCCGGGCCCGTTCTCCGACTCGATTGTCGCCGCGCTGAAGAATTCAAGTTTCTTCGATATCGTGAAGGCGACGAATTCCCCCGCCGTGGCGCATCGCATGCTGGACGAAGGCACGGCGTCCTTCGCGGTCACCATCCCGCCCAATTTCTCGCGCGACCTGGTGCGCGGCGCCAAGCCCGATCTGCTGGTGGAGGCCGACGCCACCGATCCCGCCGCCGGCGCCTACGCCATCGGCGCCATTCCCACACTGGTCAGCAGCGCCTTGCGCAACGATCTGAAAGGGCCTCTTGCGGCACGCGCCTATCCTGCTGCGCCGGTCAACGTCGTGGTGCACCAGCTCTACAACCCGGAAAATATCACGCGATACAACATCGTGCCCGGTCTGCTGGGCATGATTCTGACCATGACGATGGTGATGGTGACGTCGATCGCGCTGACCCGCGAGCGCGAGCGGGGCACCTACGAGAATCTGCTGGCCATGCCGATGCGCCCGACGGAAATCATGATCGGTAAGATTACGCCGAACATCTTCATCGGTGCCTTCCAGAGCGCCCTCATCCTTACCGTCGCCAGATTCGTGTTCCACGTGCCGATGATCGGCTCGCTGTCGCTGCTGGCCGCAGCCGGCATGATCTACATCGCCGCGCTGCTCGCCGTCGGCTACACCTTCTCCACCGTCGCCCAGAACCAGATGCAGGCGATGCAGATGACGTTCTTCTTCTTCCTTCCGTCGATCATGCTGTCCGGCTTCATCTTTCCCTTCCGCGGCATGCCGGAATGGGCCCAGTGGATCGGCGAGGTACTGCCCATCACGCATTTCCTGCGCGTCGTCCGTGGCATCCTGCTCAAGGGCAACGGCTTCATCGAGATCTGGCCCGACACCTGGCCTATGATTCTCTTTTTGTTCGTTGTTGGGGCGATCGCCGTGCTCCGTTTCCGCCGCACGCTGGACTAGAACAGAACGTACGCCGTCTTGCGCAACATGGGCCGCTATTCCGCCGAATCATGCCGCGGTTCGTCGCAGAAACTGCCGGAAATCCGGGAAACTCGGCCGTTCCCCGGGTCAACTGCGTATAGCTTCGCAAAAGGCTGGTACCTTCCCCTTGCGAAAGACTAAACTGCGTAACAAATTCGCACAGCCTTGGGGGGCCGGGTGCATATCCGGCCATAAGGTTTCCGTCAGTCCGCTGGTTCAGGCGGCACGCATGTCTCAATTGGGATGGGGGGCCGGGCGGTCCGCATGTCTGGATTATCGGTGATCTTGCAGTACGGACTGGCCAGTGTCCTGTTGCTGCTCTCGCTGCTGTCTGCCCAATTGGTCATGCTGGGCTATTTTCGCCTCTTCCGTCCGCAACAGCGGGTGCGCCTGCCGCGTCTGCCCGACGAAGCTTTGCCCAACGTGCTCGTGCAATTGCCGGTGCGCGACGAAGGTGCGCTCGCCGTACGTGTGGCGGCAGCCGCGGCGCGGCTCGACTGGCCGCTTGATCGGCTCGAGATCCAGCTGCTCGACGACGGCAGTGCCGAACACCACGAAGAACTTAAGCGCAGCGTTGCGGCGGTGATCCCCGACGGGGTGAATTTCAGCGTTCTGCGGCGCAACGACCGCACCGGTTTCAAGGCCGGTAATCTTGCGTTTGGCCTGACGCATTCCGAAGCGCCCTATGTGGCGATTTTCGATGCCGATTTCGTGCCACCGGAGGACTTTCTGCGCCGCACCGTGCCGGCGCTGGTCGCCGATTCCGGATTGGCTTTCGTACAGGCGCGCTGGGGTCACGCCAACCGCTATCGCAACTGGCTGACGCGCGCGCAGGGCCTTTTGCTCGACGCGCATTTCGCCGTCGAACAGGAAGGTCGCTTCCGCGCTGGATTACCGATCTCGTTCAACGGCACCGCGGGCGTCTGGCGCCGCGACGCCATCGACAATGGCGGCGGCTGGACCGGCGATACGCTGACCGAAGACCTCGACTTGTCAATGCGCTGCGTGCTGAAAGGTTGGCGTGCCGCGTTCCTGCGGGACGTCGAGGTGCCGGGCGAATTGCCGGAGACGGCGGCGGCGTGGCGTGCACAGCAGGCGCGCTGGACCAAAGGTCATGCGCAATGCGCCCGCAAACTCCTGCCGGTGATCTGGGCAAGCGATCACCCGCTATGGCGCAAGGCGGCGATGAGCCTGCAGATGTGCCAGTTCGCCTTCTACACGCTGGCCTTCATCAGCGCCTCGATCAGTCTGACGCTGATGTATATGAACGTCGTCTATCTGAAGAGCGTGGGGATGTTCGGCCTCACGGTCACCGCCTTCGGCCTGTCGAGCAGTCTGGCTTACCTCTATTACGGCCAGTATCTGCTTGGGCGCCACCGTGCCATCGGCCTGCACCGCTCGCTGCTGCTCGCCATCGTGTTCCCCAGCGGTCTCATCCTCGCCAATACGCGCGCCACCTATGAGGCGTTCTTCAGCACCCAGATGGTGTTCCAGCGCACGCTGCGCGCGGGCGAACGCTATGCCGGCGGCTGGCGTGGTGGGCCCGAACTCGTGGCCGGGCTGCTGCTGCCCGTGTTCGCGTTCGCCGAGCAAGCCTGGAGCGCGCCATTCTTCGTCTTCGCGGTGGCCGGGCTCGTGTCCATCGGCGCCATGGGTTTCTCCGGCGGCACACCGCAGCAAATCCGCGAAATCGCACCTGGCCGTATCCTTCCGCGCGACTGATATTTCACGAGCCCGGACGTTCGCGGCGGCACAAAGCTGCCGTTCCGTAATGGTTGCCAAATCCTGTGCTCCAGATGACGATCCTGCAAAAGGTCAGCAGGGGGAAATCGCATGATTGTCTTTCGCGGCTGGGGCAGCCTTGTTTTTTTCGTGCCGTTCTTCTGGATTTTCGTTCTGGTCGGTATCGCGATCGGCACGGACTATCACGAGACCAACGCGATCGCGCTCGACGTCATGATGTATCGCGGCGGCGCTTTGGCGCTGGTGCTGTCCGCCTTCACGCTGTGGCCGATCTGCAATTACCGCTCGCGCGTCGCGCCCGGCGTCGACGAGTTCAGCTTCATACCGATGCGGTACTGGACTTGGGTGGCTCTTGCCGGCGCGGTCGGTCTGCTCGGCTGGTCGTTCTTCGCCACCTGACCGAACAATTTGTCTCAAATTTTACTCAATCGAATCCGAACGATTGACCTAACCTCACTTTGAGACCTGTCGCGCTAGCTTCGCGCCAACGGTTGCTGCCGTTTGAGCGTAAAGCGAGGGCTTTTGATGGTGGGGTCATTCGTTCGGCTTGCGGCGGCAACCGCCTTTTGCGCCCTCCTCGCGGGCTGCGCCAGTTCTTCCAATGAAAGTATCGACGGCGGCAGCGTCGCGACGCCCGACACGCCGCTGCAATGTGTGCCTTATGCCCGTGCCGAGGCCCATATCCCGATCTACGGCGATGCCTATACCTGGTGGGACCAAGCCGCCGGGCATTATGCCCGCAGCGTGGCGCCGTCCGATGGCGCGGTCATGGTGCTGCATGATTACGCCGGCCCGAACCGCGCCCATCTCGCGGTGGTGCGCGACATCATCGATGACCGGAACATCCGCGTCGATCACGCCAACTGGCTCGACGACGGCGCCATCTACGTCAACGATCCGGTCCGCGACGTCAGTGCGGACAACGACTGGAGCGAGGTGCGGGTCTACAACCTCAAGGCCGGCGCCTGGGGTTCGCACATCTACCCGGTCCAGGGCTTCATCGGCCCCGGCGCCCCCGACGCACCGCAGATGCATGTCGCTGAGAATCCGCCCCCCCAGACCGCAGACCCCGACGCCGAGGACGATACGGCTGGTCTCGTGGCGGACACCGCCGACTTGAAATAGATAATAATCAAGTTATTTCAACGTATTATCATTTTCCTGCGGGATTCTGCCTCCCCCCTCTTTGTCATTGGGACGAGCCGGACTATGGTCCGCGCCCTCGCGGGGCCGGCCCCGGCGAGGCCTGCCCGAAAGGGCAACCAAGACGCCAAGACAAGCTGTGCCAAGCCCCACCGACGGATGAGCGTCCACCGCGAAGTGCCGTGAACACCGACAACGACACACACACCACCGCGACTGTCGCGGCCAACGATCCGCTTGAGGCGCCCCCGGGCCAGCAGGCGGAACTGCCGCACGTCCCCGTGCAAGCGGACACCTGGCAGCGCAAGGCGACGCTGACACTGGCGGCCCTCGGCGTGGTCTACGGCGACATCGGTACCAGCCCGCTTTATGCCGTGCGCCAATCGGCGCTCGCTGCCGGCGAACACATCGCCATCCAATCGGCCATCATGGGTGTCGTTTCGCTGATCGTCTGGTCGCTGATCATCGTCGTGACGCTGAAATACGTCCTTCTGATCATGCGCGCCGACAATGACGGCGAAGGCGGGATCCTGGCGCTGGCCTCGCTCGCGCATCGCACCCAAGGGCTTGACCGGCGCGTCAAAGTCGCCATCGGTACGGCGGCGATATTGGGGCTGGCGCTGTTCTTCGGCGACGGCATGCTGACGCCGGCCATCTCGGTGCTCAGCGCTGTGGAAGGCCTGAGCGTCGAAAGCAAGACGTTCGAACCGCTGGTCGTGCCGCTTTCGCTGGCTATTCTCATCGGCCTCTTTGTCATCCAGTCGCGCGGCACCGCGCGCGTCGGACGGCTGTTCGGACCGGTGATGGTGCTGTGGTTCATCGTCATCGGTGCGCTGGGGTTCGTCGCGATTATCCGCACGCCCCACATCCTTTGGGCATTGAGCCCATATTACGGGCTGCTGCTGTTTGTGCGCGAACCATGGACGGCGTTTGTCTCTCTCGGCTCGGTGGTGCTGGCGGTCACCGGTTGCGAGACGCTCTATGCCGATATGGGGCATTTCGGAAAATTCCCTATCCGCATCGCCTGGCTGGCTTTCGTGTTTCCGGCTCTGGTGCTGAATTATTTCGGACAGGGCGCGGCGCTGTTGCGCGATCCGAGCAAGGCGGATGTCGCCTTCTACGCCGTGGCACCGCACTGGGCGCATTATCCGCTGGTCTTCCTGGCAACCATTGCCGCGATTATCGCCTCGCAGGCGGTGATCTCAGGCGTCTATTCCATAACCCGCCAGGCCGTGCAGTTGGGGCAATTGCCCAGGATGGAAATCCGCCACACCTCGGCCACGGATTATGGCCAGATTTACGTGCCGCGGATGAACGCCTATCTCTGCACCGGCGTTGTCCTCATCGTGCTGATCTTCAAGAGTTCAAATGCGCTGGCGACGGCTTACGGCATCGCGGTCACCGGCATCATGGTACTGAGCACGGTCCTGGTGGGCATCGTTGCGGTCCGGCAATGGCATTGGAAAATGCGGGTGGTCATTCCCGTCTTCGGTCTGCTGGCGCTGATCGACCTGGCGTTCCTCTCCTCCAATGCACTGAAGATCTCCGAAGGTGGCTGGCTGCCGCTGTTCATCGCCGCCTTCGTCTATGTGGTGATGGAGACATGGCGGCTGGGACGACGCGCCCATCTCGATCGCATCCGCAACGAATCCATGCCGCTGGAACTGTTCCTGGAGCGCGCGGAGAAAACGCCGGTGCGCGTCGCCGGCACGGCGGTGTTCCTGACGGCGCGGGCCGACGCGGTGCCCAGCGCATTGCTGCACAATCTCAAGCACAACAAGGTGCTGCACGAACGCGTGATCGTCGTGCAGGTGATGGTCGACGACACACCCTTCGTGCCGCCTGACAAGCGCATCGAGGTGGAAAAACTCGGCAAGGGTTTCTTCTCGGTGCACATCCATCATGGCTTCTTCGAGACCCCGGACGTGCCCCATGCCTTGACCGAAGCGCGCCCCTACGGTCTGGCGGTCGACCCCGAGACCACGACCTTCTTCATCGGCCGCGAGACGCTGGTGCCCGCTGACAATCCCGTGCTCGGACGCTGGCGCACCTGGCTGTACATGCAGCTGGCGTCGAACGCCTTGTCGCCGGTGCGTTTCTATCACCTGCCGCCCAACCGCGTGGTGGAACTGGGAACCCAGATCACCATCTAGGCCGCCCTTGCGTCAGCCGGCCCTTGACCGGCGCGCGAAAGCTCCTGACATTTCATTCGTCAACCACGGGGATCTTTCGATGCGCCGCGTGACCCTGGCGGTGGCCGCCGCACTGTTGCTTGCCGCGCCAGCCTTCGCCGAAGCCGCTGGACCGACGATCTCCCTCCAGCAAGGCGCCCTGCAAGGCGGTACGGAAGACGGTATCGCCGTGTTCCGCGACATTCCCTTCGCGGCACCACCGATGGGCACCTGGCGCTGGCGGGCACCGCAGCCTCCGCCGAACTGGACGGGCACGCGCGATGCACGCAGCTTCGGACCCATATGTCCGCAGCCGCCCACCGCACGCACCAGAAGACTGGCGCAGAGCGAGGATTGCCTGAGCCTCAATGTATGGACACCCCAAGCACAGGACGGCGCCAAGCTGCCGGTGATGGTGTGGATCTATGGCGGCTCGTTCCGCACCGGCGGTTCGGCGATGACGATCTATGACGGCACCGATCTGACGAAGCACGGGGTGATTGTCGTCACCTTCAATTATCGCGTCGGTCTGCTGGGCTTTCTCGACCTGACGGGCCTGGGACAGAACTTTCCCGGCGAAGCGGTCGCCAATTACGGATTGATGGATCAGATCGCGGCGCTCAAATGGGTGCGGGCCAACATCGCGCGCTTCGGCGGCGATCCGTCGAATGTCACGATCTTCGGTGAATCGGCTGGCGCCATGAGCGTCAACGATCTGATGGCGTCGCCCGCGGCGCGCGGTTTGTTCGCCAAGGCGATTTCCGAGTCGGGCCTCGGATTGATCGCCACCAGAACCAAAGCCAGAAGCCTGGAGATCACCAATTCCTTCGCAGCAAAGCACGATGCGCGCGGGACGACTGCACTCGACACGTTGCGTGCGTTGCCTGTGAGCGACATTGTGGCCGACGAAAAAAGTCACGGCTTAGGACGCGATGTAGCGCCCGAAGTCGACGGCACGGTCATCCCGGATCAGGTGCCGGAATTGTTCGCCAAGGGCGAGATCGCCAAGGTTCCCTACCTCACGGGCTGGAACAGCAACGAAGCCAGCCTGATGCGCTTCATCGGGTTCACACCCGAGGCGATGATCGCCGCACTCGGCCCGCGCGAGGCGGAGGTGCGCGCGCTGTACGAGCAGAACGGCACGTTGAACGACGAGGAATTCGGCGAGAAACTGTTCGACGACCAGGTGTTCGGCGCCGGCGCCCAGGGCCTTGCCGATTTCGTCGCCGCGCGGGGTGCGCCGTCCTATGTCTATCATTTCGCCTATATCGCCGAGAATTTCCGCTCGCGATTCAAGGGCGTCGATCATGCCGGCGAAATCCCCTACGTCTTCGGCACGCGCGGATTGGACCTTGGGTTCTTCGTGAATCTTCTGACAGGCGGCATCAGCGCCGACGACCAGAAGGTGATCGACAAGGTGCAGGACTATTGGACGAACTTCGCCAAGACCGGCGATCCGAATGGTGCAGGTCTGCCGTCCTGGCCGGCTTTCAAGCCGGATAATGAAACGATGGTCTTCGACAACGATTCCATTGAAGCGCGCAGCAACTTCCACGCGCCAAAAACCGCTATCGGCTTCGCGGCCTGGAGCAAGCGCACCGGGTTGTCGGCGCCTTGATCGTCAGTCGAGCGTGTAGACCAGCGCCTTCAGATAGGCGCTCTCGGGCAACATCGGATGTGTGGGGTGATCGCCCGCCGCCCCTGATTGCCGGATCAGCCGCGCCGAGCGGCCCGCGCGCAAAATCCCCGCAGCGCATTCCGACAAGAAGCGTTCGAGCGGGATATTGTGCGAGCACGATGCCACAAGCAGGAAGCCGCCCGGCGCGGTAACGCTTGCCGCGAGGCGCGCCAGTTTGCGATAGGCCTTGGCGCCGGGTTCAAGATCCTTTTTCGATTTCACGAAGGGCGGCGGGTCGGCGACCACCACATCGAAGCTTTCGCGCGCCGCCCAAAGCCGCTCGAGTTCCTCGAACACATCGGCCTTGACGAATTTGCACGTCAGATTGTTCGCCGCGGCGGCCTCCTGCGCCAGGCCGAGGGCCGGTGTGGAACTGTCGAGCCCCGCAACATCTTTCGCGCCGGCATGCGCGGCGGCCAATGCAAAACCGCCCGTATAGCAATAGGCATCGAGTACCGATTTACCGCGCGTCAAGGAGGCGAGGAATGCACGATTGTCGCGCTGGTCGTAATACCAGCCGGTCTTTTGGCCCGCTTCCAGATCCGCGAAATAGCGTACGCCGTTTTCTTCCACGGCGATGCGACCGGCATTGCCCTTCGCCGCGCGGACATAGAGCTCGAGACCTTCCAGCGATCGCGCCGGTGCATCGGCGCGCAGGACGACATTCTCGGGCTGCAGCGTCTCGTCGAGCGCCGCAAGGAGCGGTTCAAGCAAAGCTTCCATGCCAGCGGTGGTGATCTGCACCACGCAAGTGTCGGCGAAGCGATCGATGGTGAGCCCGGGTAGCCCGTCGCCTTCCGCATTCACCAGACGATAATAAGGGGCGGCATAGAGCGTTTCACGCAGCGCCAGGGCGCGCTTCAGTTTCTTCGCGAAAAATTCCGCATCGAGCACGATGTCGGCTGCTGGATCGAGCAGACGCACCGCGATCAGACTTTTGGCGTTGAACGTGCCGGTGCCGAAAACGCGGCCGTCATCACCGACAACATTCACCACCGCGCCCGGCGCCAACGTCTTGGCCGTCATGTCGATTTCGTTGGAGAACAACCAAGGCGCGCCGGCGCGTGCGCGCCGGCCTTCGCGCGGCTTCACGTGAATCGCTGTTCGTTTGTTTGTCATGGCCGCTGCGGTAGCACGCCCGGAAAAAAACCACCATATGGCAAGGGCTTACGAAAGATGCGGCGCCATCCAAATCACGGCGCATTGCACTCCAACTCTGGCCACAATTGGCGCTTAGAGCGCCCGTCTTGCACACCTCCACAGATGATCTGCGTGCCGACTTTCGGGCCAGTTGGCGTTTTGAGTGTGTGCGTTAACCCGTGACCGAGAGAAGCATGACAACTCACAGCGACCTCAAGCCTGCCGAGGCCATAGTCGGCGACAGGTCCCGAGCCCTGCACACGCTTTGGAACAAATTGAAGGGCGAGCGTCTGGCGCCGAAGCGCGAAGACATCACGCTTGGTCACGTGCGAAATCTATCGCCTTGGGTTTGGACGATCGACGTGGTCGATGACGGCGCAGACTTTCGCTTTCGTCTGGCCGGCGACCGCATCATCCAGTTCCTGGGGAAACGCTATGCCGGCTCGCTGCTGTCAACGCTTCCGAAGAGCCCATTTTTCGAGAGGATGCAGCGTACGCTGACATATGGCGTCAAACACAAGCGACCCGTCGCAGTCGGCCCGGTACGGTCGGATCACGAAGGGACCGATCATTGGGAGATCGAGGCGCTGGCGCTGCCGCTGTCGGACGACGGCAAGAATGTCACCGGATTTCTCGGCACGATGGAACTCTGGCCGCTCGGCACAAAAACCAAGAGACACTGAGCGGCGCTATTTCTTCAGCCGCACGCCGCGCCCACCTTCAGAACTGGTCGCACCTTCGCCGATCAGTTCGATGCCCGCCGCGTTCAGTGCACCGATCAGTTTCATCAGTGAATCGACATTGCCGCGGATCACATCCTCGCTGGCTTCCATGCGCTGAATCGTGGGCACCGACAGACCGGCAATATCGGCCAGCTGACGCTGATCGATTCCGAGAAGGGCCCGCGCCGCTCTGAGCTGCGCCGCCGAGATCATGCATTAACCATTGTTAATTACGCTCCAGCCTGCACA
Source organism: Alphaproteobacteria bacterium (assembly GCA_028865545.1). GTDB lineage: Bacteria > Pseudomonadota > Alphaproteobacteria > Micropepsales > Micropepsaceae > Rhizomicrobium. Next base: position 803 of record JAGWJY010000061.1, on the reverse strand, counting down.
GGACACACGGTAGGTATTCTTCCTATTAGCGTACATCTAACAATGCATATATTATATATCACGCCGACAGCCGAACGCCGTGGCGGAAGGAATGCCCCTGACTGGGCATCGTGAACCATGTTTCTTACAGCATTATCAAGCTATCTCAAGCCGACGCGCCGCCTGCCAAGCTGGCGAGACAATAAGGCGCGGTCCCTGCCCGAGGCTGCGCGTCTGGCCCATAGGCTGGCGGATTCCGAAGATCTGCCGATTTGGAAAACGCTGATGCTACAGCATGTTACGGAAGATATCGACATCTGGTTTGCCAAAAGCATGCTGAACGTGATCCCGGTATACGGCACCCGCGCTGGCCGGCGTGAGCGCATTGAAGGCCCTGCCCGGCGCGGCCTGCATCTCATGGACGGCGCACAGAACCTCGTGCCGGATGCCCCGGCACAGCCTGTCTGGCAAGACCTCCAGGTCCAGCGCGAGGACTTCAATCGCTATGTCGATTGGCTGCGCAGCGTCTGGTGACGCTGGTGCCGCCTGCGTGACTCGAACACGCGACCCCCGCATTACGAATGCGGTGCTCTACCGGCTGAGCTAAGGCGGCCCGAAGGCGCGCGAAAATACGCATCGGACGGGCGTCCTGCAACTGCGTATATGCCGGGGGCCATAAAGGAAAGATAAAAGAGGCGGGCCCGCCGCCCCAGAGGACGGCGCAAACAGCCGGCCGGCGGATAGTTTTCCACGTCCCGATGCGCTTCATTGGACCCGAGAACAAAATTGATTCTTCGGATAGAGAGTTCGTGAAGGGGATCGCG
>JAGWJY010000060.1 GCA_028865545.1 Alphaproteobacteria bacterium | reverse complement strand
TATCACATGCCAAGAAGCCTAACCGAGTTCCAAGCGGCCATGCCCGGCATGAAGTTTGCCGCCTATCCGGTCGAACCGGAGAGCATCAATCTGGAGGGTTGGTGGCACAATCCACGCGCTCTTTTCGTACTGCATGCGGAATATGCGAAATACCTGGCAGTATCCCTGCTCTCGGCGATCAACCAAGAAGCCCATGCTCTTGACCGCAACGCGCGGCGCGACGAGTCTCGCTCTGCATCGTAACGGTTCCAACGTGACCTTCTTTCGCTCCGCACTGTTCTTTTTGTGGTTCGCCGCGGTCTCCGTGGTGCTGAATATCGCTGCGCTGCCGGCGTTGCTGCTGCCACGGCGGGCGACGGTGCGGGCGGCCCGTGCGTGGTCTGCGTCGACATTGTGGGGCTTGAAGGTGATTGCCGGTCTAGATTTCGAGGTGCGCGGCGAAATTCCGAGGCAAGCCGTGCTCGTCGCGGCCAAGCATATGAGCATGTGGGATACGTTGGCGCTATATCTGTTGCTTTACGATCCCGCCGTCGTGGTCAAGCGCGAGTTGCTGAACATTCCTTTCTACGGCTGGTACGTGCGAAAAGCACGCGCCATTGCCATCGACCGCAGTGGCCATGCCAGCGCCCTGCGGAAAATGGCCGATGCTGCGCGTCGCGCCGTTGCCGAAAGACGAAGTATCGTAATCTTCCCGGAAGGCACGCGTAAAAATCCCGGTGCGACGGCCGATTACAAACCTGGCGTTGCGGGGCTCTACAAGCAACTCGACGTAGCCTGCGTGCCAGTGGCACTCAATTCCGGTCTATTTTGGACCGGCCCCGGTGGCTTCCTGAAAAAACGAGGTCGCATCGCACTCGCCTTCCTGCCGGAGATTCCAGCGGGTCTGAAACGGGCGGAATTCATGCGCATCTTGGAGGACCGCATCGAGGCGGCCACCACCGAGCTGGTTGCGGAAGGTCAGCACCAGCTCGAAAAAGCAGGGCTGCGCTAATTACAGGGCGCTATTAGGAACGATTCAGGAACGTTTCTTGACTCCAAGAGTGTGGATTGTTAGCTCTTTAATCCGCTCCTTAAGGCGTTTTGGCGCATATCTACGGGCGGACACACGAGAGCCCCATGAGCGATATCGCCCAACAAATCTGGGATATGAAATACCGGCTGAAGAGCGCTGATGGCACGCCCATAGATGGCGATGTCTCTGCGAGCTGGGCGCGTGTGGCACTGGCGGCTGCGCAGGCCGAGGTGCCCGAGAACCGCCGTGAGCAAGCGCTGCGTTTCGCCAATGCCTTGGCAGGCTATCGTTTCCTGCCGGCAGGGCGGATTCTCGCCGGTGCCGGCACAGGGCGCAGCGTCACGCTCTTCAACTGCTTCGTCATGGGCGCCATTCCCGACTCGATGGACGGCATCTTCTCGCACGTCCGCGAGGCAGCACTGACACTACAGCAGGGCGGCGGCATCGGTTACGATTTCTCCCCACTCCGACCAAAGGGTGCGCGGGTGGCGGGTGTTGGCGCGGATGCGTCCGGACCGGTCTCGTTCATGGACGTATGGGACGCCATGTGCCGCACCATCATGAGCGCAGGCAGCCGCCGCGGCGCGATGATGGCAACGCTGAACTGCGACCATCCCGATGTGGAAGAATTCATCGCCGCCAAGCGGACGCCCGGCCGGCTCTCGATGTTCAATCTTTCTGTGCTGGTGACCGATCGCTTCATGGCGGCGGTGAAAGACGACGCGTCTTGGGACCTTGTGTTCGATGGCCATGTCTACAAGACGTTGCGTGCCCGCGAACTATGGGACCGGATCATGCACTCGACCTACGAGTATGCAGAGCCAGGCGTCATCTTCATCAACCGCATCAACGAGCAAAACAATCTCGCCTATTGCGAAACCATCCGGGCGACCAATCCCTGCGGGGAACAGCCGCTGCCGCCGTATGGTGCCTGTCTCCTGGGTTCGATCAACCTTGCGAAGTTGGTGAAGAACCGGTTCGAAGACAACGCGGAACTCGACCTGGACGCGCTGACGGAACTGACGCGCACCGCGGTGCGCATGCTTGACGATGTGATCGACATCTCGCGTTTCCCCTTGGAAGCGCAGCGCGCCGAGGCTGTCGCCAAACGGCGCGTCGGGCTGGGCATCACCGGGCTTGCCGACGCGTTGATCTTCTGCCGCACGAAATACGGCTCGGTGGAGAGCCTCGTGTTGATTGAGACCTGGCTTGCGACGCTCAGCCAAGCTGCCTATCGGGCCTCTGCCGAACTCGCCCAAGAGAAAGGCGCCTTCCCGCTTTTCGACCGCGACGAATACCTAGCGCGGCCGTTCGTGCAACGCCTTCCGGGGGACATCCGCGCCGTTATCGCCGAACACGGCATCCGTAATGGTCTGCTCACGTCCATTGCACCGACCGGCACAATCTCGCTGTTTGCCGGTAATGTGTCGAGCGGGATAGAGCCCGTGTTCGCCTATGCCTACAGCCGCCGCGTGCTACTGCCAGACGGCACACACAGCGAAGAGACGGTCAGCGATTACGCTGTGAGGGCCTTCCGCGCCAAGTATGGCGAGGACACGGCGCTACCTGACTACTTCGTGAGCGCCCAAACGCTGGCGCCTGAAGATCATTTGGCGGTGCAAGCGGCGGCGCAGAAATACATCGACAGTTCAATCTCCAAGACCATCAACGTGCCGGCGACGATCTCCTTCGAGGCGTTCAAGGATATTTACCTGCGCGCCTATGAGTTGGGCTGCAAAGGCTGCACGACCTATCGCCCGAATGTGGTGACGGGTGCCGTGCTCGCTGCGACGGAAGCGCACGCGTCGGAGCCGGCACCAAGCGATAATGATGAGCCGCAGCTGCCGCTCGAACTGCCGCCGAGGCCGCGCGAAGGTGGCGGCATCGTCTATATGACGCGACCACTGGACCGACCGGAAGTCCTGCTTGGGCAAACTTACAAGATCAAATGGGCGGATGCCGATCACGCCTTCTACATCACCATCAATGATGTGGAGAAGGATGGACGCCGCCGCCCCTTCGAGGTGTTCATCAACTCCAAGAACATGGAAGCCTACGCCTGGACTCTGGCGCTGACCCGTATGATTTCAGCTGTGTTCCGCCGTGGCGGCGACGTGTCTTTCGTCGTGGACGAGCTCAAAGCCGTGTTCGACCCGCGCGGTGGACAATGGATGGAAGGTCATTATGTGCCATCGCTGCTGGCGGCCATTGGCGATGTCATAGAACGTCACCTGGTGGCGATTGGCTTTATTGCGCCGCGTGAAGGCACGCTCGGCGGCGAGGAAAGGCGCGTGGCGGCGATGGCCGCAGAGGGCGCACCGGCCAGGTTGTGTCCGCGCTGCTCTTCACCCAGCTTCGTCAAGCTGGAAGGCTGTGACTCCTGCCTTTCCTGCGGCTATTCGAAGTGCAGCTAGAGGGCCTAGTGTAGCGGCCGCATGAAATATTCCAGTCGCTTCTTTCTCTACGCGCCGCTCGGCCTGTTCCTGACGCTTTTCCTGGGCGTCGGCGTTCATTGGTGGCTTGCTGCTTCGACCTTGTCGACACAGCTCGAGGCCATGAACGGACGCGACATCGCGCCAGGCGTCACGATACGCTTTTCTTCGCGAACGATCAGCGGCTTCCCCTTCACGCTGGACACCGAGTTTCGCAACATGTCCTTCCAGATCGATACGCCGCATGGTCCCGCAGAGTGGCGACCGCAGGAATTCGCCATGCACGCCTTGACCTATGGTCGCGCCGAAACCATCTTCGAAGCGGCCGGCCGCCAGGAACTGCGTTGGACCAGGGACGACGGCAGTAAGCGAACGCTCGTTTTCGATGTCGGCGCTTTGCATGCCAGTGCCATCGACGATCATACCGGACTTGCGCGTTTCGACCTCGATCTGGTGGGGTTCGGTTCGAAGGCGTTTACGGCAAAGCGCCTCCAATTCCACATCCGGCGCAACCTTCCACGCGCCTCCTTCGATCTCGTCGTTTCGGCAGACGATGTGCGCTTCTCGGCGAAAGACAGCTCGAATCTGGGAAATCGGATTGTCACAGCGCGATTTGAGGGTGTGATCAGTCAGGCGAAGTCTTTCGACGCGCTGCGCGCCGGCGCCGAACGCTGGACGGACGCCGTCGAGCATTGGCGCAAAGCAGATGGTACGCTGCACGTCGACAGCCTATGGCTGAAATGGTCTGAGATGACAACAGGCGGACAGGGCACATTGTCGCTGGACAATGCGCACTGCCCGCTGGGCGCGCTGAATTTCAAAATCACCGGAATGGCCGATTTCCAAAAGCGCGCAGCCGAACAACATTTGGCACGAGGTCCGATGGCGGGGCTGGCGAGCGCGCTTCTCGACCGCGTGACGGCCAAAGGCGACCGGCCCGTAGATGTTGTGCTTAGATTTATGAACGGCGTCGTGACCTTGAACAGCGAACCCGCGGATACACTGGCACCGCTTTATTAGCTCGGCTTTTTGCTACGGCCGAAATTCGGCGCAGCCGTATCCTGCCCAGCGTCGACGATGGACCTCCTAATCGCACGAGTGCGCGTGAATAGATTGAACAGCGCCTCTCCGTCACCCCAGCGGATGGCGCGCTGCAAGGCGCTCAGATCCTCGCTAAAGCGGCCCAATACCTCGAGAACCGCTTCGCGATTGTTGAGGAAGACGTCACGCCACATCGTTGGATCAGATGCTGCAATGCGGGTGAAATCGCGGAAGCCCCCGGCGGAATATTTGATGACTTCGCTTTTGGTGACCGCCTGGAGGTCATCTGCCGTGCCCACAATATTGTAGGCGATCAGGTGCGGCAGATGGGAGGTGATCGCCAACACCAAGTCGTGATGCCGCGCGTCCATTACGTCTACGTCGCTGCCGAGCGCCTGCCAGAATCTCTTCAACCTCTCAAGCGCGATTGTCTCGGTTCCCGGGGGTGGCGTCAGAATGCACCAGCGTCCATCGAACAACTCAGCAAAGCCTGCTTCCGGTCCGGACTGTTCTGTGCCTGCGATTGGATGTGCCGGAATAAAATGCACGCCTTCCGGCACATGCGGTCCGACGTCGCGGATCACCGCACTTTTGACCGAACCGACGTCGGTCACAGTCGCGCCCAATTTCAGATGCGGCGCGATCTGTTCGGCGAGAACCGCGTAGGTGCCAACCGGCGTCGCCAGCACGACGAGATCGGCGTCCTTTACGCATCCTGCAAGATCGCTGTGCAGCGAGTCTGCGAATCCGACGGAGCGCGCCTTCTCCAGCGTTTCGGCGCGATGGGTGTAGCCGGCGATATGGGAGGCAACCCCGCGACGTCGCATAGCGTGCGCCATGGACGATCCGATCAGGCCTATGCCGATCAAAGCGACCTTGTCGTAGACCGGAGTGTTATTCATGGCCTCCTCATGAAATCTGTCAGCGCCGCAGCAACCTTGCGATTGGCATCTTCAAGCCCCACCGTCAGTCGCAGGCAGTCCGGCAGGCCATAATTGCCGACCGCGCGCAGGATCAGGCCACGCTCGCACAAGAAGCGGTCCGCATCCGATGCCGTCTTCCCCTTGGTCTGCGGAAAGTGGATGAGAATAAAGTTGCCGACACTATCGTCGACCCGTAGGCCGGTGGCACGAATCGCCTCGGTCAGCCACATCCGCCATTGCATATTGTGCGCGACCGACCGCTCGACATGGTCACGGTCTTTCAGCGCCGCAACACCCGCCCGCTGCGCGGGTATGGAAACGTTAAACGGCCCGCGGATGCGATTAAGCACGTCAGCAACCGCAGCTGGGCAATATGCCCAACCGATGCGCAACCCAGCGAGCCCGTAAACTTTCGAGAAAGTGCGGGTCATCACGACATTGGGGAAATTCGCCACCATCTCAATGCCCGGCTCGAAATCGTTGCGGCGGACGAACTCGGCATAGGCCGCGTCTATCACCAACAGCGCCTGCGGCGGCAATCCGGCATGCAACCGGCGAACTTCGTTGTGCGCCAAGTAGCTGCCGGTGGGATTGTTGGGGTTGGCGAGATAAACAAGCCTAGTCTTCGGTGTGACGCGGGCCAGCATAGCGTCAACGTCGGTACATAAATTCTTCTCCGGTACGGCGACCGGCACAGCGCTGTTGGCCAGTGCCGCGATACGATAGACGATGAAGGCATGCTCGCTGAACAGAACCTCGTCACCTGGGCGCAGATAAGCGCTGGCGAGCATGGTGAGCAACTCGTCGGAACCGTTGCCACAGACAATACGCGAGGTGTCCAGCCCATAGGTCTCGCCGATCGCCGCGCGCAGGATGCTCGCACTCCCTTCCGGATAGACTGCGACCTCGCTGGCCGCCTCTTCATAGGCGGTAAGCGCCAACGGGCTCGGCCCTAGCGCGGATTCGTTGGACGACAATTTTGTGGGATTAGCTACGCCGCCAACCGACGCCCGTCCGCCGACGTAAGGCGTAATGTCGAGCACGCCAGGCTTGGGAATCGGGGTCACTACGCCTACTCCTGTCTCTGCGCCCGTTCGGAATGCAGCAAAAAAGCGGCATTTCCAGGGGGCTGCCTTGATAAGGCCCGACGGCTGCAAAATCAAAGAGAGCCTTCGGGTTTCGTTGACATAGGGGGTAGCTGGCCTTAGCAAACGCGGCTCCCAAGCGGCGTGACCGGATCAAGAGGTCCAGATGGGTCCAAAATTCCTGCGGCCGTTAACGGCACCGGACGCGGAGAAAGGCCAAGCGGTTCATTTCGGGCTGGATAGTCCGTTAACGCTGGATGGTGGGCGCACGCTGGCGCCCTGGACGGTTGCCTATATGACCTACGGCACGTTGAACGCGGCGCGCTCAAACGCGGTCTTGGTCTGCCATGCGCTGACCGGTGACCAGTTCGTGGCCAGCGCCCACCCCGTTACCGGTAAGCCGGGCTGGTGGGAAACCATGGTCGGGCCTGGCAAACCGATCGACACGGACCGCTTCTTCGTCATCTGTGCCAATGTCATTGGCGGTTGCATGGGCACGAGCGGACCTGCGGAAAGCGATCCTGTCACGGGAGAGCCCTATGGACTTTCCTTTCCGCTGGTCACAGTCCGCGACATGGTGCGCGCCCAAGCTATGCTGCTCGACGCGCTGGGTATCGAAAAGCTGCTTTGTGTCACCGGTGGATCGATGGGTGGCATGCAGGTCCTGCAATGGGCGGCCAGCTACCCCGATCGCGTCGTCTCAGCAGTGCCGATTGCTTGCGCGGCCAGACACTCCGCACAGAACATCGCATTCCACGAAGTCGGACGGCAGGCGATCATGGCCGATCCCGATTGGCATGGTGGTGCTTACCAACGCCATGGCTCGCAGCCGTCGAAAGGGCTGGCGGTCGCGCGCATGGCCGCGCACATTACCTATCTTTCGGAGGCGGCCTTACAGCGCAAGTTCGGCCGCAACCTGCAGAACCGCAATGGCATCTCCTTCGCCTTTACGCCGGACTTCCAGGTAGAGTCCTATTTGCACCATCAAGGCACGACCTTCGTCGATCGCTTCGACGCCAATTCCTATCTCTACATTACACGCGCCATGGACTATTTCGATCTCGCGGCGGACTATAATGGCGTGCTGGCCGAAGCGTTTCGTGGCTGCAAAACGCGTTTCTGCATCATCTCCTTCACCAGCGACTGGCTGTTTCCGACAGTCGAGAACAAACGCGTCGCGCACGCTCTCAATGCCGCTGCGGCGACAGTCAGCTTTGTCGAGATTGAAACCGACCGCGGGCATGACGCCTTCTTGCTAGACGAGCCGGAGATGTTCGCTGCCGTCCGAGGCTTTCTCAACGTCGTTGCGGCTGCGCAGGGAGTGGCGTGATGGCGGTCCTGCGCCCAGATCTGGCCGCTATTGCCGAAATGATTCCGCATGGCGCACGCGTACTCGATATCGGCTGCGGCGATGGCGCGCTGCTTGAACATTTGGCAGCGACGAAGAATGTGGACGGGCGGGGACTGGAGCTGTCTCAGCAGAATGTCAACGCGTGCGTCACCCGCGGCCTGGCGGTTATTCAGGGTGACGCCGACACCGATCTTTCCGAATATCCTTCACAGGTGTTCGACTTCGTGATCTTAAGTCAGACAATCCAAGCGACACGAAACCCCAAGGGCGTACTCGGTCATCTGCTCAGGATCGGCCGGCATACGGCGGTATCGTTGCCGAATTTCGGGCATTGGCGCGTGCGTCTCAGCCTGCTGCTCCACGGACGCATGCCGCAGACAAAGGCGCTGACCTACGCTTGGTATGACACGCCGAACATCCACCTATGCACCATCGCAGATTTCGTGGGGATGGCGAAAGAAGAGGGTGCCGATGTCGAACGTGCCTTGGCCCTGAGTGAAGCCGGCCGCACGAAGCCGATGAGCGCGGAGGCATGGGCCCCTAATTTCTTCTCCGAAGGCGCTGTTTTCCTGTTACGCGCGCGTTAGAGCGGTTTGCGCTTTCATCGAAAAGGCAAACCGCTCTAAAGCTGTTGCGCCAGCGAAATGATCGCGACCGCGTTCAACCTTTCGCGTTCAGCAGTTCCAGGGCTTTCGCATAGTGCTGGACGCCTCGGTTGTACATCGACGCTGCACAATAGCTGCGACCGACCTGCTGCTGCGTGCGGGCGTCGTCCGTTGCCTTTCCGGGCTGCGCGGCGTTCATCGCATCAGCAACCTGCTTCGACATGTGAATGCAGTCGCGAAGACTTGCATTGCCATCGGCAGCGCTGGCTGCAGACACAAACATCAGACCCGCAAACGCAGCCGCGACGGACACAATCGCCGTCTTCTTGGCGAACACCATTGGATTTCCTCCTCCACAATTTCGACCGGCTCATGCCGGCGCGCGACAGGTAGGCACTAAAGTTGCGCGTTTGAAGAGGCCACAAAGCAGCGATCCGTGATGAGTTTGAAATGCGTGTACCCGACACGGCGAATATTGAGGCTTTCCACAGGCTTACGGTGGGGCAACAATGGCAGTCCACAGCTGCATAGGTGGCATGCTGCAAATGACGTATTTTCAAACTAGAAAGTCATCACCATGCCGTCGCAACTATATGAATTCATTTGAAAAAACGGAACATGCGGCATAATCGACGGCAACAAAGCAATCAACCTGATAATCCCCTCGATTCGTTGTTGCTATTCGGATGTCGCGAACGATCAAAAACTACCGCGGCGAAATACCTAGCGCGCGGGTGAGAACGGGTTCACGCCGGGTGAGTCGCGGCGGCGTCGCGGTGCCATAGAGCGACTTGCTCGCTTCAACGAGATGCACGCCGGCGACGCCAGGAAGAAACCGCCGACCCAATCGCTCCCAGCCTGCGCCCGTCCGTGACAACCTGTGGCCACGCAATGGCGGCATATAGAGCGCGCGTTCCCACTGCAGCGTTTCGAACAGCGTATCCTGCAACAGCGCCACGAGCTCGCTCCTGTGAAACGGACGGCCACAGGCAAAAGGTGACGCTTCGACCTGTGCCCACAAACTTGCGCGATTGGGCGCGACGATCAGGAGGCGGCCTTCCGGAGCTAAGACACGCCACAACTGACGGAGCAGTACACGCGCCGCGTCCGCACCCTCGAGGCCATGGACGACCAGAATCCGGTCGAACATGGCATCGGCGAACGGCAGCGACCCTTCCTCGCCAAGCACGGTGAGCGGGCGGTTCGCCGGCCATGCCACGACCCCAGTCTGCGCCGGCATCAACGCCACGACCCGTTCTGCGTCGCCGAGATAGGGCTTCAGATAGGGCACAGCAAAGCCGTATCCCAGGACCCGCAAGCCCTTCTGCTGCGGCCAAATCAGTTTGATCCGGCGGAAGATCAGGCGGCGCGCCGCCTGGCCAAGCGCGGACTCGTAGAAGTCGACCAGATTGCCTGCATCAAGCTGCATGACATTTGCGTACGACGAAGCGCTTGCGGGTTCAACGGATAGCTATGCACTGCTAGATTGGCCCGCCGCTAGGAGGCTCAGCCTTGGCCAGCCTACAGATAGAGACCATTGCCTGCCTAAAGGACAATTACGCCTATCTGGTGCACGACGCCGGGCTTTGCGCCGTCGTCGATCCGTCAGAGCCCGAACCGGTCACAGCGGTGTTGGCAGCACGCGGCCTCAAACTCACCCATATTTTGAACACCCATCATCATTGGGATCACACAGGCGGCAATAAGGTCCTGAAGGAGATGTTTGGCGCCGTGGTAGTCGGCCCCGACAAAGACCGCGACCGCATCCCCGAGATCGACGTCGGCGTGAACGAAGCACAGGGCTGGCTCTTTGGCGCACATTCCGTGCGGATTCTGGAAGTCCCCGCGCATACCAAAGGCGCCATCGCCTTCATCTTCGACGATGCAGTCTTCACGGGCGATACACTGTTCGCAATGGGTTGCGGACGGCTTTTTGAGGGCACACCGGCGATGATGCACGCAAGCTTGGCCAAGCTCATGACGCTGCCCGACGACACGGCAGTCTATTGCGGTCACGAATACACGCTGAATAACGCGCGCTTTGCGCTGACGCTTGAACCGGGCAACAAAGACCTTCAAGCGCGGATGAGGGAGGTAGAGGCAGCGCGCGCCAACGGCCATCCGACGGTTCCGTCCGATATCGGATTGGAAAAACGTACCAACCCCTTCGTCAGAACCGGATCAAGCGAAATCCGTGCCACGCTTAAAATGGACAAGGCTGAGGCGGTGGACGTGTTTGCGGAAATCCGGCGACGCAAGGACAGTTTCTAACCGTTCAGTTGCCACCCTTATCTTTGTCCTTGTCTTTGTCACTTGAACCGGTGACCGTATCGGCGGCCGTGCCGACAACGTCGCCGGTGACATCAATCGCCGTGGAGGCAGCAGACACGCCCGCGCCGACCACCGCACCGCCCGCTTCGGCGACGGCACAGCCGGATAGCATGGCACCCAATCCGGCGAGTGCAAGGACAACGGCAACTCTGCGCATGCGCAACCTCCAGCGGCCAGCTTGGCACGAAATGGTCAAGCCTTCATGACGGCACGCCCAGGACCTCAGTGCGTGAATTCACCCCAGATGCAGGAGAACTGCAGAATGGCTGCCGTCAGGACGAAGGCATGCCAGATTGCGCGGTTATAGGGAATGCGCTCAAACAAGTAAAAAAAGACGCCAGCGGAATAAACCAAACCGCCCGTGATCAAAAGCCAGAAGTCCACGCCAGCCAAAGATTCCGACAACGGATGGATTATGGCGACAGCAAGCCAGCCCATTCCCAAATAAAGCGCGATGCTGGCCATCTCGAAGCGGCGAGGAAACAGCACCTTCATCACCACACCAAACGTCGCAGCCAGCCAAATGATCGCCAGTATGACATCACCGTAGGGCTCCGACAGCCGGTTGACGGCAAGCGGCGTATAAGTCGCCGCAATCATGATGAAGATCGCAGCATGGTCGAGCCGACGCAGAATCTTCTTCGACGGACGATGATGTGGCGTCAGATTATAAGCAGCCGAAAAGCCGGTCATCGCCAGTAATCCGAAACAATAGACCGATACGCTGATCAACACCGACAAACCGGTGACGTTCCACAAGAGCCACAGACTGGCATTGATGGCGAACAGAATGCCGAGCACATGCACAATCGTATCCGCCAGTTTTTCATGGCGCGAGTAAAGCCTGGTGACCTGTTCGACGGTTTTGTTCATGGGGAACATCATTCTAACAGCATTTTTTACCTGCAGTCGCCAACAAAACGCGTCCAGCCGTGCATATTCAAATGGGCGACGGTCGGCTATGCTTAACGACGGAGCGTCTTTGTTGGGAAGAGGACGCCGCAAGGCGTAGAGACAACAATGAAAAAACTTATAGTTGGCACATTCGCTGTCGCGCTTGTTGCCGCTCCGGCGGCTTTTGCCGACGACCATCAGGACAACGGCCCTCACGACCAATCCAACACAATGTCTGGCCCCACACATCATGACAACGGCATGAGCGGGCCCTCGAACGACCATATGAACCAGATGTCCGGTCATCATGACACAATGAACGGGCCGGCAAGCGACATGCACCGCAACGATCACGCCATGATGCCTCGCCACAATTGGCGTCATGGCGACCGTCTGCCCGAGCAATATCGGCATTATGCCGGCATCGACTGGCGCGCCCATCACTTGCGCCGGCCACCCCGCGGGTATCATTGGGTGCGCGTCGACGACGACTATGTGCTGGTGGCGGTCGCGACGGGCATCGTCCTGGAAACCATCTTCGCCAGCCATTGAATCCACTGCCCGGCAAGGCGGCACGTCTCGCCTTACCGGCATCTTTTTGTGATCCCGATGAGAATCGATACGCTGTTTCCGACCCGGCTCTACCGCGGCTCCCTGATCGGCGCGCGGCGCTTGAAGCCCGAACTGGTGAAAACCTGCTTGGCGATCGCCCGTGAAGATATCGCTGGGCAACGCTGGTGTGAGGAGAACGGCTATCTCGGCTACACCTCCTATGCCTCACTCAACGACCTGCCGAGCCGCGCCAGCGTGTTTGCCGAGCTGGTGCGCCATCTGGACAGCCACGCCAAGCATTTCGCCCAGGCGCTAGAGTGGGACCTCCAAGGCAAGAGGCTGACGCTCGACAGTCTGTGGATCAACGTGATGGAGCAAGGCAGCGTGCACACCGGCCACATCCATCCGCACTCGGCGATCAGTGGGACCTACTACGTGGCTGTGCCGCACGGTGCGAGCGCCATACGTTTCGAGGATCCGCGGCTGACAATGATGATGGCGGCGCCGACGAAGCGCACAGCCGTACGCCGCGAAAATCTGACTTTTGTCACTGTCACGCCGTCTGCCGGCGCCATTCTGATGTGGGAGAGCTGGCTGCGCCACGAGGTGCCGCCCAACCACGCCCGAGGCAATCGCATCAGCCTGAGCTTCAACTATACCGCGTATTAACGGGCGGCACCGCCGCCTCGCGGTTGGTGGCGGACTTGTCGGGCAACCCGTATGATTCCTCATACGATTCATAGACATAGGCGAACCTTGGGGGGGCGAGCCGGGGTGTCGGCTGGGGGCGGTGTTGATACCACCGGAGGACAAGCTTTACGCGACCTTTACCGAGGATGGCGGTGAGGGCATCGTTGTCGCGCATGGTACGCCGCAGGCGCGTGTGCTCCTGAAGGTTACGGCCAAGCGCCTCTACCTGCTGATCGACGGCGAGCCGCCCGGCAAATGTCTGTCCGGAGCTTTTGCCGAGGCGATGCAGAGCGGCAAGATCAGATCAAGCATGTCGGCGCTGGTCGATCTTACCCACTTCACCGGCGGAGTAGATTGGAGCCACGTCGAGGCCGTGCGTGCCATGGCCGACTGGGGCAACGACGGCGATTCCAACGTCGCCTATGTCGTACGCAATCAAATGTTCCACGGGTTGATCAAAGTGGCGCGGGCCATGTTTGCCGATACGCGGCACGAGACCTTCCTCAATCGGGCCGACGCGGTGGCGTGGCTGGATTCGCTCGAGAAGCCGTAGCAGCCACACAAGCTGCGGTACCCAAGGGGGCTGTCGGTCACATCAAATTGTTTTCGAGTTTTTGGGCAGGGGGGCGAGACCACTCCTTCGCCGTCCTTTTATTTCTGAATTCTTGCCGCCTTCTGTCCGCGCCATTCGTTTTCGAATTTTTGAAAATGGTGCCCCCCTCACACATTCCCTCCAACAAGCGCACCTCGCCTCGACGCTCCCTTTAACATCGGAAGCGATCATGGAGAGTTCAAGGACATGCGACGACGTGGCTGGCGTTGCCATGTGGATTCAGACCGTCAGTTCAAAATATCGCCGAGCGTCAACGAACAAGCCGAGGCCGGCACGCTCAGCGATTTGGCGATGCCGTTGCACCGTACCCACAAGGAAAAGCGCACTCGGTGCGAATTGCGACCGTACGACGAGATCCTTGATGACCTTTGGGAGCGTCTCGTCGTCCGGCATCGCCGCCAGGTATCCGCCAAGCTTGCGCACGCGCTCCGAGAACATGTCGCTGCTCGACGACGCACACACCGCGATATGACAATCCGAGAGTGACTCCAATTTGCACAGCACGCGCTGTTCCGAGGCGAGTCGTTCGTCCGGCATTACGACGATCAGTCCCGAGAGATGAACGCCGCGATCCAAGATGACAGCGGTGTAGTCGCGATAGCCGAGCCCCAGGCGCGCGGCGCGGCGCAGACGCAGCAGCACGATCTCGCGGCCGGGCGGCCTCCATGCCTCGGCATGGGCGCGCCGCCAGACCCAGGCATTCCAAGAGACGTCCAACGGCGGGCCGCCATTGTGGCCGACGGGCGCCGGTTTGGCCGCATCGTCGACCGGCCGAATGGAACAGTCCAAGCGTCTCACTGCACGCCCTTGACGAGACGCCAATCGTGTCTGATAGGATACATTATGTCAATTATCGTAGACGATCCAGCCGCCCAGATAGCGGAGCGCGTCCGGATGGAGCGCGAAAGCAGGGGCTGGTCGCTAGCCGATCTGGCCGCCCGATCGGACGTCTCCAAGGCAATGCTGAGCAAGATCGAACGGGAGGAGGTGAGCCCCACCGCCACCCTTCTCGGGCGCATTGCTACGGCGTTCCGGATGACGCTGGCCGAAATGCTGGCGCCCACCGCCGCAAGACCCTCGCGGTTCATGCGGGTGGAGGATCAGCCGCAATGGCGTGACCCTGCCAGCAATTACCAACGCCGGCAGGTGTTCCAGAGCGCCGACTTCCCGATGGAACTGGTGGAGGTACACCTGCCGCCCGGGGCGCGGGTGGGATTTCCGGCGGCGTCCTACACCCTGATCCGTCAGGTGGCGTGGGTGCTGAGCGGACGGCTGGAGATCCGCGATGGCGCCGAGGTCTTCGCCCTGAAGACTGGCGACCGGCTGGAGTTCGGCCCGCCTGCCGACAGCGAGTTCCACAATCCCGGCGACAAGGACTGCCGCTATGTGGTGGCCGTGCTGCGGCGATGATCCGCGTCGAGCGCCTTGATCCCGACACCGCGCGCGGTCACCGCGACGCTCTCGGCGACGTGCTGTGCGACTGCGTCGACGGCGGAGCCTCGGTCTCGTTCATGTGGCCCTTCGATCGGACGCAGGCGGCGCGTTACTGGGATGGCGTCATCGCCGCACTCGGCGAGCAGCGCGTCTGTCTGTTCGCTGCCTTCGACGGCGCCCAACTTGGCGGCACGCTGCAGCTCTGGCTCGACGGGCCGTGCAACCGGCGCCACCGCGGCGACGTGCGCAAGCTGCTGGTCCATCGTGCATGCCGCCGGCGCGGGATGGCACAACGACTGCTGCAGGCGATGGAGACGGAAGCGCGGCGGCGCGGACTGACGCTGCTCACCCTCGACACGGTGACCGGCGGCGACGCCGAGCGGCTGTACCGGGCGCAGGACTGGCAGGCGGTCGGCGTGATCCCGCGCTATGCGCTGTGGCCCGATGGGCGATTCTGCGACACCACCGTGTTCTACAAGGATCTTGCCGCTACGGCGGTCTAGCGTCATCCGACTGGCGCAGGCCACGCGTATGATCGGGACGGCGAATCGGGACTGAGCCCGAACGCATTCCTGGGGAGGAATTCAATGACATCCACGCTTAGCGGCTCCATCGAGGTGCAGATCCTGTTCTGCGCCATGGCGCTCGGTCTCATCCAGCTTCTGCTGGCGGTTCTGCTCACCCTGCCGAAAGTCGGCCTGCTCTATGATGTCGGTCCACGCGACGAACCGAAGCCGCCCGGCAAGTTCGGCGGACGCGCCGACCGCGCCTTCAAGAACTTCCTCGAGACCTTCGTCTTCTTCGCCGCCGCCGTGCTGCTCAACGCGGTGCTCGGCAAACACACGGCGACCTCGGCGCTGGGCGCACAGATCTACATCTGGGCGCGGCTGATCTATGTGCCGCTCTACATCCTCGGCATTCCCTGGCTGCGCACGCTGACCTGGGCCGCATCCTTCGCCGGCATTCTGATGGTGATGGCGGCGTTCTGGCCGGGCATGTGAACGGGCGCACCGACGCGCGCGCGTCAGGCGTGCGCGTCGGCAAGCCGGAAAAGTCCGTGGGATCTACGGCGCGTATTTGAAGGACAGCGAGAGCCGCGCGCGATAGGCGACGATCTTGCCGTCTTCGACTTTCATGTCGAGCTTGGTGATCTCGGCGATGCGCAGATCGTGCAGCGACTTGGAGGCGGTCTGCACCGCTTTTTTCGCCGCGTCCTCCCACGATACCGTGCTGGTGCCGATGATTTCGGTTACGCGATATACGCCATTATCCGCTTTGGCTTTCGCCATGGGCTTTCCTCCCTGAACAGGGCGGGGCGCGCTTTGCGTCTCGCGGGAGGATCATAGGCCTTGCGGCCGCAAACTGCGATGCGGCGCCTAGCGCACGCGACCGGGATAACGGCGGACGAAATTGTCGAGCTTCTGGGTGAGCTGCGGCACGTTGTATTCGCGGTCCCAGACCACGGCGGCCTCGGTCAGAATCTTCGAACGCAGCTCGTCGGACAGTTCGTTCCAATGCGCCAGCACGGCGCTGCCCAGCCGGCGGACATAGGTCTCGTCTTCGCTGGGGTACTTAAACGCCTTGCGCTCCGCGATTTTCGCGCTGCGGATGTCTTTTGCGGGTTCGGCCATCGGGCACGCCTTTTTTCTGAATATAACACTCGTCGGCCGCGATATCGCCTGTCCTCGCGGCACCCTCAGCCCTGCCTTTTCTATAGGGGCCAGGGGGCCCCTTGTCGAGAAAGGTTTGCACCTGCGGCGAAGACGAATTTGCCGCCGCCGTGCTACAGATTGCGGGCCGAAAAACGAGGAATACGGCCCATGAAACGCACCCTGTTTCTGCTCGCCGCGGCGCTGTGGCTGGCCGCCCCGGCTTTTGCGCAGGAAACCGCGCCTGCGACAGGCGGGCCCGAGGCCACCATGGTGACGTCGCTGGGCACCATCGTCATCGCGCTCGACAGCGCCAAGGCGCCCGCGACCGTCGCCAACTTCATCCGCTATGCCAAGAGCGGCCATTACGACAAAACCGTATTCTATCGCGTGGTGCCCGGCTTCGTGCTGCAGGCGGGCAGCTACGACATCCACGGCCTGTATCGCAAACTGCGCAAACCAATTCCGCTGGAGAGCGGCAACGGCCTCTCCAATGTGCGCGGCGCGGTGGCGATGGCGCGCGATCCCGCCAAGCCAGCCAGCGCCACGGCGGAATTCTTCATCGATCTCGACGATCGCGACGCAAGCGGCCTCGATCCCAAGCCGGGCGACGCGCCGAACACCACGGGCTACGCGGTGTTCGGCCATGTGGTGCAAGGCATGGACGTGGCCGATAAGATCGCGGCGGTGCCGGTGGGCGGCGGCAAAGGCCCGTTCCCCGACCAGCAGCCGGTGACGCCGGTGGTGATCGAGAAGGTGACGATCGGCGAGGCGACGCCAGAGCCGGCAGCGCAGCCCGCACCGGTGCAATGAGGCGGTGAAGATAACGGCGCCCGTCATCGCGAATCGCGCACCACCAAACCCCTCCCCGAATTCGGCTTCGTCGCATTCGACCCTCCTTCAAGGGGAGGGTTTGCAATTGCGGTTGTTTGGCCGGAATCGTGATTCACATTCTTCTCCACCTCGGCCAGCGCGGCGCGCACGCGGCGGCGCCACTGGGCGACACGCTGGCGCCATTCGCGGACCGGCGCGGTGTGCGCGCCGGTCTTGAGGGCGTTGCGGTTGCCATAGGGCGCACCAAGCTTGCGCGGCGGCGGCTCGGAAAGATCGATCATTGTTTTTCGAGTCATGCCGTACCCCCCTCCCCTCCCGGGGACGCGGAGATATTCTGGATGTGCTCGACCAGGATGCGCTGACGGCGTTCCTCGACCACGCTGCCGCCGCCACGCAGACGCGCCACGGCGTCGCCGACTTTCGCGCCGGTGATCACCAGACTCTCCGCCGCGGAGAGAAAACGCATGCGATCGTCGGGATTGGGCGTCAGCCGCGCCGAGTGGAACGCCACCTCGCGCACCAGGAAACGGCATTCGGCGATCAAGCCGTTGAGCAGCGCTTCCGTGTCCGCTGCGGCGTCCGACGGCACCGCCGGCACCTCGTCGAGCCGCACCACCGGCTGCGTACTGCTGTACTTGAACGCCGGATCGGGCGGCAACACGCCGCCATGCGCATCCGCCAGAGCGCACATATCGCTTTCCCATTGCCGGGTTTTCTCTTCCCGCTGTTCCTCGGCATGCGCGGCGCCCGCCGCGTCGCCGAGATCGTCAAGGACGGGCATGGCGCGGTCCTGATCGATCTCGGCCAGCGCGTTGGGATGCTCGCGTTCCCAGCGCTCGTTTTCTTCTTTCGTGCGGCGGAGCGCGTCGTACTGCAACGCCTGCCTGCTGCGCTCTCGATTGCTTTCATTCATGTGCGAACTCCAGTGCCATGTTGCATCACGAATTATCCGGCCGATTCGGACGGATTGGATAAGTTCGGCGGCATAAAATCGCCGCGGCGTGCGAAGATGTTGGGCGCATTGGAAAAACGCGCGAAAAAAATTCGAAGAATCGGCCCCGAATCACAGGGATAGGTATTGAGTATTAGAATCACGGGGGGATACGGCGGGGCGCGAAGGGGCTATCGTGGCGGCGGGGGAGAGATCACGCCATGACCAAACTCGTTGCGACTCTGTTTGCGGCGGCGGCGCTGAGCGGCGCGGCCTTTGCCGATCCCGTCGATCATTTCACCTGCCGCTACACGGACGGCGGCCATTGGTGGAAGACGCTGTCGCTCACGGTCGATTACGGCGCCAAGACGGTGGATGCGCCGCCCGACAGCGGCCTGGAGGGGCTGCCCGATTCGGTGGAGATCACCGACGCGACGATCTCCTGGGGCGTGATGCGCGGCGTGCTGACGCTCGACCGCAAGAGCGGACGGCTGGTCTGGGACATGACGGCGGAATACGCCTATCTCGAAGCCATCGACCAGCCGCCGGACGAACCGGAAGCGAGCTACAAGGGCACGATGCAGTGCACGGTGGATGCGGTGAAGAGGTAGGGGGTCTACGACTCGAAGCGGCGAAACGCAGCGTCGACGTTCGCATCGCTGACAAACACGCGGCGCTTGGCTTGCGCCAGCCCCTCCAGAACGGCGGACAAATGCGAGGCGCCGACGGCTTCAGGCTCGCCGTCAGACTTCGCAAGCTGAAGCATCGCGCGCGCGATCTCGTCTTGTTCCTGACTAGAAAGCTTGCGGACCGCTTCGACGGCTTTTTCGAGCAGCTTCGTCATGGGCGGAGGATAGGACAGATTTCAATCGGAAAAAAGGGAATGGCAAAGGTTAATGGAAGAGTTATCGACTGCCGAGATGCGTCGCAGGGCGGGTCATCAAGAGGTATTAGGAGAAACCCTCGCCAAATTCGAGTTCTTCCAACACGGATGGCATCCGTATTCTCGTT
>JAGWJY010000012.1 GCA_028865545.1 Alphaproteobacteria bacterium | reverse complement strand
ATTTTAGGCCCCTGCAGATCGACCAGGATACTGATCGGCCGGCCTGCGGACTCTTCGAGCGATCGCACATAGCGGTGCAGATCTGCCAGACCGGCATGCGAGGTATGGCTCATATTGATGCGGAAGGCATCGGCTCCGGCCTCGAAAAGCGCACGGATGCTCTCGGGGTTGGAGCTGACCGGACCAAGAGTTGCCAGAATTTTCGTCTTACGCCTACGCCGCATTTATTTCAGTCCGTTCAAAGTGCTTAATCCGAAAGCGTCTGGGTCCAGTTGGCCCTTTGGCCTGTATCGACCTCAAAGAAGCCCTTGCGATCATACCCCCTGGCAGCGCAATTGCCGCGGCCGGGTATCGAGAATGGGCCCACAGAAGCCGTGCAGAACGCTTTGTCGCCATTCCAGGTGCCGGACCCGCCGTCCGTGCCATAAAGGTAATAATAGCGTGCGTCGAGCACGCCGGAGAGCAGGGTCTCGCATTTTCGCGGAAGGATTGTCCACCAGCCTTCACTGCGCCAGATCTTCCCGTCGAAGCGGCCGAGTGCAACCTTTACCGGCGTGTTCGCCTTGTTACAGACCGCAAAACCCGCTTGGGCGGGACCGGTCACAAGCAGGACTGACAGCAGGAGGGCGGTGGTGGGACGCATTGGCTCACCACGGTGTCGCCCAAAGCGACCGAATCTGTCAACGCACTTGTCGGACAACGTCCGCGGACCGATGATAGCAATTTGGTGACGGCACCCCTGCTCCAGGCGGTTTGCCCGGCGGATGAAGGCTTTGTCATCCGGGGTGCTTCCGAAGGAAGGACGGGCTTTCATGGACGAGCGCACGCGTATCGAGCTTGAAGCGGCGACCTTTCGGCGTCTGGTCGCGCACCTGCGCGCACGGACGGATGTGCAGAACATAGACCTGATGATCACCGGCGGCTTCTGCCGCAACTGCCTGGGTGACTGGTATCGCGAGGCTGCCGCGGAAAAGGGCATCGTGCTGGATAAGGATGAGGCGCGTGCCGTCGTTTATGGCATGGCGCCCGCCGAGTGGAAGCGGCGTTATCAGAAAGAAGCAACGCCCGAGCAGCAGGCCGCCTTCGCCACCTCGCAAAAGACTCACAGCTAGCAGAGCCGGCAGCGTTGCGTCTGCGAACAGCCACACGTTAGGGTCCGCGCCCCCAAGTTCTCAGAGGTTGACCATGGCCAAATCCGGCTTCGCGAAGGATCGTCTGCGCTCGTTCATTGAACGCATCGAACGGCTGGAAGAAGAGCGCGCGGCGCTTTCCGCCGATATCCGTGAGGTCTATGCCGAGGCCAAGGGCGAGGGCTTCGACGTCAAGATCATGCGGCAGGTCGTGCGTCTTCGGAAACTCGACAAGGCCGACTTCCAGGAGCAAGAGGCGATGCTGGACCTGTACAAGCGCGCCCTGAACATGACGGATTGATCTCGAGAGCCATTTTCGGCGCGCTTGATATGAACGCGCTAGCCAGCGGCTTGGCGCGGCGGCTCTTCGGCGGTTTCCGGCGCTTCGCCTTCGTCCGCTTCCAGCCCGAACTCCTTCAGCTTGCGGTACAGCGTCGAACGGCCGATGCCGAGCCGGCGCGCCACTTCGGACATATGTCCTTCATAGCGTGAGATGGCGAGTCGGATGATCTCCGACTCCATCTCTTCCAGCTTGCGCATGTGACCGGCGGCGTCGGCGGCGGACAGAAGATAAGGCGACGATGCTGGCAGGACTGGCGCGAACATGTCGGCGGCGGGTGCATCGGGCGAGATGACGGCACGGTGTGTTTTCGCTTCCACGCCCATGGCGGCGGCGATCTGCGGAAAATCGCAGATGTCGAGCAACGAGGCGTCGCAAAGCACGACGGCGCGGAAGATTGTGTTCTCAAGTTGGCGCACATTACCCGGCCAGCTGAAACGTTCGAGCAGATCGGCGGCTTCGGGCGTAAGTCCGGCCACTGGCTTGTGCTCTTCGGCCGCGAAGCGGGTGATGAAGTGGCGTGCCAGCGCCGGAATGTCGTCGGAGCGTTCGCGCAGCGGCGGCACGAAGATCGGAAAGACGTTGAGGCGGTAGAATAGATCCTCGCGGAAACGCCCTGCGCGCGTCAGTTCCGACAGGTCGCGGTTGGTTGCCGAAATGATGCGGACGTCCACTTTCACCGGCCGCTTGGAGCCAACAGGATCCACTTCACCTTCCTGCAGCGCGCGCAACAGCTTGACTTGCATGTCGAGGCGTAACTCGCCGATCTCGTCGAGGAACAGTGTGCCGCCGTCGGCCTCTTGGAACTTGCCGAGGTGCTTGTCGCTGGCACCGGTGAAGGAACCCTTCTCGTGACCGAACAGGATCGACTCGATCAGATTTTCCGGGATTGCCCCGCAGTTGACGGTAACGAAAGGTTTGCCGGCACGGTCCGAGGAACCCTGGATGGCCCGTGCAATCAGTTCCTTGCCGACGCCCGATTCGCCTTCGACGAGGATCGGAATGGTGGATTGCGCGGCGCGCTGCCCCAGGCGGAACACTTGGCGCATCTCGGACGAACGGCCAACGAGGTCGTCGAAGACCAGGCGGTTGTCCACCTTCTTCTTCAGACGGGTGACCTCGCCCGAAAGAGTGCCGATCTTGAGCTGGTTGCGGATGGAAACTGTGATGCGTTCCGGGCTGGCGGGTTTGACCAGGAAGTCGTTGGCGCCCGCGCGCATAGCCTCAACGGCGGAATCGATGCCGCCCTTGGCGGTCAGCACGATCACGGGCAAATCGGCGTTGGTCTTGCGCAGTTTGGCAAGCACTTCCAAGCCGTCCATATCGGGCATGATGAGGTCGAGCAGCATCAAGGCGATCTGTTCGCCTCGCGGGCCGGTGACCATGTCGAGCGCGGGTCCGCCTCCGGGCGCGGTGATGACCGTCATGCCGGCACGGCTGATCGCGGCTTCGAGAAGCCGGCGCTGTACCGGATCATCGTCGACAATAAGAATCGTCTGTGCCATCTGGGCCCCTAGCGGTGAGGCGCGATGATGGCCCTCGACCGGTAAAGACCTGTTTAAGAGATGTCCTTGTGTGGGACAGTGCACAGTGCTCGACTTGGTGAACAAACGGTAAAAAAAGCCCCATGGACAAAGAGCCATTCGACTATTGGACCTTCTTTGCAGAAGAAGCGCGTCGCACCGGAGCGCCGCTTTATCAGCGTCTTTCGACAGGCATTGCCGGCGACAAAGCACTGCGCAAGTTCGCCGATGGCGTGAGGGCCGGCCAGCCATCCGCAAATATTCTCTTTGCCGCTGTGCACTTTTTGTTGCTGCGC
This sequence comes from Alphaproteobacteria bacterium, assembly GCA_028865545.1. Classification (GTDB taxonomy): domain Bacteria; phylum Pseudomonadota; class Alphaproteobacteria; order Micropepsales; family Micropepsaceae; genus Rhizomicrobium. The sequence goes on along the minus strand of JAGWJY010000012.1, from coordinate 64,209 downwards.
GGCGACAAGCATGCCTTGCGGGACTATTACCCAAATCTCGGTGGGACGCGCGATGACGATCCGTTTCCGGTATTCAAGGATTTCGTCGAAACGCGCCGCGCCGCGTTGGCGCCGCTGATCGCCACACGCGTTACCAACACCAATGAGGTCGGCCGTTCGGCGCTGCTGGCGCCTGCCTTTCGTGCGTTGGCGCAGGAAGTTGGCGAGCCGCTCAACCTGATCGAACTTGGTCCCAGCGCCGGGTTGAATCTGCTGTGGGACCGCTACGGCGTGCTTTACGCCAAGGGTGGAGAATATTTTTCGCTTGGGGCACCGGACTCGGAACTGTCGCTCGAGTGCGAATTGCGCGGCGACGGACTGCCGCCGCTCGGTCCGGCGCCCAAGGTGGCAAGCCGCATGGGCCTGGAGCGTGACCCTGTCGATCTTTCCGATCCCGACGCACGCGACTGGTTGAAGGCGCTGGTGTGGCCGGATCAGGTTGGGCGTTTCGCCAAATTGGAAAGGGCACTGCGGTTGCACGAGCACGTGAAGCCAGAGATTCGTGCCGGCAATGCGCTGGACTTGTTGCCGGAGGCCCTGGCGTCTGCGCCCGGTGATCAACCGGTGTGCGTCTATCACACCATGGTCGTCTATCAGTTCTCCGCGGAGATGCGCGAGGCGCTAGATGCGATATTGGTCATGGCCAGCCTGCGTCGTCCGGTGTGGCGCATCAGCCTGGAAGGAACCCGATCCGGCGACAATCCGCTGTTGCTTTATTCCTACCGCGGCGGAAACAAGGAAAAGCGCACGCTTGGCCTTTGCCATCCGCACGGCACGTGGCTTGAGTGGTTGGCATAGGCGTGCCAGCCTTTCCGCAATGAACGATGACGTTTTGGATCCGGAACCCTCCACGGTTCCCGCAGGCTTCACGCCCTTGAACTGGCGGCGCGGTTTTGGCCAGGTGATGGGCACGCTCTATGAGCGCGCTGAAGCGGATGGCGGGTTCACGCGCGCCTTCCTCGTCGAGGAGCGTCACACCAACGGCATGAAGAACTGCCATGGCGGTATGCTGATGGCGTTTGCCGATATGGTGTTCGGCCATTCCGTGTCGCTGTTGCGCAGGGATCATCACTGGATAACGATCCGACTGCTAACGGATTTTATCGCCCCGGCGGCGCTCGGCGACTGGGTGGAAGGCACGAGCCAAATCGTCGGCCAGCACGACGATCTCTACACCACGCGCGGACGCATCTGGGTGGGTGACCGCACAGTCCTCACCGGCACAGGTGTTTTCAAATTTGCCATGCCGCGAAAGGCACACGGTTAGATGACGGATGACATCTCCCGCGCGCTGCCGCCCGTGCCTGGTGTGAAAAAGGTGGACTTCCCGGATCTGGAGACGCCGCTCGCCGCCTTGGCCGGAGCGCCGCCACCGGCGCCCGCTTGGTTCGCCGAGACGGTGGCGGTAGAGCCGGAGAGCCGTTTCGTCGAGGTCGATGGGGCGCATATCCATTACCTGCGTTGGGGCGATAAGACGCGACCGGGCTTGCTGCTGGTCCACGGCAACGCGGCGCATGCCTATTGGTGGAGCTTTATCGCGCCCTTTCTGGCGCGCGATTACAATGTCGCCGCCATGGACCTGTCCGGCATGGGCGACAGCGACTGGCGCCGCGGCGGCTATACGATGGAGCAGTTCGCCCGCGAGGAACTTGCGGTGTGCGAGCATGCTTGCATGTTCGCGTCGCCCGAGCCGCCGATCATCGTGGCGCACAGTTTCGGCGGTTTCGTCACGCTGCTCACCGGCGCTCTCTATGGCGATCGGCTGTCGGGCACGGTGATTGTCGATTCACCGGTCAATCCTCCGGGCCGTTCGGGCGGAAGGCCGCCGCATTCGAATCGGCCGCACAAGCTCTACCCCACGCTGGCTACGGCGCTGGCACGCTTTCGGCTGTTGCCGCCGCAGACCTGCGACAACCTGTTTCTGCTCGACTGGGTGGCGCGCCACTCGCTGAAGGAGACGGAGAGCGGATTCTCCTGGAAGTTCGATCCGGCGATCTGGCGCGACTTTTCCATTGGCGACATCGCAGCGCGGCTGAAGGCTACCAAATGCCGAATCGCCGTTTTTCGGGGTGAGCATTCGATCCTGCTGCCGCCCCAGATCGGGGAATACATGTTCAACCTCTTGGGGCGGGCGGCGCCCGTGGTCGAGATTCCGCAGGCCCAGCATCACGTCATGCTCGACCAGCCTTTGGCCTTCGTCGCAGCGTTGCGCGCGCTGCTGGCGGATTGGGAACATTCGCTGCCGCGACGGCGGGTCTGAGCCCGTTTTGCGATCGTCAGGAACGGTGCATTTCTTCTGCAAAAACCAGGCAAATTCCGCGGCGTAACGCTGCGGATTGCGGCCGCTTGCATGTGGTCCGCTGCAGGGGGAGCGGCCCTCAATGCCGCAGCCGTGAACATTGCGCGGGAAGGCTGTTTGCTATATTCCCGCCGCGTAATTCGGAGGGTAGACATGGCCTCTCACGGAGACGCCGGTGAGCAAACCGGCACAATGGATATCAGCGAACACCAGCGGACTTGGAAGCTGTTCATCAGCGGCATCAAGTACTCGTTGTCCGGCATCGGCCTGATCATGTTGTTCCTGCTGATCTTCCGTACCCACGGCTGATTTCCCATCCCGCACCGCAGAACCGGAAACGCGCCTGGACATGCCCGCCGAGCGCGGCTGATCTTTACCGGCCATCGCCCTGATAAGGGTCGTCATCGAACAATCCAACCAAACGCGTGAAACCATGCCCCAGACAATTGGAATTCCCAGAGAGACTTTTGCCGGCGAGAAGCGGGTCGCTACCGCGCCCGACATCATCGAGAAGCTGATCAAGCTCGGCTTCGCGGTGACGGTCGAAAGCGGCGCCGGCAACGGTGCGAGCTTCTTTGACGATGCCTTCGCCAAGTCCGGAGCCAAGGTCGTTGGCAGTGCTGCCGACGTTTGGTCGACGTCCGACATTATCTTCAAGGTGCGTGCGCCCGACTTGAGCGAAGTCGCGCTGATGAAAGCGGGACAGACGCTCATCAGCTTCATCTGGCCGGCACAGAATCCGGACCTGATGAAGGCGTTGGCGGACAAGAAGGTCACGGTCTTGGCCATGGATGCGGTGCCACGCCTCTTGTCGCGCGCGCAAAAAATGGACGCGCTGACCTCGATGGCGAGCATCAGCGGTTATCGCGCGGTCATCGAAGCGGCAAACGCTTTTGGCCGCTACTTCAACGGTCAGATTACCGCGGCGGGCAAGATCCTGCCCGCCAAGGTGTTCGTCGCCGGCGCCGGTGTCGCCGGTCTTGCGGCGATCGGAACCTCTGTCGGCCTCGGCGCCATCGTTCGCGCCAACGATACGCGCGCGGAAGTCGCCGACCAGGTCAAGTCGATGGGCGCCGAGTTCGTCAAGGTCGACTACGAGGAGGAAGGTTCGGGAGGCGGCGGCTATGCCAAGGTGATGAGCGAAGGCTTCCAGAAGGCCCAGCGCGAGATGTACGCCAAGCAGGCCAAGGACGTCGACATCATCATCACCACGGCCCTCATTCCCGGCAAGCCCGCGCCCAAGCTCATTACGGCCGAAATGGTCGAGTCGATGAAGCCTGGCAGCGTCATCGTCGATATGGCGGGCGAACAAGGCGGCAACTGCGAGCTCACCGAGCCCGGCAAGGCCGTCGTCAAGCATGGCGTGACCATCATCGGCTACACCGATCTGGCCTCGCGCCTCGCCAAGCAGTCTTCGACGCTCTATGCCACAAACCAGCTGCGCCTCACCGAAGAACTGTGCAAGGCCAAGGACGGCCAGATCGTCGTCAACATGGAGGACGATGCGATCCGCGGCTTCACGGTGATCAAGGATGGCAAGATCACCTGGCCCGCCCCGCCGCTCAAACTTCCCGCGCCGCCCGCTCCCAAGGCTGTTGGGGCACCCGTGCCGGTCAAGGAAAAGAGCGCTTTCGCGAAGGTCATCTCGGTATTGACGATGCCCGTCATCGCCCTGGCGCTGTTCGCCCTGATCGGCCTTTACGCTCCAACGGCATTCTTGGGCCATTTCACGGTTTTTGTGCTCGCCGTCTTCGTCGGTTACATGGTGGTGTGGAACGTCACGCCGGCCCTGCATACGCCGCTGATGAGCGTCACCAACGCGATCTCCAGCATCATCACCATCGGCGCACTGATCCAGATCGCTCCGCCGCTTGCCGAAGGCCTGACACGGCCGGACGAATTGATCCGCTGGATCGCCATTGTCGGCATCGCGCTGACCTCCATCAACATGTTCGGCGGCTTCGCGGTGACGCGGCGCATGCTGATGATGTTCAATAAATAAGGGGACCGGAAATGTCTGAAGGTCTGCAAACGGTCTCCTACCTCGGAGCTACCATTCTCTTCATCCTCAGCCTCGGCGGCTTGTCCAACCCGGAAACCGCGAAACGCGGCAACTGGTACGGCATCATCGGCATGACGATCGCTGTGCTCGCCACGGTGTTCGGCCCGCGGGTCACGCCGGGCGGCTACGCCTTCATCGTCGGGGCGATGGTCGTCGGCGGCAGCATCGGACTTTACGCTGCCCGCATCGTACGAATGACCCAAATGCCCGAGTTGGTGGCGATCATGCACAGCTTGGTCGGCTTTGCCGCCTGCACCATCGGCTTCGCCAGCTTCATCGACACATCGACGGTATTCCCCACTGCCGCCGAGCACACGATTCACATCATGGAGATTTACATCGGCGTGCTGATCGGTGCTGTGACCTTCACCGGTTCGGTGATCGCATTCGGTAAGCTGTCGGGCAAGATCAGCGGCAAGCCAATGCTTCTTCCGGCGCGCCATCTGCTGAACCTCGCCGGCCTTCTGGTGGTTATCTATTACGGTTACGTGTTCGCCACGGCGGGCAGCATCGAGGCCGGTATGCTGCCGCTGATCGTGATGACCGTCATCGCGTTGCTCTTCGGTATCCACATGGTGATGGCGATCGGTGGCGCCGACATGCCGGTGGTGATCTCGATGCTGAACAGCTATTCGGGTTGGGCGGCGGCGGCTACGGGCTTCATGCTGTCGAACGATCTTCTAATCGTGGTTGGTGCGCTGGTCGGTTCGTCGGGCGCGATCCTCTCCTACATCATGTGCCGGGCGATGAATCGCAACTTCCTCAGCGTCATCGCCGGCGGCTTCGGTTCTGCCGAAGGCCAGGCGGCCAAGCCGGGCGCGGCGCCCGCAGGCGAAGTCTCGCCGATCAGCGCCGCCGAAACCGCCGAATTGCTGCGCGAATCCAAGAACGTCATCATCGTGCCGGGTTACGGCATGGCAGTCGCCCAGGCGCAGCACTCCGTGTACGAGATCACAAAGGTGTTGCGCGACAAGGGTGTCAACGTTCGCTTTGGCATCCACCCGGTGGCCGGGCGCATGCCGGGGCACATGAATGTGCTGCTCGCCGAGGCCAAGGTGCCTTACGACATCGTTCTGGAAATGGACGAGCTCAACGACGATTTTCCGGACACCGACGTGGCGATGGTCATCGGTGCCAACGACATCGTCAATCCGTCGGCTGAGGACGATCCCACCAGCCCGATTGCCGGCATGCCGGTGCTCGAGGTGTGGAAGGCCAAGACGTCGATCGTCATGAAGCGCTCCATGGCGTCGGGCTATGCCGGCGTCGACAATCCGCTGTTCTACAAGGAGAACAACCGGATGTTGTTCGGCGACGCCAAGAAGATGCTCGACGAAGTGCTTGCCGCGCTCAAGGTATGAGCGCTAGGCACCTTGAATGAAGACCCCGCCGGCCTGAAAATGCCGGCGGGTTTTTCGTATCGGAGCGCGCAGCGATGACGGCCCGGAATCCGACGAAGGTGTTTCTTCAGGCGGTATTGTTGGTAGCCGCGATCGGCGGCGCCGTCGTGGGCCTAATTGTGGGTTTGGACGCAACCGGCCACAAATGGCAGGTGGAAGGCCTCACAGTACCGGAGGTGGCCTATATGGCCTCTGCGGCGGGCGCTTTGTTGATCATCGCAGGGTGCCTCGTTGCACGCACGAACGCAAAGAAGATTCCGATTTTGTCCATGATCACGGGCTTCGTGATCCTAGGGATCGCGTTCAACGGATTGACCCATGATTTCACGGGACGAATGGGGGATATTTTCTTGTGGGTCTCGGGTTGTTCCTTCGGCGTTGCGATCGGATTGGTCCTGGCACACCGGATGACACGCAGCGCACAACAACGCAGAGAAGATCGATAAGGCTCGTTTTCGTTACGACACTGCTGGACTCTGGCGAGGGTACATGAAGGTGCATGTTCGCGAAGCACGGCTGCCTGCCGACAAACCCGATATCCTGGGGTTCATCGTCGGTCTGCAGCAATACGAACATGCGCTGGAAACCAACCGCCGCCTTGATGCGCAGTTTGCCGAGGAGCATTACGCAAATCTCATCCCCGAACTCCTGGCGCACCGAGGAAAGATCTTCATCGCTGAGGATCCGGAAACGCGTGCCGTGGGGTGGGTCGCCGTCTGTGAAAAGGAAGGCGAGATATATATCCGTGCGGAGGATCGCCGGTATGGCTTCATTGCCGAGCTTTACGTCGTCGAGGCCGCACGCGGGGCGGGTGTCGGCCGCCTGCTGATCGCGGCATGTGAGGATTGGGCGCGGCAGCTGGGCCTGACCACGGTCCGGATCGGCGTGCTGGCAGGCAACAGCCGCGCCATCGGAGCCTATGAGCGTTCAGGTTACGGACCTTACAGCCTGGAAGTGCGCAAAAGGCTTTGAAACCGCCGGCCTGTTTGTCCCCTACCGAAGGGCTGGATGCTTTCGGCATTCGGCTATATGAATTGGCGCGGCGCGGGGGCAGTCACCCGCGTAAACATTGTTAAGGCGCGCTGGGCTGGCGCGCAGCAATCTCGATCTCGTCGCCGCGGCGACGGCATGGAGCGAAAGGAAGAGCCGGTGCTCGACGCGGTTTCACAGATTTTTGCGGCGGTCCTTGGGTCGATGAAGACGCACAAATGGTGGTGGGCTGGCGGTGGCGGCGTCACGGTGGCGGCCATCGTGGCTGCGGTCCTGGTCTTTGGCGGCTTCTTCGGACCGAGTGGCAAGCTCATCTGCACGGCCACACTCGACAGTGCCCGAAATTTTGGTGTCGTCCCCTATTCCGCGAGTCTGGCCAATACGGACGCCAAGAAAACCGACGTAAAGGATCGCAGAGTTTGCCAGGCGCTGGCCGATGGCGACACCTACAATCTGACAGTGGATTTGACGTGCAAGGACTCGAAAGGTCTGAAGAAGGGCACCTGCACCAAGCTCTACAGCGTCGAGCGTGCGGACGGTCTTTCGACCTATCAGGTGCGCCAAGTGCCGCCGGACGAGGAAAACGAGGCGGCGGTTGTGCCGCCGAGCAATCCGACCACAGCGCAAGATGGTGCCGCGCAGAGCCCGATCGACAACAGCGACGTACAACCCGTCACCGGCGGAACTGCGGTCGGCAACAGTGCCGCGCAGCCGGCCAACAGCGACGCCAACGCGCAGCAGCCCAACCCGCAGCAGTAAGATTGTCTATTTAAGTTCGCCCATGGCGCAGACGAGTTTCCATTCGTCCGGCTTCACCGGCTGAACGGAAAGCCGTGAGGCGCGCACCAGCGTCATGTCCTTGAGCTTGGGCGTGGCTTTGATCTCGGCAAGCGTCACAGGCTTGGGCAGGTCCCGCACGGCCTTAACCAGCACCATGCCGAAACGGCCGCTCTCGTCCGTGGGATCAGGGCGATACTCGCCGATGACCTCAACGATGCCGACAATGCTGCGCTCGTCGCCGGAGTGATAGAAAAACCCGTAGTCGCCGACAGCCATCGCCTTCATGTTATTGGCCGCCTGATAGTTGCGTACGCCGCTCCAGGGTTCGCCCTTGCCGCCCTTTTTCTTCTGCTGAACCCAGGACCAGGCTTCCGGTTCGCTTTTGAGCAGCCAATACGCCATCAGAATTTCGCCTCGATCGGGTTGGCGGTGGCTTTCCACGACCTTACTTCGGAAGACGCGAACACGCCGGCTTTCACATAGGGGTCGCTGGCGTGCCAAGTCTTGGCCGCTTCGAGGCTCTCTGCTTCCACGATCATCAGACTGCCGTTCATCTCGCCCTTGGCGTTGAAGAACGGACCACCGAGCCGGAGCACGCCGGGTGTGTCGCGCAGATAGGCAAAATGGGCTTCGCGCGTGGCCATGCGCAATGGCAGCCCGTTTTCCTTGTCGATGGCGATAACGACGAAAAGCATTGTTCACCCGCGTTGTCGTTGCGCGGATATTAGGACATGCGTGCCTCAAAAAGGCAAAGTGCCCGTCAGACTTTTTCGAAGGTATTGATCGTCAGCTTCCAGGGATGAAGCTCGGTACGCTCGAACAACCCGGCCTTGGCGTAAGGATCGTTGTGCGTGTAGGCCATGGCCTCGTCGTAATCCTTGGCTTCGATGATGGAGAAGCTGCCGATCATGTCGTCGTTCGGGCCGACGAAGGGGCCGCCGAATTTCACCCTGCCGTTCGTCTTTGTGTACTCGACGTGCTTGGGCCGCGTGGCTGCACGAATGGCGGCACCGCCGCCCTTCCGGTCGAAGGCTATGAACATGAACAGCATGGGTGTTTCTCCTATTCCGATTTCAGCGGCCGGCTCATCAGCCGCGCAATCGCGGCGTCGACCGGCAGCGAGCCGTCGAGCACAGCGGCGACGGTTTCCGCCACCGGCAATTCGATTTTCTCCTTGCGGGCGCGAATGACAAGCGCCGGCGCTGTCGCAACGCCTTCCGCCAGTGGTTGGCCAGGCGCGGCCAACTCGGCCAGATTGCGTCCTTTCCCAACCTCGCAGCCGAAACGGTAGTTGCGCGAGTTCGGACTGGTGGCGGTGAGTACCAGATCGCCCAATCCTGACAACCCCATCAGCGTCTCCGAGCGCGCGCCCAGCGCCGTGCCCAGGCGCAGCAGCTCTGCAAAACCGCGCGCCAACAGCGCCGCACGGGCGCTTTCGCCAAGCCCCAGACCGTCCACGATGCCACAAGCGATGGCGTAGACGTTCTTCGCCGCGCCGCCCAGCGCCACGCCCAGGACGTCGTCGCTGGCATACGGGCGAAACGTCGCGTGGCCCAGACTCGCTTGCAGGCGTTGGGCGATGTCGAAACGGGCGGCGATGGTGACGGCCGTAGGCAGGCCGCTGGCCGCATCGCGGGCGAAGGACGGTCCAGACAGGATTGCCGGTTGGAAGGCGGGGGCGGTTTCGAGGAATATCTCGGTGACCAACTTACCGGTCGCCTGTTCGATACCCTTGGCACAGACGACCAATGGAATGCCCTCAGGCGCCCTCGTGGCAACCGACGTCAGGCTGGCACGCAGGTGCTGGGCCGGCGCCGTGATGAGTAGCGCCTCGGCATGCGTCGTTGCCGCCGCCATGTCGCCGGTGGCGGTGATGCTGGCCGGAAGAGTGATCCCCGGCAGAAAGGAGGTGTTCTCTTGCGACCTGATGATCGAATCGACGACCTCCAACTCGCGCGCCCAAAGGTCGACCTGCAGGCCGGCGCGGGCAGCCGTCAAAGCCAGGGCCGTTCCCCAGGCCCCGGCGCCGATAACGCCGATTTTGTTATAAGGTTTTGCTACATCCGGTTTTTCTGCCATTTATGCGTTCCGAACTGGGCTCATGGTGCGGTGCGAAAGATTGAACGATTTGTTGAACGTTCAGAAATAAATACTATCCTGAGCTGGAAAATAAGAGCATGCCGGCCGCGAGAACCGGCGCAAGGGGTATGGCCTATGGCCGAAAAGGACGCGGTTCGCGAACAAATCATCGACGCCGCCAAGAAGCGCTTTTCGCATTTCGGCTACGCCAAGACCACCATGGCCGAGGTCGCCGCCGATTGCAGCATGTCGCCGGGCAATCTTTACCGTTTTTTCCCCGGCAAGCTCGACATAGCCGAGGCCATCGCCAGCGCGGCGCATGAAGAGCATTTGAAGGAACTCCGCAAGCTGATCCAAGCGCCGGCAAAGAGCGGCCGCGATCGTTTGCGCGACTTTTTCTTCGAAGAATTGCGTCACACCTATCACATGCTGGAAAAGAACCCACGGATCCACGAAATGGCCAGCGTGATCGCCAGCGAACGCCCGCAGTACTCCAATTGGATGCTCGCCAATGAGCGAGAGCTCCTCGTCGAGCTTTTCGAGGATGCCGAACGACGCGGTGAATTTCGTTCCCATGACAAGCAGTTCACCGCGGAGATGTTCCAGTCCGCCACCATGAAATTTCACTATCCGCAGCTCTGGTCCAAATTGACTTTGCCCAAACTCGAACGCGAGCTCGATGGCGTACTGAAACTCCTGATCGACGGGCTGTACGCCCAGAAGGCGCATCACAACGCGGGTCAGGCCGCATAACAGGCTTGCTCTTCCTTCTGCCACAAATACATCTTAGACAACCAACGATGCGTCGCCTTGCAAACCTCTTTCTTCTCGGAATTTTGGCTACGGGCCTCGGCGGTGCGGGTCAGCCCCCGCCCCAGCGTCCCATCGTGCTGACTGCCGCCGATCGCGCCGACCTGGACCGCGTCAGCGCCTATCTCAATTCCATTCATACCCTGACCGGTGATTTCATCCAGATCGATCCAGACGGTCAGATAGACCAGGGCCGCTTCTATATACAGAAGCCTGGACGCGTACGCTTCGAATATAAGCCACCCAATCCAGTCCTGATCGTGTCCGATGGGACGACCGTCGCCGTCGTCAATCGCAAGCTCAATACTATCGATCGTTATCCGCTGTCGGCGACGCCACTCGATCTCGTCCTCTCCGACGACATCGATCTGAGTCATGACAACGAAGTCATGGCGGTGAAACGTCAGCCCGGGGAGCTGACCATAGAGGCACGTTCAAGCACCAACCGGACCAAGTCCAATATCAGCCTCGTCTTCGCGGATCCCGTGCTCGAGCTTCGGCAATGGACGGTGATCGACGACCAGGGACAGACGACGACCGTGGCGCTTCGCGATCTGGATCAGGGTGCAACGATCGACGGTCAGATGTTTGTGCTCAAGGGCACGCGCAAAGCTGTCGGGACCAAGTCGCGGGATTGAAGCCGATGACGTCTTCGCGTCCCATCGTTGGGCTGGTCTGCGATCACCGCATGGTGGGCAAGCATCCCTTCCACATGGTCGGCGAGAAGTATATTACCGCTTTGCGTGACGGCACCGGCACGCTGCCGTTGCTTATACCGGCGCTTGAGCCACCGTTGGCGATCGCGGACCTGCTGGCAACCGTCGACGGTCTGCTGTTCACGGGTTCGCCGTCGAACGTCTCGCCACGCCATTACGGCGGACGGAAGCCGCCCGACGGCCAACTCGAAGACGAACGCCGGGACGAAACCGCACTTCCTCTGCTGCGCGCCGTGGTGGAAGCCGGTAAGCCCGTGATCTGCATCTGCCGCGGCTGCCAGGAGTTGAATGTGGCTTTTGGCGGTACGCTGCATCAAAAGGTCCACGAGGTTCCTGGTCGCATCGACCATCGCGAAAAGGACGTTGCTTCGCTCGACGAGCAATATGCGCCCGTCCACCCGGTGTCAGTGACGGAAGGGGGCTTGTTGTCGCGTCTTACGACGGCCCGCAGGTTCGACGTAAACTCATTGCATGGTCAGGGCGTTGACCGGCTTGCACCGGCTCTGTTTGCGGATGCCGTAGCGCCGGACGGGCAAATTGAGGCCGTCTCCATGCCCGGAGCCAAGGGCTTCGTGCTGGGCTTGCAATGGCATCCGGAGTGGCGCTGGTCCGAGAATGAGGTCTCGCGTGCAATCTTTGCCGCCTACGGCGCGGCATTGCGCAAATAAGAGCTAGTCGCAATATCTAGAAACTTTACGCTCCCCTAACGCATCGCGTGCATCTTGGCGGAAGTCTAGGACACGCCCTGATGCCGGATGCCGCCCGCCTCCTCGGTTTTGCCTTTGCCAACGCCGATTTTCTCTTTGAGATCGATACATCTGGCACGATTCTTTTCGCGACTGGTGCGGCCCGCGACTTTGCCCAAACCGACGCCGAAAGTCTGATCGGCGAACCGTCTGGGAAATTGTTCCAACCCGCCGAGGGAACCAAGTTCGCGAACTTCACGCGCTCGCTTCCGCAAGGCGGCCGGATCGGCCCCTTTCGCTTGAAGCTGGTGGGCGGAAACGAAGCCAATGTTGCGATGTTTCGCCTGCCGGATAATGACGACAAGATTTCCTGTACGCTTGCGAAGCCGGGTCCGCGAGGGCCATTGCCGACCCACGCCAAGGACAGCAAAACGGGACTGCCGACGCGCGACGCCTTCCTGGCAGCAGCGGAGAATATCGCGGGCGAATCCGATGCGTTAACACTGCTTGACGTTCCGGCGTTACCCGGACTTTGCGGAAAGCTGCCGCCCGAACAGGCCGACAGGCTGCTTGCCTCGATCGGCGCGACTATCAAAGGCGCTGGCGCCAAGTTGGCCGGCAGGCTTTCGGAGACGGGCTTCGGTCTCATCGCCGATGCCGTGCGCGGCCCCACAGATCTTGCCAGCCGCGTCCGTGCGGCGCTCGCTGACGGCGGTATGCCGCAGGCGATGATCCAGGAGACTTTGGTGTCGCTAAAGGGCCGTAATCTTGCCCCTCAGCAGCGGATGATGGCTGTGCGCTATGTCGTAGAACGATTTTCCGCCGGCCAGCAGACGCCCGGCAGCGTCGGCGACTTGAGCGAAATCTTCGACAACATGATCGACGAGACCCAGACGCGCGTTCGGGCCCTCACCGATGCTGTGGCCGACGGTTCGTTCGCATTTGCGTTCCAGCCGATCAGAAATTTGGAGACACGCGAGTTGTCGCATTTCGAGGCGCTGGCGCGCTTCAAACCCGGTCAAACGGCGGAGACGGTGCAGTTCGCCGAAGCGCTCGGCATCGCCGACGCGTTCGACCTCGCCGTCGCGCTGAAAGTGATGAATGCGCTGGAGAGCGATACGTCGCACACGGCCAGTATTGCCTTCAACGTTTCTGGGCACACGGTCGAGTCGCCGGCAAGCTTTGCACTGCTGGCGGGTTTCCTCGCCCGCAAGCGCAAGCTGGCGCCGCGCATCCTGATAGAAATCACCGAGACCGCACAGATCGTTGATTTGGAAAGTGCTGCTAAAGCGGTGACGGCCTTGCGCGCACTGGGCTATCGCGTCGGCCTCGACGATTTCGGTGCCGGCGCTGCATCTCTGAATTACCTTCATGGCATGCAGTTGGACTTTCTGAAGTTCGATGGCGCATTGGTGAAGCGGATCGGCAAATCCAAACGCGACGACATGTTGTTCGCCGGCCTGCTGAAACTGAGCAACGAATTGAACATCACGACTATCGCGGAATGTCTGGAGACCGAGGAAGAGATCGCCCAGGCCAAACAGCTGGGGTTCAAGCTTGGTCAGGGCTACGCTCTGGGCAAGCCGGCGCAGAAGATTCCGCCGGGCTCCGGCGGCCAAGACGAAAGTCCCCGTCCAGCCAAGCGCAAGGGCGTGCGCGAAACTTGGTCCTAAGCCTTATCTGGCAGTGAAGCGCTTATGCAGGACTCCGAAAGGAGCTTGACTCATAGGTAAGTTATAACTTACGGTAAGTTATGACTTACAGAGATGCATTACCGGCCTTGGCTGATCCTACGCGTCGCAAAATCTTCGAGCGCTTGCGCCATGGCGCCAAGCCGGTCGGCGTGATCGCCAAGGGCCTTCCGGTCAGCCGCCCGGCTGTGTCGCAGCACTTAAAAGTGCTGAAGGAGGCCGGCTTGGTGGACGACCGGGCAGAGGGCACGCGTCGCGTCTATTACATCGATCCCAACGGGCTGGCCGATATCCGGCGTTGGCTCGATCAATTTTGGGACGAAGCACTTGAAGCGTTTCGCGCCGAAGCGGAAAAAGATCAGGAGAAAAAATGAGCCAGCAACGGATCACGGCCGCGCCCGTACGCAAAACCATACATGTGAATGCGCCGCAGGCGCGTGCTTTTGAGGTGTTCACAGCGCGGTTCGGAAGCTGGTGGCCGAAAGGCCATCATATCGCGGCCGTCGAAATGAAAGAGGCCGTCATAGAACCGCGCCGGGGCGGACGTTGGTACGAAAAAGGCATCGACGGATCGGAATGCCAATGGGGAGAGGTTCTGGTCTGGGAGCCGCCATCGAAGGTCGTTCTTTCCTGGCGCCTCAACAGCAAGTTTCAGATTGATGAAACCATCGAAAGCGAAGTTGAGGTCCGTTTCATCGCCGACGGGGCGAATGCTACTCGCGTAGAACTGGAGCACCGCATCACGTCGACCGACGCCGAGGCCATCCGCGCCGGTGTGGACTCGCCACAAGGCTGGGGCGGCCTGCTCGCCCTCTATGCGGAGGTCGCACAGAAATGATGCGGGGTTTCGATCTCAAGAATGTGCTTGCTGGTGGTGCGTTTGCGCTCCTGCTGATCCTGGGGCAGGCGACCGCGGGAATGGACTGGAAGCCTCAGACTGCGCATGACCGGACGCTGGTCGCCCAGATTCATCAGGTGTTGTCGGCGTAATGCGCCGCGGCGACGGAGGACATGCGATGGCCGGTTGGTTTCCGAGGTTTCTGCTCACGTTATCGTCGCTGATACTGGCGGTTGGCGGCGTCATGCACGCTGCCGCTTACGGCAAGGCGGTGGCAGCCATTACAGAGTCTAATCTGCCGGTATTTTTCGGCAGTGCGCTCAAGGCCTTTTGGCTTGGCGATTCCGCGACGATGATCCTGCTTGCTGCGATTTACGGTTGGATCGCGGTCCGTCCCCGGGCGGCCGCGAAGTCCGTCGTCGTGCTTCTGGCGTTTTTGCCCGCGAGCACTGCCGTACTTCTCTACGCATTCTTCGGCGCTTTCTTTGCCGCACACATGTTGTTGGCCGCCGCGGTCCTGACCTTCGCCGCCGGCCTGCAGTTTCCCGTCTTTGGACATGAACCCATCGTTGGAGAGCCATCATGAGCCTGACGCTCCACGCCTTCCCTCACAGCCCGCGCGGTTTCAAAGTGCTGGCGGCTGCCAACCATCTTGGGTTGGACTACGAATTCCGCTTTGTCGATCTGGGCAAGGGCGATCAGAAGCGCCCGGAATTCCTGGCGCTCAATCCGAATGGCCGGATGCCGGTCCTGGAAGACGACGCCTTCGTGTTGTGGGAATCCAACGCCATCCTTCAGTACCTGGCCGACAAGAAGCCCGAGGCCGGCATGTTGCCGATGAGCGCACGCGGCCGCGCAGACGTCACCCGCTGGATGTTTTGGGATGCGTCGCATTGGGATCCGATATGCGCGATCTTCATTTTCGAGCACGTCGTGAAGGGGTTCCTGAAGACGGGTGCGCCGGACGCCGCCGAGATCGCGAAGGGCGAGCAGCGTTTCCATCAGTTTGCGCCCGTGCTGGAAATACAGCTCAAGATGCATAAGTTCGTCTGCGGCGACAAACCGACAGTGGCCGATTTCTCCCTGGCGTCGCCGCTCTACTATGCGGAGCCGGCGAAAATCCCGCTGGCGCCCTATGCGGCGATCCGGCGCTGGTACACCGACATGTCCGCGCTGCCGGCCTGGAAGGAAACTTCGGAGCGGAACCTCGCCGCGCCGCCGCGTGATTTCTCTCTCGGCGCTTGATACCGTTGCGGTATGAGCCCCGAGTCCATCTCCATCCTTTCAGTCAACGTCGGCGTGCCGGCGATCATCGGCACGGCGAATGGCGAAGAGGTGCTGTCGGGAATAGCCAAGCAGGCTGTGGCCGTGGACAGCATCTTGCTGCGCACGCTTGGCATCGCCGGTGATGGACAGGCCGATCTTGAAGCTCATGGCGGAGTAGACAAGGCCGTCTATGCCTATCCGTCCGATCATTGGCGATGGTGGGAGGTGGAAAAGAAACTCCTTTGTGCACCGAATACCTTCGGTGAGAACTTGACGCTTGCCGGAGCAGACGAAAACGACGTCTGCATCGGCGATCGGTTCGAGTGGGGCGATGCGCTTCTCGAAGTCAGCCAGCCGCGTGCGCCATGTTTCAAGCTCGCCATTCACACCGGCCGGCCGGATGTGCCGCAGGCAATGACGCTGTCGGCGCGTTGCGGCTGGTATCTGCGCGTCATCGCCGGCGGCGTCGTTCCGGCACGTCAGGCAACGCTGCTGCGCATGACGACACGCCGCAGTCCAACAGTGCGTGAAAGCTTCCTCGCGCTATTCGCCAAAGCACCAAACAGCGACGCATTGCGTCGAATTCACGATGCGCCGGGCCTCTCCGAAGCGTGGCGGCATGCGATCAACAAAAAAATCGCGACTTTCCAAGGCTGATTTCAAATCGTTGTAATTTTAGCACTGTCATTAAAAAAATCTTAAGCAAGCCGAATCTCGAAAAAATAGTTGAAAACTGTGGCGAATTTGCATATGTTCTTCCTTACGAAGGGCGTTGGTTCCGGCAGGCACTGCCCCCCCGCTCGCAAGCCGGATAGGGCCCTTCGTCAGCGGTGTCGGTCATCCCCTCCCGGCACTTCGCGCGTAACGGCGCAAGCGACGCCCGGTCGGCACCCCCGACCGGGCGTTTTTCTTTCACCATTGAAACGGGCTGCGCGTCGGCGCCACGAAGATACGCTCGAAACTGTCGCCATGGCCGTACATATTCAACCACTCCGCGAAGTGTTCGGGCGTGTAGTCGGTCCGGAGCCAGTCGCCGATTGCGCGGCCGCGCGCCTCCTCCTGCGCGAAGGCGGTGAACAATTTTAGCCAGCGTTGGTGCTTCTTGGCGATGCCGGCGAATTGCGTCTGGGCACCCTCGCGCGCCTGCCAGCCGTCGCGATGAATCAGATAGAGCGCCGCCGCCAGCCCAGTGCGATCGTTCCCGCCGGAGCATTTCAACAGGAACGGCTTGGGTGCGGCATCGAAAGCATCCATCAGACACACGAGCATCGGCCGGGTCGGCAGCTTGCGTGAATCTAGCATTGTGTCGAAATGACCGGCGCCAAGCGCGGCGCAGACGCGCTTTTCATAGCGCCACCACGATAGATCGCTGTTCTCGCCGCGCAGGTTGATAACGGCGCGCAGGCCGTGCCGCATCATCAGCCGCTGCAGGCCGCCGAAATGGGCCTGCGACGATCGGGCAGCTTCGCCTTCGCGCACCCAGCGGAAATTGTAGAATATGTCGAGCAAGGGGCGCATGAAGCGGACGCGTCCAAGGGATGAGGGGACAAGATGCAACTAAGCCGGAAAACGCTCAATGCCCGCTGGGCCTGGACCGGTGCTGCTGCCGTGGCGGCGTTTCTGGTGCTGAACGTCGCCGACAGCTATCTGCGGGCGAAAACCGGCTACGGCGTCGCTGACCTGCAAGGGGTGAAGACCGGCTGGGGCATCCGCGTGATCCTGGATCGCTGGACAAGCCCGCCTGATGCGGCCTTGGCCGGTTTCGGTCTGGGCGCTGATTACCTGTTCATGCCGCTCTACGCGGCCGCGCTCTATTACGGCGCTGTCGAAGCACGCGAGCGCTTTGCACCCAGGCCCGGTTTGATGCGGCGCGCCATGGATATCCTGGCCGCAGCGCCCATCGCTGCAGCGCTGTTCGACGCCTGCGAGAATGGCCTGCAGTTGACGATGGTGCTGCGTGGCCCCAGTGATCTGCTGGTGATGCTGGCGGCCGAGGCGACGACGGCGAAATTCATCGGATTCTATGTCGGCTTGGCTCTGACGATTTTGGCTATCCTGGGCCTGCTCGTGAGACCGAGAGAAAAAGATGCGCGTAGGGGGTAAAGTAGCTTCCGTCAGGCAAGTCTTGCCGTTTGAGCTGCGCCAGGGATGTTCCGCTTGACCGGGCCTTCCCCGTCAGTATATTGCGCGGCTCTCTGGGGGCAGCGTCTCCAGGAGAAAACTTTTATATTCAAGGACTTAAATCATGTTCGCGGTGATCCGCACGGGCGGCAAGCAGTACAAGGTGGTCAAGGACGACGTCCTGACCATCGAAAAGGTCGCAGGCGAGGTCGGCGGCGAACTGAAACTCGGCGAAGTCCTGCTGCTCGGCGGCGACAAGCCCAAGGCCGGCGCACCGCTGGTCGATGGTGCTTCCGTGACCGCGGAAATCGTCGCGCAGGGCAAGGGCGAAAAGGTCATCGCGTTCAAGAAAAAGCGCCGCAAGAACACGCACCGCAAGCGCGGCCATCGCCAGCCCTTCACCAAGATCAAGATCACCGGAATTTCGGCGTAAGGAACCCCGGACATGGCACACAAGAAAGCAGGCGGTTCTTCGCGTAACGGTCGCGACTCGGCGGGCCAGAGGCTCGGCGTGAAGCTGTTTGGCGGCCAGGAAATCGTCGCGGGCAACGTGATCGTGCGCCAACGCGGCACCCAATTCCATCCGGGCGAGAACGTCGGCATGGGCAAGGACCATACGCTGTTCGCGCTTACCGACGGTCAAGTCGCGTTCCGAAAGGGCTTCAAGCGCCGCACGTTTGTATCCGTGATTGCGGCGACGGCTCCGGCGGCGAAGACCGCGGCAGAATAGGCGGCTGAAGACATAGGCCGCCACGAAATTGGCGGCCCGTTTGTGCGAGGGAGATGGTCCGCCATCTCCCTTTTTTGTTCCCTCGCTGATTGGAGGGAATGCCATGCCTAGACTGGAAACGGAGAGACTGCTCTTGCGCCCGCCGGAATTTCGCGACGTGCCGGCGATCACCACCTGGATCGGCGACTGGGACGTCGCGAAGAATCTTGCCAGCGTGCCGCATCCTTATCGCGAGGTCGACGCGCATGAATTCGTGGCCTTGGCGACTGAAAAGTTCGCCAAGGGCGAGGGTTACTGTTTTTCGGTGACGCGCAAACAGGACGGCGTTTTCATGGGCAATTGCGGATTGAATCTGAAGGACGGAAAATTCGAACTCGGCTATTGGCTGGGCAAGCCGTTCTGGCGCCAGGGCTATGCCACGGAGGCTGCGAAAAAGGTGATTTCCTTCGCCTTTCACGACTTGAAGGCGGTGAGCATCTGGGCGGGCTGGTTCCACGATAATCCGGCTTCGGGCCGCGTGCTGCAAAAGTTGGGCTGCCGGCATGACGGTGCAGCGCCGCGCAACAGCATGGCCCGCGGACACGAAGTCTATTGCCATCTGATGGCGTTGACGCGCGAGGAATTCGGGCGAAAAAAGGCAGCTTGAAAGCGAGCGACGATGAAGTTCCTCGATACGGCCAAGGTCTACATCCAATCCGGCGCAGGCGGTAACGGCTGCGTGGCGTTTCGGCGCGAGAAGTTCATCGAGTATGGTGGCCCCTGGGGCGGCGACGGCGGCAGAGGCGGCGACGTATGGGCGGAGGCGGTGGACAATCTCAACACGCTTATCGACTACCGCTATCAGCAACATGTCCGCGCCAGGAACGGCGAAGGCGGCATGGGCAAGGAGATGACGGGCGCGGGCGGTGACGATGCGCTCCTGCGCGTACCGCCCGGCACGCAAATTTTCGAGGAGGATGGCGAGACACTGATCGCCGATCTTACGAACGTCGGCGACCGTGTATTACTTCTGCGAGGCGGCAATGGCGGTTTCGGCAATGCCCATTTCAAGAGCTCGACCAATCAGGCGCCGCGCCATGCCAATCCCGGCCAGCCTGGCGAAGAGAAGGCGATCGTCCTCAAGCTCAAGCTGATCGCCGATGTCGGGCTGATCGGGCTGCCGAATGCGGGAAAGTCGACATTTCTGTCGCGTGTCTCGCAAGCCAAGCCCAAGATCGCTGATTATCCCTTCACGACGCTGAACCCGCAGCTCGGCGTGGTGCGCATCGACACAACCGACTTCGTGCTGGCCGATCTTCCCGGGTTGATCGAAGGCGCGCATGACGGCGTCGGCCTGGGAGACAAATTCCTTGGTCATGCCGAACGCTGCGGCGCGATCTTGCATCTGATCGACGGCACCGAAAGCGAGATCGCTCACGCCTACAAGACCATCCGCGGTGAGATTACGGCCTACGGCCATGGTCTAGCGGAAAAGCCGGAGATCGTGGCGCTAAATAAAGTAGATGCGGTCCCAACGGCCGCGTTGGCGAAGAAACGTGCTGCGCTCAAGAAAGCCTGCGGGCATGACGTGTTCGTGATGTCGGGTGTCTCGGGCGAAGGTGTTGAAGACGTGCTGCGGGCGCTAGCGAAAAAAATTGCTGAGCGCCGCGCCAGTGACAAGAAGGCACGCGCAACGGTGCGAGCCTGGACGCCATGACGGACGTTCTTGCCTCTGCGCGCAAAGTCGTCGTCAAGGTCGGTTCGTCGCTGCTGGTGGATTCGCAAAGCGGGACGTTGCGTCGCGATTGGCTGATATCGCTTAGCGCAGACATCGCCGTTCTGAGGCGCGAGGGCAAGCAGGTGCTGCTTGTGTCGTCGGGCGCCATCGCGCTCGGCCGCCGCGCGCTAAACTTGAAGAGCGGCGCGCTGCGGCTGGAAGAGAGCCAGGCCGCCGCTGCGGCGGGGCAGGTCCGCTTGGCCGAAGCCTATGCCGATATCCTCGCACAGGACGGCATCGTTGCCGCACAAGTCTTGTTGACGCTGGACGACACCGAAGAGAGGCGCCGTTATCTCAACGCCCGCGCCACGCTGAAAACGCTTCTGGAGCTCGGCTCGGTGCCGGTGATCAATGAGAACGACACGGTGGCGACAGCGGAAATTCGCTTTGGCGACAATGATCGGTTGGCGGCGCGCGTCGCTTCGATGATGGAAGCCGATTGTCTGATCCTGCTATCAGACGTCGACGGACTCTACAGTGCCGATCCCACGCGCGATCCGGATGCCCAACACATCCCCGAAGTCGAGTCCATCACGCCTTCCATCGAAGCGATGGCGGGTGGTTCGGTCTCGGGTCTCGGGCGTGGCGGCATGGCGTCGAAGCTGATTGCGGCGAAGATTGCCACTGCTGCCGGCTGCGAAGTCATCATCGCCAAAGGTAAGACCTCCCATCCGATTGCGGCCGTACGATCCGGTGCGCGCGTCACGCGGTTCAAGGCCAGCACGACGCCGGCCGCCGCGCGTAAGCGTTGGATCGCCGGCGTGCTCAAGCCGCAAGGTACGCTCATCATCGATGCGGGCGCGGTTGGCGCGCTGGCCTCAGGCAAGAGTCTGCTGCCGGCGGGTATCCGCCAAGTTGACGGGCGATTCGAGCGCGGCGACGCCGTGGTGGTGCGCGATGGCGACGGACAGGAGGTAGCGCGCGGCCTTGCCGCTTACGGCGCAGCGGACGCGGAGCGTATTGCCGGCAAGCGCAGCCTCGAAATTGAGGCCATTCTCGGCTATCGTGGCCGCGACGAGATGATCCATCGTGATGATCTGGCGTTGACGAGGCTGGCCGATCGATGAGCCTGCACGAACACGAGCCGCTTGCTGCCGAGATGTGCGTGCTCGGCATTGCCGCGCGCGACGCCGCGCGCGCGTTGCGCGAGACCACGGCAGACGCCAAGAACGCAGCGCTGCTGGCGGCCGCCGCCGCCATTCGAGTGCATGTGGACGATATTCTGGCGGCCAATGCACAGGATGTGTCTCTGGCGAAAATGTCGGGTTTGAGCGGCGCGTTGCTCGACCGTTTGGCGCTCGACGCAGACCGCGTCGAGGCAATGGCAAGAGGCGTAGAAGAAGTGGCGACGCTGCCCGATCCGGTGGGCCGCGAACTGGCGCGCTGGACGCGCCCCAACGGGCTGGAGATCGCGCGGCTGGCGACGCCTATTGGCGTCATCGGCATCATCTATGAGAGCCGTCCGAACGTCACGGCGGACGCTGCGGCGCTCTGCTTGAAGTCGGGCAATGCCGTGATCCTGCGTGGCGGTTCGGAGTCTGCACGCTCTTCCGCTGCGATTCTTGAGGCGTTACGCGAGGGCCTGGCCGCCGCACATCTTCCCGCCGATGCTGTGCAGATGGTGCCGACGACGGATCGCGCAGTCGTCGGCATGATGTTGTCCGGCCTCGAAGGCACGATCGATCTCATCATTCCGCGCGGCGGCAAGGGGCTGGTGGCGCGTGTACAGAGCGAAGCGCGGGTGCCGGTGCTGGCCCATCTCGAAGGTATCTGCCACGTCTATGTTCACGAACAGGCCGATCCCGAAAAGGCGCGTGCCATCGTGCTCAACGCCAAAATGCGCCGCACCGGCATCTGTGGTGCGGCGGAAACGCTGCTGATTGACCGTTCGGTGCTGAAGTCGCTCGGCGTGCAGATTCTCGAAGACCTGCATGCCGCCGGCTGTGAAATCCGCGGCGATAAGGATGCCTGCGCCGTCTTTGCTGGGGCAATTCCGGCGAGCGAGCAGGATTGGCGCACGGAATATCTCGACGCCATCATCTCGGTGAAGGCCGTGAACGGTCTTGAGGACGCGATCCGCCACATCGAGACCTACGGTTCGCATCACACCGAATCCATCGTCACCGAAGACACCTCTGCCGCCGAGCGTTTCCTCTGGGCGCTCGATTCTGCGATCGTCATGTGGAATGCCTCCACGCAGTTCGCCGATGGCGGCGAGTTCGGCATGGGCGCGGAGATCGGCATCGGCACAGGCAAGCTGCACGCGCGCGGCCCGGTCGGCGTCGAGCAATTGACCACCTTCAAATACATCGTGTGCGGCAACGGGCAGACGCGTCCATGACTTGGCTTCGGCCGCCTGGACCGGTGGCAAAAGGCTTGCGCATCGGCTTGTTCGGCGGATCGTTCAATCCGGCCCATGAAGGGCATCGTTATGTTGCCGAGATCGCGCTGAAGCAGCTGGGCCTCTCCTATGTCTGGTGGTTGGTTTCGCCGCAGAATCCGCTGAAGTCCGATCCGGCGTCATTGGCAAAACGCCTGGCGGCAGCCCGCGCGGTGGTCGACCGCCATCCGCGCATGATCGTTACCGATGTCGAATCCACGCTCGGTACCCGTTACACGATCGACACATTGAAGGCGCTTCATCGGCGCTTCCCTGAGGTGCGCTTTGTGTGGCTGATGGGCAGCGACAATCTGGAACAGTTCCACCGCTGGCGGCGCTGGACGGAGATCGCCGCGCTGGTTCCTATCGCCGTGGTCGAGCGGCCGGGTAGTATCCTGGCGCCCCTGCGCGCCAATGCCATGCAGCGTTTCGCCCGCCACCGCGGGCGGATGCTTAACCGGGCGCCCGCGCTGGTCGTGCTGGATGGTCGGCGCAACGAGGCTAGCGCTACGGCTATCCGTGCCCTTGGTGCGCGCGAAGCTGGCATGCTAGAATGACGCCTGTATTTGCGAGGGAGCGAGCGGCTGAAAGAAGCAGAGACCCGTCCGCCTTTCGCCTATTGATCGCGAACGGAGAACCAATCTGACCCGCAAGACGACGCGCAAGCCGGCCTCAAAGCCCGCCGCCCGAAAAGCCGCTCCCGCCAAGAAGCCAGCTCCGAAGAAGAAAACGGTCGCACGGAAGAAGGCGCCCGCGCCGCACAAGGCACCGGCGCCAAAGAAGGTGCTCGCGCCTCCGCCCGAGGTTCTCGGCCGCATCCTGAAGTCGCTGGATGACGACAAGGCCGAGGACATCGTGACCATCGATCTCGAAGGCCGTTCCTCGCTGTGCGACGTGATCGTAATCGCCAATGGGCGGTCGTCGCGCCATGTTGCCTCCATCGCCGATCATCTGGCGCGGCGGCTGAAGGAAGCCGGCTACGGTACGCGGCCGGTCGACGGGCTGGCGCAGGGCGACTGGGTGCTGGTCGATGCCGGCGACGTGATCGTCCACGTCTTTCGTCCCGAAGTGCGGGCCTATTACGATCTCGAAGGCATGTGGTCGGTGGACGAACCGGCGCGCGCCCACGCGGCGCGCTGATGCGGTTGACCGTTATGGCCGCAGGCCATGCCCGCGGCACGGCGGAAGGCACGCTGGTCGACGAATTTATCCATCGCGCCGTGCAGATGGGGCGCAACATGGGCTTTCCGTCCATTGTGGCGGAAGAGGTCGCCATCTCTAAGGCGCGTGACGCCAAGACGCGGATGGCCGACGAGGCGGAGAAGCTTGCCGCACGTATACCGGCCGGGGCGCATATCATTCTGCTGGATGCCAAGGGCAAGGGCATGACCAGCGAGGATTTCGCCGAGATGCTGGGCGCGCTGCGCGATGCCGGCACCAAGGACCTCTGTTTTGTTATCGGCGGACCGGACGGGTTGGCGTCGTTGCCGGGCAAAAGGGCCGGGCGCAGCCTCGCTTTCGGGCCGCAAACCTGGCCGCACCTGATGGTGCGCGCGATGCTCGCTGAGCAGATTTATCGTGCTCTCACTATTCTGGCCGGGCATCCCTACCATCGCGCGTAAGTCCGCGGCAGACAGGTGAATTTCAGGTTGTCGCTCTCAACCACTCCTTAACCACATTGCGGGATGCTGATGCGTCGCAGTGGGACGGAACACGTCCATGGAGATCAAAAGCACTAGCAAGGTCGATTCGGCTGTCGTACGCCGCGCCGCCAAAAGTGCGTCCGCGACGGATGGCGTGTTTTCGGTTTCTTCGTCACCCGAACCGCGCGCGCAAGTCGTCGCCGGCCCAGGCCCCATCGCCGCCCTCGATTCCATCCTGACACTGCAAGGTCTCGACGACTCCACCGACGGCCGTTCGAAGGGCCTCAAGCACGGCGAACAGCTGCTCGACATGCTTGATCAGGTGCGCGACGGTCTGCTGGCTGGCGGCATTCCGCGCGCCACGCTCAATCGGCTGGCCAATGCGGTTACGCGCCGCCACGAAAGTTTCGCCGATCCGAAACTGCAGAGCGTGCTTGACGAGATCGAGCTGCGCGCTCACGTCGAGCTGGCCAAGCTCGAGATGCTGGACCAGCGGGTGGCATAGTCCTTCCTCAGGACCGCAGGCGTTCGCGCCACAAAGGTTTCAGGAATTCCAGGGAAGCGAGCACGGACGCGCCCGCACCAAGCGCCAGGGCGAGATCGTCCAAATGCAGGGGGCCGAAGCGGAACAGGCCCATCGCGAGGGGCCAAAGCAGCGTCAAGCCCAGCGTCGCGACCACGGCGATCAACACCGCGGCAAGCGCCCGATTGGGCCGGCGCAGTGCTGTGACCAGCGATGTGCTGAACGAGCGGTCGATGAAGATCAGGCTGATGATCGCCATGATCAGCGAAAAGAAGGTCAGTGCGCGTAGGCTCGCTTCCGGCATTCCCTGGCCGAGTGCGACGATGAAGATGACGGCCACGAGCGCAAACGCCAGGGCTCCCTGCAGGACGCTCCACCAGATCAGGGCCGCCGAGAACAGCGGTTCGTCGGGCGAACGCGGCGGTCGGCGCATCACGTCTTCCTCTTCCGTCTCGGCTTCGAAGACGAGCGAGCACACGGGATCGATCACCATCTCCAGGAAGGCGATGTGCATGGGCCAGAAAATGATCGGCAGGCCGAACAACAGCGGCAGCAGGGCCAACCCTGCGATCGGGACGTGAACCGCGAAGATGAAGCCCATCGCCTTGCGGAGGTTGTCGTAGATTCGACGGCCAAGCCGTACCGCTTTAACGACGGAGCCAAAATCGTCGTCGAGCAGTACGATCGACGAAGCCTCGCGCGCCACATCGGTTCCGCGTCCGCCCATGGCGATGCCGATATGCGCGGCCTTGAGCGAGGGCGCATCGTTGACGCCGTCTCCGGTCATGGCGACGATTTCGCCGTTCGCCTTGAGCGCATTGACGATGCGGAGTTTTTGTTCCGGCATGATCCGCGCGAATACGGTTGCGGTGCGTACGCGCCGCGCCAGCTCCGCGTCACTCAGCCGCTCGAGTTCGTCGCCCGTCGCAAGGTCTTGAGCGTCGAGCCCCGCCTGGCGGGCGATAGCCCTGGCGGTCGCCGGATAATCGCCCGTGATCATGACGACCTTGATGCCGGCCGAGCGGCAATCGGCGACGGCTCCGGGCACGCTGGGCCGCAGCGGATCGGCAAGACCGACAAGACCCAGGAACTCGAAGGCAAAATCGCGTTGCGACCCGGGCCATGCCGGCCCCGCGAACGAGGCGCGGGCCACGCCCAGGACGCGCAGGCCCTTGGCGGCCATGGCATCCAGAGGCTGCGTCAGCGCGGCGCGGTCCGCGGCGTCGAGATGGCAGAGACCGGCGATGGCTTCCGGCGCACCCTTGGCCGCGACGACGAATTCCTGCCCGCCGTTGGCGGACTGCCAGACGCGCGACATGGCGAGGAGGTCTGGGCGAATTCCATAGCTGTGCACCAGCTTCCATTCTGGACCATGGAGATGTTCCGTCCCGCTCAACTGCGCGCGGCCGAGCTCCTGGAACGCTTTTTCCATCGGATCGAACGGGTCGCGTGCGCTGGCGAGAATGCCGAACTCGATCAGATCATGGTGGCTCTCCGGTATGCGCGCGTCCGGCGTCCTGCTGGGCAGGAAAATCTCGCCGTTCTTGAGGCGCAACTCCGCGACGGACATCCGGTTCTCGGTCAGCGTGCCGGTTTTATCTGTACACAGTACCGTTGCGGATCCGAGGGTTTCGATGGTCGCGGCGCGCCGCGTCAGCACACGCGCCCGCGAAATCCGCCAGGCGCCCATCGCCATGAAGACGGTGAGGACAACCGGGAATTCCTCTGGCAGCATCGACATGCCGAGCGCGATGCCGGCGAGGATTGCGTCGAGCCATCCACCGCGTAAAGTGCCGTACAACAGCACCGCCAGTATGCTCACCGTTCCCCCGACCACGGCAAATACCCGGACCAGTCTCCTGGTCTGCGCCTGCAGGCGCGGTGGCTCCGTCTCCAGCGTGCTGAGCGACTGGCCGATCTTGCCGATTTCGCTCAACGCGCCGGTCGCGGTCACTTCGCCGATCGCAGTTCCGCGCACGATCATCGAACCGGAGAAGACATAGGGCAGGCCGTCGCCGCCCGGCCGGCGGCTTTTGGCCGGAACGCTGTTGTCGCCCGCAATCTTGCGAACCGGCACGGATTCCCCTGTCAGTAGCGATTCATCGGTCTGCAGATCGCGGCATTGCACAAGCACGGCGTCGGCTGGGACCCGGTCGCCCTCGGCAAGCACGATGAAATCACCGCGCACCACCTCCCGGCCGGCGATCCGCTGGCGTGCGCCATCGCGTATGACCAGGGCGCGCGGACTGGTGAGATCGCGCAGGGCTTCCAGGACGTGTTCGGTGCGGGTCTCTTGGACGACGGTGATCACCACGGACATCGTCGCGAAGACCAGCAGGATCAGCGCTTCCTTCAGGTCGCCGAGCAGCAGATAAATCACGCCGCCACCCAGCAACAACGCCAGCATGGGTTCGTGCAGCACCTCGAGGACAATGCGCAGCGGGGTACGCCGGTCCGGCCTCGGTAGTTCGTTGAAACCTTCAGCTTTCAGTCTGGCCTGGGCATCTGCCTCACTGAGGCCGCGGATCGCTACAACCGATGCAGGGTCGTCAGACATGCCGACACGATATCACCGATCGCGGTCATTCCCTAGCTGGCGCGCTTTTCGCCGCACGCAGATCGCGGCGTGTTGCTGACAATCAGCCGCACTTGCTGTCGCAACGGCGAAAAATTGGAGATCAGATCTCCAACAGCATGCGCTGCGGGTCTTCCAGGTTTTCCTTCACGCGCACCAGGAACGTGACGGCCTCGCGCCCGTCGACCAGGCGGTGGTCGTAGGACAGTGCCAGATACATCATCGGCTTGATGACGACCTTGTCGCCTTCCGCCATCGGGCGGTTCTGGATCTTGTGCATGCCGAGGATGCCGGATTGGGGCGCGTTGAGGATCGGCGTCGACATCAGCGAACCGAACACCCCGCCATTGGTGATGGAGAAGGTACCACCTTGCAGTTCCTCGAGCTTCAACTTGTTGTCGCGGGCGCGGTGACCGAAGTCGCCGATCGCGCTTTCGATGCCGGCCAGTGACAGCGTGTCGGCGTCACGTACCACCGGAACCACCAAGCCCCGGTCGGTCGAGACCGCTACGCCGATGTCGTAGTAGTTCTTGTAGACGATATCGTCGCCTTCGATCTCGGCGTTGACGTTGGGCAGCTCTTTCAGCGCCGCAATGCATGCCTTGACGAAGAAGCCCATGAAGCCGAGCCGCACGCCGTGCTTCTTCTCGAAGCTTTCCTTGTACGTGCTGCGCAGCGCCATCACATGGCTCATGTCGACTTCGTTGAAGGTCGTGAGCTGGGCGGCGGTGTTCTGGGATTCCTTGAGACGCAGCGCGACGGTCTTGCGCAGCCGGCTCATGGTGACGCGTTCTTCGCGCGCCGCGTTGACACGTGGGCCGGAGGGAACCGCCGCCAATGCGGGGCGCGATGCAGCCGGCTGGGCACTGCCTTGCAGCGCGGCGAGCATGTCGCCCTTGGTGATGCGGCCGTCCTTGCCGGTGCCGCCGACGCGCGCGGGATCGAGCCCGGTCTCTTCGGCAATACGGCGCACCGACGGCGCTGTGCCGATGGCGGCGTGGGCCGCCGCCGCGAGCTTGGCCGCGGCGGGCGCAGGGACCGCCACGGGCCTGGGGGGTTCAGCCGCCGGTGTCTTGGGTGCGACGGCATCGGGATTGCGCGACATCACTGGCGTCGCCTTGCCGGCCTTGCCCTCGGCGATGGCGCCCAGGATGCTGCCGACTTCGACCGTATCGCCAGCCTTCACCGAGATGGTCTCGATCGCACCGTCGGCTGGTGAAGGCACCTCTACCGTGACCTTATCGGTTTCCAGCTCCAGCAACGGCTCGTCGCGGGCGACTGCGTCGCCTTCCTTTTTGAACCAGCGGGCGACAGTCGCTTCGGTGACGGACTCGCCCATCGCCGGAACTTTGATCTCGATGCTCATCTAGGCCTCTTTCGGCCCTCATGCTTCGATCGGCTCAGCATGAGGAAAATGCAGGAACGCCCTCACCCTGAGCTTGTCGAAGGGGGAGAGCAAGATTTGAATTTACAGCGTCAGCGCCTCGTCGAGGAAGGCATGAAGTTCGGCATTGTGCTGACTCATCAGGCCCGCGGCGGTGGAGGCGTATTCCGGCCGCCCGACATAGTGCGGGCGATGGCTGTTGCCCAGTTGGTCGAGTAGATCCTCAATGCGCGGGCGCACGAAGGCCCAGGCGCCCTGGTTCTTGGGCTCTTCCTGGCACCAGACGATATCCGCCTGCGGGAAACGCTTCAGTTCCGCGCCCAACGTAGTCTCTGGGAAGGGATATAGCTGTTCCAGCCGCAGCATCTGCACGCGGCCTTCGTTCTTCTTCTCGCGCTCTTCCATTAGATCGAAATAGACCTTGCCGCTGCACAGCACGACGCGCTTGATCTGATCATCGGGCACCAGCTTGACGGTGGACGCACCCGGCACGCATTCGGCCTGATCACGGAAGACGCGATGGAACGTCGTTCCTGGCTCCAAATCTGCGAGGAAGGAGATGCAGCGCTTGTGGCGCAGCAGCGATTTCGGCGTCATCACGATCAGCGGCTTGCGGAATGAACGGTGCATCTGCCGCCGCAGCACATGGAAGTAGTTCGCCGGCGTGGTCGGGTTGACGACTTGCATGTTGTCCTGGGCGCAAAGTTGCAGATAACGCTCAAGACGTGCCGAGGAGTGTTCCGGGCCCTGGCCCTCGTAGCCATGCGGCAGCAGTAACACCAGGCCGCACATGCGCAACCACTTCATTTCGCCGGAGGAGATGAACTGGTCGATAATGACCTGCGCACCGTTTGCGAAATCGCCGAACTGCGCCTCCCACAACACCAGAGCCTTCGGTTCCGCCGTCGCATAACCGTATTCGAAGCCGAGCACCGCCGCTTCGGAGAGCAGCGAGTCGATGACTTCGAATTCGGGTTGATCTTTGGCGACATTATTGAGCGGCACATAGCGCTCTTCACTATCCTGCTCGATCAGCACCGAGTGGCGCTGCGAGAAAGTGCCGCGCGCGGAATCCTGTCCCGACAGGCGCACCGACACGCCTTCCTTGAGCAGCGTGCCGAAGGCCAGCGCTTCGGCCGTGGCCCAATCGAGACCTTCTCCGGTTTCGAACATCTTCGCCTTGTGCTGCATCTGCCGCACGACGGTCTTGTGGGCGTTGAAGCCTTCGGGAATGGTGGTCAGCGCCTTGCCGACGTCCAGCAGAATGTCTTTGGCGACGGCGGTGTCGCCGCGGCGATCGCCCTGCGGCGCGATCGACATGCCGGACCAGCGCCCGTCGAGCCAGTCAGCGCGCTTGGGACGGTGCGTTTTCGAAGCTTCGTATTCCTCGTCGAGTCGCCTGTTGAACTCGCCGATCATCTCCTTGACGTCGGCCTCAGTCAGCGTGCCTTCGGAGACCAGTTTGGCCGCATAGAGCTCCAGCACGGTCGGATGGTCTTTGATGGCACGGTACATCAAAGGCTGCGTGAACGAAGGTTCGTCGGTCTCGTTATGACCGAATCTGCGGTAGCAGAACATGTCGATCACCACGTCTTTATGGAACAACTGGCGGAACTCGGTGGCAATACGCGCGCAATGCACGACCGCTTCCGGATCATCGCCGTTCACGTGCAGGATCGGCGCCTGCACCATCAGGGCGATATCGGTGCAATAAGGCGACGAGCGCGAATGCATCGGCGCCGTCGTGAAGCCGATCTGGTTGTTGATGACGAAATGGATGGTGCCGCCGGTGCGAAAACCCTTGGTGCCGGACATCGCAAAGCATTCGGCGACCACGCCCTGACCGGCGAACGCCGCATCGCCGTGCAGCAGCAGCGGCAGCACGCTGGCGCGGGTGATCCTGTCGCCCAGCTGCGCCTGCTTGGCGCGCGACTTACCCAGGACCACCGGATCGGCGGCTTCGAGGTGCGAAGGGTTCGGCGTCAGCGACAGATGTACGTGGTTGCCGTCGAATTCGCGGTCCGACGAGGCGCCCAGATGGTATTTCACATCGCCCGAGCCTTGCACTTCACTGGGGTTGACGCTGCCGCCCTGGAATTCGTGGAAGATCTGGCGATAGGGCTTGGAGAGCAGATTGGCCAGCACGTTGAGGCGGCCGCGATGGGCCATGCCGAACACGATTTCCTGCACGCCCAGCTGCCCGCCACGCTTGATGATCTGTTCCAGCGCCGGGATCATGGATTCACCGCCGTCGAGGCCGAAGCGCTTGGTGCCCAGGAAGCGCAGCGCGGCGAATTTCTCGAAGCCTTCCGCCTCGATCAGCTTGTAGAGGATCGCCTTCTTGCCGGTGGGCGTGAATTGGATTTCTTTGTCCGGCCCTTCGATGCGCCGCTGCAGCCAGTCCTTCTGTTCGGCATCGTTGATGTGCATGAACTCATAACCGATCCTCCCGCAATAGGTGCGCTTGAGGATCTCGACCATGCGCCGCGGCGTGGCGCTTTCCATGCCCATCACGCCGTCGATGAATACGGGCCGGTCGAGGTCGGCGCTGTGGAAGCCATAGAAGGCCGGATCAAGCTGTGGATGCGGCGTCTTCGGCGACAGCTTGAGGGGGTCGAGGTCTGCTTCCAGATGACCAATGACGCGATAGGCGCGCACCAGCTGGATGGCGCGAATGGACTCCTGCGCGGCGGCGCGCAGTTCCTGTCCACCGGCGGCGGCCTGCTTGGGGGCGGCCACCTGCCCGGTCAGGGCCCCGATCAGTTCACCACCGGGAAGCTCTGATTTGGCGTCTCGCGCCCAGGCCGGTCCGCGGCCGGTTTGGGCGGGCGTCAGCCCCGCTTGGCCCAGCTCGGCAAAGTAGCTCGCCCAGGTAGGGTCCACCGAATCGGGATTTTCCAGGTACTGGGCGTACAGCGCCTCGATATAGGCGGCGTTCGATCCATAGAGGAAGGAGGTCGTTTCGAGGATCTCGTTAGAGGCCCGGTTAAGGCGTTCTGCAGAAGATTGTTTTGTCATTTCAGGGCGTTGGGGCTCGGGTTTCGTCGGGTGGCAGACCCATCCAGAGACTTTAACAATGCGAAAAAGGCACCGCGTTTACCGCATCCGGGCGTCAAAGGCCATGCCCGAACACATTATGAAACAGCCATCTGCGTTAATATGGGTTCAATGAGACTAGATTGCGACGTACCGATCAATTTCCTTTCGGCAATTTCATCGCTGTCGTGCCGCCGCATTGGTGCCCGACAGCACGGTTCGCGCCATGCGGCGCACGATTGGCGCCAAATTGGGCAGCAACGGCTTGTCGTGCCCGGCTTCTGATCGCCATACCGTTCTACGTTCAAGAAAAGGCATGACCTTATGCGCCATCTGCAGCCGATCCGGACATCGTCCCATCGCATTGCCTCGACGGTGATCGGGGTGGTGATTGGTGCGGGTATTATCGCCGGCTCCACCGCTGCGCCTGATGCACACACGCTCGACATCGCCAACCGCGTGAGCAAGTTCGAGAAATTCTACACAGACGCCAAAGCCCTCGATGAAGCGGCGCGCTGGTCGTTGTGGAAAAAGGAATACGGTATTGCCGCGGTACCGCCGACACCGGAAGGGGAAGCGCTGGCACGCAAACAGCTGGACGCGGCCTGGCCCCGCTACGCCGCGTTGATGCCGCAGCTTCCCGCACTCGAGAAAAATGCCGAGGCAACCGCGCACAAACTCTTCGCGGGCGTCAATACGCTCTATGCGACGGCCGGTGTGCCGATTCATACCCGCGTGGTGTTCTTCGTCGGTCAGTTCGACGGCAACGAGTTCACCGTGCCGGCCATGAACGGCCAGCCGCCGACGGTTGTCATGCCGGTCGAGAACCCGATGCTCGCCGTGCAGCTGGCGCACGAGATGTCGCACTCGGTGCATTTCCAACTCGCCGGTGTGAAGAACAGCTTCGGCGCACCGATCGGCGAGACGGTCTTTCTCGAAGGCCTGGCGATGCACGCCAACAAGGCCTTGGTGCCCGGTTTGCCCGACACCGCCTATACCGAGCTGAACAACGAGCCGGGGTGGCTTGCGCGCTGCACGGCGCACAAAACGGCGGTGATCAAGGGTATCCTGCCCTATCTCGACAAGGCCGGGCCGGATGTCGCCACCAAATTCACCTTCGGCAAGGGTACGACCGGCATGGATCGTGAGCTGTACTGCGCGGGCTGGTTTGCGATAGGCAAGATGCTGGCCTCGGGCAAGACGTTCCCGCAGCTCGCCCGCATTCCCGAGAGCAAGATGATTGACGCGGTCCGCGCGGCAATGAAGGGCTAGTTTCCCTTCAACAGATTCACCATCGTGGTGCCCAGCGCCGCCGGGTTCGGCGAGACGCGGATACCGGCCGAGCGCATGGCTTCGATCTTCGACGCCGCGTCACCCTTGCCGCCCGAGATGATGGCGCCGGCATGGCCCATGCGGCGGCCCGGAGGCGCAGTCACGCCCGCGATGAACCCGACCATCGGCTTCTTCACCTTGGCGTGCTTGATGAAGTCGGCCGCGTCTTCTTCCGCCGTGCCACCGATCTCGCCGATCATGACGATGCTTTCGGTCTCGGGATCCTTGAGGAACATCTCCAGCACGTCGATGTGCTCGGTGCCCTTCACCGGATCACCACCGATGCCGACGCAGGATGTCTGGCCGAGGCCTACCGCCGTGGTCTGTGCCACCGCTTCATAGGTCAGCGTGCCGGAGCGCGAGACGATGCCCACCGTGCCGCGGCGATGGATGTGGCCGGGCATGATGCCGATTTTGCACTCACCCGGCGTGATCACGCCAGGGCAGTTGGGTCCGATCAACCGCGACTTGGAGCCGGCGAGCACGCGCTTCACCTTCACCATGTCGAGCACCGGGATGCCTTCCGTGATGCAGACGATTAGCGGAATCTCCGCGTCGATGGCTTCGAGAATGGCGTCGGCCGCGAACGGCGGCGGCACATAGATCACGGTGGCGTCGCAGCCCGTGGCTTCCTTGGCCTGGCGCACAGTGTCAAAGACGGGCAGGCCGAGATGCGTCGAGCCGCCTTTGCCCGGCGAGGTGCCGCCGACCATTTTGGTGCCGTAAGCGATGGCCTGTTCGGAATGGAAGGTGCCCTGGTTGCCGGTGAAGCCCTGGCAGATGACCTTGGTGTTCTTGTCGACGAGAATGGACATTTATGCTGCTTCCTTCACCGCTTTAACGATCTTCTGCGCACCGTCGGCGAGGTCGTTGCCGGAGACGATGGGCAAGCCGGACTTGGCCAGGATCTCTTTACCCTTTTCCACATTCGTGCCTTCGAGGCGTACCACGAGCGGTACGCTGAGATTCACTTCCTTCGCTGCGGCGATGATGCCCTCGGCGATGATGTCGCATTTCATGATGCCGCCGAAGATGTTGACCAGGATGCCTTCGACGTTCTTGTCGGAAAGGATCAGTTTGAACGCGGCCGTCACCTTCTCCTTGGTTGCGCCCCCGCCGACGTCGAGGAAGTTGGCGGGCTCGCCGCCATAAAGCTTGATGATGTCCATTGTCGCCATGGCAAGACCCGCGCCGTTGACCATGCAGCCGATCGAACCGTCGAGCTTGATATAGGAGAGGTCGTACTTCGAAGCTTCCACTTCAGTAGGATCTTCTTCCGCAAGGTCACGCAGCGCCTGCACGTCCTTGTGGCGGTAAAGCGAGTTGTCGTCGAAATTGATTTTGGCATCGAGGCAGATGACCTTGCCGTCCTTCGTCACGACCAGCGGATTGATCTCGAGCAGGCTCATGTCCTTGGCGACGAAGGCATCGTAGATGCTCTTCACCAGCGCGCCGCACTGCTTGATCTCGTCGCCCTTAAGCCCCAAGGCAGTCGCGATGCGGTTGCCGACGAAGCCGGAATAGCCCGACGCCGGATCGACCTGGAAGGTTTCGATCTTCTCCGGCGTCTTGTGCGCGACTTCTTCGATGTCCATGCCACCTTCGGTCGAGGCGATGAAGGCGATGCGCGAGGTGGCGCGGTCGACCAGGGCGGAGAGATACAGTTCGCGCGCGATCGCCGAACCGTCTTCGATGTAAAGCCGCTTGACCACGCGTCCGTGCGGGCCGGTCTGATGCGTGACCAGCGTCATGCCCAGCATGCGCTTGGCTTCCTTCTCGACGTCCTCGATGGATTTCACGACCTTGACGCCGCCGCCTTTGCCGCGTCCGCCGGCATGGATCTGTGCCTTGACGACCCACACAGGCCCGCCCAATTCCTTTGCCGCCGCAACGGCTTCTTCGACGGTGAAAGCCGGCTTGCCGCGCGGTACCGGGGTGCCGAACGAACGCAGAATCTCTTTGGCTTGGTATTCGTGAATGTTCATGGAAATTCCTTACTGGGAATTCAGGAAAACGCGGAGTTGCCTGGGGCAGGCCGCACAATAGCAGCGGACCCTTGTCGTGCAAGCGGCTTTGCCGGGGAATTGGTGGCTCAGGCGGCCGCGCGCGACGCCTCTTGGACAACGCTTTCCGCTTGAGGCCGGTGCACTCGCGCAGCGGCAACGATGCGATGTGACAGCGCGACAGCCAGCGCCGCAACGGCGAGGCCGCCTGCGACATCAACGACGTGGTGGCCGCCTTGAATCGGGGTCGAGACCACAACAAGGAGGTCGAGCGCGCCTATCGGCCAGCGGAGGTATGCGAGGCGGCGGGCATACCATGCCACCATCACCGCTAAGGCGGCATGGAACGAAGGAAACCCCACCAGGCCCTTCACCTCATGCGGCGAGATGCGTCCGGGACCCGTTGCCAGCAGGTTGAGAAGGTCATTTGCGTAACGGCCGTCGAGCGCGACGTTCAGATGGCTGGCGACCGACGCATCGAGCCTGTAAACGGTGATGGCGCCAAATGAAGGAAAGGCGGCCCAGAAAATCACTGTTGCCACAGCGCCGATGGCAATTGCCAGACACAGTCCGGAGATGTCCTGGCAGCGCGATTTCCAGCCGAGCAGCGCGATCAAAAGGGCGATCTGCGGTAGTACCGATTCGTAGGCGTACTTCAGCACCAGATCAGGTCCGGGGTGACGGGACATGAACGCCATCATCGACGGCCAATCGAAGCCCATCGCCCTGTCCGCCTGTGCGAGGAAAGCGTCGATGCGCGTGCCGGCGACGGTCAGCAGAAAGTAATTCAAGACGCTGAAGCTGGCGGAAAAAGCCACCAGGAAACTTGTCCCCAGCAGCATCGCGCTCAGCCGCACATCCTTGCGCACGCGATCGTAGAACATGCCGCCGCCGGCCAACGTTGCCGACAGCGCGGCTATGGCGAGATAGGCATTGGTATCGATGTCGAAATGGACAAGGCTCGCCCAGATCACGTCGACCGACAGAACGGCCGCGACGATGGAAAGCAGGATGTATTGCAGACGAGGAGCCATGGCCTGGGTTCGGTATGCCAGGCTCCTGCATAACCGTTTGGCGTTAACGAATCTCAAAGCCGCAGATGGCGAACGTCCTTAATTTCCGCTGTCGTCGCCGACGCCGCCATCCAGCGACATGCCGGTGACGTCGAGGTCTCGGGTTTCGCGAGAGCTTGTCTGTTCACCGCTGACACATACCGACGCGCGGTAGCTGAAGAACATGTCGCCCGTGCCCCAGCGGCGCAGATTGGTCCGCTCGGTGCAGTCCGGCACCGGCACCTTGGGGACGCATTTCAGCATGCCGTCCTTGTAATGGCGCAGCGCTTCGTTCTCGGCACACTCCAGCACCTGGCCGCCCGAATAGGATCCGGCCATGCCCTGGTCGCTTTGTATCACGTCGCCGATGATGACCTTCAGGTGGGCGCCGGGGATGCAGCGCATCACTTCACCCTCATAGGAGGAATCGAGCCAGGTCTCGCCGGTCATATGGGAGGCCGGGAATTCGTTACCGTCCGGCGAAATGCAGACCGCGTGGATCGACTTCACCACATTGGCTTCCTGCATGTGGCAGACTTGTGAGGTGTGG
Organism: Alphaproteobacteria bacterium; assembly: GCA_028865545.1. Classification (GTDB taxonomy): domain Bacteria; phylum Pseudomonadota; class Alphaproteobacteria; order Micropepsales; family Micropepsaceae; genus Rhizomicrobium. The sequence continues at coordinate 27,468 of JAGWJY010000012.1, read as the reverse complement.
ATGCCGGAGATGTCGCTGCTGTGATTGTTGACGGTGACGTATTCGTAATAGCCGCCGCCATAGACCGTGACGTTGCTGCTGGCGCTCGCATTGGCGCTGGCGCTTGCCATCGCTGAGGCAAAGGCCGAGGCCTCCGCCGAGGCGCTGCCGCCTTTGTTGATCACAATCGACTTGTTGATGTTGATGTTCTTGTTGATGTTGATGTTTTTCGAGGCGTCGATGTTCTTCGTGATGGTGATGTCTTTGTTGATCGTCACCGGCTTGTAGATGTTGATGTTCTTGTTGATCGTCGTCGGCTTGTAGACGTTGATGTTCTTATTGATCGTCACAGGCTTATAGATGTTGACGTTGTTGTTGTACGTCATCGGCTTGTAGACGTTGATATTCTTGTTGATGGTCATCGGCTTGTTGATGACCACGCCGCCGCCGCCGTTGCAGCCTGGCGTCGGGCCATGATAGCCGCCGCCGGAGTTGTTGCCCCAAGCCAAAGCCGCATCAAATGGTGTGGTCACCAGCGCGGCGGTCGTCAACGCTGCGACAATGACGGAAAATGGCCTCGGCGACATGCTATAGCTCCTTCGCTCCGGTCGTTTTCGGCCGTCCAGCCGGAGTACGCCGGGAACAAGCCTGAATGACCGCACGCCTCGCTTCACGAAATATGCCAACCGGTGCCTTGCGAATGCCGTTTTCATTGGTTCGAATTGGCACAGTTCCGCGCTTGGGCGGGGCAGGGGAAATGGCATGATCCCGATCTCGGACGACAATCCGGCGCGACTGACGCCGATCGTCAATTGGGCGCTCATTCTGGCCTGCATCGCCGTTTATGTCTGGGAGGTGCGGCAGGGGGCCGACATCGGCGCCGTCTACGCCCAGTACGGCTTCACGCCCAAATGGTTGATGTCGCCGCCGCTTTCGCCCGCCGACGAGACCGGCTGGTCGGCGCTGATCAACATATTCACCTCAATGTTCCTGCACGGCGGCATCCTGCATCTCGCCGGAAACATGCTTTATCTCTGGATTTTCGGGAACAATATCGAAGACGCGATGGGCCACTCCCGCTACCTGCTGTTCTATTTCCTCAGCGGTATTGCGGCGGCGCTAACCATGGCGTTCATGGATCCATCCTCCACAACGCCGATGATCGGCGCTTCGGGGGCGATCTCGGGTGTCCTCGGCGCCTATATGCTGCTTTACCCCAGGGCGTTGGTAACCGTGATTGTGCCGTTAGGCATCATTTTCTATCCGTTCCGCATCCGCGCAGTGTGGGTGGTGGGCATCTGGTTCGCCATGCAGCTTTTCAGCGCGGCCGTCAGCAATCCCGACAGTCCAGGTGTTGCATGGTGGGCGCATGTCGGCGGTTTTGCGGCCGGTTTGCTGCTCACCCCGTTCCTCAAATCCTCGAACATTCCCTTCTTCGGACCGCGGCGCCTGCGCGGCCCCTGGGACTGACTGGCACGGGTTTCGCTGACCCGTCCCGCCAACAGGGCGACATCGTTTCGATCTGGATCAAGACGAGACAGCCGCCCGGTGGAGCAACGGGATAAGCGGGCCATGAAACACAAGAACAGTCATTTGCTGGTGGGTTACTGGAGCAGGATCCGCAGGGGCCGCGATGTTCCCGATCAAACCGACATCGATCCGCGCGCCATCAAGCGCATGCTGTCTTATGTCTTTATCCTCGACGTCGAGGATCCCAAACGGCCGGTATACCGGTTGGCCGGCACCTCGCTCTGTGAGCGTTTCGGCTTCGAGCTCAAGGGCACCGGGTTCCTGGCACATTGGGAAGCGCAGTCGGGTGCCGCTCTGGCCTCGTTGTTGAAGCAGGCCCTCGACCTCAAGCAACCCATCTGCCTGACCTCGATCGGCGCCAGCGCCGATTGCGGTATGGTCGAACTTGAAACCGTGCTGGCCCCGGTGAGCTTCGGGCCAGGCAAGCCGACGCGCTTTCTCGGCATGATCCAGATCATGAGCGACGCCACGCAGCTCGGCGGTCGCCCCATTGCCTTCCAGCGACTGGCCGCTTCGCAGCTGATCCGCGAGGACGAGCCGATGGCCGCTTATAGCACGCTTCCACCCCCGCCGCCGCCGCCCGGACCGATGCTACGCAGCCATCCCAAGGCGCCGCATCTGCGTCTGGTGGTGTCTCAGGATAGGCCTGCTGTGATGCGGTTTGACGGCGAGGAGATCATGGAGAGGATCTTCGAGGTCTTCAGTCCGGGAACATTTGCGAGCTAGGAAAATCTAGGGCGATCCGCCGGCTGGTGCGTTCGGCTTGGGCACATTCGGCTGCGGCGGATTGTCGATCGGATCATTGTGCATGATGTCTCGATCAAAACGCAGCCGGTCGTCCTTTTCCTGCAGATAGGGAATCTCGTAACGCTCCACCGTGTCGCGGTAGGCTTCGAACGTTTTTACGTCGTCCGGGAGTCGCTTTTCGCAGCGCTGATACGGCAGATGCTGTTCTTCCGTGCACCAGATGTCGAAATCCATGGTCATGACTTTGTAGCGCGTCTGGGCATGCACCGGCATCGCCGCAACATACAGAGCGGCACAGAAAAGCGCGCAACTCAACCGTGTCATGACGCCAGCATACGCCTGAAGCGAAACCGGTGAAAGCGCGATCCGATTAAACTTACCGGCTATTCGGCGGCCAACACGCCATCCTCGGCCACTTTAACGGTTTCCGGTGGCAACACTGCGCGGCCCAGGATCAGGTCCGACGCTCGCTCCGCAATCATGATGGTCGGCGCATTGGTGTTTCCGGAGACCAGCGTCGGCATCACCGAGGCGTCGATGACGCGCAAACCCTCCACGCCGCGTACCCGAAGCTGCGGATCGACGACGCTGTCGGCGTCCGTGCCCATCTTGGCCGTGCCGATCGGATGGTAAATCGTTTCGGCAGTTTTTCTGATAAAGGCATCGATCTCGTCGCCGTTGCGGACATGTGCGCCGGGCATCAGCTCAGGCCCGCGATAGGGGTCGAAGGAGCCCTGCGCGAAGACATCCCGGGCGATCTTCACGCCCTCGCGCAGCGCGCGCAGATCCTCCTCCGCCTCCAGGTAATTGGGTTGGATGAGCGGCGCGGCCAGCGGATCGGTGGATTTCAGCGAGATGAAGCCGCGGCTCTGCGGCCTCAGCTGGCAGACATGCGCCATGTAGCCGTGGCGGTCTGCCTTGCGTCGCGTGTGGTCGAACATCAAACCGGCGATGAAGTGATATTGCAGATCGGGCGTTTCCAGATCGGGGCGGCTCTTCAGGAAGGCGCCGGATTCGAGGCCTTGTCCGGTGGCGATGCCGGTGCCGAACAGCAGATATTGCAGGCCGGTCTTTGCGGCTGTGAGCGGCTTGGACTGGCTGTAAAGCGTGATCGGTTGGGTGCATTCGTACTGGATCGAGCAGTCCAGATGATCCTGCAGATTGCGCCCGACACCCTTGAGGTCCGCCACGACGGGGATATCAAAGCGTTTCAGGATCGCCGGATCGCCGACGCCCGAGAGCAGCAGCACCTGCGGTGTGTTCACCGCGCCGCCGGACAGGATCACCTCGCGGGCGGCGCGCGCGGTCACGCATTGACGCTTTTGAATGAATTCGACGCCGATGGCGTGTGCGCCTTCGAACAGGATGCGCGCCACATGGGCGTGGGATTCGATCGTCAGATTGGCGCGTTCCAGTACCGGTCTGAGATAGGCGCTCGCGGCGCTCCAGCGTTTGCCGTTGTGAATGGTGAGTTGGTAGGGACCGAAGCCTTCCTGCGAGAAGCCGTTGAAATCGTCAGTCTTGGCGAAGCCCGCTTCGGCGCCGGCCTCGATAAAACTGCGGAACAGCGGATTGGTGGATTTTCCGCTCGACACATGCAGCGGGCCGCCGCCGCCGTGGAAGGAGTCGCCGCCGTGCTCGTTGCACTCGGAGCGCTTGAAGTAGGGCAGCACGTCGGCGAACGACCAGCCTTCACAACCCATCTGCCGCCATTTGTCGTAGTCGCGCGCATGGCCGCGGATGTAGATCATGCCGTTGATCGAAGACGAACCGCCCCAGCCCTTGCCGCGCGGCCAATAGAGGCGGCGGTTGTTGAGATGCAGCTGACCTTCGGTCTCGTAATACCAGTTGAACGGATTGGGCTTGCCGAGCAACGCAGGAATGCCTGCGGGCATGTGGATCATCGGCGAACGGTCGCGTCCGCCCGCTTCGATCAGCAGCACATTGATCGTCGGATCGGCGCTGAGGCGATTGGCGAGCACGCAACCTGCACTACCTGCGCCAATGATGATGTAATCATAAGCTTGCATGATCGCGTCCCGACCGTTTCCCCTCGCCAGGATAGACAATCGCGGCGGTTCTGTCGCGCGCGCGAAGCTGCCGTCGCGTTACTGCTGGGTCGAGTCGTCTGAACTCTGCGTCGAGCCGGCGTTTGAGGCGCCTGCAGGCGCGGCCGCGGAAGCTGCCGTTTGGTCCTGCGTTGCACGCACTTCGCTTTCCAGTCTCGACAGGCTGACATCGAGCGAGCGGCGGCATTGTTGCGCCGCTGCGGCCAGTGAGCCCACCGTCTTGTCCAACATCCAGCAATCATAGTCGGCTTGGGCGCGGGCGGCGTCTCTGGGATAGGTGTCGCGGCCCGGGGTCAGCGCCCGTACCAGCCGGTCGCGCAGTCCGTGCGATGCCAGATCCAAGCTCGGCTCGGGATCGACCGCTTCGCCGCGCGACAGCGCCAGCGCCTTCGAGGCGTATTCGTTGGCGAGGTTCGCGACGTCGTTGTCCATCGAGGCCAGCGAAATCGAGCCCTGCTGGTCGAACGTCGTGTATCCCGCGGCGCCGACCTGGCCGAAGGAGCGTGCCAGAAAGGCATAATCCTCGAACAGCGCCACGCTGAACGGACTGCCGGTCGGCGTGGCCGCTTTCAGGTCGTCCACGGGGCTCCAATTGACGCAACCGGCCATCACCAGGCTGGCTGCCGCCATCGCGAGAGTTGAAAATGCTCGCGATGCTGTCTTCTTTGCCATGAAAGGCCTCCGCGGATGCCGGCTGGGCGGCGTTTGCGCCATCCCTATAACCCTTTGTGAGCGCAAGGTTAAGTGCCCTTAACCGCAGAAATTATAAGCGAGAGGTGCAACCGTAAACCTTCCGTTGAGGGTCTTTATCGCACACTCACACCTATGTCGCGAATTCAGGAGGAGCGCGTGCAGGCGCTGGCGATGAAGAACGTCGATCCAGTCATCAGCAAAGCGCGTGCTGAACGGCGCCGCTTCAAGCGGGTGCGCGTCGACCTGCCCGGCAAGCTGTTCGTGCCCGGCAATGGCCAGGAAGGCGAATGCAAGATCGTCGATCTGTCCCCCGGCGGGGCCCAGGTCGAGTGCGAATTGGTGCTCGAGCCGGATACGCAGGTCGTCCTCTACATCAACGGCTTCGGCCGCTTCGAAGGTACGGTGGTGCGCCGCGACGGCTATGGCGCCGGCGTACGCTTCATTTGCACCGCTCTCAAGCGCGAGCGGATCGCCGAACAGCTTACGCTCTTCATGAACCGCTCGCTGGTCAGCGAATCCGAGTTGCGTCGCGACGATCGCACGCCGACCAAGGGGCTGACGCGCTTCACACGCGCCGACGGCCAGCTGGTGCCGTGCGAAGTGCTCGATCTGTCCATGAGCGGCATATCGGTGCGGACCGATCTGCGCCCGCCAATCGGCGAATTCGTCCTGATCGGCCAGATGGCCGGCCGCATCGCCCGCCATCACGAGCATGGCATCGGCATCGAATTCGTCGGCGGTGCCAACGGCAACACCGACCGTCTGCGCGCCAAGCTGTCGCTCATACGCTGAACGTTTCACGCGTCGCGTCGTTCGCCGATTCCCAACGCCGTTCGCTTCTTCTTCGAAAGCCCCATCGCCACTTGCGCGTGTGCGCGTTCGAGATAGGCTTTGAGTTCCTTCGAGCCGAGCGCATCCAGTCTTTCCAGATACACCCAGTACGCCCGCGCCAGATAAGGCGCTGGGATGATGTGGCGCAGGTGGGTGAGGATGTGGAAGCTGGTTTCGCCGGCCTTAAAATACAAGTGGTGGGGCTTGTCGCTCTTCGGGCCCATCATGGCGAACATCTTGCCGCCGACCTTGTAGACGCGCTCTTCGCCCCATTGCACCGAAAGCGTGGCGCCCGGCAGCGACAGACACAATTTCTCGACATCGGCGTGGCGCATCACTCTGGCGGCGGCTCGGGGATGTTGAGCGCCGCACGGGCGCGTTGGCGATGGTGCGGCTTGATATGGCCCGACACCAGACCGATCGCGGTCGCCAGCACCGCGGCGTCGTCGGTGAAGCCGAAGCCGGCGATGAAATCGGGAATGACGTCGGTCGGAATCACGAAATAGGCCAGTGCCGCGAACAGCACGCCTCTGACACGTCCCGGCGTCAGCGGGTCGACGGCGCAGAAATAGGCAGCCGCCAGATCCTCGGCGAAGGGTATGCGGCCGGCCACCTTGAGCAGTTTCTTCCAGAAGCTGCGCTCGACCGTGCGCTGGTTGCGCGCGATGACGGCGGGAAGCTGGACGGCTTTCGGATCGGGCAAGTCCATGGCCCCATCATCGCGCCCGATTGGGGCAATGCAAAGGCCTAGTTGACCGCCGGTCAGCTTTGCCGCGCGATCCCGAGGGGTCTAAATATCGGCGGGAAAACGGGAAGGAAAATCCGATGGAACTTCGATCCGGGGTCAGTGCGGTGGTGACCGGCGGTGCTTCTGGGCTTGGCGAGGCCACGGCGCGGGCGCTGGCGGCGCGCGGCGTCAAGGTCGCGCTCTTCGACATGCGCAAGGACAGGGGCGAGAAAGTCGCCGCGGAGATCGGCGGCGTCTTCTGCGAGGTGAACGTCACGCAGGACGACAGCGTCGCCGAAGGATTCCGCAAGGCGCGCGCCATGCATGGCCAGGAACGCATCCTGGTCAATTGCGCCGGCGTCGCCAACGCCATGAAGACCGCGGGCCGCGACAAGAAGACCGGCGAGATCCGCCATTTCCCGGCGGAGGAATTCAACCGCGTCGTCCAGATCAATCTGGTGGGCACGTTTCGCTGCATCGCGCTCAGTGCCGCGGGCATGCTGACGCTGGAGCCTTTGGCCGGCGGCGAACGCGGCGCCATCGTCAACACGGCGTCGGTCGCGGCACAGGACGGACAGGTCGGCCAGGCGGCCTATTCGGCGTCGAAGGCGGGCGTCGCCGGTATGACGCTGACCGTTGCGCGCGATCTTTCGCAGGAAGGTATCCGCGTGAATACGATTCTGCCGGGCATCTTCGACACGCCGCTGCTGGCCGCCGCGCCCGATCATGTGAAGCAGGCGCTCGGCGCGCAGGTGCCGTTTCCGCCGCGTCTCGGCAATCCGCCGGAATTCGCGGCGCTGGCGCTGATGATGCTCGAGAACGGCTACATGAACGGCGAATGCGTACGCCTCGACGGCGCGATCCGCATGGCGCCGCGTTAGTGTCCCGCCAGTTCGTGGATCTGGCTGTTGGCGAGTGTTAGTTTCGCCACCGACAATTCGCCGGTGCGCTCCAGTGCCGCCAGGAACGACTTGGCGCGCTCGAGCGCGTCCGCTTTGCTGGCGGCCCACAGCTTCACCGCTTCGGCACCTTCGGCGCGGCCACCCTTGGTCTTGGCGGACGGCAGCATCGCCAGAGCCGCCGCCGTCAGCGCACGCTGGCCGGCGAACAGATCGTCGCTGATGCGCCGGATGGCAAGGCGATCCCAATGCTCACCGCCGGCGATGCGCTGTGCCAGGCCGCGTAGCCGGTCGATGCCGACCTCCGCGCCCATGGCGAAATAAGCCCCGACCACAAGGTCGAGGTTCAGCGACTGGCTGTGCGCCAGCAGCGCGATTTCGGGCGCCGCCGCCATCAGCGGCAGCACGCCGACATCTTCCGCCACATCGACGGGTGCGCCCGCCGCCTGCAGCGCCGCGATGCGCGCTTCTGTATCGTGTGCCTCGTAAGGCGAGATCAGCGTCGAGAAGGTGCCGCGGAGATTCTCCACGCCGCCGCGATAGAGCGCGACCGTGTTGCTGAGATCGGCGCCGGCGGGAACATTGGTGATGAACCATAGACCGAGGCGGCGCAACAGCTCCGCGATGTCGGCATACATGCCGATCTGTGCGCTGGTTTCCATGCGGCCGTCGAGCGCGTCGATGCGCGCCTTCAACCGGCCGAGACCGAAGGCGCCTTCGGCGACGGCAAAGGCGCGGATGACACGGGCGGCGGTCGCCCCGGACATCTCCTTCATGCGCGCGACGAACACCGGACCGGCGAGGTTGACCACGCGGTTGGCGATGACGTCGGTGACGATCTCGCGCTTCAGGCGGTGACGTTCGAGTTCGTCGCGGAACTTCTTGGCGGCGGTCTGCGGAAAATAGCCGGTGAGTTCCGGCAGGAAATACGGATCGTCGGGCAGATCGCCGGCGATCAGCTCGGCTTTGAGATCGAGCTTGGCATAGGCCAGCAGCACCGAAAGTTCCGGCCGCGTCAGGCCTTTGGCGTTCTGGGCACGGCGGCGCAGCTCGCCGTCGTCAGGCAGGAACTCCACCGCGCGGTCGAGCCGTCCGCGTGCTTCGAGGTCGCGCATGAAGCGGCCATGGGCGTCGAGATCCGCGGCGGCGCGCGACAGTGCCGCCGATAGCGTCAACGTCTGATCGTAATTGTCTTTCAGCACATGCGCGGCGACGTCGTCGGTCATTTCAGCCAGCAACGCATCGCGCTCGGTCGGGGAGATGTCGCCGCGGCGCAGCGGTCCTCCCATCAGAATCTTGAGGTTCACTTCATGATCCGAAGTGTCGACGCCCGCCGAATTGTCGATGGCATCGGTATTGAGGCGTCCGCCGGCCATGGCATATTCGACGCGGCCGAACTGTGTGAGGCCCAGATTGGCGCCTTCGCCGATCACCTTGGCGCGCACTTCGCCGCCGTTGATCCGCACCGCGTCGTTGGCGCGGTCGCCGGCGTCGAGATTGTTCTGCGACGCCGCCTTGATGAAGGTGCCGATGCCGCCGAAGAATAGCAGATCGACCTCGGCTTTCAGCAGCGCCTTGATGAAATCGTTCGGCGTCGTCTTGTCGGCAGCGAGACCGGTGAGCGCCTGCATCTCCGCCGACAGCGGAATCTGCTTCAGGGTGCGCGCGAAGACGCCGCCGCCCTTGGAAATCTTCGTGTTGTCGTAATCCGCCCAGGAGGAGCGCGGCAGGTCGAACAACCGCTTGCGTTCCGCCCAACTCACCGCCGGATCGGGATCTGGATCGACGAAGATGTGGCGGTGATCGAAGGCCGCCACCAGCCGCGTCTGCTGAGACAGCAACATGCCGTTGCCGAAGACGTCGCCCGACATGTCGCCGACGCCGATACAGGTGAAGGCTTCGTTCTGGATATCGCGTCCGAGTTCGCGGAAATGGCGTTTCACCGCCTCCCAGGCGCCCTTCGCCGTGATGCCCATCTTCTTGTGGTCGTAGCCGTGGCTGCCGCCGGAGGCGAAGGCATCGCCCAGCCAGAAACCGCGCTCTTCGGCGATGGCATTGGCGGTGTCGGAGAAGGTCGCCGTGCCCTTGTCGGCGGCGACCACGAAATAGGGATCGTCCTCGTCGTGACGCACGACCAGCTCCGGCGGTACGACGGAGCCGTCGTGATGCAGATTGTCGGTGACGTCGAGCAGCGCATTGATAAACGTCTTGTAGGCGGCGACGCCCACGGCCTGCACCTCTTCGCGGGTGGCGTTGGAGGGCATCTGCTTGGGATAGAAGCCGCCCTTGGCGCCGACCGGCACGATGACGGCGTTCTTCACCTGCTGCGCCTTGACCAGGCCGAGCACTTCGGTACGGAAATCTTCGCGCCGGTCCGACCAGCGGATGCCGCCGCGTGCCACTTTGCCGAAGCGCAGATGCACGGCTTCCACCTCCGGCGAGTAGACGAAGATTTCGACATGCGGGCGCGGTGCCGGCAGTTCGTCCAGCTTCTGGGAATCCAGTTTGAAGGACGTGCAGGTCTTCGGGCGTCCGTTTCCGTCCGTCTGATAGAAATTCGTGCGCAGCACATTAACGATGACGTTGCGCAGGCGGCGAATGATGCGGTCGTCGTCCAGGCTTTGGACGTCGGTCAGCGCCGTTTCGATTTTCTTGTAGAGCTTGTCGGCGCCTTCGGCGCTCGCCATGTCCGGCGCGCAGCGCGCATGGAACATGGCGACCAGCAGCACGGCGATGTCGGGATTCCGTGCCAGAGCCTGCTCCATGTAGTCTTGGCTGAACTGGATGCCGGCCTGACGCAGATATTTGGCGGAGGCGCGCAGGATCGTCACGTCGCGCCAGTCGAGGCCGGCGCCGATCACCAGCCGGTTGAAGCCGTCGCTTTCGGCTTCTCCGGCAACGACAGCGTGAAAGGCGCGTTCGAGCGGCTGCTTGATGTCGTCGAGATCGGCGGCGCCCTGGTCGGCGCGCTCCATCAGAAAATCGAGGACGAAGGCTTCGCGCGTCCAACCTTCGCCGCTCTTGAGTTCGACGGGATAGGCGTCTTCGGCGATCACCTTGAGGCCGAAATTCTCGAAGATCGGCAGCGAGATCGACAGCGGTAAGGCCGGGCCGAGACCGTAGAGCTTGATGCGAAGCGTGCTGTGCGCGTCATGCGGCTTGCGCAGCACACGCGCTTCCAACGCCGGCGAACGTCCGGCTTGCGCCAGCGCCGTCAGTTCGGAGAGATCCTCCACCGCTTCGTGCGGCGAGAAGGCATCGCGATACCGCGCATGGAAACCTGCCGCGCAATCCTGGAACAGCCGCCGTCCCTCGAGTTCGCCGTGGCGGGCGCGTAGCGCCTCCGAGAAGCCGTCGTCCCAGGTGCGGATGGCGGCGCGGATTTCGTCTTCCAGCACCGCGATGTCGACGGCAGGCCGCGGGCCTTCGTTGCGTCCGACGATGTAGTGGATGTGCGTCAGCCCGGATTCGTCCAGCGCCGGTGTCGCTGCCGTCATGCGGCCGTTGAAAGCGCGCGCCAGGATCGCATGGATCTTCGCGCCGACGTCTTCGTTGTAACGTTCGCGCGGCACGAAGACGAGGGCGGAGACGAAGCGGTCGAAGCGGTCGAAGCGGACCAGCACGCGCGTCTTTGGGCGCTCGTTCAGCCGCAGGATGGCCATCGCGATCGTGTAAAGCTCGTCGTCGGAGGTCTGGAACAGTTCGTCGCGCGGGAAGGTGTCGAGGATGTGCGCCAGCGTCTTGGCGTCGTGGCTCGCGGGCGGCAGCCCCGCGCGCGCCATCACCGTGTTCACGCGCAGACGCAGCAGCGGGATGTCGGCCGGTCTGCGACTATAGGCGCCGGAGGTGAACAGGCCGATAAAGCGCCGCTCGCCTGTCAACGCGCCGTCCTTGTCGAAGGTCTTGACGCCGATGTAGTCCATGCTGACGCGACGATGAACCAGGCTCTGGCGGTTCGACTTGGCGATGATCAACGGCGTGGGCTGCAGCAGGAAGGCGCGCACCTGCGGCGTCAACCGCGCGCGGTCGGGCCGCTTGTGCAACACGCGCGCTTCCTGATCGGCGAGCACGCCGACACCGCTGGCGAGCACCGGATCGAGACGGCCGTCGCCTTCGTTCGAAAAAGTGTAGTCGCGACAGCCCAAAAAGGTGAAATGGTTGTCGCCCAGCCATTCGAGAAAGGCGACGCTTTCGGCGAGTTCCTCGGCGGGCACGCGCGGCGGATGCGCTTTGAGCTCCGCAATGGCCTGCTTGAGCTTGTCCTGCATCGGCCGCCAGTCGCGCACGGCCTCATGCACCTGATTGAAGACGGCCTCGGCGCCGCGCTTGAGCGCTTCGCGGCGCTCGTCGCCGACGATCGGGTCCAGCACCGCAACGATCACGCTGGTGGCCTTTCCGCCCATCGTGATGATGGGATGGAAGACGGCGCGCAAACGCGCGCCCTGAGCTCTGGCTTCGCCCATCAGTGAGTCGAACAGGAACGGCATGTCGTCGTTGACGGCGACCAGAACGGTTTCGTCGCGCGTATAGATGGGAGCTTCCGCCGCCGGATCGAACAGCGCGACCACCGTGGTGTCCGGCTTGTGTGCAACGACGCGCGCGAACACCAGGCGCGCCAGAGCCGTAAGTTCCTGCGGCGTGTAGCGCGTCACGTCTTCGGAGGTGGCGTTGCGGTAAAGCGCTTCGAAGAATGCGAGCAGCGCCGGATCGCCGTTCGTTTCTCGCGCGCTCTGCGCCAACAATTCTTGTGCTTTGGAGGTGCGGTCGGGCGTTACGGCGAGAACCATCGGGGAGCCTGATGCGAGGTGGGAGGGCAGCCTACCCGCAACAGATTAAACTTCCCCGATGACGCAGAAAACCCTTTACGGAAGTGGCCTTACGTCAAGGGCAACATGGCAGGCCTGACGAAATCGCCGGTGGCCCGGCGGTCGATCAGCACCGTCAAACCGGCGACCGCAGCGCAGGCGACGAGGATCAGGCCGGCATCCAGCGTGCCGTCTGCAAACGGCCGCAGCACGCTCGCGAAAGAGGCAAGCATCGCCACCGGTGCAAGAAAGAGAAACACTGCTTCGCGCTCGCGCAACAAAAGGGCGATGACGATGGCCGGAGCGATGGCAAACAGAATCGCGCCCGTCATCCCGGTCGCGGCCGGCAGCGCCAGGAAGGCGCCGGCGCCCCAGGCGAAACCGGTATAAAGGAGGATGGCGCTGAGATCCTTGGCGAAGGATTTCAAGGCCTCGCGCTCGAAGGGCTGGCCGATGGTGTGCGTGTAGCTGCGCAGCATGGCGATTGACGACAGGGCGACAAAACCGCCCCAGACCAGCTGGCTCGACAGATTCATGCCCTCGGCGAGGCCGACGGTCAGCACCCCCAGAACAGGCAGGACGATCGCCACATAAAGACTGCGGCCGAGCAGATTGGCGAGCCGCGCCGTTTCCTCGGCTTCGGCGCGCAGATGCGCCAGCTTGGTGATGGCGACTGAGGGCTCGATTTCGCTGGAGATGCTTTCGACGATCTCAAGCGGTGCAGATGCATGAGCGCGTGCGGCCATGTGGCTCTCCGTCCGTGGAAATATTTAGCTGCAGCCTCGGTCCGGACCATTAAGAATGTCTTAATTAGCCGGTATCAGCTGATTCGGACCGTGATCATGACTTCTTCTCCACAGATTCCTTTGCCGGCGGCGGTGGTGTTCGACCTCGAATTCACCGCCTGGGAGGGGTCCATGGCGAATCACTGGCTGCGGCCGGGGGAATTCCAGGAGATCGTCCAGATCGGCGCCGTCAAGGTGGACGCCGGTTTCAGCCCCGGCGAGACCTTCGACGTGCTTGTCCGCCCGCGGATCAATCCGGAACTCTCGCCCTATCTGGTGGGGCTGACCGGCATCACCAATGAAGAACTGCGTGACCGCGGCATGGACTTCGCCGAAGCCTATCGGGCCTTTCTGGCTTTCGCCGGCGATCTTCCGATCATTGCCTTCGGCCGCGACGACAAGGTGTTCCTCGACAATCTTCGGCTCTACGGCATGAACGACGCGCCGCCGCTGCCGTCCTATTACGACATCCGGTTCTGGATGAAGGAGCACGGCATCGACACGCGCGGGCTGCACGCCTGCGATGTCGGTCCGTCGGTTGGCGTGCCCTTCAGCGGGCATAAGCACAACGGTCTCGACGACGCGCTCTCGGTGGCTGCCGGCGCCGCCGCCCTGATCGCCCGCGGCGCACGCGCGCCGCTCGCCGCATGAACGGCGCCGAAGCCGATCGCATCATCGCGGCGCTCGGCATGATCCCGCATCCCGAAGGCGGCCATTACCGCGAGCACTTCCGCGATCCGCAGGGCACGGGCGGCCGCGCCCATTCGACGGCGATCTATTATCTGCTGCGCGCCGGCGAGGTCTCCGCCCCGCACCGTATCGATGCGGTGGAAGTCTGGCACTTCTATCGCGGTGCGCCGCTGGAGCTGACGATCGAGGAGCCCGGCCAGGAGGCTGTGCGGCATATCCTCGGCCCCGATGTGGAGCGCGGTACGCATCCGCAGATCGTCGTACCGGCCGGCGCCTGGCAGGGCGCGCGTTCGCTGGGCGATTATACGCTGGTGGGCTGCACCGTGGCGCCGGGCTTTTTGTTTTCGACCTTCGAACTCAAGCGCTAATTCGGTATCGGCACGCCGAACAGCTTGCCCAGCGCGAAGGCGATGGCGCGCGAGGAAGCGCGCCCCATATAGCCCTGGCTGGGATTGAAGGTGACGATCAGCGTCTTGTTGATGATTTGGATGATCGGTTTGTCGCTGGTCTGAATGCGCACGGCGTTCACCTTCTGCCCGAAGAGCGCGTGCGCCGCGGGGTTGGCGGTGAAGCGGTCGATGCCGCGCGCCGCGTTCTCCATCGTGTCGAAGGCCAGCGCGCGCAGTCCGGCGTCTCCCGACAGCGCATTCCAGTCGGCGGTGAAGGTCACATGCGTGCCGCGCACATAGGAGAGATGCGCGGTCTCGTCGTCGGCGGCGCTCTGCATCTGGCTCAATGTCACGGCCGGCAGGCTGGGGGTGGTCGAGTCGCCCGTGCGCACCGCGGGAAGCCCTTCCGGCTGGTTGTCGGTGTAGATCGTCATCGAACCCCAGCCGGCCACCTGGATGGCGATCGAGCCCGAATCGTAGCGCAGCACACGCCCGCCGAGCGAGCCGTAATCGGCATACAGCACATAAACTTCCGGCTGACCGTCGAAGCGCATCAGATATTCGTTGCGGTAGCGGTCGAGGGAAAAATGCAGGCTGTCGCCGGCCTGGTAATCGCCGGTGGTGATCCAGCCGAAATGCTGTTCCGACAACCGGTCGTTCATCTCGGCGCCGGCGGGCATTGCCAGCGTGCAGGAAATCAGCGCGCAAAAAAGAATTGCGATCCCGCGATTGGGCATTTTTTGTCGTTTTCTCGTTCTGCCGACACGCACTCGGCACTGTGCCCGCGCGCTTCCCCGTGACGGCATAGGTAACACAGAAAATCGGGCGAATTTATGCCCTCAAAGGTTAAGGATCGTGAGCCCGCTGCGGCCGGTTTGCCCCGTCCCGGCGCCGTTGCGGCGCAAATTGTCACGGCCGCAGGTCGCAAGCCGGTGGAATAAGGCGGGGAAAGGCATTGGCATTGGCCGGGAAACTTACTAAATCAAGCTTCCTCCAACTTCATCGCAAGGGCGCTTTCGTGACCAAGAGCCTCGACACCTTCAAGTCCCGCCGCACGCTGACGGTGGGCGGCAAGCCCTATACCTATTTCAGCCTCGCGGCGGCGGAAAAGAACGGCCTCAAGGGCATTTCCAGACTGCCCTATTCGCTGAAGGTCCTGCTCGAGAACCTCTTGCGCCATGAGGACGGAAAGACGGTGACCTCCGCCGACATCAAGGCGGTGGCCGGCTGGCTCTCCAAGAAGTCGTCCGACCGCGAGATCGCCTATCGTCCTGCCCGCGTGTTGATGCAGGATCTCACCGGCGTGCCCGCCGTGGTCGATCTGGCGGCGATGCGCGATGCGATGAAGAATCTCGGCGGCGATCCGGAGAAGATCAATCCGCTCGCCGAAGTCGATCTGGTGATCGACCACTCGGTGATGGTCGACAATTTCGGCATGCGCGACTCGTTCAAGAAGAACGTCGCCATCGAATACGAGCGCAACATGGAGCGCTACGCGTTCCTGCGCTGGGGCCAGCAGGCTTTCGCGAATTTCCGCGTCGTACCGCCCGGCACCGGTATCTGCCATCAGGTGAACCTGGAATACCTCGCACAGACGGTGTGGACGCGCAAAGGCAAGGACGCCAAAGGTAAAGCCGTCACCTATGCTTTCCCCGATACGCTGGTCGGCACCGACAGTCATACCACCATGGTCAACGGCTTGTCGGTTCTCGGTTGGGGCGTCGGCGGTATCGAAGCGGAAGCGGCGATGCTCGGCCAGCCGATCTCGATGCTGATTCCGGAGGTCGTCGGCTTCAAGGTCACCGGCAAGCTGAAGGAAGGCGTCACCGCCACCGATCTGGTGCTCACCGTCACGCAGATGCTGCGCAAACACGGCGTGGTCGGCAAGTTCGTGGAATTCTACGGCCCGGGCCTCGACGACATGGCGCTGGAAGACCGCGCCACCATCGCCAACATGGCGCCGGAATACGGCGCCACCTGCGGCTTCTTCCCGGTCGACGGCGAGACGCTGCGCTATCTCAAGGATACGGCGCGCAAGCCGGCCCGCGTGGCGCTGGTGGAGAAATACGCCAAGACGCAAGGCCTCTATCGCACGGCGAAGAGCGAAGACCCGGTCTTCACCTCGACGCTGGAACTCGATCTGACGACGGTGGTGCCGAGCCTCGCAGGACCGGCGCGTCCGCAGGATCGTGTGCCGCTGTCCAACGCCGCTGAAGCGTTCTCGAACGCGCTCGCCAACGTCTACAAGAAAGGCGACGACGCCGGCCGCCGCGCCCCCGTGGACGGCACGGACTACACCATCGGTCACGGCGACGTGGTGATCGCCGCCATCACCTCTTGCACCAATACCTCGAACCCCAGCGTCATGATCGGCGCCGGCCTCGTCGCCAAGAAGGCGATCGAGAAAGGCCTCAAGGTGAAACCTTGGGTGAAGACCTCGCTGGCGCCGGGCAGCCAGGTGGTGACCGACTATCTCGCCAAGGCGGGGCTCAACACCTATCTCGACAAGCTCGGCTTCCAGCTGGTCGGTTACGGCTGCACCACCTGCATCGGCAACTCCGGCCCGCTGCCGGAACCTGTCGCCAACGCCATCACCGGCGCGGATCTCGCCGTCGCCGCGGTGCTGTCTGGCAACCGCAATTTCGAAGGCCGCGTGCATCCGCAGGTGCGCGCCAACTATCTGGCTTCGCCGATGCTGGTCGTCGCTTATGCGCTCGCCGGTTCGATCACGCTCGACCTGACGAAAGAGCCGATCGGTTACGACAAGAAAAAGCAGCCGGTGTTTCTCAAGGACATCTGGCCGTCGCCCAAGGAGATCGCCGACACCATCCGCAAGAGCGTCAAGGCCGCCGCTTTCAAGGCGCGCTACGGCAATGTCTTCGACGGCGATGCCAACTGGAAGAAGGTCAAGATCAAGAAGGGGCAGACCTATCAGTGGGACATCGGTTCGACCTATGTGAAGAACCCGCCCTATTTCGACGGCATGACCATCAAGCCGGCGGCGCGCAGCGACATCTCCGGCGCTCGTATCCTGGCGCTGTTCGGCGATTCCATCACCACCGATCACATCTCGCCGGCGGGCTCGATCAAGGCGTCGTCGCCGGCGGGCGTCTATCTGCAGGAACATCAGATCCGCCAGCAGGATTTCAATTCCTACGGCTCGCGCCGCGGCAATGACGAAGTGATGGAACGCGGCACCTTTGCCAACATCCGCATCAAGAACGAGATGATGGGCGGCAAGGAAGGCGGCAACACGCTTTACCAGCCCTCCGGCGAAGAGATGTCGATCTTCGATGCGGCCGCGAAATACAAGGCGGCCGGCGTTCCGGTGGTGGTCATCGGCGGCAAGGAATACGGCACCGGCTCGTCGCGCGACTGGGCGGCGAAGGGACCGAAGCTGCTCGGCGTGCGCGCCGTGATCACGGAGAGCTTCGAGCGCATCCACCGCTCCAACCTTGTCGGCATGGGCATCGCGCCCTTGGTCTTCGAAGCTGGCAAGACGCGCAAGGATTACGGGCTGACCGGCCGGGAGACGATCGATATTCCGGGTCTCGCGGGAACGCTGACGCCGCGCATGAAGGTGGAAGCGACGATCCATTATGCCGACGGCCGCACCGCGCCGCTGCCGTTGATCCTGCGGATCGATACGGCGGACGAGGTCGCTTATTTCAGCAATGGTGGCATCCTGCCCTACGTGCTGCGGAATCTGGTGGCGGCATAAGACCTGCCGTCACCGCGTGGTCGTGATCTCGTCACGGCGGCGTGATGATTCTCAAGCCGAAGTGACTGGAGAGCGGACGGCATGCGCCGTATGGTCGAATCATGAAACAGGCTTCGACCGCGGCGCTTTTTGCCCTGGCCATGATCGCCGGGATTGCGACAAGCGCTGTCGCAGGCGAGGCGAGACCTGTTCTCGTCGAGCTTTATACGAGCCAGGGCTGTAGTTCCTGTCCGCCTGCCGATGCGCTGCTCGCAGCGTTGACGCAGCGCAAAGACCTGATCGCCATGAGCCTGCCCATCACCTATTGGGACATGCTGGGCTGGAAGGACACCCTCGCCAGCGATGCGAATACCAAGCGCCAGAAGGCCTATGCGGCGGCTATGGGGCGCGGCGGTGTCTACACCCCCCAGATCATCGTCGACGGCGTGACCGATGTGGTCGGCAGCCGTGTCGACAAGGTCGAAGCGGCGATCAAGGCCGCCGAGCGTGCGCAGAAGGACGGCGACGGCGCTTCGGCGAAGAATGCTGTTTGGTCCGTCGGCATCGATCTGTCGCGCACGCCGCAGAAGCTTCACGTCGCCATCACCGGGGCTCCTGCCGCGGCAAAGGGAAAATCCCAGGCGACGATCTGGATCTTCCGCCTGCGCTCCAGCGCCACCGTTCACATCGGTGCCGGTGAGAACAAGGGCCGCACGATGACCTACCGCAACGTCGTCAACGACATCCAGGATGTCGGTCATTGGAACGGCCGCGCGATCTCGCTCGATCTGCCGCATGCGGGGCCGAAGGTGCCGCCGCATGACGCCGTGGTCGTCGTGGTGCAGCAGGGCGGTTACGGCCGCGTCATCGGCGCCGCCTATCTCGGCCACGCCGACTATTACGACCAGTAGCAAACATCCGGTCACCGCAGGCTGTACCAGGCGCCACGGCCTTTGCCATGCAGGGCAAGATGGCCTTTCTCGGCAAGAAGCCGAAAATGCTCCTTCAGCGTATTGCGGCTGGCACCTGTAATCTTGATCATGTCGCCGATGCTGACGCGGCCGTGCTCGCGCACCTGATCGAGAATCCGAACGGACAATGCGGGCAAGCTGGAAAGAAGCAATTTCTCACGCTCGACTTTTCTGGCGAGCCGTTGTGTCTGCTGCTGGAGCGCGCGCAGGAAGAACAAGAACCAAGGCTGCCAGGTCGGTTTTTCCTTGTTGATGGTTCTCTGCGTTTGGCGCAGTGCTAGGTAGTAAGCTTCCTTGTTCTGCTCGATCACGCTTTCCAGGGAGCTGTAAGGCACATAGGCATAGCCCGCCCGCAGCAAAAGCAGCGTCGTGAGAATACGCGAGAGCCGGCCGTTCCCGTCCTGAAACGGATGGATCGCCAAAAACATTGCGACGAAAATGCCGATGGCAAGAAGCGAGTGAAGCTTGCGCTCGTTATGCACCGTGTCGAACCATGCCGCGAGTTCGCCCATCAGACGCGGCGTGTCGAACGGCGTTGCCGTCTCGAACACGATACCGATCTGCTTTCCGTCTTCACCGAAGGCGGCGACGCTGTTCGGCGACGTCTTGTAGCTGCCACGGTGCCAGGCGTCCTTTTCGCTATGGACAAGCAGATCGCGGTGAAGCTGTTTGATGTGGTTTTCGGTGACGGGAATATCCTGCCACGCGCGGAAAACGGTCTCCATCACCTCGGCATAGCCCGCAACCTCTTGCTCGTCGCGGGTGGCGAATGACTTGATCTCCAGATTCGCAAGCAGCCTTTCGACCTCGCGGTCGGACAATTTGCTGCCTTCGATGCGGGTCGATGAGCCGATGCTTTCGATGGTGGCAACATGCCGTAGCGTCAAAAGACGCTCGGGAGCGAGTGTGCCGAGAGCGCGCCACGCGCCCTTGAATTCATCGATCTCGGCGACAAGGGCGAGGATTTCCGGCGTGATCTTGAGGGTGTCGGATCGGACCATGACACCCAATAATACACCCAATTTCACCCGTTTAACAACGCCAATAGTACACCCAATTCCACCCAATTAAGTGCTTTGGCGTTGGGACAGCCGTTATGCGGCCTCGCGTTTCTGTGCCAGCATTCCTGGTAGGCTGTGGACGTTTGAGGAATTGGTGAAGGCTCCGTCGAAGCGATGCGCGCTTGGATCAAGCGGACCATTATCCGTGGCATTGCCTCCGGCATTGGCCTGGTGTTTTTGAGCTTTCTCTCCTGCGTCTACTTCATGTACTCGAGGCATGGCATCAGTGGCTTAAAAAGGGTGCTGGAGCTTCGTCCCAGTGATCTATCCTTTGGCCTGATGATATTCACAATGGTGTCCGCATTCGGCTTCGCCATCGTACCCCTCTATGAACTGTGCAAATGGTTCGACGCGACTGTTAGGGCATGGTGGGTGACCGAAGCAAAATTAAATTAGGGCACTAACCCCATGGCGTTGTTCTTCGACGCAGAATGGTTCGACGTGCGTCTCAAGGCCGTGGGCCTGTCGCGTGCGGCGTTGGCGTCCGCCCTCGGCATGACAGCGGACGATCTCGCACTGCTGTGGAAGGATCAGCGCGAGCTGTCCGAACGGGACGTGCGCGTGATCGCCGGATTACTCGGCGCCGCGCCCGAGACCGTGGCTGCGCATGCCGGCGTCTCGACGCCGGTGCCGAAAGCGCCGACCGATGTCGAAGTCCGCCTGGCGCGCGTCGAATGCGAGCTTGAAACGCTCAAGGCACAACTCGCCGATCTGACGAGGCGCAAATGAGTCCCTTCGCCGTGGTCCTCGCACTCGCCGCTGCGGCGTCCTGGATCGCGACGAAATCCGCGCGTCCGGTCATCCGTCTGTATCTGCGCTTCGCCTGCGTGCTCTATGCGGCGCTCGCCGTGAGTGCGCTGTCGCACATCGCGCCGGACGCCGTGGCGGTGATGGTCACCACGCTCGCCGTCGCGCTGCTGGCGCTGTCGGTGTTCGCAAGTTTGCGGCGCACGCCCAAACCCGCCTTTGCGGCGATGTTGCTCGCCGGCGCCTGCGCTGTGGGCATCTGGTCGGCTGCCATCGGTGTCGTTCCTTTGGCGGTCATTCCGCAGGCGATCTGTCTGGTTGCCGTGCTGACGATCGCGCGGCGCGGACTGATGCGCCGGCCCGGCGTTCATCTGGTAAGCGGTGCGGCGGCGTTGCTGGCGGCATCCTGTTCGCTACTGGCGCCGGATCCGCGCGCCTTCATCGCGCTGCTGCTGTTCTCGGCGGCGGGATTGCTCGGCGTCGTACTGGCGCTGGCGAGGAGTTCAGAGATTCCGGTCGACGAGCAACGCGACGCCGACGGCGCCTTGGCGGTACGCCGTATACGCTGAAACCGGTCGCGTTGCGGGCTTCGCCGTTGCCTGTGCGATCACCTGCGCCGCGAAAGCGGGCCTGATCCGGGGCCCGTTCCAAAATGAAGCAGATTTGCCTGTACCGGTTTGGCACGATGCGCGTGGTGCGGGCGCCACGGCGGCGGCGATCTGCGTCTCGCGCGGCGTTTCGCATTCACCATCGAATTGCCGATGCGTCGCGGATTTTTCGACGCCGCGCACACGTTCCGCGCCGTGCCGGAAGGCGGCGCTGGTAAGAACTGTTGTGATTGCGATCGTCGTCATAACCCGTTCTTAAGGCAAAGTGCGGGCCGTGATGCGTATGCGGAATGGTTGCCCCAACAGTTACGAGTTTTTTAAGACGAAGGCCGTCATCATCGCTCCAAAGGCCGGAAACCGGCGTGTGGTGGTGGACAGTGTTGAACCCGACGCTTCAGAAGAAGCCAGTGGAACACGTTGACGCGTTGCGCAACGCGCGTGACGTTGAGCACGTGCAGCTGGCACTGACCGGCGCAGGCATCGTCGGCTTCAACTGGACGCTCGCCGGTGACGAGATTGTCTGGGATGGCGCCTGCGAAATCCTTCCGCATCAAGTGGTCGCCGGCAAGACGCATTACGGCCGCGCCCTGCTCAGCCTGATGAGCCTGGAAGGACGCAACAAGCTCTCCGCCATTCTGGAAAGCCGCGCCCGCGAGAACATCTCCTTCGATATCGACGTCGAACTGGCCACCGCGCTCGGTTCGGTGTGGTTCGTCATGCTGGGCGTGCGCATCGCCGACGCCGACGGCGCCACGGAGCGCCTCGCCGGGGTGATGCGCGAGATCACCGAACGCAAGCGCGAGAACCAGCGTCTTACCTATCTCGCCACGCGCGACGAGCTGACCGGCCATCTCAACCGCAATTCGCTGCGCGCCGAGCTGTCGGAAGCCATCGAATCCGCCAAGCACGAGGACCGCAACTGCGCCTTTCTGGTGGCCTCGATCGACCGCCTCGCCATGATCAACGATTCCTACGGCTTCGACGCGGCGGACGAGGTGATCGTCGCGGTCGGGGAAAGACTGTCGCGCACGCTGCGCTCTACCGACGTCATCGGCCGCACGGCGGGCAACAAGTTCGGCGTCATCCTGAAGTCCTGCTCGGACCGCGAGATCACCGTCGTCGCCGACCGGTTGCGCGCCGCGGTGCGCGACAAGCTGATCGACACGCGGGCGGGCAAGGTCACGGCCACCTCGTCGGTCGGCGCGGTGTGTCTACCCTCGGGCGCCGCCACCAGCCAGGAAGCGATGCTGCGTGCGGAAGAGGCGCTGGAACGCGCCCGCAGCCACGGCCGCGACAGCTTTCATATGTACCAGGGCTCGCCCCAGCGCGAAGGCGCGCGCCTGCGCCTGATGGCGGTCGCCGACGAGGTGCTGGCGGCGCTGAAGGAGAAGCGTCTGGTCTTCGCCTATCAGCCGATCATCGGCGCGCGCAGCCGCAAGACCGAGGCTTATGAGTGCCTGCTGCGCATGGTCCGCGAGGACGGCTCCATCGCGGTGGCGAGCCAGTTCATTCCCGCGGCCGAGCAACTCGGCCTGGTCCGTCTGGTCGACCGCCATGCGCTGGAGATGACCGTCGCCCAGCTGCACGCCCACAAGGACGTCACGCTCAGCGTCAACGTCTCGGGCACGACCTCCTGTGACGGTGCCTGGCTGCAATCCTTCGTCGATTATGTCGGCGCCAATGCCGCCATCGCCGACCGTCTGATCGTGGAACTCACCGAGACCGCCGCGCTCAATCATTTCGAGGAGAACGCGCAGTTCGTCTCGCAGCTGCGCGAGATGGGCTGCCGCGTCGCCATCGACGATTTCGGCGCCGGCTACACCTCGTTCCGCAATCTGCAGATGCTGCGCGTCGACATGGTCAAGATCGACGGCGCCTATGTCGTCGGCCTGACGAATTCGCCGGAGAACCAGACCTTCGTGCGCACCTTGGTCGACCTCGCCAAGAGCTTCAACCTGAAGACCACGGCGGAGTGGGTGGGCTCGGAAGAGGACGCCCGCCTGCTCGAAAGCTTCGGCGTCGACCATTTCCAGGGCTTCCATTTCGGAAAGCCCGTGCTCGATCCCGATTGGCTGAAATAGCTACTTGCCGCGCTCGCTGAGTTCGGCGAGTTGCTTGCGCATCGCCTCGATCTCGCTCTTCAGCTCGCTGATCTCTTCCGAAGGCTTCGCCTCCGTGGCGCCGTTGGGTTTGGTCTCCTCGCCGCGCGTCGTGCGTGCCGGCGTGAAGGGCGAGAACATCTGCATGGCGCGCTCGAACATGGCGAAGTTCTGCCGCGTCAGGTTCTCCAGCGTCTGGCTGCTGCCGCCGAAAGCCTCGGCGATGCGCGTGCGCATGGCTTCCTGGTTCTTGGTGAAGCTCTCCATGGAGAGATCCAGATAACCTGGCACGAAGGACTGCATGCTGTCGCCATAGAGGCGGATGATCTGGCGCAGGAAGCGGATCGGCAGCAGGCTTTGCCCCTTGGTTTCCTCTTCGAAGATGATCTGGGTCAGCACCGAGCGGGTGATGTCCTCGCCGGTGCGCGCGTCGCGCACCTCGAATTCCTTGCCCTCTTTGACCATCTCGCAGAGATGGTCGAGCGTCACATAGCTCGAGGTCTCGGTGTTGTAGAGCCGCCGGTTCGCATACTTCTTGATGACCACCGGAGCTTCGGTTTTTTTTGTTTCTTCTGTCACGCGCCCTACCATGAAATGATACCGGTCCGAGCCGGCTCTCCCCTGCGGCAAGCCAACATGACAAAGTCTACCGTGTCCAGCCTTTTTGCGCAGGTGCAGCAGGGCGTGGCGCAAAACTTGTCACCTAACCTATTGGCAAAGCTTCGTGATTCATGATCGTTGTGGCGCGCTCGCATTCGCGGCAGTTTGCGAGCGATTGCAGCAAGACAGGCGAGGAACAAGGTGGAAGACGTCGTCATCGTATCGGCCGCCCGCACGGCGGTAGGGGCTTTCAACGGATCGTTCGCTGCGGTGCCCGCCCATGAGCTGGGCAAGACCGCGATCAAGGCGGCGCTGGAGCGCGCCAGGCTGGCGCCTGCCGACGTCTCCGAAGTGATCCTCGGCCAGGTCCTCACCGGCGCGCAGGGGCAGAACCCGGCGCGTCAGGCCGCGCTCGCCGCGGGTATCTCCATCGCCTCGCCGGCTTGGCTGGTGAACATGGTCTGCGGCTCCGGCCTGCGCAGCGTGGCGCTCGGCGCCCAGGCGATCCGCAATGGCGACTCCGCCATCGTCGTCGCTGGCGGACAGGAATCGATGAGCCAGTCGGTGCACGCCGCCTATCTGCGCGCCGGACAGAAGATGGGCAACCTTGATTTCATCGACACCATGATCAAGGACGGATTGTGGGACGCCTTCAACGGCTACCACATGGGCGTCACCGCCGAGAACGTGGCGCGCGAATGGCAGATCGCCCGCGAGGAACAAGACCGTTTCGCCGTCGCCTCGCAGAACAAGGCCGAAGCCGCGCGCAAGGCCGGCAAGTTCAAGGATGAGATCGCGCCCGTCACCGTCAAGGAACGCAAGGGCGAGAAGATCGTCGACACCGACGAATTCATCCGCGACGGCGCCACCTATGAGGCGGTGTCGGGACTGCGCCCCGCTTTCCAGAAGGACGGCACCGTCACCGCCGGCAATGCCAGCGGCATCAATGACGGCGCCGCGGCGCTCGTTCTCATGACCGCGAAGGAGGCTGACAAGCGCGGCCTCACGCCCTTGGCGCGCATCGCCTCCTGGGCGCAGGCCGGCGTCGATCCCAAGGTGATGGGCTCAGGCCCGATCCCCGCCTCGCGCGCCGCGCTGGCGAAAGCCGGCTGGCAGGCGTCGGACCTCGACCTGGTGGAAGCCAACGAGGCCTTCGCCGCGCAGGCCTGTGCGGTCAACAAGGACCTCGGCTGGGATACCGCCAAGGTGAACGTCAATGGCGGCGCCATCGCCATCGGTCATCCCATCGGTGCCTCGGGCGCGCGCATTCTGGTGACGCTGCTGCATGAGATGGGAAAGCGCGACGCGAGGAAAGGTCTGGCCACGCTGTGCATCGGCGGCGGCATGGGCATCGCGATGTGTGTCGCGCGCTAGCGCGACGAGTCTCTATTGCACCGGATTCCGACCGCGGTCGTACGGGATCAATGGCCGGACTGGCAGTTCTCCGCCCAGACCCAGACCTCGTAGGCGCAAACGTGCCTCGGCGTGACGATGCCGTAGATCGCGAGATTCTTTACGGCGATGCCGGTCTCGCCTTCGACGCCGGTATTGAGATTCGGATCGCTGACGCTGAGCACGCCGTCATGCGGGGCGCCGCCCTCGGGGCCGGCGACGTTGAAATAGATGCGTTTGCCGAAATCCTGCAGAATGCTTCTGGGCGTTCCGCGGTCGGCGCAGGCGACATCGACCCAACCCAGCAGCGGAACCTCCGGCAGTTTGGCCTCTGTGTATTCCCAGAGCTTCGCTTTGAAGATGCCGTCGCCCGCATTGCTGACGCGCGTTCCCTCGACCTTGCAGAATCCGCCTTTGACTTCCTGGGCGCTGCCGGCGGCGGCGGAACAGAACAGAGCGGCGGCGCTCACGGCGATCACTGCCATCTTATTCATCGTTCTCTCCATTTTCAGGTCAATGTCTGAATCGATCGAACACTCTGGCAGTGCGGAATATCAAAGCAGCGCGCTCTGCTCCGATCTTGATCAGTTTCATCCGGCGATCCCCAGATGACACGATGACACAAGCTCCAACGGCACGCGGAAGATGTCGCGTTTGCGGCGCGGTTCGTCGCGACATTTGTCCGAGAGGCGCGATTGTTTGGGGCGATCTGTCACACGCAGACCGCCATCCTTCCGTTAGGGCATGATCGGAGTGCGCGCGTGCTGCAAGCCGCTTATTTGGTGGCGCTCGATGAGCTGTTCAGTCCGACGATGTCTTTGATCAAATCGCTCGGAATCTGCAGCACCGCCAGCACCTGGCTCGGATCGCTGGAAGTGTAGCCCGTCAGCACGCCGTGATCGAAGGTCAGCTTGACGTCGAATTTGACGAAGTCGGCGCGGCGCATGGGGATCGCATAGATGGCGGCGTCGGGCGCCTGGAAGGTCAGATCGACATGCGTGTTGCTGTCCTTGTCGAGCACCGGCAGCACGAAGCTGCGCATGCGGCGGAAATAGACGCATTGGTTCGTCGTCTTGTCCGCGGCCAGACAGTAATCGGGCAGCGGCAGCGTGCAGCCGCCGGCCGCGCAGGCGTCGCCCGCATAATTCTCCGCCGTTCCCGCCAGAGTGACGTCGCCGACCGCCACCTTGTCGTCGCCGTCATTGGCATCGAGCAGCGCATTCAGCGCCGCGCGCTGTGACGCCTCCAGCGGATTGAACACATAGGTGATGTTGAACGCCGTGCAGCTCTTGCCGGTTTTCGGGGCGGCGAGCGCGAAGAGTTTGCCAGCCTGCGCGGCGACGGCGAACGCCTGGTCGATGGCGGCCAGCGTCTGGTTCTCGCTGGTGGTGTTGATCGCCGTCAGCAGGCCGACATCGTCGGTCTGGAAGGTGAGCGTGTCGTTGGTGTAACCGTGGTGGAAATAATCGAGGCGCAGATTCCAGTTGGGATCGCGCGCGAACACGGGCTTGTCGAGCGAAGCGGTCAGGTTGCAGCTGGCGTCGCGTTTGATGGTGATCGGGAAATAGGCGACGGGCAGGCCGTAGGTCAGCGGCGTAGAAAATTTGCCGGGTGCCGACTTCGACAGATCCGTCGTGCCCAGCACCGGTCCGCCGCAACCCGCCAGCGTCAGCGCCGCCAACAGCGCAAGAATTGGCTTCCGCATCTGCTCAGCCCCTCTGGATGCTCGCCCGGCCCCAGTCTGACACGGCAGGGGCGGGCGTGCCACGGAATGCTGCATGCGCGGCAGCCGCCAGGCACCGTGGTGCCGCCGTCCTGTGCTATACCGCCGCCATGGACGAAACCGGCATCCAGCGATCCGCCAGCCAGCTCATCAAGAGTTATGGCGAGAAGGCCGCCGAGGTCGCCGCCGGCAAGGTGGTGGCGATGCAGAAGGCAGGCGACGACGAGGGCATGGCCGATTGGCTCGACATTATGCTGGCGATCAGGGAACTGCTGCGGGAAAGCCCGGGCGACGGCGGACATGGCTGATCGTCATTCGCCTGGGGCTGCACTTCCGGGTGTACCAGCGTGCATGTAAGGCACTGATTTTGCTGTCTATGAGCAGATTAAGCTCTCTATTCTCCTCATAATATGAGCAGAATAT
>JAGWJY010000059.1 GCA_028865545.1 Alphaproteobacteria bacterium | reverse complement strand
ACCATGTGCTCGTTGCCGGTCTCGGTCAGCGTCACCTGGCGCTGCTTCTCGTCCAGTTCATAGTCGTCTTTGATCAGCCGCGGGATCAACGCGTCGACCTTGCGGTACATCTCCGTCAGGTCTTCCGTCGGACCGGAGATGATCAGCGGTGTGCGCGCTTCGTCGACCAGAATGGAGTCCACTTCGTCGACGATGGCGTAGGAGTGCTTGCGCTGCGTCATCGTCGCGATCGAGTACTTCATGTTGTCGCGCAGATAGTCGAAGCCGAATTCGTTGTTGGTGCCGTAGGTCACGTCGCAGGCATAGGCCTCGCGGCGTTCCTCGTCGGTCAGTCCATGGACGATGCAGCCCACGGTCAGGCCGAGGAAGCGGTAGACCTGACCCATCCAGTCGGCGTCGCGCTTGGCCAGATAGTCGTTGACCGTGACCACGTGGACGCCTTCGCCCGCCAGCGCGTTCAGATAGACGGCCAGGGTGGCGACCAGCGTCTTGCCTTCACCGGTCTTCATTTCGGCAATGTTGCCGTAATGCAGGACCATGCCGCCGACCAGCTGGACGTCGAAATGCCGCTGGCCGAGGGTCCGCTTGGCGGCCTCGCGCACCACCGCGAAGGCTTCCGGCAGTATGTCTTCCAGGGTTTCCCCGGCCGCCAGCCGCGCCTTGAAGGCGGCCGTCATGTCCCGCAGCTCGCTGTCGGACTTGGCAATAAAGTCGTCTTCCAACGCATTGATTTCGGCGACTTTTGACCAAAATCCCTTCAGTTTCCGCTCGTTGGAAGAACCGAAGAATCGCTGCGCAATCGCGCCGAAACCCTGCATGCAAACCTCTGCTCGGACCTGAAACTGCGCCGCCGGGACGAAATGCCCGATTTCGCCGCGCCGGAGAGATAAGAACGGCACACCCCCTTGTCAAATCAGACGATTCCGGCCAAACCCCGCGGCCGGTTCTGGGACGCCCGTCATGACGCAGGTCCGCAAGAAGACGCCCGCCAAGGCGCGCCCTGTAAAGGACGTCGCGCCCGCTGGCGGAAGCCATCCGGTTTCGCCTCTGGCGCCCAAGAAATTTGCCAATCTTCCGCCTCTGGCAGGCGTCCGCCTGGCCACCGGCGCGGCGGGCGTGCGCTATCAGAACCGCACCGACGTGTTGCTCGCCGTCTTCGCGCCCGGCACGCAGGTGGCCGGCGTCTTCACCCGATCCAAGACCGCGTCGGCGCCCGTCGAATGGTGCAAAGCGAATCTGAAGGCGGGAACCGCGCGCGCCCTGGTGGTCAACAGCGGCAACGCCAACGCCTTCACCGGCAAGGCCGGCCAGGAAGGCACGCGGTCGGTGGCGCAGTCGGCGGCGGCCTGTGTCGGTTGCCGCGCCACCGAAGTGTTCCTCGCCTCCACCGGCGTCATCGGCGAACCGCTTCCGGCGGAGAAGATCACCAGGCTGCTGGGGTCGCTGGCGCAGGACATGTCGTCGTCGGGCTGGCGCGCCGCCGCCGAAGCCATCATGACCACCGACACCTTCCCGAAATTGGCGACGGCCACCGCCGTCATCGACGGCAAGAAGGTGACGATCAACGGGATCGCCAAGGGCTCCGGCATGATCGCGCCCGACATGGCGACCATGCTGTCCTTCGTCGTCACCGACGCGAACCTGCCGGCGCCGGTGCTCCAGGAATTGCTCAGCGCCGGCGTCAAGCCGTCGTTCAACGCCATCACCGTCGACAGCGACACCTCCACCAGCGATACGCTGCTGCTGTTTGCGACGGGCAAGGGCGCTTCGCATGTCGCCATCACCAAGGCCAACGACAAGCGGCTGGGCGATTTCTGCGCCAAGCTGGACAGCGTGCTGCTGGATTTGGCGCTGCAGGTCGTGCGCGACGGCGAGGGTGCGCAGAAATTGATCCGCGTCGACATCGCCGGCGCCGAGAACGACGCCGCGGCCAAGCGCATTGCGCTGTCGATCGCCAATTCTCCGCTGGTGAAGACCGCGATTGCGGGCGGTGACGCCAATTGGGGCCGTGTGGTGATGGCCGTCGGCAAGGCCGGCGAGAAGGCCGACCGCGACAAGCTGGCGATCCGCTTCGGCAATCAGCTTGTTGCGGAGAAGGGCGAGCGCGCCGCCAAATACGACGAAGCCGCCGCCACCAAAGCCGTGTCGGGTCTCGAGGTGGAAATCGCCGTCGATCTGGCGCTCGGCAAAGGCAAGGCCCGTGTTTGGACCTGCGATCTGACCCACGGCTATATCGACATCAACGGCTCCTACCGAAGCTAGAGCGTTTCTATCTTTCGCCAAGGGCATTCTGTCACAGACATATCCGCTCCGCCGCCGTGTCCTCGCGAGGACCGATGACCGATAATGGCTGTCCATTAGCCGTTGTTCTCATGGGGTCTGGGAGGAACGAAAAATGTCGATCCGAACGATCTGTTTTGGCGGTCTTCTGGCTTCTCTCTTGCTGGTGCCGCAGGCGGTCGCCGACATGGGGCGTGTCTATGTCTCGACGACCGGCGTGACCGTCAGCGAGGATGCGCAAAAGGCCATCATCCTTCACAACGGCCGGGAAGAAGTGCTGATCCTGGGCACCGAACTCCGGGCCGACCGGCCGACGCCGATAATCCGCTTCATCCCGTTCCCGTCCGAACCGCAGGTGAGCCTTGCGCCGCCCGACGTCTTCCGCCGGCTGGCGGCGATCGTCGACAAGTACAAGCTGCAATATGTCTATGCCTTCCATTCGAAAGGCGG
The DNA here is from genome assembly GCA_028865545.1 of Alphaproteobacteria bacterium. GTDB lineage: Bacteria > Pseudomonadota > Alphaproteobacteria > Micropepsales > Micropepsaceae > Rhizomicrobium. The sequence continues at coordinate 16,723 of JAGWJY010000059.1, read as the reverse complement.
CCGCGAGACGTCGAGCACCACCGGCGTCGAGGTCCGTCTCAGCGTCCAGCTCGGGGCGCATGATCTGACGGTCATCCAGGTTCATGACCCCGCCGTTTTCCGCTATTGGGTAAACGACTATTTCCGCAACAAGCATCTGCCCTACAGCAGCAGCTATCCCGCCGAGGAAGCCGTCGTCGCGGATTACGTCAAGCGCGGCATCGAATTCTTCGTGCTCGATTATGTGGATCTGCCCAAGGCAAAGCGCTTCATCGATCCGGTGCTCTATCGATTCAAAACCGCCTCGCTTTATTATCCGCTCAAGACCTCCAACACCTTCGGCGGCAAGGGCGAGATCGAGCTGTTCATCGTCTCGCCGGCCACGCTCTGCATACCGGGTTCGGCCATCCTCATGGACCAGTTCGACCAGGCCGTGAACACGCAGGGCCACGCGGCCGGGAATTGTCTCAACCTGCCGGTGAAGGCCAGCACCTCGGCGATGCTGGTGCCGGAGGAAAACGATCTGCCGGCGATCTATCCCGATGCGGCCGCCTTCTTCGGCAGACGGCCTGTGTTCATCCAGTCGATCCGCTATGTCGGCGACTATAAGTTCAACGACGACGTTCTGGTGCCGCTGCCGCAAGGCGTGCCCAAGGCGCTTGGCGTCGAGCGTTACGAGGATACCGACTACGACATCCACTCTCTGGTGCTGGGAGAAGACCGCGCCGTCTGCCGCAAGGAGCCGGAGGCCGGTCCGTGCAAAGGCCGCTTCGAGTCCTATTATTTCGATCAGAAGAGCCGCAGCTGCAAGATGTTCTTCTGGGGCGGTTGCCAGGGCGTCGTGCCGTTCCAGACGCTGGAGGAATGCAAGGCGGCCTGCATGACGCGGCTGCCGCATTAGATCGCACCGGAAAGCGTCAACGCGGCAGCGCGATGCCTTCGTAGAGAAACCCGGCGAAACGCGGGCCGGGGACATAGCCCGTGTCGATGTGATCGAGCTTGAAGCCGCCGCTTTCGATCATCGCCGTGATGGAGCGGTTGAGATGGCAGCCGCCGCCGATCTTCTTCCACATCGGCGTCAGGCGGTTTTGCCATCGGCGCACGCCCGCTTCGGGTGCCAGGCCGTGTTCGACGAAGTGCAGGCGTCCGTTTGGCTTGAGCACGCGGCGCATCTCGTCCAGCGCGCGCCGGGCATCCGGGATCGAGCACAGCGTCCACGTCGTCACCACCGTATCGACGCTGTTGTCGTCCAGAGGGATCGTTTCCGCCGAGGCGCGCAGGAACGCCACCGGACGCCGTGCCGCCGCCGCCTTTCGCTTCGCCATGGCGGACAGGCGCCCGTCGGGCTCGAGTGCGACGATATCCGTCACGCCGCCCCCGTACAGCGGCAGATTGAGGCCGGAGCCCACGCCGATTTCCAGGACGCGTCCTTCGGCGCGATTGATGACGCGTTCGCGGTAAGGCCTGAAGAGCTTGTTGCGCATCACCCGGTCGCACAGATGCGGGAAAATCACGTCTCGGTAAAAGGCCATGATCGTCACACCTCGTGTCGCTCAGTTGGTGCCTTTTCCGACAACGGGCAGATGCGCGTTCTTTGGACCCGGCGCGGTGTCCTCGAATTCGAGGGATAGCGAGACGCCGGGCGTTGAAGAGGTCGTGCCGTTGAAGGCTGCGGCGATCGCCCCGTAATCGAAGAACGATGTTTTGACGACGATGCCCGGCTTGGTGGCGACGAATTCCCACGCTTCGTCGTGTTTTTCGCGGCCGCCGTTTTTCGATTCCGAATACTTCCAATCCGGCAGGCAGGTTTTGATCTCGGTCGAAACATCCGCATAACGGCTTTCCGCGTCGTCATAGGTGATCTCGTGGGCGAGGGTGCACGAATATAGCGGCGGTGCCGGATGCTTGTCGTTCGCATCGACTTTGCGCCGCACATACAGCTTGCATTCGGTGTTCGGCGCTGGCGTGAGCGCGCCGTTGTACATCGTGTGGTCGCCGCCGAGGCTCGTGTCCTCATCGCCTTTGAACGTCGAGAACTCCGCTTTCTGCGTCGCCACGACCTTCTTGATGAAGACGCACAGATCGGAATCGGCGGCGTTCGCGGCGTCAAACATCAAGATGGCTGTGGTGGCGACGGTCGCGGCATAGAGCCAGCGGTCCCGGCGAAAACGCGTTTTCATGAATTCCCCCGTTCACGATGCCTTGTTCTCCACCGGCACCGGCGACGGTCACTATGCGCGCGCGGAAAGCCTCTCGGCAATCAACGCCTCCCGGCGCATCGGAAAGTTTGACGCGCGGAGACGCGGCGCCGGTCGTTTCCCTTGTCGCAGACAACGCTGTCATGGCACGATAGCGCAAATATTCGCCGAAACGGTGAGGCGCTGCCGATCCGAAAAGAGCAATCGCTGGGAGGAAAACCGATGTCGTACAGGAAGCTTTGTGCCGCCGTCGTTGTGGCCGTTGTTTGCACGGGTGGCGCCCGGGCACAGGCTCCCGACGCGCCATGGATGAACAAGGCTCTGTCCGCCGACCAGCGCGCCGATCTCGTGCAGGCGCAGATGACACCGGATGAAGAGCTCACCCTGGTGCGCGGCTATTTCGGCTTGAATGCCACGATCAATCCGAAATATCCGCCGCCGCCCGAGGCGATCCTGAAAGCGCTGCCGCATTCGGCGGGCTACATTCCCGGCATTCCGCGGCTGGGCATTCCGGCGCAGCTGGAAACCGATGCCAGCCTCGGCGTCGCCAACGGCCGGCATATGCGGCCCGGCGATCAGGCGACGGCGCTGCCCGCCAGCATTCTCACGGCTTCCACCTGGAATGCCGATCTGGCCTACAAGGCCGGCACGGTGCTGGGCACCGAGGTGCGCGACAAAGGCTTCAACGTGCTGCTCAATGGCGGCGTCGATCTGGCGCGCGATCCGCGCAACGGCCGCAACTTCGAATATGCCGGCGAGGATCCGCTGCTGGCGGGCACGATCGCCGGCGAGACCATCCGCGGCGCGCAGGATCGGCACATCATCTCCACCGCCAAGCATTACGCCGTGAACGACCAGGAGACCGGCCGCAACTGGCTGAGCGCCGATCTCGACGAAGCCGCCATGCGCGAAAGCGATCTGCTGGCCTTCGAACTCGCGATCGAGAAGGGCAAGCCCGGCTCGATCATGTGCGCCTACAACCGCGTCAACGGCGTCTATTCCTGCGAGAACGATTTTCTCCTCAACAAGGTGCTGAAAGGCGACTGGCACTATCCCGGCTATGTGATGTCCGACTGGGGCGGAGTGCACTCGACGGTGGATGCCGCGAACAACGGCCTTGATCAGGAATCCGCCTACATCTTCGACAAGGACGATTACTTCGGGGATGCGCTGAAGCAGGCCGTCGCCGACGGCAAGGTTCCCCTGGCGCGCCTGCACGACATGGTGCATCGCATTTTGCGCAGCATGTTCGCCAACGGGCTGTTCGACGATCCCGTCGTTCCCAAACCGATCGCTGCGAAAGCCGATGCCGCGGTCGTCCAGCGCACCGCGGAGCAGGGAATCGTTCTGCTGAAGAACGACGCCGGTCTTCTGCCACTCGGCGCGAAGGCGCGCAGCATCGCTGTGATCGGCGGGCGCGCCGATGTCGGTGTGCTGTCGGGCGGCGGCTCGTCGCAGGTCATACCGGTCGGCAACAACCCCTCGCAGGAATTTTTGGTCGGCGGCGCGGTGCGCGTCCTGCCGAACCACGGCATCATCATGCCGTTCGACACGATGGTCTACGATCCGCCGTCGCCGCTCGCGGCCATTCGCGCCGAAGCGCCTGCCGCGCATGTCCGCTTCGACGACGGTTCCGATGCTGCGCAGGCCGCGGCGCTGGCGCGCTCGTCGGACGTCGCGATTGTCTTCGTTCAGCAATGGCTGGCGGAAGGGCACGACGCCGCCAATCTCTCCCTGCCGGGCGACCAGAACGCGCTGGTCGCAGCGGTCGCCGCCGCCAATCCGCACACCATTGTCGTGCTGGAAACCGGCGACCCGGTGGTGATGCCGTGGCTGTCGAACGTCGGCGCGGTGCTGGAAGCCTGGTATCCGGGGCAGAGCGGTGCGAAAGCCCTGGCGCGCATTCTGTTCGGCAAAGTGAACCCGTCGGGTCGTCTGCCGATCACCTTCCCGCAAAGCGTCGAGCAACTGCCGCGCCCAACCATTCCCGGCGTCGACATCGCCGAGCCCGCCGCCGGCTGGCAGGACAATCCCAACCTGTTCGGCGTCGACTACAACATCGAAGGCGCGGATGTCGGCTACAAATGGTTCGAGGCCAAGAAGCTGACGCCGTTGTTCCCCTTCGGCTACGGCTTGTCCTACACGACCTTCCGCTATGGCGGTCTGAGCGCGACGGCCGGCGCGTCGCCGACGGTGAGCTTCGACATCGGCAACACCGGCAAGCGCGCCGGCATGGGAACGGCGGAGGTCTACGCCACGCCGCCGGGCGGTGTCGCCAGACTGGTGGGCTGGAGCAAGGTCGATCTCAAGCCGGGCGAGACGCGCCATGCCACGATCACCATCGATCCCCGGCTGCTGGCCAGCTTCGACACCACCGCGCAGCTCTGGCGCGTCGCGGCGGGCGACTACGCGATCAGCCTGGGCGGTTCGTCGGCCGATATCAGCGCGACGACGACCGTCCATCTCGAGGCCAGCACGATCAAACCGTAAGGGAGGCTTCCGGCCCTGCGGCGCTGCGGTTGTTGAAATTGGCATTACGGAGACCTAATTTGACGGCATGCGGCGACAACCTCGTCTTCTGCGGAATCTGATGTGTGCGCTGGTCGCGGCGGCCTTTGCCGTCGCCGCGGAACCGGGCGCCATGGCGATGCCGGCCGCGCAGCCGGCGACCATGGCAAGTGCCGCCATGCCCGGTTGCGATCACATGAAACAGCCGGCGACGCAGAACGCGCCCTGCAAGGGCATGTCATTCTGTCTCGGCATGCTGGCGTGCTACGGCATGGCCGTGGTCGCCCTCGATCATCCGGTTCCGGTGCGTTTGGCAAGCTATAGCCCCGTGCCGCATCTGGACCGCACCGTATCCGGCCTGACGCATCCGCCGGAGAACCCGCCCCCCATCGCCTGACGAAACGATCGCTTTTCGAACGCGTGGCGGTGCCGCGCGCATGATCCGTTTCCTCAGGAGATCACTATGCAAAGAACATTCTTTGCGGTCGCGCTGTTGGCTTTGGCCGCCGTGGCGACAGTCCTCATCCTTCCGGCGTCCGCCGCAGGTGGGGCGCATTGGAAGCTGCTTACCCCCATCGTCACCGCCAGTTCGACGGGCAACATCCGCGTCCAACTGGTCGACGGCGTGGGCAGGCCCATCGCGAATCCGGCGGTGACGTCCGTCCGTGTCGACATGAGCCCCGATGCCATGGCGGCGATGACCGCGCCGGCAAAGATACTGCCCGCGAAGGAACCGGGCGTGGTGGTGGTGCAGACCAATCTCTACGCCCCGGGCCGTTGGGCGGTGATCCTCACCGCCACGGTCGACGGCAAACCCGTCAAGGGCAGCGTCGTGGTCACGGCCGCCCAGAAGAGTGCGGAGGCGGCACCGCCGCCTCCTGCCTCTCACCGCATCCTCTATTACCGCAACCCGATGGGCTTGGCGGACACCTCGCCGGAGCCCAAGAAGGACGCGATGGGGATGGATTACATTCCGGTCTATGCCGACGAGGTGACGAAAATCCGCGGCGCCGTCCGCCTGACCACCGAGAAAATCCAGCGCGCCGGCGTGCGCACCACGGCGGTGATGCGCATGCCGTTGGCGAAGACCGTGCGCGCCACGGGCACCATCGCCGCCGACGAGAACCGCCAGGCGGTGGTGACGGCGCGCTTCAGCGGCTTCATCGAGAAACTTTTCGTCTCGCAGACGGGCGATGTCGTGCGGGCGGGCGAGCCGCTCATGCGGGTGTGGATCGAAAGCCCGGAGGTGCTGATCAAGGAGGCCGACTATATCGGCTCGCTGGCATCGCATTCGGAAGCGAGCGCGGCCATGGCCGCGGCCATCCTGCGCCAATACGGCGTGCCGCAAGCCGAATTGAACGCCATGAAGAAGAGCGGCAGGCCGACCCGCACGATCACCATCACGGCGCCGATGAGCGGAACGGTGATGGAAAAGGCCGTGGTGGAGGGCATGCATTTCGCGTCGGGCGACACGCTGTTCAAGATCACCGATGTGTCGCATCTCTGGGTGCTGGCGGATGTCTCCGAGCGCGACTTGGCGACGGTGAAGCCGGGGCAGGTGGCGACCATCACCTTCCGCGACGATCCGTCGGCATCGTTCCAAGGCAAGGTGCTGTTCGTCTACCCGGCGCTCGATCCGGTCACCCGGACGGTGAAGGTGCGGATCGCCCTGGCGAACACGGGCGACCGGCTGCGCATCGGGCAATATGCCGATGTGCGGATCGCCGCGCCCGTGTCGAAGACGCCGGTGCTGGCCGTGCCGGTCTCCGCCGTGCTCGACGACGGCACCAGGCAGATCGCCTTCGTTTCGGAGCCAGGCGGGATGTTCGAGCCGCGCAAGCTGAAGCTCGGCGCGCGCAGCGGCGACATGGTGGAGGTGCTCTCCGGCTTGAAGCTGGGCGAGCGGGTGGTCACCTCGGGCAATTTCCTGATCGACGCCGAAAGCAATCTGGAAACCGCGCTGCAGACCTTCACGCCGGGACCACGCAAATGATTTCTCGGATCATCCGCTGGTCGGCCAACAATCGCGGCTTCGTGCTGATCGCCACGGCGGTCGTGGTGCTGCTTGGCATCCTGGCCGTCAGCCGCATTCCGCTCGACGCCATTCCCGATCTGTCGGACACCCAGGTCATCGTCTACACGCAATATCCCGGACAGGCGCCGCAGGTGGTGGAGGACCAGGTGACCTTTCCGCTGACCTCGGCCCTGCTCAGCGTGCCGAAAGCCAAGACGGTGCGCGGCGTGTCGTTTTTCGGCGTCTCCTTCATCTATGTGATCTTCGACGAGGGCACGGACATCTATTGGGCGCGTTCGCGCGTGCTGGAATATCTGAACACGGCCGCCCAGCAACTGCCGCCCGGCGTGACGCCGACGCTTGGTCCCGACGCCACGGGCGTGGGCTGGGTCTATGAATATGCGCTCACCGGCAAGACGCAGGACCTGCAGCAGTTGCGCTCGCTGCAGGACTGGCATCTGCGCTACGGGCTGGCGAAGACCGAAGGCGTGTCGGAGGTCGCCAGCGTCGGCGGCTTCGTCAAGCAATATGCCGTGGTGGTCGATCCCGACCGCATGCGCGCCTATGGCATCACCCTCGGGCAGATCCGCAGTGCGGTGGAAAACGCCAACCAGGACGTCGGCGGGCGCACCATCGAGCTCTCCGAAACCGAATTTATGATCCGCGGCCGCGGCTACATCAAATCACCGCACGACATCGATCGCGTGATGCTGAAGGCGCAGGACGGTACGCCGGTCCTGCTGCGCGACATCGCCCATGTGGAGATCGTGCCGGACGAACGGCGCGGGCTCACCGAGCTGAACGGGCAGGGCGAAGTGGTGTCCGGCATCGTGGTGCAGCGCTTCGGCGCCAATGCGCTCGACGTCATCCGCGCGGTGAAGGCGCGGATCAAGGAACTCGCCGCCAGCCTGCCGGCGGGCGTGAAAATTCTGCCGGTCTATGACCGGTCGAAATTGATCGAACGCGCCATCGGCACGCTGAAAAGCACGCTGCTTGAAGAAAGCATCATCGTGGCGCTGGTCTGCTTCCTCTTCCTGATGCACGCGCGCAGCGCTCTGGTCGCCATCATCACGCTGCCGGTTGGCATCCTGATGGCCTTCATCGCCATGGACGCCTTGGGCATCGGCTCCAACATCATGAGCCTGGGCGGCATCGCCATCGCCATCGGCGCCATGGTGGATGCCGCCATCGTGATGATCGAGAACGCCCACAAACGGCTGGAACGCGCGGGGCCGGATGAGCCGCGCCTGAAGGTGTTGATCGCAGCGGCGGTGGAGGTCGGACCGGCGCTGTTCTTCAGCCTGCTGGTCATCACCGTGTCGTTCATCCCGATCTTCGCGCTGCAGGAACAGGAAGGCCGGCTGTTCCATCCGCTGGCCTTCACCAAGAGCTTCGCGATGGGCGCCGCGGCGCTGCTCTCCGTGACGCTGGTGCCGGCGCTGATGGCGCTGTTCGTGCGCGGCAGGATCGCGCCCGAGGCGAAGAACCCGGTGAACCGCTTCCTCATCCGGGTCTACCGTCCTGTGATCGCGGTCGTACTGCGGCGGCCATGGGCGACGCTCGGCATCGCGGCGGCGGTGCTGGCGGTCAGCCTTTATCCCGCGAGTCATATCGGCAGTGAGTTCATGCCGACGCTCAACGAGGGCACGCTGCTTTACATGCCGACGACCTTGCCGGGGCTGTCGATCACCAAGGCGGCGCAAATCCTGCAGACCCAGGACCGCATCATCAAATCCTTCCCCGAGGTGGAATCCGTCTGGGGCAAGGCGGGGCGCGCCGACACCGCCACCGATCCGGCGCCGCTGGAAATGTTCGAGACGGTGATCAACCTGAAGCCGCAGGCGCTCTGGCCGTCGGGCATGACCACCGACAAGCTGATCGCGTCGCTCGACAAGGCGCTGCAATTCCCCGGCATCAGCAATGCCTGGACCATGCCGATCAAGGCGCGCACCGACATGCTGTCGACCGGCATCCGGACGCCGGTCGGCGTCAAGGTCTACGGTCAGGATCTGGGAGAAATCGAGAAACTGTCGCGCGAGGTCGAAGCCGCGGTGCGCACGGTTCCCGGCACGACCTCCGCCTATGCCGAGCGCGTGAACGGCGGCTATTACCTCAACATCGTGCCGGACCGCGAACAGATCGCCCGCTACGGGCTGTCGATGGCCGATGTGCTCTCCACCATTTCGGATGCCATCGGCGCCAAGACGATCACCACGACGGTGGAAGGGCGCGAACGCTACGGCGTGGTGCTGCGCTATCCGCGCGATGTGCGGAGCGATCCGCAGGCTATCGCGGCCGATACGCTGGTATCGCTGCCGTCGGGCGGAGCCATCCCGCTGGGCGAGGTGGCGAAGGTCACGCGCTCGCGCGGCCCCACCATGATCCGCACCGAGGACGGGCAGTTGGTGAACTACGTCTATGTGGACTTCCGCGGCCGCGATCTGGGCGGCTATGTCAGCGACGCCCAGCGCGCGGTGGCGGCGCAGGTGAAATTCCCGCCCGGCTACTATGTGCGCTGGAGCGGCCAGTTCGAATATCTCGAACGGGCGAATGCACGCCTCAAGATCGTGGTGCCGGCGACGCTGTTGGTGATCCTGTTCCTGCTCTGGCTCAACTTCCGGCGCATCACCGACACGCTGATCGTCATGCTGTCGCTGCCCTTCGCACTGGCCGGAGGCTTCTGGCTGATGTGGGCGATGGGCTTCAACATGAGCGTGGCGGCGGCCGTGGGATTCATCGCGCTTGCAGGTGTGGCGGCGGAAACCGGCGTGGTGATGTTGATCTACCTCAACAACGCGCTGAAAGAAGCGAAGGCGAACGCGGCGGCGGAGGGCGGCGGGTTGAGCGGCGCGGACCTCACGAGCGCGGTGATGAAAGGCGCGGTCGATCGGGTGCGGCCCAAGATGATGACCGTCGCCGCCATCATGGCGGGCTTGGTGCCGATCCTTTGGGCCACGGGGACCGGTTCGGAGATCATGCAGCGCATCGCCGTGCCGATGATCGGCGGCATGGTGTCGTCGACGGTGCTGACGCTGGTGGTGATCCCGGCCCTGTTCTTCCTCGTTCATAGAGGTGCGATCGCTTCTGATAAAAAAATATCATCGTGGTCAGAGTGAAAATAGCCGGTCACGAGGCTAGGCTGGTGGGGAAGCGTCGTTTGGAGACGGCCATGGCCCGTCTCGGCCGCTATTTCGTCCCCGGACCGCCGCGGCATGTGATCCCGCGCGGCAACGACCGAGGAATTTCCACTCCGACCCCAAACCTTCCGTCCATCGATTTTGTGAGGGCAAATGCTCCAGACAGAGGAAAACAATGACTGGCCGACGATCGCGGCGATCGGGCTGCTGGCAATGTGCGTGGTGACCTTTGACCACGAAGCGCTCGGACATGGCAGCGTATGCCTGGCTCTGCAGGGCCGGATTCTGGCGTTGTCGTCGTCGGTTTTCCGCTGCAGCCGGGATTCCGGTTGGATTGCCCTGGCGGGCCCAGCCGGCAACATCCTCGGCGGAATGATTGCCCTGGCCGCGCGGCTGATCGTTCCTCGGCGGGCCGTCAAGCTCCGCCTGTTCCTGATCTTGGTGACGACGTTCAGCTTCTTCTGGGAGAGCGGCTATCTCATGCAGGCCATGCTTACCCGATATGGCGACCTGTATTTCTTCGCGCGCTGGGCGCTCGGCTCGCTGACGGCGTGGCAGTGCTGGGCGGGCGCGGCGGTGGGCTTGGGGCTGTATCTCCTGTCGGCGCGTCTCGCGGCGCGGGCGTTGCTCGGGCTGGTGCCCGATGCCGAAAAGGCGCGCGTCCTGGCGCGAACCGTCTGGCTCAGTGCGACAAGTGGTGCGGCCCTCGCTGCCCTGGCTTATACCGGGAGTGTGAAGGGTGATCTGCGGGACGCGGTGTTGGAGTTTGGTCTCGCTTCCGTCGCGTTGTTGTTCATTCCGAGACGCGACCGACGGAGTTCGAACGGTCTTCCGGCAATGACGATCTCCCGGAGCGTTCCGGTTATCGTCGTTGCGCTCATTGTCTATGGAGCCTTTGCGGTGACGCTCGGCCGCGGTCTGGGTTGACCGGCATCGCGGAAAAACATGCCGAACGATCATTCATGCCCGGATCCGGCCCTCTCACCAGAGCGCTGCGCAATCCGGTCTTGGCGCATTCTTGCCGCTGGCAAACACGTGAGCGTGGCAACGGCAACATTTGGTGCGGCAAGGGACTGGCCAATCCTTCAACGCAAGGGCCCAAAATGCGCTGAAGCTTGAATCGCTTTCAGGCAACCATATTTTGCGTCTTTGCTCCGACGATGAAAAGCCAGAGCGCAAACGAGAGTTCGGCAATCAGCATGACCGGGAATAGGGGATGGGTGAATCGCTCGTAGCCGGGAAACAAACCCATCTGCACGATCCAGACAAGCAGGCAGACACCGTCGAGCAGCAACAGAACGCCAAAAATTTTCGGAATGAACCGCGATTTGATGACCAGCCAAGCCAGTGGAAACAGCCACAACGCAAACGCGATATTGAACACGGTAAATCCGGCGCCCTTGAGATGAAGGAACAGCATGGCATGCGCCTGCAGTTGCGGCGCGGAAAAGGCCTTTAGGTACGCGGCTCCATCGACGAGCGGCAGCACCGCGAATTGCGCCAGCGTGTTCTGCGATTGCTCCGCAACGCCGACGGCATTCAGGACCAAAAATAAAAGCGCCGCGTTTTTGCCAACCGGGCTTAGGAGCACATACAGGCTCCACGCAGCCAGAAGGAACGGCGCAGCGGCAAGCAACTCGGTCATGAATCCGACGCGGAACATGAACTCGGCGGTCGCGATGTTGTGCGCTGTCGCCGCAGCGTCGCCCCATACCACGGGCTTTTCCTGCACATAGGATGCGAAGATGAACGCCGCTATATAGGCGAGATAGAAGAAGCCTGCCCAGCGGCCCGCAATCTTGCGCTGCCGGTTAAAATCTGCCGCGTCGCCCACGACATCCCCCTCGGCCGTCCTTCGACCTCGATACAAGTACGCCGGCTGTGCCGCTCGGGGAATGGCCAACTTTGGCGCATCCTTGCCGTCCACCGAATGGCAGGAGTCGGGCCTGAAGCGGACCCAGCCTCATCGACGGAACCGCGCCAAAGCCGGAATATGCGCTGGCACGGTCCGCAATGCATCAGGAAGCGCAGCTAGACGCTGGCAAGCAGGTGGGCGTGGCAACGGCGACATTTGGTGCGGCAAGGAACATTGCCGACGGCTGAGCGAGGGCAGATAGGCGCCACTTGTGGACTTTCCCAGGTTGGATATCGTTGAGTGGCGGCGTGGCTATGGGGGCCGATCACAGGGCCACGCGAGGCCGTCAGAGCTGCCACAATCGCGGGACGGAGGGGAAGATGCTCAGGAATTTCGTAAGCTATGCGGCGGCGGTTCTAGTTTGCACCGCGCTATTAAGTGGGTGTGCAAATCGGTTTCTTTCGTCCGAACAATTGCGGGCCGAACCGCATCAAAAGGGCACCGTGCGGTTCACCGAATCCTATCCTGAAGTGTTGGCAAACATAACCGTCAGCGCCAATAAATGCTTCCCCAGCAAACCTCTATATTACAGCCCCTCTACTGGTGCCGCCGCTTCTCCTCACTTGGTCGTGAGAGCCATCGAGCTAGAACCAGGTAAGCTCGCGAAAGTAGAGGCTCTGACAGCAGGTCTCGGCCTCGATGGCGGAACGGAGGACGTTTTCACGTCATTGGACATTCGCTCGATCCCAACCGGCACCGAGGTAGACTACTACATCAGCAGGGCCTTCTTCGGCACTTATGACGCGAGCTCCAGCTTCGTACCGATTGTAACCTCGTGGGCCCATGGGGACGGGACCAAATGTGACTGAAACCGAATTAGGGCCGTGCAAATCTGTTTTGTTTCGAATGGCCGTTTCTGGCGCATTACGGTCCAACGGCTTAGGTCCGGTTCTGGATCGATTCTAGCCGTCCGGCGTTCGGCGAAATCGCGCCAGAAAGCGACATACATCGAACAGATAGGACTTAAGGCAACGGCGTACCAAGCACATCTGAGGCATAGATATATGGTTTCCTGCCGTCCATCCCCACGATGCCGTCCCACCAACTAAAGGGTTCCTTCTCACACAGGGGAGGTTCAGGGGAGGTTTTTGGGGTCAGGGGGAGGTTTGGGGTCATGTGTGGACGGCCCCGCGCTTGCAAGAGGTTTTTGAAGTGATTTTTGGCGGATCGGAAGCTTGCAGTCATGTGTCCGGCCTGTTTGTGCGGTTGACATGACCGCTGGCCCTGATGGCATCCGCGAACCGGTCCCAATCAGAGTGGCGGGCTTCTTGCGCCCCTGACCCCAACGGGTTTGGCCGGTCTTCGGTTGTCCGATCGCCATCACTTCGCTTCTCTCGCAAGCATTCGTTTGCGGTCATCAGGCGGCACTTGCCTCCGGACGCCGATAATCTTCACCATGAACCATCAAAGCCCAGGCCACGCGCGCCATCTTGTTGGCCAAGGCGACGGCGGCCACTTTGCGCGGTCTGCGGTCCAAGAGGGCGATGGTCCAAAGGCTTCGCCTGGTTGCTCGCGACCAGCGCAGCACGGATTGAGCGCCGATGATCAGTAAGCGGCGCAGATACGCATCTCCCTGCTTGCTGATGCGCCCCAGGCGCGGCTTGCCGCCCGTAGAGTTCTGGCGGGGCACCAAGCCCACCCAGGCGGCAAATTGTCTGGCAGACGAGAAAGTCGCCGCATCGGGCACGCTCGCCGCGATGGCGCTCGCGATCACAGGGCCGATGCCGGGAATTGTCGCCAATCGCCGGCTGACCTGGTTCTGTTTGTGCCAACGTAGAATCTCAGCGTCGACGCGTTCGATCTGCTTCTGGATCGCGTGCAGTTGCGCCGCCAAAGGTTCCAACGCTTTGTGGGCCAGGGGCGGAACCGCGTTCTCTGTCTGCGAGAGTGCCGCGATCAGACTCGCAACTTTGCCGAGGCCGCGCGCTTCGATCATCCCAAACTCGGCAAGGTGCCCCCGTAGTGCGTTCACCAGCATCGTGCGCTGGCGTATCAACAGATCGCGGCATCGGTGAAGCATCAGAGCCGATTGCTGCTCCTCGCTCTTGACAGGCACAAACCGCATCGTTGGTCTGCGCACCGCTTCGCAGATCGCCTCGGCATCGGCGGCATCGTTCTTCTGGCGCTTGACGTACGCCTTCACGTATTGAGCCGGCATTAATCGCACCTCATGACCGCACCGCCGCAGTTCACGCGCCCAATAGTGCGACGTGGCACATGCTTCCATGCCGATCAGCGCCGGCGCCAACCCCGCAAAGAACTTCTGCACTTCGCTCCGCCGCAGCTGTCGGCGGACAACTACCTGTCCGGCCGTATCAACGCCGTGCACCTGAAAGACGTGCTTCGCAATGTCCAAACCAATCGTGCTAATCTCGCCCATGGACGGCTCCCTCAGATGAAGTTCCAAACGCCTCCATCTTGGCACATCGATGCCGTTGCGGGGCCGTCCACCCCATCAGAGTAAATTCAATCGGCCGACAAAACCGCCCGCTCCGCCATCGCAAGAACGTCCGCCATTTAAATTTACTCTGACCCCATTTCTTCGCTGACCCCAATCCTTCTAAATCTGCTCTGAACCCATTTTTTCTGAAACGACGGCAATTTACGCGAGCGCCATTGGAGATGAAGAGTGCAATCTAGCGTGTAAAGGCATGGAGTTCATTGGAACTGGCGATTCCTGAACAAATGATTTCGCCAAATGAATAACTGTTCCTTTGTAGGCTTACGCACCGGTCAGCCTTTAAGTTTGCGCAGGTAGTCGACGAGTATGTGTACGTCTGTCGCCGGATTGCTGGCGTTCACGGTTCTGTTGTAGCGCAATAGTCTTGCGGAGTTGGCGATAGCGCTTTCGGTTTGATCTTTCAGTTTTTGATAAATGCCGTTTGCACCTTTCTCGTACTCAGGAAGGTGTACCTTTAGGGCACGCACGGCCATGTCGCCCGGCGAACGGTTACCGCTTCGGATAATAGGTGCGGTAGAATATGCAAAGTGCAGCATGAGCCAAACCTCAAAGCTGGGCACCGACGTTATGGCTTGCCACGTTCCAGCTCGACCGCGTGCAGAATTCGTGACGTGCTGAACCGCCTGGCTGAAATTGGCGTGGCTATCTTGATCAAATACTGAAAAAGCACGGTCGTAATCCTCTTCGGCCATGAGTTGTTCTGTATAGGTTACAATTGACATTGGGTCTGTGCCCGGCGCGTTGGTCACAGCGATATTTGCGCTACTCAATCTGTGTTCTGTTCGCAAACCGCCAAAGTAGAGAGGCTCAGTCTTTGCGCCTTCGCAGACGATTAAGACAGTGTCATAGGGCTCTCTGACAGGGCCGCGGCGTGCGTAAGAATCTGCGCGGCGGTTTTTCCCCATAATTACTCAGACCTCGTCGAGAAAACAGGTTGAGCACCGTACCGTCCACGCATGTATGCTTTTTCAAAAGACTCGTCAGTGCGTGGACTGAAATCTGAAAGAGGATAAAGGTGCGATGCCCCGCTTTGATCCTTTTCGGTAAACCAGACTTGATCTCGGCGAAATAGAGCACGATCGAGGATGGACGTGTTATGTGTACTACAAATGAGTTGTGCATTATTTGGGTTCGTTTTCTTTGACTGAAATTGGCTAAGGAGATAGCGAAGGAGCGCCGGGTGCATGTTTGTGTCGATCTCATCAAACACTAGGACTTCGCCATTCTTCAACACGTTGAGCCACGCTCCAGCCGTTTTGAACAGAATTTGCGTCCCGGTCGACTCTTCTGAGAAGTCAAAGCCAACAGGTTTGTCTCCATCTCCTTGATGAGAAAGAGTAACGGTAATGAGGTTTGCTGATGCTCCTCCCGGTGAGTGAACCATCACTGGCCTCGACTGCGAAACTAGAACACCGCCTGTAGGGGGAATCGGCTCTTTCTTCATTTGGAGATCAGCAATGCCGAGATCCGCTTCACGAAGAAAAGGTAATAGACGTTCTTTTCCGTGAGGCTCCTCGAGAAGGTTGATTGTGAGGGATTCATTTAGCTTTACGTCACCAACGATGATGATGAGACGTTGCTGAAACCAATCAAACACGGGTCGCAGTTGAGTGCTATTGAGTTGGATCGCCGTCGACAGGAACAGTGCATCGGGACGCGTCGCTTCGCTCCAGACTGAACGCTGCCCTTTTAGGAATGAGCTAAATTTCCAAGTGTAGCCGCTACCTTTTGCATTCCAATCACGTTCGAAGAGCGTTCGACCTCGCGTTCGAGAACCGGAATGCGCGTACTCGACGAGCCACTCCTTTTCGATTCTCTCTGACCCCATCCAGAAGCCGTAATCATATCGTGCGCGATCCTGAACGAAGGTGATTTGAAACTTGCTTGGTTTGCGGCGCGCGGTAGCTGTGAGTTTGAAGGGACTATACGGATATACAGCGGCTGTAGCCGACGCTGAATTTACTACGAAGTCCTTTATGAATTTGAGCGCAAGAAGGAGATTAGTTTTGCCGCCAGCATTCGGTCCATAAACCGCTGCTGTTCGAAGTAGTTTTCCAAAGCCGGCAATCGGCGGATCGAAGGTATTGGTGTCAACGTGCTCGGAGAAATGGCCCGCTACCATTGAAAAGGTCTGTTCGCTTTTGAACGACCGAAAGTTCTCAACCTGAAAACCGATGAGCATGAGCGTCCCCGTTTAAGAGAAAAAATAACGGAAATCCGTAAATTTGTCAATTAAATTATGGCTTCGGCCCAATTTAGAGGCATCTTGGGACATATGCCGAACATCTAAATGGCCTTTCGTGCCGTTGGAGTGGCTTGTATTTCCATTGTTCTGAACCTGTCTTGCAAGATGAACAAAACACACCAAACTGTTCACTGCGGCCGCGCTGTATCTTCCGAGCGGCTACGAAGTACGGGGGCGGAGCAAATTTAAACGGCGGACGTTCCTGCGGCGATTGGACGGAATGGTTTCGCTCGTCGATTAAATTCACCGTGCCCCGTTCTTGCGCC
>JAGWJY010000011.1 GCA_028865545.1 Alphaproteobacteria bacterium | reverse complement strand
AGCTGAACGTTCTGAAGCGACCCGTTGTTGAACCACACGCTGTAGCCGTACTGCGCCTGGTGATCGTTGTCGCGCGAGAAGTTATCGTTCACCGTGATTTCGATATTATCGGTCGGCCGCCACTGCAGGACCACACGAGCCTGCTCGCGCTCGACATTCTCCAGCTCGTGATAAATGCCGTAGTCCTGAATGAACCAGGTCGGCTGCGTCAGCGCCTGCGCCGGCGTCAAAACCTGACCGCCCGCGGCCATCGGATAGGAGCCATAGGTCGGGGAAATAACTCCCGAGCTGTTCTGCGTAGCGGCATATTTGCCTTCCCAGCCCTGGACGTTGATGTGGTTCTGCCTCGTTTTGGTATCGGAATAGGAGGCGGCGACCAGGATACCGAAGGTGTCATGAGCGAAGGTGTCGCTGAACAGAAGATCGCCGTTCGGCGTGAACTGGCCAGCTTCAGGCGAAACCGTGCCCGAGAGCGAACCGGCAACCACCAGACCAGGATGGTCGAAGGGCTTGGGAAACTTGACGTTGATCGTCGCGCCGATCGCACCCGACGACATCGAGGCATCGGGCGTCTTCAGCACGTCGATCTGGCTGACGAAGTCGGACGAGACCGATGAGAAGTCGAAGGCCCGGTCGCCGGTACCGGTCGCCACCTGACGGCCGTCGAACAGCGTCTGGTTGAAGGTCGGGCCGAAACCGCGCACCGTGATCTCGGTCGCCTCGCCGGTCGTCGAGGTGCCGCCCGTACCGCCCGACATGGTGCCACGTCCGCGGGTGACGGTGATGCCCGGGATACGCATCATTGCGTCCGCGAGATTCACGTCCGGGAACTTGCCGATATCCTCAGCGGTGATCGCGTCCACAATGCCGGACGAATCGCGCTTGATGTTCAAAGAATTCTGCAGGGACTCAAGGATGCCGGTGACGACCACCGTCTCCATCGGTGCTTGCGCTGCTGCCGGAGTTTGCGAGCTGTCCTGCGCGGCAGCAGGTATGGCCGTCAGCGCGACGACACACACACCGCTCAACAACGCCGCCCGAGTGCCGTTATACGCAGCAGCACGAGTGGACAGTCTGTTTTTTCTTCCATGTTCGAAATTATTCATGCGTTCCCTCCCAAAAAGTGGCGCCAATCCAAAACTACGGCCCTGCTTTCCGTCGCTCCGCTCGCTCGATAAGAGCGCCTACAAGTGGAGTCGCACTAAGCAGCAGTCGCATTTCCTTCTGCCACGGCGGCCGCTGTGCGGACCAACCTCGACATGAAGCCTCGTCTAAATCTCAACCGCTTGGGGACATTCTCGCCCTCAGCGTTTGCACTCCCAAAAGTGGAGACGATGTAGCGCGACCTCTAGCCCTTAACGGTCCAGTTTTCGGCCCTGTCCCCTTTACTTATGTGAACGCTACCATCGGTAACGCGGACGTTATGTGAGCGTTACCATTGAGGACAGTAGCAAAGACAACGCTGTCCATCTAGAGATTGCGAAACAGTATTAGTTCAATTCCACGACTTTCCAGGCGCACGTGGCATAATTGCAACGACTGCCTAGGAGCTGCATTGCTGACGTGGAACGCGCGCCCCAACATATGCGGCGACGGTCTGTCTGAAACTGCCGCTCCCGCGCAATGCCGCCCAGCAAACACTTGGATGCACGTCCTAATATATGCCCGTCTTTATATATGCCCGTCGTTGTCCCTGTAACCGGAAACCGCCAAGAGTTTGAAGGGGCACGTGAGGGTTTTGTGCAACGCTGGCGGTTGAGAAGCCAAGAGAGGTCGACCTCAGCACCATGTCTCAGAATAGCTGAAAACAGCGACCGCGCGATTCGCACGATTTTGCTGGCAGACGCAGATGACTTGGACAGACTCAAGTTCAGCCATCGAATGACAACAATGGCCCAAGCGCTCGTACTCCCGCCTTGGCACGACAACTCGCCTTCCCGCGCGATAACTCCCTCCGAAGTGCGATAACGTGTCCTATCGGGGCGGCCCTTTCACTCCCTGCGCAGCAGGCCTTCTTGTCACGCTCTCTCTCCCAATGCAGATTCGTCTGTTGCGCCCAAGACGCCAATATCTAACTGCTCTTGATAAACCTGTGTGCCCGCTACCGCCGAAGAGTTATCCGTTAGAAATGAGACCATGCATCCAACGAATTGGGTATCGTTGCCGGCGTCGAATCTACGCTCGCGGCGAACGAGCGACGGACGCGGTCAAAGTACTTGTTTTAGCGGATCAACCGATCTTTAGAATGTCAACGATGATGCCCGTATCGAATACAAAACCTAAAGCCGTTATGTCGATAGTGGTGACGTGGCATGTCGAGAAACTTCGCACGGCATTGCACCGCCAAAATTCAGAGTAACGATAGCCGCGCTTTATACCTCCATTGCGTGTCGTGAGACGCCGGCAATACGATGCGTTTCAACTAACGAAATATGAAAGCGGCAGCAAAAGGTAAGTGACGCTGAGAAATTCGGCCGCTGATCTGCGTGCCAATTCGATGTTACCGACCTGCGCAAGAGGCATGAGCAGAGGGGTTTCACGGCTCAAGGTTTGAAACCTAGGCGCCCCACGGGAGGATCTCACATTCTCGAACAGAACACGATGCGTTAGCGACCTTGGCGGTGCAGCAACGTCGCGCATATACTTGCAGATAATGATTGAATGGCGAAGATTATTTGCCTAACCATTTGTCCGATTTGACACCCCGTGTCGCTACCAGGAGACGTACTTGTCAAAAGCAACTTCGAAGAATGCGGGACGACCAAACGTAACTGTCGTCCCAGTCGAAGGTCGTCAGATGTGGCGCGCATTTCACCGCTTGCCCTATTCGCTGTATAAGAATGATCCGAATTGGATCGCGCCTTTACTTCTCGAGCGAAAAATCCATTTCGACAAATCTCACAATCCGTTCTTCCAGCATGCGAAAGCGGCATTCTGGCTCGCCTATCGCGATGGCGTTCCTGTCGGGCGCATTACCGCACAGATCGATGCACTTCATCTGGCACGATATAACGACGCCACCGGCCACTTTGGCTTCATCGAGGGAATCGATGATCCATCTGTATTCGAAGCTCTGCTTGGTGCAGCCGAGGCGTGGCTGCGGTCAGAAGGTATGCGCCGCTCGGTCGGCCCAGTAAGTTTTTCGATGTGGGACGAGCCGGGACTTCTGGTCGAAGGGTTTGATCGCCCTCCCGCTGTGCTGATGGGCCACGCATTGCCGTACTATCAGAGTCATATTACGGCGCTGGGTTACGCTCAGCTACAGGATCTGCTTGCTTATGACTATCACAGCAATCAGCCGGCTCCGCCAGCAATGGAACGCGTCATCGCCCGTGCGCAGGAAAAAAAACGATTTGAATTTCGTCCTATTCGTATGGATAGCAAGAGCTTTTCGTCTGAAATCGCACTGCTGCTGGATATCGTAAATGATGCGTGGTCCGATAACTGGGGCTTTGTCGCAATGACGCAGGCGGAAATCGATGATATGGCTTCGACGTTCAAGATCCTACTTCGCCCCGACGCCGTCGTCATTGCGGAGTATGACGGAGAAGCGGCGGCCTTTGCCGTGACACTCCCAGACCTCAACGCCGCAATCAGCGACCTAAATGGACGCCTACTTCCTATTGGCTTTATCAAGCTGCTCTGGCGTTTGAAGGTCGTCGGTATACCATCGGCACGCATGGCGCTGATGGGCGTGCGGCGTAAATGGCAGAATTCGCAGATCGGGGCAGCCCTCGCACTTTCGATTATAAAGGAAGCAAGGTCGAACCACGTTGCACGCGGCGTCGAACGCGGAGAGCTATCTTGGATTCTTGATTCCAATGAGCGCATGAAACACATGTTGGCGCTCATAGGCGCTAGCATCTACAAGCGATATCGAATTTACGAAAAAGCGCTTTCCTGACGTTCAGATATGCGCTGGGTTGAGCGCCGCTGTCGACTGCAGGCGACTACCCGCAGGCACGGATGCAAACAGGCTCTCAAGCACACTTACCGTTCGATCGATCTCTTCGTTGCTGTGCCGCGCCGAGATAAAAAACCGGATGCGCGGCATCCCCTTTGGTACGCCGACTTGAACGATCGGAGGCGCATATATGCCCCTCTTGAGAAGGAAATCCGAACCTTCCATTGTGCTCTTCAGATCGGGAAAGATTACTGGAATGATACCGTGCCCCATAGCGGGGCCAGTCGCCAAGCTTGCCTCCCGCGCTTTTTCAAGAAAACGCTGCGCGTTGGCATGCAGCGCCGCTATCCGTTCCGGCTCTGCTATAATCAACTCCAATGCTGCTTGGGCAGCCGCCGCGATTACCGGCGGCAAACCAACGCTATAAACAAAGCCCGGCAACGTGTAGCGCATCCAATCGAGCACTGATCTCTGCGCGCAGATGAAACCACCACAAGATGCGAAGGTCTTCGAAAGCGTTCCTATGATGATATCGATGCGTCGAGGATCTTCGCCGAAATGTTCGCTCACGCCACGGCCATTCTTGCCGAGCACACCGATCGAATGCGCTTCGTCGACAAGCAGCCAGCAGCCGAACTTATCCTTCAGTGCAAGAAGCTCCGGAAGGTTGGCGATATCGCCATCCATACTGTAGAGACTTTCAACCACAATCAGGCAGTTGCGATAGCTCGAGCGCGATTCTTGCAGCAACGACTGGAGGTGATCCATATCGTTGTGCCGGAACTCCATCGATGTGGCTTTGGACCCCATTATTCCGTTAACGATGCTGTTGTGGCTGAGCTCGTCATAGATAATGACGTCACGCCTGCCCATCAGATGCGAAATTGTGGTGAGGTTCGTTAGATAACCACTCACAAGCGTAAGGCACGCATCGACGCCAACGAACTTCGCCAATGCGTCCTCAAAATCGGCATGGATGAGACGCTCACCGCCGACTAAGCGGGAACCCAACGCACCTACGCCGATCTTATCCAACGCTGAATGTGCGGCGCTGCTAATTGCTGGATGATCGGCTAGGCCGAGATAGTCGTAGTTCGCAAAACTGACGAGCTTACCACCTTCACGGCGTGCCTCTGCCTGCAATTGCTCCAATGGTGCAAACCACGGATTACCACCGTCGAGAATTGCGCTTCCGGCCAGACGCGCCCGTCGATCTGCGTACGCCACCAGTGATTGATCAGATGGCATCCCGACCAAGCCCCCAATTATTTTCAGGCACTATGATGGCGCGGGAAAAGGCAAGTCAAGCCCGGCGGTTGCGGCCACGGCCCGCACATGCCGTTCCCACCTCTAAATTGCCGCGCTGGGCTTGGTATAGGCATTGGTGTGGCCGGCCACCGGCCGTGTCAACAACGCCAGGTTTGGCCTTGTACGCTGCGATTGAAGCTTGTGCCGGGACCTGCCGCTCAAAGAGGAAAATGGTCTGCGCCAAACTCTCATACGCGTCCTCGGGCGGCCAGAATCCGGGTTTGTATACGGATTTGTATGCCAACCGGTAAGGCAATTTACCATCGAAAAGTGCCCTGAAATAACTACGCGCATCCGCATCTTCGACGGTCGACTGCCGCACCTCCTGGTTCGCACGACCGTCACCTAGCCTGACGGGGTTCCACTTAAGGTAATCCTTAACCCAGAATCCACTGACAACAATGAAGCGCGGATGTCGCTTAGCAACCGATCCAAAGGGTTGGTCAAGCTCCGTGACGTGCGGTAGCGGATTGCGTGCGGTTAGTTTTTTCGTGTCAAGACGAGTCACATACGCGTCTTTGGGGAAGCGTGGCAGATAAGCGTTAAGGCCATAGGTCTCGATTGTGTCGCCCGAATGGACATTGGAACGCAGCCAACGTTCTGCATCATAACGCGGATCTCCCAAGAATGCTGCGTCGATTCCAGCGCATTGATAAAACGCAGCGACGGCAATCGCCAAAACCAGTCCGCGCACGACGTACCGGAACAACGGCTCGGCCATCGATGGATATAATCCAAAGACGAACCTGTCGACCGCGATGCCGATATAGACAGCGAGGAGTATCGACTGAGGCAGAAAGAAGCGGCTTTCCGAACGCAATGCGACGAAGTTGAAAGCGATGGTGAACGAGACGATCGCGAGCAGAGGCAACAGCCCGGCAACAAAAAGTGCGCGATCCCGGCGCAAACGGACGGCATGAAGCAGGACGCCGAACACACCCAGCAATGCCGCAGCGGGCGGATAGTACCGCGGAAAATACGACCACATGTCTTTCAGTAGAACCGCGCGACCAATCCAGTTGTTCTGGTATTGAGCGTAATCCTTGCTTGCCGGACCGATAAGAAACGAGACACGTCTCGCGAAACCAACCGGGTTGACGATCGCTCCATCAATCGCAAGCAGCGCAAATGCCGCTATGCCCGTCCAAAGGAGGATTGTCGTCATCACGCTGCGCGCGTTTGCGCGGGGCCAAGGGTCGGTAGCAAGCCAGATCAGAAGTATGAGCGGCGCACTTATCAGGAAGACGGCATAGGCTTGGTCTTTGGTGGCGACGGCCGCGACGGCGGACAGTGCGGCCCAACGCACGTGACGGAGTTCGTGTTCCGCGATCACACGCATGCATCCCCAGAGAGAGAGTGCGGACCAAAACAGATACGGGCCGTCCAAATTGGTGACTTGACCGTAATAGGTCAGCGCCGCATTGAGCGCGCATGCCGCAGCCGCAAACAAACCGGCCCGTCTGCCGCCCACCGTCTCGGCCATCTTACCAACCAAATATATGGTACCGACAGACATGGCGGCGCTGACCAAACGCGCCACTACCGCGAAGAATGTCATGAAAGGAACTTGGATAATCTCGGCGATCACGTCGCGTTGGGCGAACGAATGTGCCCTAAACAGCGCCGTAATCCATCCAGGAGCTGTAAGTATTGTAAGGACGATCATGTGAAGTGGCGGATAGGTAAAGAACGAACCGCCCGCATAAGTCTCGACGAGCCCCACCAGAAAATTGCGTGGAGCGATCCCGTCATCATCCCAGCCGTCCGAAGCCGGCAGGCCCCATGTGATACCCGCCAATCGGATCACGGCCGCGGCACAGAGAATCCAGAAGATTGGCGAGCGGTACCACCGCGCCAGCCGGTCATATCGGCCGTGTCGTCCCCTCACGATGCGGTCTGATCCACGCGGTGACGGATTTGGAATTGCTCTAAAAGCCACGGTAAGCCGACTAGCGCAAACTCCTGGAGCAAACTCACCGTCGTCATGATGACCAGAACCGCGGCCACTCTTGGGGCGGACACGTCCAGCAACCCTGCCGCGGCAATTCCAACGCCGACGAAGACAAGTTCCTTGTTTGGCACCAGCGGTAGCCGCGTGATCAGAAGCCGCAGGGCAATGAATTCGAGACAAACAGTCGCCGACGGTAAAGCGCCCGAAAGCCACCAGAGCGCAAATTCAAGTGCAAGAGCTGTAACACTGCGCACGAGATGTATGGCAAACGTCGTAGCGACGTCGCCGCGGCTTAGGACAGTAACCCTGCGCCCCCCCATGATCAGAGCAATGCAAAGAACCAGAGGAAGCGAGCCCACCATGACAAGCGTCCATAAATTAGCTGGCAAGAACGTCGGCAATTTCATGACACCGCTCGCCACCAAGGCCAACAGCATCAGCCAGACCATCGCCAGACCGGCACCCGCAGAAAGAACATTCGTGTCCTTTACCGCGTGCAACAGAACGCCCTTTTTCAAATCCAGGTTCTTCCTGGCCCAAAAGAAAAAATAAGCTTCACCGGAATAATCCAACATTATGCTGTTCATATATCGTTTGCGAAGCAATATGGAGAGAGGGAGAGACCGGCCAACGCCGAGCAAATTGCGATAGATGATGAGATCGGCAACAGGTTGAACGAAGAATGGCAAGAGTAGGACAAAGTAGAAGCTGAAGGCGGTAGGTCTCGCGTCCCAGACATGGCGCCATCCAAGCTGCGTCAGGCTGTAACCCAAAAATGCGAGCAGCAGGATTGGAATGCCCCAGCGGAACACGTGCAACGCCGGCTTGCCCCAGCGGGCATTCAATACCGCTGCGGTTCTTTCGAGACCGCGCCAGATTTGCGTGAACATCCCCATACGCAACTTTTCCGATTAAACCGCCGCCGGATAAAACATGGTACTTTACTGTACAATGGTTGTTTTGCGGCGGGCAATATTCATTCCCCGAATGGAAGGCGTGAAAGCTGCGTGAGTACTGTACGCATAATTACTCCCGGTACCATGTTGACAAGCGCGCGGATGACGGCGAACTGCCATGGGACGACAATATGCCGTGCGCCGCGTTCAATTTTTCTAGTGATAATTGCTGCGGCCGCATCAGCGCCAATAAGAAACGGCCTTGGTTCGCTAAGGCTGCGACTCATCGGCGTATCGACGAAACCCGGCGAGACTAACGTCACATCGACGCCGTATTTTTCGAGCCGCAATTGGAATGCCTCCGCGAATAAGGCAAGCCCTGCCTTTGTTCCGGCATACACGGGCGCCATCGGTAGCGGAAAGGATGCGGCGACCGAACCGACAAAAACAATCCGCCCTTGACCGCGCTTCGCCATGCGCTCCGCAAGCAGATTTGCCCCGAGGACGGGTGCCGTGAAATTCACGTTCACCATCCTTTGCGCAGCGTGAACGTCTTGTGCGACACGATCCCGCGGCAGGCTGCCGCCCAGTCCGGCGTTGAAGATGGCGAGATCAATTGGGTTGCGCGTGTCCGACGCCCCGAGATTGTCGAGCAGTTGACTGAAATCGGCAAGGTCGAAGCGCACAATCTCAAGTTCAGCACCGCGTGCGCGGCATTGCTCCGCCAGCGCATTGAGACGCTCTTCGTTCCGTCCCCACAGCATAAGCCGGTTGCCCGGCACGGCGTAGGCGCGGGCGAGCGCGGCCCCGATACCACTTGAGGCACCAGTGATCAGTATGGTTTTGGCGGTCATTGGTTCTGCTATGCCAGAAAAACGACCAACGCGAGGGTGCCCCGCATGCGTGCTCCCGAAGAACGGAAAGGTGCACAAACAAGTTGACAAGGACACGCCCGCGACCTCTTGTAAAGGCCATAATAATGGGCGGCTCAGGGATGGCTTGTGGTTTCCGTTCAAGTACATAGGCGTGTCGAAGGGCACGACAACGGCCGTGCGTGCACTATAGATTCGAGTAGTCGGACATTGGCCGGACAACCACCACGCGGCAACGAAAATCGCCCGCTTCGCGTGGCCCTAGTTGCCAGTTCGTATAACTACATTAAAGACGGCGTCGCGCTGACACTGAACCGCTTGGTTGCGTATCTCGAGCAACAGGGGGTAGAGGTGCTTGTCTTCGCACCCGTCGGGAAGGCCCCCGCCTTCGCCCATCATGGCACTCTCGTCGCCGTTCCATCCGTACCCTTGCCACCACGGCCGGAATATCGCCTAGCGTTCGGTTTGTCACGGCAAGCTGTGAAAAGACTCCGTGCATTCCAGCCGGATCTCATTCACATCGCGCTGGCGCCCGATCTGCTGGGCCGCAGTGCATTGCGGATCGCACGGAAGTGGAAAATTCCCGTCGTTGCCTCGTGCCACACCCGCTTTGAGACCTACCTCAAGCACTATTGGTACGTGGCTGGATTAGGCGCCCCCCTCAAATACTATCTGCGCCAATCGTACGGCGCCTGCCGCGAGGTTTACGTTCCATCCCAGTCCATGATCGACGCCCTACTAGCAGACGGCGTCAGAAACAACTTCCGCCTCTGGCCGCGGGGCGTCGACACGGTGCAATTCAATCCCGACAACCGATCGGACGTCTGGCGCGGGAAACACGGCATCAGCGACAGCGAGTTTGTTGTCGCCTTCGTCTCGCGGCTTGTGCGTGAGAAGCAGTTAGACACTCTGGTCGGTACGCTGCGGCTGCTGGAAGCGCAAGGCGTCCCCCACCGCAGCGTGATTGTGGGCGACGGCCCGGAGCGCGCCGCACTGGAGCGGCAGTTACCCCGCGCCGTCTTCACGGGCTTTCTTGAGGGAGAAGAACTTGCCCAAGCCTATGCATCCTCCGACGCCTTTCTGTTTCCAAGCGAAACCGAGACCTTTGGCAATGTCACCCTAGAGGCGATGGCGTCCGGACTTCCATGCGTATGCGCCGACGCCACGGGCAGCCGCTCTCTCGTTGCACAGGGGCGAACTGGTTATCTCGCCATGCCTGGACGCGCGCAAGAATTTGCGGAGTACATCACGACGCTGGTGCGCGATCCGGAACTGCAACGACAGATGGGAGCGGCGGCCCGCGAACGCAGCCTCGACTTTAGCTGGGACGAAGCGATGGCGCGTATCCTGGGATACTACAAATCTCTGCTCGCGGATACGCCATCGTGAAGATCGTCGACATCTCGGAATTCTACTCTCCGACCGGTGGCGGCGTGCGCAACTATGTCGATCAAAAGTTCAAGGCGGCGGCGAGACATCGCCATTCGCTGACAGTAATAGCACCCGGTACGAGGAACCTCGTTGAGACGCGGGAGGGCGGCAAGCTGGTGTGGGTCGAGGCGCCGCAATTGCCGTTCGACCGCAACTACCGCATGTTCTGGCACGCACGGGACGTCTGGAAGATTCTAGACGACGAGGCACCGGATGTGGTCGAAGGCTCGTCGCCCTGGCGTGGCGGGTGGATTGTCGCGCAATGGCAAGGTCCCGCCGTGAAGATGTTGTTCATGCACGCCGATCCGGTCGCCGTGTACCCGCAGACACTTCTGGCTGGGCTGATGTCGCCTTCCACAATTGACCGGCTCTTCGGCTGGTATTGGTCGTATCTACGTCGTTTGAATGCGTCGTTCGACGGCTGCGTCGTTTCCGGTTCATGGCTTGCCGCGCGTTTTTCCAACTACGGATTGCGCAATCTGCACGTCGTACCGTTTGGCGTGGAGACGGCATGGTTCGGTCCTGGCCTTCGTGACACAGCATTGCGCGCAACAATGCTCGAGAAATGCGGACTTGATCCCGGTGCTGCGCTGCTCGTCAACATCGGGCGCCATCATCCGGAAAAGCGCGTCACCGTCGCAATAGATGCGGTGAGTAAGGCTCAACGATCCCGGTCGGTCGGCCTTTATCTCATCGGCGACGGCTTTATCCATGGCAGTATTCAGACCAAGGCTGCACGAGTTCCGCACGTTCACGTTGCAGGTTGGGTGAATGATCGCGCAATGCTTGCTCGTATGATTGCCAGCGCGGACGCGCTTCTTCATTGTTCGAGCGCGGAGACCTTTGGATTCGTCGTCGCGGAAGCGCTTTGCTGCGGCACCCCGGTGATCGTGCCACAAGCGGGCGGCGCGGGCGAGCTGGCCGCCCCGGAGTATGCCCAAACCTACCCACCGGGCGACTCGGATTCTGCCGCGCAGGCGATCCTGGATCTGCTGGGGCGAAATCGAACGAGCCTTTCAATCGCGGCGCTCGAGGCAGGACGGCAACGAATAGGCGATATCGAAGGTCACTTCGAAAGGCTCTTCGCAGTGTATGAACAAGCAGTTCAGAAAAAGCGAACAGGACTTACTGCAAACAGCGAACTGGATGCTATGGCCCGTGAGAGCGTCTAATCCGTCGCGACATATTTTGGAGATACGAAGCCGGACGAAACCAAGTTCGAGGCAAGCGAAAACCTTGCGTCACTTTTTTGTAGGTGTTGTGGCGGTAATTGGCTTGGCGCTCGCAGCAAATGTCGAAGCCAATGGACGCGAATTGGTGAGCCAGGTGACCGAATTGGATCACATCCCAAGTGTGAGACCAGAATTTCCGGTGCCGAACGAGCCGAATATGCTTTTCTATATTCAGCGCTCCGTTAACTCCAACACTGTCATTTATGCGGCGAACATAGATTCAAATGGAAGCATCGACTCGACAACGCCGGTTGTTGCTTATTGGCGCTGGTACAATGTCGATGGCCACAAGAAACCGCTCAACTTCATCGAGCGTATGATGGCCTATGGTGTCAAATCGGTTGCGCGCGGCGGGTCGAACGGCGCTGTGACATTCAAAGTTGCCGCGATGCCAGAGCGAACGATCAGCGTCGACCTGGACGGACACGGACGTCCGGAAGCATTGATGAAGATTGGAGAGCGCTGGGTAAAACTGGACTATGTTTATCTCCAGGTCGACAACAGTGGCCTTCTGCCGAGCGTGACGGCGATGGATATTTTTGGTATCGACAAACTTAGCGGCAAGGCTTTGCGCGACCACATTGTTCCGCACTGAATATTCGTCAATTGCCTAGTTCGAGTAAGCCGTCAGAGGCCAGATCTGCTGCGCTGCCATGCGATGACGCGAAAGACCGCGAAAATTGTCGCAAACAGAGCGAGCGGCACGAGCCAGCCAGCCATGACGGGCGGCATGTAACCATTTTCGCCCATCAACAGGCACGCCTTGGTGCCGAAATGCGCCACATAGCCGATGAAAACGATGACGACCAACGCCTTCGAGGGGGTCCCGTAGGCCAAAAGAAGCATCGAGAGTGAGGCAGCCAAAAGCGCCATAGCGCCGGGAAGCAGAGCTTCGCCATAGAGCACTTGAAGACGCGTGCGATAGAGGCCCCTGGGCAAGCCCCCCAGATCGGATTGCGCCAGCGTCGTCAACACGCGCATGGGAAGATATTGTACCTCCATCCCGAAAACGCTGAGCCAAAGAGGATCTAGGTCGAGCGAGACTATCCGGGTCGAGAATGGGATCATTGTTTCGCCCGCGGGATTGCCCAACGCGAAATTCGAGCCCGAAGTATCATTGGCTGCGGCTGTTCGTTGCGAAACCCAATAACGGCCATTGCGCATAAGCCAACGATTTGTGCCGGGCACCTGGCGCGCGAGGGACGCCACGTCGACTTCAATTAACTGTCCTGTTGCATCTCGCCTATAGAAGGTCAGGTTATGCAAAACCGGAGGCGGCCCATATTCGATCTGCGTGCTGAGTAAACCGTTGGGCGAAACAATCCAGTGATCGTCCCCTCTGCGTGTCCGATCCAACCGCTGCCCGTCCAGACCAAGCCGCTCGTGCATCTGAACGGCCATCGCCGCAGGCCCCAAATACGCGTCCATCGTGAATTCAACAGCACCCAGCAGGAGGCCGAGCACAACAACGGGTGCCAAACACTGGATTGGTGAACGGCCGCTGTTCAACACGAGCATGCGCTCGCCGGACCTGGTGAGCGCGACTTCCGTCCAAACCACACCAAGAAAAGTTGCGAAGGGAAGAAAGGGAGCGACAAGATCCGGCGTGCGTAACGCCGAAAAGCGCAAAACACTCCACATGGCGATCAACACGCCCTGCCCCTGGCTCTCGGCGACAACATAAAGCTGCGGCCACAAGTCGATCGTCAACGCGACCGCCAGTAGGACTGAGGTCACTATGAGCACGTGGCGCAGATATCCCGCCAGCATATATCGGGTGTGCCGACCGATGGGCGAAAAATGGATCGGGCGCCGCTCGACCTCGTCCAGAACAGAAAGCGTATTGTCGCTCATGGGCGCGCCAATTGCGGCCGCACCAGCTCGCCCTGTCTGTTGATGACCTCCGCAAGCAACAAGGCTGCGAACACCGCCGTCAGGGCCGCCGGCACGGCCAAAGCTTCGAGTGGATTGGTAGGTACGATCGCTCTGATCAACCATTCGCTCGTCACGTTTAGCGCCATGAGGGCCATGCATGCGAGCGGCAATGCGAGATAATTTGTGATGCGTGAGGTCAGGCAAACGGACACAAGCGCCATCAGCGGTGCAAGCAGGCACAAAAGGCTCCTGGCGAACCTCTCTCCGAGCAGGCGCATCTCTTGTCGGCGTTTCAAGGACGTCGTGCCCGCTTTCGCTTCGAGCTGCTCGAATATCGTCAATTCCTCAGGCTTGCTTCCGCGCGGCAGGAACGTCAGCAACTCATCCAAAGTCATTTCCTGAGTGACATCGCGTGCCGAAACCGTCATTTGAGACACACCGCCGCGCTGCCCGCGGCAGTCCGCGCATAACTTCCTACCGCCTTCCGCCGACGAAGGCGTCACGTTTGCGGCAGGCGGGGCGACGGAGAACGTGCGCGACGTAAAGCCGAGCAGTTTTAGAAGAATCGTGCCGTACCGGTCTGGTCCGTCGAGCCTGGCGTGATCGGCTGTGATCACCCGAAACGTAGCGGTTTTGATCTGCTCATAAACAAAGAGCTTTTGGGTCTGATCCGAACTTGTATAGCCGTTGCGTACCTTGGTCTGAGCAGGGGCGAATGCAACCCGATTGGGGAAAAAATAGAATTGCCCGGTGTTGATCCCGCTTCTGAGCGCACGAAACTCCGCGTTGAACAGTATCTCGCGCTGAGCGTAACGCGATGCCGGGTCGACCAAACCGGAGACAACCAGCGAACCGATCTGGGCGGTAACCGCGACAGCCAAGATCAAGGCAGCGATCTGATACGGTCCTGTCCCCGCCGCAAAGAGAACCAACAGCTCACGATTCTCTCGCATCCGGAGTGTCGTCCAGTACACCGCCATGAGGATCGCAAGTGCGAGTGCCAAATCGAATATCTGCGTGCTGTTGAGGACAAATAGCATGGCCGTGTCGAGCAGATCGGCGTTGTTCTTGAGTACGTCCCGGAACACCATGGGGAAGCGCTCGGCCAGGAAAATGGATTCGACCAAGGCCATGACGGCGAACACCTGCAGCGCAACGCTTAGGCAGAAATCTCGGGCGTAAAGGTGCCCGAACGGCCCATGTACGACCAGGGCTTTTCGAGTGTGACCGCGAACGTTGAATGCTCCGCTGCCGGTCGTCATATCCGGAACGCCTCGCCCAGATAGACTCTGCGAACGTCCTCGTGGGCGATAATCGCTTCGGCGCTGCCGTGGGCGAGCACGCGGCCACTCTCGATGACATAAGCACGATCGACGAGCTGCAACAATTCACGCGCATTATGGTCAGTGATGAGCACGCCGATGCCCCGCCCGGTCAAGTGGCGAATGAGAGTTGCGATCTCCTCGACCGTATTCGGATCGACGCCTGCAAACGGCTCATCAAGGAGAGCAAAGACCGGCTTGCAAGCAAGCGTGATCGCGATCTCACAGCGCCGCCGCTGACCTCCGGACAGCAAACCAACGCGCATTTTACGAACCGCTTCGAGACGGAATTCCGAAAGTAGGTGCTCCAAAATCTCGTTTCGCTTCTTTGCGACCCGTTCTCGGACTTCCAACACCATCGTAATGTTGTCTTCGACAGTAAGCGAACGAGGCACGAAGGATTCCTGGGGCAGGTAACTGATCCCGCGACGGGCGCGTTCGTAGAATGGCAGGCGTGTGATGTCGATGCCGTCAAGCACAATGCGTCCGGAGTCCGGGATGACCAAGCCGGTCAGCATACGAAACGTAGTTGTCTTACCGGCTCCGTTGGGACCCAGCAGGCCTACTGTTTCGCCACGCTCAAGCGACAATGTCACGTCCTCTATGACCCGGCGTCCGCTGAGCGATTTCACCAGCTGCTGTACGGATAGCATGCCGCTTCACAACTTCATTTGAGGACGATCAATGTTGCCAACCCGGACCGAGCCCAGCTTCGTGGGAACTGTCCGATCTTTGATCGCGGATGATATAGGGCAGGATCCTTCAGTGTACAGGCCTGCACCCTTCGCAAGCGGTGGTGAGAATTGTGGATTACAGACTGTTTCATGTTGGCTACTCCTATGAATCCAAGGAGGCAAAGAGACTTGGCACGTCGCCAAGACCGAGGCTGAGGACACCTTCCCGCTCCGCCCACGCTAGCAGCCCTGCCAACCTCTCTATGATGGCATCCGCCTCAGATTCATTCTTTGCATACGGGCTCGCCAGCGGAATCACCTCCACATTGTGAAACATGCAATTCAGGACGATCGCGCGATCGCTATACGATGATCGGGCATGTGTGATTTCATCCTGTGCGACCTGAACCAACCGATCAATGCTTCCACGTGTGGGCCGCAGCCATCGCGGCTTGGCCAAACCGCCGATAAGCGGTATCCCGGCAAGCGAGGATGGACGAATGGTCACCGGTACTTCGAGCAGTTTTCCGGGATACGACGCGACGCGTTCGGGATGATCCACGTCAGGTTGATAGGGCTGCGTGGCGGCTTGTCGGAACGACGCCTCGGGAGCTCCGGCCCGCTTCCAATCCACGTGCGGCGTGACACTTGAATCAACACTATACCCAAGGTCCTGCAGCAGTCTCAGAGAATGCTTGCCAATTCCAAACCGGCCAGCACGAAATGAGCGAGGCAAACACCCGAAAGAACCTCGAAAGAGATCTGTGAGGTACTGCAGCTTCAGTCGTTCCGTTTCGCGATCATAGTGGCATTGGAAAGCGGACGTCACATCGGGCTCGAACGCCCCAGGCTCTGCGAACTCGCCGTGAAGGTGGGTTCCAAGCTCTGCATCGCCGCGAAGATCGGCGAGAACGTCGAGCGATCGCGCATCGCGCATGACCTCAGGGGAAAGCAGATATGTCGGCTTGACTCGAAAGCGGCGGAAAAGCGGTTGTAGTCGGTCCCGGATACCCTGCGATATACCGATAAACGAAAGAGGCCTTTGAGTGCGCCACCCAGGCCCCTTGTCACATTCGCAGTCTATGGAAACGCAGAGATAGACGTTCATCGGTCAGAACCAGCGAACATGCTCATGAACAAGGTTGACTTCGGTGCGCGAAAAACTGCGTTTGAACTGGGCGATGTTCACCCGCTTTACGTCCATGTCACCTTCCAATGGAATTCCCCCAAAATCGAATGCTTCTATTCCATTTTTCTTGG
Source organism: Alphaproteobacteria bacterium (assembly GCA_028865545.1). Classification (GTDB taxonomy): domain Bacteria; phylum Pseudomonadota; class Alphaproteobacteria; order Micropepsales; family Micropepsaceae; genus Rhizomicrobium. The sequence goes on along the minus strand of JAGWJY010000011.1, from coordinate 52,863 downwards.
CCCAAGCGATCGCTTTTGCCAAAGGCAGAACCATTTTCGGAAAGCGCAGTTCAAGCCCCAGCGACGCTCCCATGACATATGTCGCAAGCGTACCATGCCGCGCCACAAATATCGCGGCAATGATCTTCTCACCATACTCACAGACGAACATCGTTCCCTGTTCTTCGCGTGTCAGAAAGTACTCTCCAAGCGCTTCATACCACGCCGCGGCGGGCGGCCGTTTTCCCTCCAAATGCAAAAGCTGCGCATGCATTTCCCGAAAGGCGTCCAAATCCCGCTTCTGCCCACGCCGCGCGGTTGCACCTGCACGCTCCGCACGTCGGACTTCGTGGCGGACTTGGGAAAGAGCGCTACCTGCAAAAAGTTCGTCACCCCTCAGAGAAGACAGATTCAGATGAAGCGTACGCGCGTGTCTGCCGCCAAATGATTGAGCTTCTGCGAAACCATGCTGCGCGAGAATTTTCTCCGCTTGCGCCTTCGCCTCGCCAGCCCAGTAAGGCATGACCGATAGGCGCAATATTCCGTGGCGCCGGGCCTGCTTGTGGAGAGCCTCAAGAACGCTTGGCATTTCCGCCAAGTCGTCACAAACGGGACCGCGCTCGACCTGCGCGAAGGGCAGTGTCAATGCATTGACGGCTCGCGTCTTCAAGATGAGCGCCGCTCCGACCGCGCGGTCGCCGAAACGCGCGAGGAAATAGCGAGCCACGAAGGGTCTCGCCGTAGTAGCGACCTTTGCCCAAGATCGTGTCTGGCTATAGTGTCCGCTTCTGGCAGCGGCAACGAATTTGTCGTATGCCTCTCCGTCCACCGCAGATAGCTTGGACGACCACACCGTGTCGAGCTCGCCCACTATCGCGACAGTCTTAAGCGGAGTGGTGAATGCAACGAAGGAATTATCCGTAGTCGATGTGGTTTGATGGTCATGTCGATGAGAGTTTAGCCAACGAAGAGAAAAAGAACACGCTGCACTCGTAGTACGTGCGTAAGAAAGTTATTGTTGACGGTAACGCCGATAGGTCCGGTTGATCAAGACGCCACCATGCAGGCTCACTCAGGTCGCCCAAAGGTCATTCACGTCATCGTTGCCGGCCAAGTCGGCGGTGCCGAGCGTTTTCTCGTTGATCTCGCGTCCCGACCGGAGCTCTCGGGCGCAGATCATTGCATCGCGCTTATGACACCCAATCCGAAGCTTCGTGCGTTTCTTTCAGGCGCGGGACTAAACGTTCGAGACAGGGGGCCTGTTAGGGAGGATCCTCTCACCTATCTCTGGCGTAGTTTCGGTCCGGCAGACACCTTATGGTTACGACGGGTCCTGCTGGAGGAAGGTGCGAATATTATTCACGCTCATACATTTGGTTCACACATTCTCGCCGCCCGGGCAGGGCTACAGAACAAATTACCGGTCGTGCGCACAGAGCATGGCGTCCGCCACTACCGCGATCCTTCCTGTGCTCTATATCGGCATTGGGCGCTCCGCCATACCGACCGGATTGCAGCAATCAGCGCGTTTGTCGCTCGAACCGTTGCGGCCGTTGCGCCACACGCAATGGAAAAAATCCAGATTATCCCAAACGGCGTTGATATGACTTATTTTCATAGGACACCGCCAGCGTCGAATGACGCGTTTACCTTCTCAATAGTCTCCCGTCTGGAGCCCATCAAGCGCGTCGCCCTCGCCATAGAAGCGGCGGCACGAACCTCAGACATTCGCTTGAACATCGTTGGCGAAGGGAGCGAACGAAAAAAACTTGAAAAACTTGCTAGCGGGCTCGGTGTTGAAAACAGGATTAACTTTCTCGGATATTTGCACGATCCGCGACCGGCAGTCGCGGCTAGCGACGCGATTATCAACTGTACACGCGAGGAAGGACTCGGGCTCTCCGTGATAGAGGCGGCAGCCATGCAAAAACCAGCCGTGGCATTCGACTGTGGGGGCATTCCCGAGATCGTGCAAGATGGTCGGACGGGTTGGCTAGTGAGGGCACAATCCGTCGACGCATTGGCGGCGGCAATGAAGGCAGCCAGCACCAGTCGCTCACAGGCCGCGGAATTCGGCATCAACGCCCGCAACTGGGTGGAAGGCAAGTTTGCCATCGATACCATGTGCAAAAACTATGCGGCCATATATAGGGAATTCGCTGAAGGCCCTATGATTGCGCCAACTCTTGCCGCACCGTAACGGCTCCAATGGATGAATAATGTCAATTATTGCAGAATCCAAGACGAGTGCCGCTGCTCATAAAGTCGCGCAAGCAAGGCGCATTCGTGTTCTGTTCATCAACGACACGTCGCGCAATGGCGGTCCCGGCCGGACGATTCTCTACATCGCAAAGTTCCTCGATCCCGCGCTCGTGCACCGAACGATTCTCGTTCCCCGCGAGGGCATCGTCAGCCGCAGGCTTGCCGACGCAGGCGCCGCGGAGGAAATTTTCTTCGAGCGCGGCCTGATAGAAAACATCTACGAGCCGTTGTCGCGCCCGATCGAGCGGAACGATTTCGATGTGCCGCTGCCATTGAAGGTGGCTCGCGCCGCCGGAAACGTCGCGATCGGCACGGCTGGGTTTGTTCGGCTGCTGCGCCGCGCCCGTAAGGAACGCTACGATCTGATATTCTGCAATGGCACTTCGGCCGGTTTTCTCGGCGCCGCGATCGCCGCGGCCACGGGCATCCCGGCGATTTGGCATGTTCTTTATCCTTCTGTTCCTGCGTCCGTCCGCCCGTTGCATCGTGCGCTGGCCGCCAGCAGGAACGTCCGCTTGATCATATGCGTCTCGCGCCCGACTTCTCCGCAATTCGCGCATTGCTCGGAGAAGGTTCGCGCGATCCAAACAGCACTCGATATCGATGAGTTCGATGCACACGCCACCGCACCGGTATTGCGCAAAGAGTTGGGGCTCGACGACAAGATGGTGATCTTCGGAAGTCACGGCCGCATCTTACCGCGGAAGGGCTTTATTGAATTGATCCGCGCCGCGCGAATTGTCGTCGACAAGTTGGAACCAGTGGACCGTACGCGATGCCGCTTTGTCATTCTAGGGGACACCCCACAGGACATGCGACCGGATCACCTCGAAGAATGTCGTATGCTTGTGCGGGAGCTAAACCTGACAGACCAGGTCCAGTTCATCGGCTTCCGCCCCGACGTTAGACCCTATGTGGCCGACTTCGACGTCTCCATCGTCCCAAGCGTCTACGAGGATCCCTTGCCACGCGCCGTCATGGAGTCGATGGCGATGTCGAAGCCTGTTGTAGCGTTTGCTATGGGCGGAATCGCCGAGATGATTGACGACGGCGTCGAGGGCCGTTTGGCGCGCGGGAGGCCTCCCGATGTTGAAACGTTGGCCGGCGCGTGTCTGGACTACTTTTTCGACCCAGACATGCGACAACGTCACGGCATAGCCGCCCGTAAGCGTATCGAGCGGGACTTCGATGCCAGGCAGCACGCTCGCATGCTGCAAGATGAAATGTTTCGTATCGTCAACATGGTCGGGTAGCCCACCGCGCTGCTTCACTTAACAATGCAGCGCTGCCTGCTGGTTTGACCTATCCAGGCGCTCTGCGCCGAGCTTTCGTTTCTAAGCGGCGACACTATCCACGCTTACCGGAAAGTAGACGCTTACGGTTGTGCCAACTGACTCTACGCTCTCGATTTTCATGCTCCCGCCGTGCAACTCCGCGAGTGAACGTACAAGCGCAAGGCCAAGGCCCGTGCCAGGCTGTGCATGGGTAGCGTGGTTGCGTACCCGCTCGAATGGCTTTCCGAGCCGTGGTAATTCGCTTGCAGGAATGCCTATGCCGCTATCTGCTACAATCAATGCCACACGTTCATTTTCCTCATGGACCGTGACGGTAATAGTTCCTCCCGGGGGCGTAAATTTCACAGCATTTGACAACAGGTTCAGCACGATCTGCTTTACAGATCTCTGATCCAAGAGGAGACGAAGCGGTCTTCCAGGTTCCACGACCTCCAGGGACACCCCACCATCTGCGGCTCGCTGCTCGATCAGCGAGACGGCGTCACGCACCGCGGTCGCAAGGTCGGTGCGCTCCAGATAAAGATCATACTTTCCTGCCTCAATCTTCGAAGCGTCCAAGACATCGTTCACCAGATCAAGAAGGTGGCTACCTGCGCTATAGATGTACTCCGCATGTTCGGGACATTTTCCCGTACACTTTGTTGCCACCAATCCGCCACGTATGATATCGGCAAAACCAAGAACCGCATTTAGCGGCGTCCGGAGCTCATGGCTCATATTAGCCAGAAACTGCGACTTTGTCTGGTTCGCCCTATCCGCTTCAAGGCGTGCATGATGAGCTTCTCTGCGCGCTTCTATCGCTGATTTTGTTACCTCCCTCAGACGCCTTTCGACTCTCTTCTTTTCATAGAGAATGGCCGTCACGATGAGCATAGTTGCCGTCAGCATGATAACAAAAAATTGGAGAAAGAAGATTTTTTCACGGAGCGAAACACGGCTGGTGGATAGAAAGCCATGGTTCAGGAGAAGGTTTGAAAGCATAACCATTGCGATGAGCGTCAATGCAACTACTACGCCTGCGTAACTTCGCTGAAATGCAAACAACAATATGCAGGGGAAAAGCAGAAAGCCCAGCGGTAACGCCGGCCAAGCGACCATCGAAGCAAAAACCAGTGCTAACACGCCTAAGCTTGCCACTGTCGTCAAAAATTTGTCGGGTTTGAATATTGCTGATAAATCCGCTCGCCTTACCAGCATCGCGGCTGGCGCAACCAAAATCAGACCAAACGCATCCGCCGCGTACCAACTGATCGCAGACGTCACGAAGGAAGCACCTTGGGCCACCGCCAGGTAGCTGGCCGCCAGCGCAGCTGACGCCAGGGTGGCCGGGCCGAGGGCAAGTGCCATAAACGTCACTAGTGAACGCAAATCACGGATGTTCGCATCAAGCTTGTACCGGCGCATCGGTACGGCAACGATGAGCACTTCGACTAGGTTTGCGAGCGAGAGCGCACATGCAGCTGCAAGGTTGTCGCCGCTGAGAGAATCGGCAACCACGTTGGCAATGACGGCAACGAGCGCGATGGGCACCCATCGACGCGTCGAGCTTTTGAAGAGCGCGGTTAGAACAACGCCGTTCGTAAGCCAAATCGCTGCGATCCGACCTGAATGCTGGGTAATTCTTATTGATCCCCAGCTGGCAAGAGCGAGTGCGGCGGCAAATATGATGAGCCAAATCAGCGGACCCTTCACAAAATCCGTTATGAAAGAGAGTCGCACCTTGCCACTAGGACTGTTCGGGCGCGCCATCGTCTGCGTCGCGGACATTCAAGGCCTTTTGATCTGAGAGTCGTGGCGATACCATATGCCTCTTGGCGGAAATTAGTGGTTAATCAGGCAGGTAAACGATCAGGATCTATATCCTTTCGCGGAATTCTTGGATGCCGCGCGCGGCGCTTCCCCTGTCGCCATCGCGAACTTCTGGCCGCTCGGCCAGCGAATGTTTCGAAAGTTGAAACGATTTTTACTTTTGTATGAACGCCGAATGTGGATCGTGCAGGTCACGTCGGCGATAGCGTGGGGATTTGGTCCGCGATCTGAGGTCCGGCATTCCGGTCGGAGGGCCTGAAGTCGTTCTCGAACCGCTTTGCCTTTGCAGCACGGCCGCAATCTCAACGATTGCGGTTTTGATTTCGGTCTGCCCGCCGTTGCCACCATTGGCAGTCGCCAAGGGGGAAATCCGAATCCCGGCAGGCAGGCCCGACCGCGGGTTTGCAGGCGCCGGGGCGATACCACTGGCGACAGACCAGGGAGAGCCGTCACGCAGGCGTTGAAATTGGCGCCTATATGACGTCTTATGTGGTTCGCCGGAGGAAACGCCCTGGGAGATCTCCTTCTCCAGAGGCGAGGACGATGAAAGTCATCGAGTGTTCGGCACAAAAGCTGCGTTTACGGCTTGGTAGCACCGGGTTGAGCATCGGTATTTGCACGCTAGACCGTGAAAGCGACCTAGCGGCGATTACTCGCCTTGCGCTGATTGTTCCGTATCATCACAAGCAAATTGCGCTTTCGGAGGTCACGGGCGTCACCGTGAAGCGCAAAGGTCGCCGCAAAACATATTACCCCATGCTCGAATTAAGGTTCGGGAGAGATTTCTCGATCGGCGGATACGCCAAGGAAGATGCCGTGCAAGCCGCCCGGGCCATTCGCGATTTTCTCAAGATGCCGCGGTGAGTTAGCACCACCAAACACCGAACGTCCTGGCTATACTTCTTCGTTTCTGATCTGCGCCCACCATCGGCAATGTTGCGGCAGTTTAATTTGTGCGCGCTGGCATGGGGAACAGTAACTGTGCGCTAATGCGGCAAGGGGGAAATGACACGGCCGTAGGCTATCGCAGAGGCAGGCAATCGAATTGGCAACGATGAATTTTGATGAATTTTATTGAACGGCCATTCCCGTGGAAACTGTTTGGCGCAGAGCTGGTTGGAACGGCGCTCCTTGTTTCCGTTGGGTTGTCGATCGTCATTCTCGATTTCGGTCAAGGCAGCCCGGTGGCCCGGCTGTTGTCCGACGAAGCTTTGCAGCGCCTCGTTACCGGTTTTTTCTTTGGCACGACTGGAGCGTTGATCGCGCTTTCACCGCTCGGCAAGGAGAGCGGCGCCCACATTAACCCGGTCGTCACGCTTGGGTTCTGGCTGATGGGTCGGCTGAAACCTGGTCACGCTGCAGGCTATGTCGTGGCTCAACTCGTGGGTGCGGTACTTGGAGCGTTACCGCTGCTGGCTTGGGGCGTGATGGGCCGAAGCGTGGGCTATGGGACAACCGTGCCCGGCAACGCATATGGCGCGGGGCGGGCATTGCTTGGTGAAGCGGTCACCACCTTCGCTCTCATTTTTGGACTATTCTTCTTTCTCCGGCATCGTTCTCTGAAGTCCTTCACACCCGCCCTCTTTCCGCCCCTTTACGCGATCATGGTGTGGCTTGAGGCTGGTGTCTCCGGCACCAGCACCAATCCGGCTCGCAGTCTCGGTCCGGCCGTTATCTCCGGCCAGTGGCAAGACTGGTGGGTTTATTGGCTCGGCCCGCTGATGGGAACACTGCTGGCGGTCGCCGCTCATCAATGGCTTGGCTGGCGTTGGCCGCGGATAGACGTCGCGAAAATTCATCACTTCGATCACGATCGTTACGGCGTATTTCATATTTGAGCAGAAGGAGTTCGGTGGAACCTATGAAAGCACCATCTGCTGTGTCTGCGCGCCCGACCTGGGCACCTGCCCGGAAGGACATGGTGGGCGCAAGCCTTGGTTCGTCTCGGTTATGGTTCACGGTCGCTCAGGGAATCGTCACGGAAGTCTATTACCCACGGATCGATATTCCTCAAATCAAAGATTTGGGCTTTATCATAGCCGATGATTGCGGGTTCTGGGTCGAGCTGCGTCGTCTGGGCAGCTATACCGTCACTCTGCCCAATCCGGGCGTGCCCGCAGTCGAGATCGTACATCACCACCCGAGCTTCACCTTTACCTTGCGCCTTTGTCCGTCACAGCGGCGCGACGTTCTCCTGTTGCGCTATCATCTGGACGGCGATGAAAGTCTGCGGCCTTACGCGCTCCTGGCACCACGCCTCGGCGGAGACGCAGAAAGCAACACTGCGGCCGTCGCAATGCACAATGGCCGCGTCATTCTGGCGGCGGAACAGGGCCCATTTGGGCTCGCTCTGTCGGCCGTTGGCGCGGACGGCGCCGATGTGTGGCGACGTTGTTCAGTTGGTTGCGTTGCGTCCAGCGATGGTTGGCAAGATTTCAACCGTCATGGGCGCATGACGTGGGAGTACGACAACGCCGGCCCCGGGACAGTCGCCATGATGGGCGAGCTTCCCGCCCAGGCCACACTGGCGCTGGGCTTCGCCACCAGCCAAGTCGCTGCGGCCACGTTATCTGTGTCGAGCCTCATGGAGGATTTTTCACAAGTATGGGATGCCCAGTGCCGAAGCTGGGAAGGTTGGCTGTCGAAAATCACGCATCCGGAGTTAGGAGAGGACGTGGATCGAATGCTTACTTTTTCCTCTACTGTGCTGAAGGTCCACCAGGATCGAACCTATTGCGGTGCGGCCGTGGCAAGTCTGTCCATACCATGGGGAGACAGCAGCGAAAGTCGTGGCGGCTATCATCTGGTATGGCCGCGGGACTTGGTGGAGACCGCGGGCGCACTGATTGCGATGGAGTCATATGACGACGCGCGCGACGTCCTGCGCTATCTCATCGCGACGCAACAACAGGATGGTCATTGGTTCCAGAATCAATGGTTGGGCGGATCCGCGTTCTGGTCCGGCATCCAACTCGACGAGGCAGCATTCCCTATTCTCCTGGCGTCCACTCTGAAGGAGCGGAACGCTCTGGATGGGATTGCGGTCAGTGACATGATCTCGCGCGCTGTGCGTTTCATTGCCTGTGAAGGCCCAGCAACGGGGCAGGACCGGTGGGAAGAGGACGCCGGCGTCAATACATTCACGCTCGCCATTGCTATTGCTGCGCTGGTCGAAGCCAGCGCTTTCCTCGACACGGAAGCACAGAGGTTCGCATTGCGCTTGGCGGACTATTGGAACGCACAGTTGGAACAATGGACGTTTGTCCAAGATACGCCTCTTGCGCGCGACAGCGGTGTAAGCGGGTATTACATACGCACGTCACCTCTCGATGCGCTAACGCGCGATCACACTTTGTCTGAAATTGTACAGATCAAGAACTTGGCTCGTGACCCGAATTTACCCGCTAATTCGCAGATCGCCACCGATTTTTTGCAACTCGTGCGATACGGGTTACGGCGTGCGGACGATCCAAAAATTCTCGATAGCGTGAAAATCATCGATCGTCTGCTGAAAGTGGATACGCCCAGCGGACCAGTCTGGCATCGCTACGACGATGACGGTTACGGCGAACATGACGACGGCAGCGCCTTCGACGGGGCCGGACGCGGGCGGGGTTGGCCCCTCTTGACCGGAGAGCGTGGACATTACGCACTCGCGGCTGGCGAGGACGTTTTGCCTTACCTCAAAGCTATGATGGCTATGAGCAGCCCGATGGGACTGATCCCGGAGCAGATCTGGGACAGCAATTCTATCGACAAATATGATTTGGTGCCAGGAAAGCCAAGCGGATCCGCCATGCCCCTCGTCTGGGCTCATAGCGAATTCGTCAAGCTTTGCTACAGCCAAGCACTTGGGCATGCGGTAGATCGACCAGCCGCCACATGGGCCCGCTACGGCGGCCAGCGACCCAAGATCGATTACGATATATGGCTGTCGAAGCTGCGTCCACGCAACATGCGCTCGGGCAACACGCTCTGCATCGCGCTCAAGGCGCCGGCCCGGGTCCATTGGGGCGTCAACGGCTGGAACGAGATTCGAGACGCCGACACGCGAGACACGGGTTTGGGCTTACATGTCGTCGACCTTCCGGTTGCACAGCTCGCAGCAGGCGCGACCGTTCAGTTCACGTTCTTCTGGCTCGAGACGAAGGGGTGGGAGGGCCAAGATTATGAAGTATCTGTAGTCAACCAAAGAAAGGACGACGCATGATTCCGATCGACCTGAAAGGACGCAAAGCGCTCATCACTGGCGGCGATTCAGGCCTTGGCGCGGCAACGGCGAAATCGCTGGCGCAAGCCGGCGCGGATATCGCGATTGCGTACCGCGATGGGCCTCAGAATGCCGAAGGTGTTGCGGCCACGGCGAAATCGTTCGGCGTCAAAGCATCCATCGTTCGACTCGCCGACGTCGCGGATCAGGGTGACGTGACAGCGCTCTTCGCGTGGATGGACAGCGAATTCGACGGCATCGACATTCTGGTGAACAACGCCGGCATGGATGGTCCCCGTGCTATGTGTGCACAAAGCGATCCCGCGGCCTGGCGCAGGGTGCTCGAGGTCGATCTGTTCGGACCATTCTATTGTTCGCGCGAGGCGGTGGCCCGAATGAGCAAACAGGGCCGTGGCGTCATCATCAACACAACGTCGGTTCACGAATTCATCCCTTGGGCGGGGTACTCCGCTTACACCAGCGCCAAAGCAGGGTTGAGCATGTTCAACAAAACATTAGCGCAAGAAGTTGCAGGGCAAGGCATCCGCGTCATTGCCGTCGCCCCAGGCGCGATCAAAACGCCAATCAACGCCAATGTGTGGCAAGATCCAAAGGGGCTTTCGGATCTGGACGCGAAGATTCCAATGAATCGCGTCGGCGAACCCGACGAAATCGGCCATGTGATCGCCTTCCTATGCAGCGACCTAGCAGGCTACATGACGGGCCTTACCGTCGCAGTCGATGGTGGTATGCTTCTTTATCCGGATTTCCGTCACGGCGGCTGACCGGACCTGTCGGATCGAGGAATGCTACGCCACGTGTCACTCGCCTGACGATATTTTCGGCAAAGTGCTGCAACCCTCCAGAATTGAGGTGCAGCTTAAATGCTCATCAAATGAGGAAGATGAACCCCGCGATGAGTGCCCACAGCGCGGCGCTGGTCAAAACCACAAAGGCAAGCGTACGGCCCATCGGCCATTTCGCCTCTTCCTCTTCAGCATTCGCGAGGTCTATGTCGAGATCGAACGCCAGCGCCAAATCAGCCATAATCCGGTCCATAGCACGATCGTCTGCCGACCCGCCGTCGGCCAAAACGTCGCTTTCAGAGCTTGGGACAAACGACGCAGCGCGGGCCATAGGCGCGGAACCTAAATCGTCTTTCCACACCAATGTCCGACACAAAGGCTAATAGGACCTTAAGGCCAAGAGGCAACTTAGCTCGCCGTCCAGCCGCCATCGACCACGAGAGCGCTGCCCGTCATCAGCGCAGAGGCATCCGACGCCAGAAACACGATGGCGCCCATCAGATCTTCGACCTGACCAAGGCGCCCTAATTTGATCATGCTCATAACATGAGCACGAAAGGCGTCGTCCGCGAGGATCGGCTTCGTTAACGGGGTCACGATGAACGTCGGGCATATCGTGTTGACGCGAATGCCGTGCGGCGCCAGGTCCAGAGCCATGGCTTTGCTCATGCCTTCCACCGCCCATTTCGATGCACAGTAAAGCGACCGGTTAGAGCCGCCTACCTGGCCCATCTGCGAAGACATATTGATGATGGAGCCCCGCGTACCCGTGCCGACCATGCGTGCCGCAACGGCCTGCGCGACGAAAAATGCGCCCTTTACATTGAGGCCGAAGACCACCTCATAGTCCTCCAGCGTTACCTCGGTGAACGATCTGATCCGGTTGGTTCCTGCGTTATTGACGAGGATGTCAAAAGGCTCTTGCGCCGCCAGCGCGTCACGCGCTGCTGTTACATCGCTCACGTCCAAAGTCAGTGTATCCGCCTTTCCGCCGGCATCACGAATAGCGGAGGCGCCCGCTTCGATCTCCGCGGTTGAGCGAGCACAAAGCGTGACGGCTGCGCCCGCCTGCGCCAAGGCGGCTGACGCCGCCAAGCCTATGCCGCGTCCGGCGCCTGTGACGAGTGCACGGCGACCGTCCAGACGAAACGACGGGGTGGTCGGGAGTCCAATCATGAAACCAGTTGCCTTATTTGCGCGCCTACGAATGCATTTCCCAAACCCGACGCCCGCACGGACAACAGCCGGCCAGCACAGTCGACGGAATAACTCTAATGAAATCAATAACCTCTGGGAAGTGACTGGCAGGGCAGCCAAAAGCGATGCATGTGCGCTTACAAATGTGCCGTGGCTTACGGTTCGATCTCGGCGGTCGCGGTCATCTGGTCATCGGATCGTACCGATCCGATGAAGGCCCATTGGGTTTTGCCGGGCACCTGGCGCGCAATCCAGGCGTAGTGCGTCGCGGTCCATGGCAAGACAACGGAAGCGAGATTATCCAGGACATAATCCCCTCGGTCGGTTACGACGTCCAAAACCGCATGGGCAGTGCCGTCCTCCGTACGCGCAAGCGCGATGCGTAGAGCACCCAACGGCAATCCAAGATCTGCGAGGGACTTGCGTTTGGCTAAGGCATAATCTTCGCAATCTCCATAGCCATCCGTCGGAATGGTCCAATAGTCGACGCGACCATAATGAGCGGCATCCTCTTCTGGTTTGACCGCTGTGTTCCAGGCCGTATTGACCTGCCATAACGTGTGCCAGACCGCTGCGTTGAGGACTACGACGGAGGCACCACCCTTCACGTTTCCACATTGATCCGGATCGCGTCTGCAAAATGCGACAAAGCCGGACGGCGGCGTTGCCTTGCTTCCCGCGGACATCACTGTGCTTGCTGGGATCAAGTCCGAGACCAAACTTGAGGACAGAACGGGCGCGACAATCGCCCCGTTAGGCAACGCGCTGACCGCCGCGTTCGGGCTTTGGCACGCCGCCAGCAGCAGAGAGACTGCTAGAGCCCAAGCGCTTCGAAACCCGCCCATTGTCCGCACTCGCTGAATGCGTACACAGGGTAAGGATGGGATTTTGACGTTCGCTTAGATCAAAAACTCGGATTTGGCTTTCATTTTAGATAATTTGTGCAGGACGCAAGGCGACCTCTGCTCAGCAACGAACAAGGTGAACGATATCCTAACTGCCTTATCGCCGTGCAAACCGCGATGCCGGCGAGAGGCAAGGCCGGCAACGTGTACACCTCTCCACGCCTGGCCAAAATGAAGCAGCCGCGCGACAATCCCAATCACGCAACCGACGAACACCAAATTGTGTAGATCGCTAAAAAAACGTCTTAAAGTAGGCGATCTCCCGCGCACGGCTAGTACGCAGCGACGCCGCAAGAAACGTTGGTATGAAGATTGTCCATTCGGCCACCGGCGTTGTTTCCATTTACAAAGCGGAAAAATGCGTGACGGTACCATAAGGCACCACAGAATCGGGATGATACAATCAATCGATCACCCACTCCTGCGCGCCACAAAAATGCGTTGACGAGAGACAGCGAACTGCGTGACGTTGCCGCATTGCTGCAAAGAGTACCTCCATAAGTACGGCCGGGCAGCCTATTTCCGCAATTTCCCGGGACGATGATAAGACACCACCGTTCCTCAGCGAAGTCTAAGTGTCGCGCCCAGATTGCTGTTGCAGCAGTTCATTCTTACCTTGTCATCGTCCACCCCGATAATGCAGGCCTGCTGCACGGGGAAGAAGAAAAAAGCCATGTACAAGGAACTTTCTGCCGCGCTATTTTTCGCATTCGTCGCCGGCGCAGGTTCGACATTTGCCAGCGGCTATGACGATTTCAGCCGCGGCATAGACGCAAATAACCGTGGCGACAGCGAAACAGCGATTGCCGCTTTCACCGATGCAATCATCGCCACCGACTTGGCGCGCGCTTATCTTCCAGTGGCCTATCTCGGCCGTGCACGCGCCGACATGAATACAGACCAGTGCTCAACGGCGGCAATGGACCTGACTGAGGCGATCAGACTCAACCCCTATTATCTCGACGCTTATGTTCTGCGGTCAGATGCGAACGTATGCCTGAACCGACCAATAGCGGCCCTGGCCGATATCAGCACTGCGATCGGCATAAAACCCACCGCATCCTTCTACTTCAGCCGCGCTCGCCAACAGTGGTCCATGGGCCGCTTCCGCCAAGCCGCAGCTGATATAGCCGAAGCGGCAAAATTCGATCCGAAAGATCCCTACATTGTGCTCTGGGTAGGTCTTCTCGGCAGGCGCGCGGGAAACTTCAATCAACTAGAGTTTGCCCAACGCATTTCGGAGTTAAACGGTTCCTCGTGGCCGGCGCCGTTGCTCGCGCTATATCGCGGCACAGCCGATCCAGAGGACGTGTACCGCGCGACGACGAACGCCAGCAGTATCCGAAACGCGAATAACCAAAGGTGTGAAGCGGACTTCTACGTCGGTGAGTGGCAACTCAGCCGTGGCAACTTTTCTACTGCGGTATCGCTCCTCAAGACGGCTGTGGCGGAATGCCCACGCAATTTCATCGCCTATGTAGCAGCCGAAGAGGAACTCAGGCGATCGCCTTAGCGGATCATGCGCGCGGAAAAAGAAAATGTACAAACCGCCGTTATTTTCATGGGTCGTGTGCTTTCTGTGGTTGGCGTTGCCTGCGCAGGCGACATCACTTTGCCGAGCTGACCTCAAGGCATCATTCGAGTTGGGAACGGACTGGCATGGCGGTGTCTACGTGCCGGCCAACGTCGCAGGGAAGAGATTGAAGCTGCTGGTGGATACCGGCGGGACTTTTTCGATGTTGACGGAAAACACAGTTGCATCGCTCGGACTGTACCGCGAGCGGATTCAGATACCGCGCATGGCGATGTATGGGGGCTATCAGCTCAACCGTTTCGTCAGGATTGGCGAAGTACAGATCGGCTCGATTACAGTCGACACCGGCGGCTTTTTGGTGATGCCTGATGCCCGCATTCCGGCCGAGCTTTCCGGAACATTGGCGCCGGATATTCTGTCCAGATTTGATGTCGAGCTCGACTTTGCACGCGCCAGATTCAATCTTTTCTCCCCGAACCACTGCGACGGTCAGACGTTGTTTTCGGCCACGGGGGCCGTCACCCAAGTGCCGGTCCAGCTGGACGCGCAGCATCACATCATCGTTCCGGTGCAAGTCGACGGCAGAAGCATGACGGCGTATCTCGACACGGGCGCAACGCGCTCGGAAATGAGCCTAGAGGCGGCCGAGAGGATATTTGGTTTGGGCCAGAACTCCGCCGAACTTCGTCCCTTGAACGAGCCCGACAGCGAACAAGGCAGTGTTCGCTACCCCTTCAAATCGCTTTCCATTGGCGGGGTAACCGTAAACAACCCTTATCTGCCGCTTGTCCCAAACCGCCTGTCGCGGAGGTCGAGCGGTGGGCCGCCACTAATTCTCGGCATGACCATTCTGCGGCACTACCATCTCTATATCGTCTACAGCGAGCGTTATCTCTACCTGACACCGGCGACCGCGCACTGAGCACAGGGCCGACACGGCCACAGCGAGATTTTGCGCAATGATCGCGGAAACAATCTTCGCGCCTTAATGGTCCCAAATGGGTGGAGTCGAACTACGGCGCAAAGGGACCTCGAGGCCCTGCACGACAGGCCGTTCGCTCGCTCCTACACCCAGTTCGGTAAGGCGTTGCGGCGACCTTCTTCTCTTTCGCGCTGGGTGGCGGCATCGCTTGGATAAACCAGTGCGGATGTTGGCAGCCCTGGCGGACTTGAACGCAGATGAAGGCACATCAAGTGTCAGCTTCTACAACGGATTTTATCGCCAAGTATGGAGGTCCTGTCCTTTCGGACTGAAAACAGCACCCCTCAGAAGACCAAGGTTACGTTAGACTTCTCCGCGGCGTCGAGGAAGGTGACGACACCGCCCACTTCGACGCCGTCGATAAACTCGTCCTTCCTGATCCCCATGACGTCCATGGACATCCCGCAGGCGATCATTCGCACACCCTGATCCCGTGCGGTGGCGATCATTTGCGGCAGGGATTGAACGTTCTTCCGCTTCATGACGTATTTCATCATGGCGCTGCCCATGCCCATCATGTGCATCTTCGACAGCTTGAGCTTGTTCGCGCCCTTGGGCATCATGGCCCCGAACATCTTGGCCAGCAGGTCCTTCCCTTTCGAGCTTGCCGGCTTGCGCAAGACGTTCAGGCCCCAGAAAGCGAAAAACATCGTCGTCGGGCAGTCCATCAGGGCAGCCCCATTGGCGATGACGAACGCGGCAAACGCCTTGTCCATATCATCGGAAAAAACCAGGATGGTCTTGCCGTCGTTTACCGGAGCCGGTGTCTGTGTTGCCGCTTCCTGTTCGGGATTTTCCGTCTTATCCATCGTCTTATCCCCAAAATGACATTGACCGAGTTGAACCCTATTCCGCTGCCATGGCTTGCGTAGCGATCGGCGCCGGTTTCCGCGTCGAGACTTGCCGGCGGACGGCGGCCAGGGTGCTCGCGATATCGTTGATGACGAGCCTGTTGCCGGCGGCCTTGCTGAGGTTCACCCAGCAGAACGGGCACATGGTGACCACGTTCTTCCCCTCGGCTTCGAGTTGATCCACGCGGTTTCCGGAAATGCGATGCGCCTCGGCCGGGAATAGCGACTCCAACGGTCCGCCGCAGCAATGCGTCGCCTTCCTGGACTGCTTGGGTTCCCGCACGGACAGTCCCGCCGCCCGCAACAGTTCGCGGGGTTGCTCGCAAATATCCTCGTAGCGCGCATAGACACAGGAATCGTGAACCACGACTTCGCCGTTGACCGCTTCCACGGCCTCGGGATGCGCTTCAGCCAGCACTTCCAGGTAGTTCTTGACCTCGATATCGAAGTCTTTGACGAAATGCGGGTACGCCTGACGGAACATCTTGGTGGTGTGCGGGTCCACGGTGATCAGGCGCCGCACTCCCAGCTTCTTCAGATGCGCCGTCACGCGGCGAGCGTGTTCGCCGAAGGCGTCATCCAGCCCATCATCATAAAGCAGAGCGCCGGCGTAGAACTCGTCTTCATACAGGTAGCCGAATTCGACCCCCGCGCCGCGCAACAGCTCGACGATGTCGCGCAACACCTGATCGGAATGGCGCATTTTTTTCGACGAGGCGGTAAGGCCCATGAAGAAGGACAGGCTGACGAACTTGTTCATAAACCGGCCAATGCCGAAGAACCGGGTCAGGAACGAGTTCTCGAGCAAGGCCAGCTGCGCCGACATGGCGTCGATGGCGGGCACCATTTGATACATGTGCCCGGTGTAGAGAACCGTCTCACCGCCGCGCGGCAGATTGAGCCCGCGGGCCCAACCCGTCGCCGTTCGTTTCGACAACGGCAGAACACTGCCGCGTTTTCGTACGTTATCGGCGAAAATTCCCAGAATGGGTGCAATCGGTAGCGGCATACGATCTTCCTACTTCAGGCCAAATTCTTGCCGGTTGATCATGTGACGGAGGATGCGCATGTTTTCCGTGATCTTGACCCCCTGCGGACAGTTCTCTTCGCACATGCGACACAAGAGGCAGGAGAAGATCTGCGGGATGCTGGCGCGGATCTTGTCTTCAAGCCCGAGCCTGACTTCGTGGAACAGTTTGCGGGGAAGAATCTGGTAGCCCAGCGGACAGAGCGCCGTGCACGTACCGCAGTTGAAGCACGCTTCGGCGTTGAACTCGCTGTTGCCAAGCTCATCGGTGCCGAGCTTGGCAATCTCGCGGCGGAGCCCGGGATTAACGCGCGACACCATCCTTTTGTCCTTCCGTGAGCTTATATTGGAAGTAATCGTCCGCTTTGGGCTTGGGCATCTCTTCGAGCTTGCCGAAGCGCCGCATCGCCATCACCCACTGGGTGACTTCCCGGCTTGGCGCGCCGAGCGCCTCCGCGATTTCAGGGATCGTCTTGGGGCCATCGATCAACGCGGCGGCAATGCGATCCTTCATAATCCATTCGTCGCGCAGAACTTCGGCGAAATCGCGGGGTGCAGCGTCGTTCATGTCGTCACCTCCGCGGCGAGAGCGTCGATCATCGCCGTCACCTGGGCATTGGTGTATCCTTCGACGTCGATTGCCGCCGACGGACAGACCGAGGCGCATGCGCCGCAGCCCTTGCACAATTCAGCCCGCACTTCGGCGACCTCTTTGCCCTCGTGTTCGACCTTCATGATGGTGCCGTCATAGGGACATGCCTCGGTGCACACTTCGCACCACGTGCAGGCATCGGCATCGACTTTCGCAACCAGCGGCGCCCGGTCGAGGTAACCCTTCAGCAGCATGGCCGAGCATTGCGCCGTTGCCGCCAGCGAGGAGGCGACGCTTTCCGCCAAGTTTTTCGGTGCTTGCGCCGCGCCGGCAATGAACACGCCGTCCACCACTGTCTCCACCGGCCGCAGCTTGAGATGGATTTCGTTGAAGAACCCACCCGGGCCCGTCGGCAGTTTGAGCAGGTTCTGGAGCCGCTCGTTGGAGCCGGCCACCATGCCGGTAACCAGCACCACCAGATCAGCCGGAATCTCGATGGTGTCGCCGCCCGAAAGCTCGTCGCGAACGCGCACGACCAAGCCTTCGCCTTCCTGTTCCACTTCCGGCGGTTCGCTTTCACCGTACCGGATGAACACCGACCCTTTGTGCCGTGCCTCCTCGTAGAGAAGCTCGTTCTTTCCGTAAGTCCGCATGTCGCGGAACAAATGGAACTGATTGATCGCCGGA
Source organism: Alphaproteobacteria bacterium (assembly GCA_028865545.1). GTDB lineage: Bacteria > Pseudomonadota > Alphaproteobacteria > Micropepsales > Micropepsaceae > Rhizomicrobium. Next base: position 34,727 of record JAGWJY010000011.1, on the reverse strand, counting down.
TCGATCTCTTGCGCCTGTATGGCCGCGTGCACGCCGGCCGTGCAGCAATAGCGCGAGCAATAGGTGTTGCCCTCGGGCTGGCGGCTACCGACACAATATATGTAGGCGATCGTGTGCACGTCGCGGCCGTTGACGCGTAGGTTTCCGCGCGACGCCGTCAGCATTTCGTTGAACTCAGGCAGCGTGACCACGGTCGGCAGCCCATGACCGAATTCGCCCGGCTGCGGCGCATAAGGCGCGAAGCCGGTGGCGGCGACAATCGCGCCCACCTTGAGCGAAAAGGTGTTCTCGCCCGAGCGCACCTTGACCTCGAAGCGGCCGGCGCTGCCACTCTTCTCGACCAGTTCAGCGTTGGTATAGACGACGACGTTCTCGCGGCCGGCCAGACGTTCGCGCAAGCTGGCAACAAGTTCGCCACCGGGCCGGCCCGACGGAAAGAGTTTGCCCAGCGTACGCACCCGCCCGCCGACTTCCGCCTCACGCTCCACCAGATGCACCGACAAGCCCTGGTCGGAAAGAGCAATCGCGGCCCGCAGGCCCGTCACGCCGGCACCGACGACCAGAACGGCCGGTACGGTCTCGACCCGGATGTTCTCAAGTGGTCTGCCCAATGCCGCGCGGGCGGCGCCGGCCCGTACCAGGCGCGTGGCCTTTTCGCTCGCCTTGCCCACATCGTGCCGATGGGCCCAGGAGCACTGCTCGCGGACGTTCACGTGGGAGTACATATGCGGGTTCAGCCCGGCACGCTTCGCCATGGCGCGGAAGGTCTCGAGATGCAGCTTCGGCGAGCAGGACGCGATGACCATGCCGTCGAGCTTTTCCTTGCGGATTTCCTCCATCATCTCCTGCTGCGCGGCGTCCGAGCATGCGAACATGAAGGTCTTTGCCACCGTGCAGCCGGGCAACGCTTCGGTCGCGGCGCGCACCTTCTCCACGTCGACGTAGTCGGAGATGTTGCCTCCGCAATGGCAGATGAACACGCCGAGTCGTTGAGCGCTCATCGGACCTCCTTAACAGTGCGCAGGTATGCGGCCACCTGCGACGCGGCCGCGCTCGCATGCACGATGGTGTCGGGGATGTCGCGTATCCCGGCAGCCGTTCCGGCGACAAACACGCCCTTTTGCGTCGTGCATCCGGGTTCGAGGTCCTCGTCGATCTCGCGGACATAGTTGAACGCGTCGGCCTCCACATCGGCGCCCTTTACGATTCCGAAAGCCGCGGGATTGGCGGTGAGCCCGATCGACAACACCACGAGATCATGCCGTGCCACCTGCTGTCCCGTGCCGCCGACGATGTCGTCGTATTTCAGCAGCAGATCGCTGTCGTCCGTCTCCTCGATCTTGGCGACGCGCCCCTTGACGAAGTGGATGCCCATGCCTTCGGCCTGCTTATAGAACTCCTCGTAACCCTTCCCGAAGGCGCGGATGTCGATGTAGTAGATGGTCACGTCGGCCAGCGGCAGCGCGCCGGTGATGAGCTGCGCCTGCTTGATCGAGTACATGCAGCAGACGCGCGAACAGAGGCGGTTGTCGACCGTGCAGTCGCGCGAACCCGTGCACATGACGTAGGCGATGCTGCTTGGCGCCTTGCCGTCGGAGGGACGCAGCAGCGAATTATACGGACGCGTGGGCGCCAGCAGACGGTCCATCTGCATCGAGGTGATCACGTTGGCGTAGCGATCATATCCGTAGAGAGGCTTGCGCCCGGGATCGAAGAACTTGAACCCGGTGGCCAGCAGCGCCGAGCGGACCTTCACGGTCGTCTCCTCGGCCCTCATGTCGAAGCGGATCGCGTCCGCCGGACAGGTGGCGACGCACTGACGGCATTGCGAACAAATCCCGCAGTCCATGCAGCGCCCGGCCTCAGCGCGGGATTCTTCCTCGCTGAGCGTCATCTCGATTTCCGCGGTCGAGCGGGCCCGTTCCTGCGCCGTCAGTTCCAGCATCTTCGCCGGAGCGCGCGCGCTAACCTCGCCGCGTTCCATGACCTTGTCATGTTCGACCGCGGGCAGCCGCGCGTCGAACACGGCCGGCTCGGACACCCCGCGCAGTTGGCGGTCTATGTGGAATGCAGCGCGCTTTCCCTGGCCGATGGCCGCGATGATCATCGAAGGACCGGTTACGGCATCACCACCGGCAAACACACCTTCAATCGAGGTCGCCAGCGTTTCGGGATCGGCCACCAGGGTTTCATCGCGACGGCATTTCAGCTCGTTGGCGAAAGGATCGGTGCTCGGGCGCAGACCGATCGCCAGGATCGCCAAATCCGCCTCATGCTGGTGTTCCGATCCGATAACGGGTTCGGGCCGGCGGCGGCCGCTGGCGTCGGGGGCGCCGAGCCTGGTCGCCTGCACCTCGACGGCCTTCAGCTTGCCGTTCTGCCCGACGAAGCGCGTCGGGTTTGTCAGTTCGCGCAGCACGACGCCCTCTTCCAGCGCCGCCTGCACCTCCCAATCGTGCGCAGGCATTTCGCTGCGGCCGCGCCGGTAGTAGATCGCCACTTCCTGTGCGCCGCAGCGCAGCGCCATGCGCGCCGAATCCATGGCGACATTGCCGCCGCCAAAGATCGCCACGCGTTTTCCGCCGAGGTCGATTGCGTCCGTATTCGCCGCCTTGAGGAAGCTCATCGGATCGGTGACGCCTTCGAGATCGACGCCCGGGACGTCGAGCCGCTGGGCATTCATGGTTCCGACCGCGACGAACACCGCATCGAACCCTTGCGCCTTCAGACCGGCGACGCCGGTGATAGGACTGCCGGTCATGATTTCGACGCCGAGCGCCGTGATGTTCTTCAGATCGCGCTCAAGCACCGTTCGCGGCAGGCGATAAGGCGGAATACCGTAGCGCAGCATGCCGCCCACCTCGGGCGCGGCTTCGAAGATCGTCACCGCGTATCCGCGTCGGGCCAGGAAATAAGCCGCGGATAGGCCAGCCGGCCCCGAGCCGACAATGGCGACTCGCTTGCCGTTGCGGTCGGCCGGTACGCCGTATTCCGGCTCGGGATGCCGGTCGTAATAGTAATCGACCATGAAGCGCTTGATGGCGCGGATTCCGATTTTGCCCTCGACCTCTCCACGTGTGCACTGATCCTCGCAAGGCGCGTAGCAGGCACGGCTCAGCACACCCGGCAGCGGCGCGTCTTCCATATGCAGGCGGAACGCTTCTTCATACCGGCCGGCGCGCACCAGCGAAACATAACCGTGTGCCTGGACGCCGCCCGGACAGTTGAAGGAGCACGGCGAACTGCCGGCGCTTTCGATCGTCGCCTTCTTCGGCACTGCCTGGGGAAACGCGATGTGGATCGCGCGGGAAGCGACCAGGTCGAAGTTGAAGCGGTCGGGCACCGACACGGTACATTCGCGCTCGCAATCGCCGCAGCCGGTGCAGGCCGCCGGATCGACAAAGGTCGGGTTTTTGCGCACGCGCGCGATGAAGCCTCCGTCCGGGCTGCGTTGAATCTCATCCACCTCGGAAGAAGTCATCAACGTGATGTTGGGATGATGCGAGGTGGCCGCCATCTTGGGCGTCGAAATACAGCTCGCGCAGTCCAGAGTGGGAAAGACCTTGCTCAGCAGGATCATTCTGCCGCCGATGCTCGGCTCCTTTTCCACAAGCAACACACGGAAGCCCATGTCGCCGAGTGTCAGGGCGGACTGCATGCCCGCTGCGCCAGCTCCTACGATGAGTGCATCGTAATCCACGTCATCCTCATAGTTTGCGTAAGGTGTCGGCGAACTGCTTCATGTGACTGACGAATGGTTCCGCACAAACCGAGCAGATCGCTCCCATCTTGAGTCTGCGGGGGTCCTGGCCGTGGTCGGTGAGCGCCTTCTGGGCGCGCTCCACCGCTGCTGCGGTCTTGGCGGTGCAATCGGGCACCAAGGCGCAATCACCGCCGTCGGCCGCGACGAATACGCCGTCGAACCCTTTCTCGACCGCATGCACCAGCCAGTCCGGTCTGACGCCCGACGAGCAGGGAACGGAGATCACGGTCACCCCTGGCGAATAGTTGAGATGCGCGCTGCCCGCCAAGTCGATCCCAGGATCTGAGATCGGGTTGGTCGAGAACACCAGAATGCGCGGTTCGCGCGGCGCTGTGCCGTCGGCAGCCATCACTTGCCCCGTTTGACAAACACCCGCCAATAACCGGGCTCCTCGACGTTGCCGAGGTACTCGTGCCCGATCTTCTTGGACCACAGCGGAATGTCCTCGGTGGACCCTTCGTCGGACGACCAGACTTCCAGGATCCCGTTCAGAGGGACCGCGGCCATCGCGCGTTTGGCTTCGAGCAGCGGGCCGGGACACGCGGTTCCCCGGGCGTCGACGGTCTTAGCTGGCGTGACCGATTTCAAATCGATTGTCATGTCTCTCATCCCTGCAAACCCGGCTTGGCTGAGACTTCGCATGAGCGCGTCAGTCGACGCCGATGATTTGATGCGGGTTAATATTCAAACACTCGAATATATACACCTCAAAATGTGGAACCGACCCATTACACTTCGTCGCATGCGTCTTCTCAGCAGATGCGATAAGCGCAGCAAGTTTGTTTGAGTTCCGCTCGCAGCTAAATCTGCACAAAGTTCTCAGCAGCTCAGCGAGCAGATGCACGCTAACGATTTTGTCGGTAGCGGTCTTAAGCGATGCGTTGATTGCTCGAACAGTGCGGCGGACGCAAGAATGCTTGCTGCTGCTTCCCGCATCCCGTCGTCCGGACCTCAAACGCCCGCACAGGTGCGTCGGGAAATTCGGCTATCTTTTTGCGCTCGAAGCCTTTGGAATCAGACGAACCAGTTTGCCAGCGTGCTTTCGCCCGGATTCGCGGTGCTTTGTCTCAGCCAAGGACTTCTTCAAAGGCCGCCGGCTTGAAGCCGAACGCACGTCCTCGGTCTCTCCGCAATAATGCTTGTGAAGCGTTAGAAGCAGGTCCGTGACGACGGCGCTGTTCAGCGAATAGTAGATGCTCTGGGCGACGCGGCGGGTGTTCACCAATTCCCGGTGGCGCAACACCATCAGGTGCTGCGAAAGAGCCGATTGGCGGAGTCCTGTGACACGCTCAAGCTCACCGACGGTCTTTTCACCGGTGACGAGCTGGCAGACAACGAGCAGCCGCCATTTGCTTCCGATGATGCGCAGAAGGGCAGAGGCGCGCTCGGCGTTGCGCTCCAGTACTGCGAGATCCGCGTGCTCAATTCTCGGCGCCATTATCTTGTGCTCCCGCCCTCAAACATCCGTTCGCGCTGTAACCAAGTCGAGCTCCGTCATTAGCGAAGTTTGACCCTGCGGGCCAGAATGTATCAGAAGTATCACCAGTACCGGGCGCGGATGTGATGCCGCATACGGAATTTTGCGCACAGAACGGCGACGTCTGAAGGCCAGATCCGAGAACACCGGTCGTGTTTCCGCTGTTCCTCGTTGCCGCAAAAGCGGCTTGCGTCGACTAGGCGCCAGACGCGGCGACCATGCGGCACGGTCGCCGCTGACGACTTCGCGGAAGTGGGCGGATATCCGCCGAACATCCGCCACGACCGGATTCCTGAACGCCTTGCGAACATTCCGAGCCAACCGACGTATTGAGATTAAGGTGCGATCTCGCATTACGTATATACGCCACTTGTCGCCTAGATGTCGCAATAGCGCTGACTTTTCCCGGCAAAAAGCGCGGACCGAGAAATGCGCGACAAAACGCTCCCTAGCGGAACGTTCAGGCGGACCCTAAACAGAGCAGGGTACATTCATATTATTCGAATATTCGCGATAACCGAATGTCCGAATACATGGCACGGCCTCGGGGCCGATGGCGCGATGAAACGGAGACACGGAGTCATCCTGCCTTTCGCCAGTCTCCTGATCTTCAGGCTGATGATCGACGTTACGCTTGCCAAGAGTGTCGCTCCCGCCGCGATCGATGTCGTCGCGGCGGCGGTAGTCGCGATGATTTTCGCTTGCAGTCTCTCGTTTCTGTCGCGCTTCCGCACCACGCCGAACGGCTTTGCGGAGGTGCTGCTTTCTATCACGGACATCGCCCAGGGCCTGGCCAAGGGCAATTCGGCGGGCATGGAAGACAGCCGCTTGAGAGAGCGGATGCTCGTTCACCGGACACAAGGAAAAGAACCATGAAGGGGAAACAAATGAGAATAACTGCGATGCTGGCGGCAACGACGGCGGTATTTGCGTGCGGGTTGCTGGCCGTTCCGGCGCAGGCAACCGAAGGTTATTTCATGCCCGGCTACAGCGCCCCGCAAAAGGCGCTCGCCGGCACCGGCATAGCCAATCCGGAAGATGCCATGACGCTGGCGTTGAACCCGGCCGGACTTGTCTCGGTGAGCGAAGAGCTCGAGGTCGGTGTGTCTCTGTTTTCGCCGTGGCGCAAATACACGGCCACGGGTCCGGGCTTCGTTGCACCGGGCGGGATGACGTCTGGAACGGTGGAGAGCAGGAACAACTACTTCCTGGTTCCGGGCGTTGCCTACAGTCATCCGATCGATGCGAACTCGTCATGGGGCATCGCGATGTATGGCAATGGCGGTATGAACACCGATTATCCGGCCGCGGCGAACGCGAGCTGTCCGTCAGGATATTCGGGCGTGTTCTGCGGCGGCAAAACCGGCGTGAACCTGAATCAGATGTTCATTTCTGCCGGCTATGCCTTCAAGTTCGGCAGTCTCTCGCTGGGCGTTGCGCCGACTTTCGTGCTTCAGATGTTCAGCGCGAACGGCCTCGGCTTGTTTGGGATGTACGGACTGTCGTCGGACCCCGCCAATCTCAGCGACAACGGCATCTCCTACTCCTATGGCGGCGGCATCAAGGCCGGTGCGATCTGGAGCGTGACGCCGAATCTGCGCCTGGCCGTCAGCGGCTCGACGCCGATGTGGATGACTAAGTTTTCGAAGTACAAGGGACTGTTTGCCGGCGGCGGCGCCTTTGACATTCCGGCCACCGTGACCGCTGGCGTGGCGTTCGATGCGACGCCCGATGTCACACTGATGGTCGATTACAAGCATATTTTCTACGGCGGCGTGGAGTCGGTTTCCAATCCGATGACCAATCCGGACTTCTTCGGTTCCGACGACGGCCCGGGCTTCGGCTGGCACGACGTGGACGTGATTTCGGCCGGCGTTGCATGGAAGCTGACGACCGAATTCACACTCAGGGCCGGCTACGCGCATAACAACAACCCGATCGATGCGGACGACGTGACGATCAACATCATGGCGCCGGGTGTGGTGACCGATCACTTCTCTGCGGGCTTCTCTCACAAGCTCACCGAGCATTCGACGATTGACTTTGCGGCGCTCTACGTGCCGGAACATTCGGTCAGCGGTATCGAAGTCACGCCGTTCGGCGCAAATCCGAACCGCACGATAAGTCTGTCCATGAGCCAGATGGATTTTACGATCGGCTATCGCTACCAGTTCTGATATCCGCGGACTTGGAGAGAGGCGTTCGCCTCTCTCCAATCATCTCATCCAACATGGAAGGGGGAATTCACATGCATTGGGGAAGATTGTTTGCCGGTGCCGTCATTGTTGCCGCGATCGCCGGCGCTGCGCCAGCAAACGCCGCCGATCTGAAAGCAATGGTCGGTACGTGGAAGTGGACCGATTTCACGGTTCAGGTCAAGGACTGCACAACCAATCCGTCGGGCGCAGGTCTGTGTGCGATTGTGATCGCCGGCCCGAAGAACGTCGGCATGGAGATGATCCGCTCGAAGCTCGAGGGAAAGCCGGACGGCAGCTTTGTCGGCAAGATCGGCCACCCGGCTTCAGGCGAAACCTATAACACCAAGATGACGATTGAGGGCGATGTCTGGCACATGAACGGCTGCACCGATGCGGGCGTCTGCGCCACCGGCGACTTTATCCGGCAGAAATAGTGCGGCGATCGGGAGGCATATCGTGAAGCAGACCATGCTGGACCTGATGATCAAAATGATGCCGCTGATGATGCCGCTCGTATACGTAGGTGGCGCCCTGTTGGTGATCGCGGTGTTGGCGTTGGCGTTGCGGCTTGCGACCGGCAAGGCGGGCGGCGTCGCCAGAATGGCCGGATGGTTTCTGGCGGTGCTCGGTGTGTTCTTCCTCGTCTGTCAGGTGGCCGGCATGTGGCTGGGCGCGACCCCTTCGATCAATTTCGGCGATTCGGCGAAGTTCGAGTTCGATCTGAAACCGTTCTGGGAGATCGGGTTGGTAATGCTAATCCCGGGCGCGTTGATCGGCTGGCTCGCCGGACACAACAGGCACGGCTAGCATTCCATTGTTGATCGGACTTGTGTCACGATTCCGCAGACTTTCATCAGCGGAAGCCGGCGGCATTACTGCGGCGTGGTCATTTTGGCAGCATGATCTGACCTTTCACCGCGAAGTCGCCGCTGACCGTCGGCACGCCGGGTTCGGGCTGACCTCCGCCGACCGACACCGTGTAATTTCCCTGGGCGACAATGATGTCGCCGGCCTCGGTGACCATGCTGAGGTCGCGGCGATCCAGGTCGAATTTGACGTCCCGGCTCGCGCCTGGCGCCAGATGAATGCGCTGGAATCCGCGCAGAGCACGGATCGGTGCACCGGGGACATCGGGAAACTTCAGGTAAAGTTGGACGACTTCGTCGCCGGCGAGCTCGCCCGTGTTGGTCACCCTGACCGATGCGCTCATGGGATCGCCGGCGTTGATGGATGCCTGTGGCAGAGTCAGATCGCTGTATTTAAAGGTCGTATAGCTCAGGCCGTACCCGAAAGGCCAAAGTGGATTGCCCGCAAAGTAGCGGTAGGTGCGACCCTTCATCGAATAATCCGCGAAGTTCGGCAGCTGGTGGGCGTCCTTGTAGAACGTGACGGGCAGGCGCCCGGCCGGATTGTTCCTGCCGCTTAGGGTTTCGGCGATGGCTGCTCCGCCTTCTTCACCGGAATACCATGATTCAAGGATGGCATCGGCGTGCTCTTTCTCCCAGTTCACAGCGAGTGCACTGCCGTTCATCAGCACCACAACGAGAGGCTTTCCGGTAGCGGCCACCGCCCGCAACAGCGCCTCTTCCGGCTCCGGCATCTTGAGGTTCGTACGATCGCCACCCTGGAACCCGGGCTGGCTGACGGGCATCTCCTCGCCCTCGAGGCGGCTGGTAATGCCGGCCACAGCAATGACGACGTCGGCGTTATTTGCCGCAGCAACCGCAGCCGGATCGGGCGCGCTGTTCACGGGGGCCCAAAGAAGCTGCACTTCGGGCTTGTTGCCAGTCCTGTATCCATAGGTCACGTCCAGCTTGACCGGTTTGCCCTTCTCCAGATGGATGCGGCCCATATCCGTGTCGCCGCCGTAGGTCATCATGACCGCGTTATCGTCGAGCGTGACGCGCGCGAAGCCATTCGACTTGACACCGAGGAGGTAATCGCCGGTTTCGGTCGGATGGAGAACGCCACTCCAATGCACGGAGAGCGGCAATTTCCCTCGCACCGCTGCCGGAAGGTTTTTGGCATCGAGATCCACGGTTGGCTCTACGCGTGACGTGATCGGTGTGGACTTCTCGTCCATGCCGAAACCGATGCCGTATTCCGCAAGGAGGCCCGCCTTGCCGTCCGGCGCGGTGAGCACCGAGGCCGGTACCGGATCGCCCTCGTTTGCAAGGAACTGGGTTCCGGGAACGTAGGTGATCTCCGCATTCGGAAACTCGGCCTTCAATCCTTCCAGCACGGTCACCGTGTGGGTGGGAATGCCGTTGTAGTTCCCGAGCAGCACCGCGGTCTGGTCGGCGAGCGGACCGACGACCGCGATGCGCTTCACGTGCTTGAGTGGCAGCACGCCGTTGTTCTTGAGCAGCACCATCGATTCTTCGGCCAGACGCAGCGCCAGCTTACGGTGCGCGGGGCTGTTGAGTTCGGCAGGATCGATCCGGTCATAGGGGACCATCGAGGGCGGGTCGAACATGCCCAGCTTGATGCGCGCCGTGAACAGGCGGATGAGCGCGGTGTCGATCGCGCGCTCCGAAAGATAGCCCTGCTGCACCGCCTCGACGTACGGCTTGTAGTCGGCATCTCCGGTCACGTCCCCAAACGTAATACACTCGTTGTCCATGCCGCGCTCCAGCGAGATCGCGGAGGCCTGCGGTTGGCTCGGCCGGTAGTGGTGGCCTTCGTAGATATCCCGGACGGCGCTGCAATCGGAGACCACATAGCCCTGGAACTGCCAAGCGCCGCGCAGCGTGTGCTGCAGCAGGAACTGATTGGCGCAAGCCGGTTCGCCATTGACCGCGTTGTACGAGCACATCACGGACCCAGCATGGCCGTCCACCACGGCGGCGCGGAACGCCGGAAGATAGGTGTCTTCCAGATCATGTTTGCTGATGTCGACGTCGGCGAAATGGCGCGTCGGCTCGGGACCGCTGTAGGCGTCAAAGTGCTTGGGTGTGGAGATCGCCCTGTAGTAACGCGGGTTGGAACCCTGCATTCCCGTGACATAGCCGACGGCCATCTGCGCCGTGAGGAACGGATCCTCGCCATAAGTCTCCTGCCCACGTCCCCAGCGTGGATCGCGGAAGATGTTGATGTTCGGCGCCCAGAAGTCGAGCCCCTCCAAGGTGCTCGAATGTCCGGCCCGAACGGCCTCTGCGTGCTTGATGCGCCCTTCTATACCGATGTCCTCGGCCATCTCGTGGATGCCGGGTACGTCGAACGTGGCGGCCAAACCGATGGGCTCGGGGAACTCTGTGGTCCCCTTCACCGCAACGCCGTGAAGCGCCTCGCTCCACCAGTCATAGGCCGGCACGCCGAGACGCGGGATTGCGCGCGCGTGATTGACCAGCTGGGAGGCCTTCTCCTGCAGCGTCATACGGTGCACGAGGTCGCTTGCGCGCACCTCGGCCGGGAGGTTCGGATTCATATAGGGCAGCTTGCTAATATCCTGCGCACCGGCGCCGCAGGTCATAAGGACCGTACTCGTGATGATCGCCGTCAGAGTCCACTTTCCGGAATAGTTCATTGTTCTCTCCCTGTCCGACCCTAGATTGGATTATTCGTCTTCTGGATCACGAGATCATTCGCCAACGCTAGACGTAAGCGCCGCCAGCGTCGATCTTGTGGGACCGACCTCGGATAAATCGCATGACCAGCTGACCGGAACCCTGCGCATCCATATTACAAGTGTCCAAATGTACATTGGATTACGTCCGCAGACTCATCGAGTACCATCCATCGACGATCTTTAAGTCTCGGACAACGGCGATGACTGTCGCCGAGGTGCACTCCGATGAAAACCGATTTCTCCTTAGATCGCCATGCCTATTGGACATCGGATATCAAATGTGACGATACCGTTATGGAACGAATTTCGTTTGTCTTAGTTATCTTGCGATGCCGTCTTCCGTTGAGCGTATGCCGCGCGAGGCACACTGCCTTTCCTGGGGCGATGCGCAGCACCATGCGCCGGTGACCTATCTGAGACCTAGAAAGGCAAAAGGCGACGTCCGATTTTTTGGACATCGCCTAACTACCTGAAACATATACACAATTTGGAGCGGGCGAGGCGAATCGAACGCCCGACCCTAACCTTGGCAAGGTTATGCTCTACCCCTGAGCTACGCCCGCGTTCCAAGTTGGGGGCGGGTTATCGCCCACCCCAGACCGAGATTCAAGCGGCTTTGGGCGACGTGGTCAACTTTGGGCCGCGGCCCTTCGGTCAAGGTATGGGCGGTTGGCGCTTTTCGCCTATCCAATCAGCACCCGATCGAAGATCTGGCGCGCCCGCGCCTGCAGATCGGCGAGCAGCTTTTGCAGGTCGGAGAACTGCCGCACCTCTCCCGCCCGCACCAGCAAGGCCTTCAGTCCCGGGGTGGCCGCGTCGGCATCGAGCGGTCCGTCAAGCGCAATGCGCAACGCCTGGGTCAGGGCGTGTTGGAGATTGGCGGCGGCGATCAACGTGTCGGCGTCGCTTCCACCAAGGATGCCCGCCTTGGACAGCCGCTTCAGAGCATCGACCGTATTGGTCGAGAGTACCGAAGGATTGTCGTGAGCGTGGCGCAACTCGAGAGTTTGGGCGATGAATTCAATGTCCATCAGCCCACCTGGCGCATATTTCAGATCCCAGGAATTCTTCCCCGGATATTGCGAAGCCACCTTCTCGCGCATCTCGCGCGCATCGGAGAACAACTTCGCCCAATCCACCCGCCGGCGCAGCGTGTCGGCGACGACGGCATCCAGTTGCGGGATCAAATTGGGCGGGCTGGCAATCACGCGAGCCCGCGTCAGCGCCATGCGCTCCCAGGTCCAAGACTCCACCTGGTGATAGCGGGCGAAAGATTCCAGGCTCACCGCGACAGGCCCTTTGTTGCCCGTCGGCCGCAGCCGCATGTCGACTTCGTATAGACCGCCTTCCGCCGTCGCCACGGTCAGTGCCGCGATGAACCGCTGCGCCAGCCGCGCGTAATAAAGGCTGGTCGGCATCGGTCTGCTGCCGTCGGACTGCTCGACATCCACCGGCGCGTCGTAGACGAAGACGAGATCGAGATCGCTCGCGGCCGTCATTTCGCGCCCGCCGAGCTTACCCATGGCGATGACCGCGAAGGCGCCGCCGTGCACCCAGCCAGCGCTCTCCGCGAGTTCGTCGGCAACGCAAGGCAGAAGATTACCGACGACACTTTCGGCGATATCCGCGAAGGCAGGCCCTGCCGCATCGGCCTTGGCAACACTTTCGATCACCTGAACGCCGACGCGAAAACCCTGCTCCTTGGCAAAGCGCCGGACGACATCGAGTTTGCGTTCATATCCGCTCGCGCGCGCCAATTGATCCTGCAATACGCGATCGAGCGCGGCCCGCCCCGGCAACACGCCCAGGAAGTCGGGATCCAGCAGCACATCCAAGGTGGCTGGCGAACGGCCGAGATGATCCGCCAGTCGCGGTGCGGACCCCATGACCTCCGCGATCAGACGCAACAGTTCGGAACGGGCAAGCAGCAGCGAGAAAAGCTGCACACCTGCGGGCAGATTGCTGAGGAAGCGGTCGAATTGCGTAAAGGCGGCGTCGGGAGCGGCGGTCGCCGCCAACGCCGACAGCAAGGAGGGCACAAGCTTGGTCAGCAACTCGCGCGCACGGGCGCTGCGCGTGGCGCGAATGCGGCCATGATGCCAACCGCGGATCGCGCCCGAGACGTGTGCAGGATCGCGGAACCCCATGCGCGTCAGCGTTTCCAGCGTTTCCGGATCGTCTTCGACGCCGGCGAAGACGAGGCTGCCGCCTTCGGCGGCCAGCGGCGCCTCGCGCTCGAACAGACGTGCGTAATAGCCTTGCACCGTTTCGAGTTCGTCGAGCAGTGCCAGAGCGAAGGCGGCGCCATCGGCAAACCCCATGAAGCATGCCGTGTGCGCCACGCCCTGCTGTGTCTTGGGGACCGTATGGGTCTGCTCGTCCTCCATCATCTGCAGACGGTGCTCGAGGGTCCGCAGAAAGCGGTAAGACTGCGCCAGCGCGCGCGCAGCCTCTGTGCCGACATGACCGCGGGCACGCAGTGCTTCGAGCGCGGCAATCGTTGCCGGTATGCGCAGCGAAGGGTCGCGTCCGCCTAAAATCAGCTGCTGGGTCTGCACGAAGAACTCAATTTCGCGGATACCGCCGCGTCCGAGCTTGACGTTGTGCCCGGCCGCTGCGATTGCACCATGACCGGCATGGGCGTGAATCTGCCGCTTGATGGAATGGATGTCCTCAATGGCGGCAAAGTCGAGATTGCGCCGCCAGATAAAAGGCGCGATGGCAGCCAGGAATCGCGCCCCGGCAGCGGGATCGCCGGCACAAGCGCGCGCCTTGATCAACGCGGCACGTTCCCAGTTCTGCCCCATCTCCTCGTAATAGGCTTCGGCCGCTTCCGTCGAGATGGCGATCTGGGTCGCTCCGGCGTCGGGACGCAACCGCAGATCGACACGGAAGACATAGCCGTCGGCCGTGACTTCGGCGATCAGCTTGACCAGCTTCTTCACGATGTCGACGGCGGCGCCGCGCGCATCACCACGCTTGCGGAAGGGAAACGTCTCCGCCTCGTAGAAAATAACGATGTCAATGTCGCTCGAGTAATTCAGCTCGAAGGCGCCGTGCTTGCCCATCGCCAGGACGACCAGTCCCGTCGACGCCTCGAGCGTCGCGCCGTCCTTGTGCCACAACTCCGCATTCTGCGCGGCTTCCTTCAGCGCAAACCGCAGCGCACTTTTCACGCAGGCGTCGGCAAATCCGGTGAGCGCAGCCGTGACCTCTTCCAGCGTCCAGGCACCGGCAATATCAGCGAGCGCGATGGCCAGCGCGGCGCGGCGCTTGGCTTGGCGCAAGGCGGCCATGATCTCGCTCTCCTTGCGTATGCCAGCGGCGGCCAGCGCCGCGTCCCCTGCTTCGTCAAGCACCAGGCGCGGACCGACTGCAAATAGGCGTTCAAGGGTCTCGCGCTCGCGCAACGCCAAGCGGCAGAGAAAAGCGCTGTTGCCAAACACCGCTTCCAGCAGAGCACGCGCTTGACCTTCCGGGCGGTACCCCTCGACCGCAAGACGCTCGAAGGTCCGCTCGACGCGGGCGCGATCGAACGGCTTCGGCAGGGTGGCGGCGGAAAACTCGAAGGCGGTCATGGATATACATTAGCGCGAAAGGCCCAATCCAACGGAACGGGCGTTTTGGCACGTGGGAAAGACGCTAGGGGCGCGCGGGCGGTTCGCGCAACTCGGATCGATTCTTGCGCTGTGGTAGGCGCGGGAAAGAGATTGTCGCCTTGAGGCCCGGCTTGTTGTCGCCAAGGGAAAGGCGTGCGTCGTGCATGCGGGCGACGGCAGCCACCAAGCTGAGGCCGAGGCCCGTACCGGGTGAGTTGCGGCTCGATTCGAGGCGTACGAAACGTTCGAGAACACGTTCACGTTCCTCCTCGGGAATCCCCGGACCGGTGTCGGCGACGGTCAAATCGACCCCCAACGGCGTTTCAGCGACGACGATTCCCACTTGCCCTCCTGCTGGCGTGTATTTGATGGCGTTGTCGACAAGATTGGCCAGAGCCTGGCTGATGAGGCTGCGGTTGCCTTCGATCGTCACGACGCCCGCGGGTTCAGCGGCAAGGGAGATATTCTTCTCTTCGGCCAGCGGCGCGTAAAGTTCCGTCACATCTTCGACCACGGTCGTGAGCTCGATGCGTGCCTTACTGCCGCGTGCCGAGCCGGCGTCTGCTTCCGCAATCAGCAACAGGTCATTGAACGTTGCGATCAAACGGTCGGTTTCGGCAATCGCCGCTTCCAGGTCGCCCATGTAAGGATCCTGCGGTCCAAGCCGCCGTTGCGCCTCCTCCAGGCGGTTGCGCAACCGATTGAGCGGCGTGCGCAAATCGTGCGCGACGGAATCCGCCACATTGCGCATACCCTTCATCAACCGTTCGATGCGTTCCAGCATGCGGTTGAGATTCTCGGCCAGCGCGTCGAATTCATCATGCGCGTTGGTGACCGGTACCCGTCGCGAGAAGTCGCCGGCGATGATGTCCGCGCTGGTCCGGTTGATCGCGTCCAGGCGCGTCAGCATGTTGCGGCTAAGCAACGCTCCGCCCACGAGGCCGAAGAGAAGCATCAACCCCACGCTCCACGGCAGGGTCGTAGTGAAAAGCTGCCTGGTCAGATGACGCTCGCTGACATCGCGCGCAACGAGCAGCACGAAACCGCCTGCCAGAAAGAACGCTTGCCCGCGGGCGGTGCGGGTCACGTCCTGTCCTTGCTGGTTTCGCTGATAGTCGAACTCGACGAACCGACCGGTCACCTTTGCCGACGATGGCAATTCCGTGAGGTTGCCGGCGAGAACACTGCCGGTCGGACTCACCAACAGATAGAGCCCGCTGCCATGCTGTGCGACACGCCCGTTGATGGCATCGCTCAAGGCAATGAGGCCCAATCGCTGATACTGCTCCCTCAGGCCGGTGACTTCCGCTTCGATGATTTG
Source organism: Alphaproteobacteria bacterium (assembly GCA_028865545.1). GTDB lineage: Bacteria > Pseudomonadota > Alphaproteobacteria > Micropepsales > Micropepsaceae > Rhizomicrobium. The sequence continues at coordinate 18,801 of JAGWJY010000011.1, read as the reverse complement.
GTCCGTCTGCGCGTCGAGGGAGCGTTCGGTGTTCCAATAGGTGAAGCCAACCAACACCGTGGCGGATACGGCAAAGACGAAGACGTAAATAAGAACGATGCGGAACGCCTGCGTACGCAGAAGGCCTGGCGACCAGTGGCGGAAAACACTACCGCGCACGGATCATGTAGCCCGCGCCGCGGATGGTTTGCAGCAGCAGCACGTCGAAGCCCTTGTCAATCTTCGCCCGCAATCGCGAAATATGCACATCGATCACGTTGGTTTGCGGATCGAAATGATATTCCCACACGCTCTCGAGCAACATCGTACGGGTGACGACCTGTCCGGCATGGCGCATCAGGTATTCCAGCAGACGAAATTCGCGCGGCTGCAGATCAATCGCCTGCCCGGCACGCGTCGCCGTGCGCGTCAGAAGGTCAAGCTCCAGATCGCCAACCGAAAGCTTGGTCTTTACCGCCGAAGGAGACCGCCGGCGCATCAGCGCATCGATGCGGGCCAGCAATTCGACGAAGGCATAGGGCTTGGTGAGATAATCGTCGCCGCCAGCCTTCAGACCTTTGACCCGGTCGTCGACCTCGGACAACGCGCTGAGAAAGAGGATCGGCATGTTGTTGCCGTGCTCACGCATCTCGGCCACGACGTTGAGGCCGTCCATCTTGGGCAACATGCGGTCGATGATTGCAACGTCGTAGGGTCGCGACAAGGCGAGAGCCAAGCCCGTATCCCCGTCAGCAGCATCGTCAACGACGTGGCCTGCCTCTTTGAGGCCGTTGACCAGATAACGTTGCGCTTCCAGATCGTCTTCCACGACGAGAATGCGCATGGCCGCCTCCAAGTTGTCGGTGAATGGGCCCGCGCCGGCGGCGGCAACGGGGGGATGGGGGCCGCCGCCGCCAGCACGGGGCCGGATACCGTCCCGCTCTCGCGAAGACGACATCCGGTACGCGAAAACTCAGGTCTTACCTATGTCTACGGCCACGAAATGAGATGTGCCGTCACTGGAGACCAATAAGAGCACGGTCTTGCGTCCGGCAGAATGCGCCTCAGCGACGCTCTTCTCGACTTCCTGCGGGGTACGCACGGACTTATTGCCGACTTTGAGCAGGACGTCGCCGGGTTGAAGGCCTTTGTCAGCCGCATCGCTATCGGGATCCACCTTGGTAACGAGCACACCCTGGACGCTGTCATCGAGGTTGTAGGTGCGCTTGACGTCCGGCGTCACCGCCGTCAAGCCGAGCCCCATCGCCTGGCCGGTCGCAGCAGGCGTACCCGCAGGCGTGCCGCCGTCGTCGTTGGACGCGACTTGATCCTCTTTGCGCTGGCCGATGGTGACATCAAGCGTCTTGCTCCCGCCGTCGCGAAGGACCGAGAAACCTGCCTTCTTGCCGGCCGTGAGTTCCGCGACGCGGCGCGTCAGGTCTTGCGAATCCTCTACCTGCTTGCCGTTGATCGCCGTGACCACATCGCCCTGCTCGAAGCCTGCCTTGGCCGCCGGGCTGCCAGGCACGATGCTGGCGACAATGGCGCCCTTGGGCTGGGACATTCCGAGCGAGGCAGCCATGTCCGGCGTAACGCTCTGGATCTGTACGCCGAGCCAACCGCGCGTCACGCGGCCGTGCGCCTGAAGCTGCGCCACAACCTGACGGATCGTGGAGGCCGGGATGGCAAAGCCGATGCCGACGCTGCCGCCCGACGGCGAATAGATCATCGAGTTCATGCCGACGACCTGCCCGCTCAAATCGAACGTCGGTCCGCCCGAGTTGCCACGGTTGATCGGCGCGTCGATCTGGATGAAATCGGTATAAGGCTGCGCGTTGCCGCCTAGATCGCGGCCAATCGACGAAACGATGCCTGCGGTCACGGTGTTGGACAATCCGAACGGATTGCCGACCGCGATCACCCAGTCGCCGACACGCAACTGGCGGTCATTGCCGAATTCGACCGTCGGCAAAGGCTTGTCCGATTTGATCTTGAGCAAGGCGACGTCCGTGGCGGGATCGGTGCCGACCAGCTTGGCGTCAAAGCTCCGCCCGTCGGGCAGCTTCACCTTGATCTTCTTCGCATTGGCGATGACGTGGTTGTTGGTCACGATCAGGCCCGACTTGTCGATGATGAAGCCGGAGCCCATCGACACCGCCTTTTGCACCTGCGGCTGCCCCTGGTTGAACTGCTTGAAGAACTGTTTGAACGGATCCGGCAGATTGTCCGGCATATCCATCTGCTGGCTGACGGTCTGGGTTTCGTCCGCCGTGACGCTGACCACGGCAGGGCTGACACGTTCCACGAGATCCGCGAAACTGAACGGCGAACCGTTTTCGAGCATGCGCGGCGCGGGCGTCTTATCGCCGACCGGGTCCGCGGAGGCGTAACGCACCTGTTCGGTTTGGGCCTGCTGCGGCGAACTGTGAGGCAGCAGGGCAAACGCGCCGAAGCTGACAAGAATGACGGCAGCGGCCGTCCCTACGGCTACTGCACGACTGTTCCGCTTGATGAAATTCACGATTTTCTCCGTCTGCATCGTGCTGCTTCTCCGTCCGCCTGGCGTGTCACCCGAGACCCGAGGCTCTCTGTACGCCTAGATTATTGCCTAATCCTATCTGCAACATTAAATACTTGAAATACTTCGCCGCTAAGGCGCCTCGCGCCGACACGACGAATCAATAGCGATGTTTTTGACGATTTTTTTTCGCGCCCTATGCGCTCTGAGCGCACATGACAACGTCAGGCCGGAGAGTCAAGACGAAACTAGGATCCGGTCCAGTGCCCGCTACGCTTCAAGGCATCGACCACTTCGGGCGGCATGTATTTGGCGTCGTGCTTGGCGAGCACCTGCTGCGCATCGAAGGTCCCGGTCGGGGTCAGGCTGCCTGATGCCACGACGCCCTGACCTTCACGGAACAAGGCGGGCAGAACGCCGTCATATTCTACCGGCACCTGCTTGCTTCCATCGGTGACGATGAAGTGGATTTCCGTGCCTTGGCCCTTGTGAACGCTGTTTTTTTCGACCAGCCCGCCGATACGGAACGACACGCCAGGCTCGACATGTTTGGCGAACACGTCGCTGGGGCTGTAGAAATAGAGGACATTGTCCTGCAGCGCGGCAACAACGAGCCCGGCCGCACTCGCACCGCCCGCCAGAAGCGCGAGGGCAAAGTACAGTCGGCGGCGTTTTCTTGCATTCATCACATTCGTACCCTGCAAAGGACTATAATGGCCCCGTCCCGCACGTACAGCGTGACGGCGTAGCCCATTCTGGCCGTAAGGCGTTTTGGGGGAAATACGATGAAATGCCTATATGCCGCCGCAGCCCTGGCCTGCGGCCTGCTGCTGGCCGGTTGCCTGCCGGTCACCAGCGAGACACCCGTCGGAACCACAACCGAATTTCCCAGCGATAGCGCCCTTTTTGGTACCTGGAAGGGCCACGCAGAGGACCAAAAAACAGACACCTATTTCCATTTCCTGGCGGACAAGAACGGCGCCGTCACGGCGATTCTGGTTTCCGCCGAGGGAAACAAGGACGATGCAGGCTGGATGAGCTTCACACTGCGCACCGCCAAACTCGGCGAGAATCGCCTGATGAACGCGGTCGAAACCACCGACAACGGCACGCCCACGGAGGATTCTCTGAAGGGCGCAAATATCCCGCTGCTGTACACCATCGCAAACGGCCGCCGCCTGACGCTTTACCTGCTCGACGAAGACAAGGTGAAGGAAGCGATCAAGGCGGGCCGGATCGCGGGGTCGATCGAGCCGGGCAATTTCGGCGACGTGAAGATCACGGCCGACGCCAAGACGCTCGACGCCTTCATGGCAACGCCGGAGGCCGCCAAACTCTTCAAGGTCTTCATCACGCTGAAAAAGGTCGACTGAGAGCCGAACGGATCTCAGTGGCCCGAGGCGTGAAAGATTTCCTGCGCCAGGCCGGTGTCGTAGGCCAAGCCGTCAAGCGTCAGCGTGATCCGGTGCGGCCACTCGGCGCGCGCCAGATTTTTCCGGGCGAGCGCGTTCCACACGGCCTCGTTGTACAGCCCGGTCGCATCCTTGGCGGCGACGACGGCGTTGCCCAGATGGAAGTGATCGCCATGGGCCTGCGGAAAGCGGGTGACGGTGACCTCGCCATTGGCCTGGCGCACGGCGGAGTCGGGCAGACTCGCCAGTCCCTGAAGCAAAGTGAGCGTACGCAGTTGTAGCGGGTTAAGCTTGAGCGGATTGGACTTCGGCGGCATTCGTTTCCCCGTGCGCGGAGCCCCAGGACGGCGCTTCCGCATAACCCGGCATCGGCGGCGGCGCCATCAGCGGCGGCGTCTTCGACATCCGGACGACCGGCCCGAGCAATTCGAGCCAACCGTCCTTCGTTTCGCACGAAGTGAGATATTGGTCGAGTCCGTCGCGCGGCTCCCAACCCATCGGCACCGAAGCCGCGTCAATCTTGCCCAGCGACTGCAGCCACACCGCCGTCGAGGCCAGAGACACCTGCACCAGCCAGCTGCCGCCCTCTCGAATCCGCCGCAGCAACGCCGCCATGGCACCGGCTGCAGCGAGATAGCCCGTGGCGTAGTCCAGCACGGCGGCGGGAATCAGTTCGGGGAGAGTCTCGCGGCGGCTCTTGCGGCGCGCGGCCATGAAAGCCCCCTGCTCCACGGCAATGCCGGTGGCGGACTGAGCCAGTTGCTCCCAGCCGCGCCGTCCCGCCCAGGGGCCTTCCGCGCCATACGCCGATACCGCAACATAGGTCATGCCGGGCGCGATATGGGCCAGCGCCGCCGGCGAAAAGCCGAGCCGCGCCAGCGCACCGGGCCGATAGGAATCCACGAAGATCTGCGCGCCGCGCACCAGACGCCGCAACGTCTCCGCGTCCGCCGGCTTGGCGAGATCGAGAAATGCCGCGCGCTTGCCGGCCCCGGTGTCCAAATCGTAGGCGGCGATGGTGGGCATGCGCTCCGCACGGATGTTGAGCACGTCGGCGCCATGCGACGCCAAAATCCGCGAAGCCGTGGGGCCGGCCAGCACACGCGTCAGGTCGAGCACACGGATGCCGGCGAGCGGCGCGCGGCTTGGCGGCAGACGCAGCGGCGGCGCCTCGCCGATCTTCTTGAGCATGATCGGCGGACCGGTGACGCGGCCCTGGACGCTCAAGCGCCACTCCTCTTCGGTGCGCACCACGGCGCCGCAGAGCTGCATGAAAGCCATCGCATCTTCCAGCGCCAGACCGCTCCATTTGGAGACGCCATCCAGCACCGACTTCTCGTCGTTCTCCGCGTTCAGCAGGTCAAGCGTGCGCCGTGCCAGATGCACAAAGCCGCCGTGCAAATGCAGCCAGCGCCCGTCGGCGCTTTGATAGAAACCAATGGTGGGATTGCCGTCTTGCGGATCGGGCAGCGGCTGGCCGTTGCGGCGGATCAACGATGCGGAGACGAGCGACGATGCCGCGGCCTTCAGATCGACGGCGATGGTTTGCCGGTCCCCGCCGCGAAAACGCCAAATCTCGCCCGCCACGGCGGCGCCGAATCCAAGGGAAGCTGCCGCCGCGGTAGCCACTCGAAACGGTGTGGGGACGATCGCTTCCGCGCCTTCGAACACAGGCAAGCCCAGGGGTGCAACGCCTGCAATCCTGTTGAGGTACTCGAACGCAGCCTGAGGCTTCATGCAAATCTCCGGCGTACCGATGGTATATTCTCGTGCGCCCACCACCGCAAGAATCCATGAAGGGAATGCGCTTATGGCCGGACCTTATGATGGCATCCGTGTGGTCGATTTTGGGCGTTATATCGCCGGGCCCTTCTGCGCCGCATTGCTGGGCGATCTGGGCGCCGACGTGATTCGCGTCGAAAAACGCGACGGGCGCGAGGATCGTACGCTGATTCCCCTCGGCGAGGACGCCCGCGAAGGCGCGCTTTTCCTGCAGATGAACCGGAACAAGAAAAGCCTCACCCTCGATCCGATGTGCGACGCCGGCCGCGAGGTCGTCCGTAGGCTGATCGCCTCCGCCGACGTGGTGGTCGCCAATCTGCCCGGCGAGACGCTGACCGCGATGGGCCTCGACTACGACACCGTCAGCCGCATCAATCCGCGCGCCATCCTCGCGGTGGCGACCGCTTTCGGGCTGGACGGGCCCTATGCCGGCCGCGTCGGCTTCGACGGCGTGGCCCAGGCGATGTCCGGCGTGGCCTGGTTCTCCGGAGAGGACGGCAAGCCGGTGCGCTCGGCGGCGCCCTGGGTCGATTTCGGGACCGCATCGCTGCTGGCGCTGGGCGTCGGCGCCGCGCTCGCCGCGCGCCAAACGACGGGGCGCGGCCAGCTGGTCGAAGGCGCGCTGCTGCGCACCGCACTCACCTTCTTCAGCTCCATGCTGATCGAGGAGGAGGCGCTGAAGCTTTCACGCCGGCCGACGCACAACCGAAGCCAGACCGCGGCGCCGTCCGACCTTTACCGTGCCCGCGACGGCTGGATCGTCGTCGCCGTGAACGGCGATCCGCTTTTCCGCCGCGTCGCCAAACTGATCGGCGCAGAAGCGTGGATCGACGACCCGCGTTTCGCCAGCGACAAGACGCGGGGGGATCACAGTGCGCTGATCAGCGAAAGGCTGGGCGCCTGGATCGCCACCAAGACGCGCGCCGAAGCCGTGGCCGCCTTCGAAGCGGCGCGCGTGCCGGCGGGGCCGGTCAATTCGATGCGTGAAGCACTCGACGATGCCCATGTGAAGGCCTGCGACTTCTTTCAGACGATTGCGTTCCCGGGAATCGAACGGGCAACGGTGGCGGCGACGCCGGTCAAACTTTCCGAGACGCCGGGCGACGTACGCCTGCGACCGCCTCTGCTGGGCGAACACACCGACGCGGTTCTGCGCGAACTGGGTTATTCGCCGGCGGAGATCGCGGCGTTGAAGCAGGAAGGCGCTGTGTGATTTGACGTTTCTGGCTTACGCCGCAACCGCCGAAGACGTCGCGGCCTTGCCGCGACGGCGCAGATACTCCGCATCTTCCGGGCTGAACAGCAATCTGGTGAGCTCGATGGCGAGCTCGAACTGCCGCTCGGCGTTTTCGCGGCGCGGACCCGCGACGGTGCGCAGTTCCTTCACCAGGTCTTCGCTGTAGCTGCGCAAATTCTGCGTCGCTTCGTCCATTGCGTCCTGCAGCTTGGCGCCGAACGACGCCGCCGCCGCAAGTCTGCGGCAACCGTCCATCAAACCGGCATAGCGCAGCGCGCGGTCGACCCGGTCCGGATCGGCGACCCGGGAGAAGTCTGCTATGCGCGTTCCGCCGGTAAACCCGCTTTTCTGCGTCGGCAGGGCGGCGGCGATTTCCTTCGGCGCCCGCTCCATGAAGCCATCCATGACGGCACCGACCGCGGCGCGGTCGGCGAGCAGCCGTTGGCCCCATTTGCCGCTGCGCAGGATTTCCACTTCCTTGACGATCGCACTGGAGATGTCGGTGAAGCAGGTCAGATTCTGAACCAGCGACGGCACATCGAAAATCGGATGGCGGGCCGCATGAATGGCAGTGCGACAATCCTCCATCCGCGAAAAGAGGATGTCTCCGGCCAGCCCCATGTCGGTCGAGGAAATCAGCGTGTCCTGCGTGCGGTGCGTGATCAGCAGCGCGAGCTTCAAGGCCTCCCAGGGCTTGGCCAGGCGGGCCATGGCAACCACGGCCACATAGGGCGCCGCATCAAGCACGCTTTCGCTGACGCGGTCGTAGATGCGGCGCAGGCTCCAGAGAAGTTCATCCGTCAGGACGGGCACCGGCTTGGGCAGTATCTGCCGGATCTCGACCATGGTCGGGCCGGCGCACAACAGCAGCGCGATATCTTCCGCGTCGCCGAGAAAGAGATCGCCGTTAAGCGCCAGACGGGCGCCCTTGCGGTCCTTGGCGATGGCCTGGCGCAGCGCGTCGCCGGCGATCGGCCAGAATTTGCTGGCGCATTCCAGCGCTTCTTCCAGCTTGTAGGCCAGCACGAGCGATTTGATACCTTCGCGATAAGCGCGGAGTTCGTCGGGAAGCAGCGTCTGGCCGAGCCAGTTCCATACCTGAGGAACGCTGGCGCGCGCGATGCGCCCTTTCTGCTTTTCATGACGCACGCCACTGATCAGCAGATCCTCGAAAGGCATGCAGAACAGGCGAAGCGGCGTCGGCGTGCGCTCGCTCGCCTCAACGCGGCGCAACACGGGACGCAGACCATCGAGGATCGCGTCGTGCGGCAGTCCGGCGCGTTCGGTCAGCCTGTCGACCTCGACCGCCTTGGCAAGACGCGCGGCGACATTCGCCGGCAGGCTGCCGAGAAAAGCGTGCAGAAGTCCGGCTTTTTCAGATGTCAGCATCAAGGTTCCGCGCGACCAAGGAAACGGTATCCGCCGAAAACATTAGCGATTTATTCTTAACGGCCTGTTGCCGAGAATTACGCATTTGAATCAACCAATTGCCGGCAAAATCAGAATGGCGCGCAATCCGCCCTGACGGCTTTCCCCTAGTTCCAGCCCGCCGCCGTAGAGCTTGGCGATATCGCGCACGATGGACAGTCCCAGCCCCGAGCCGGGCACGCTTTCGTCCAGCCTCTCACCGCGTTCCAGCACCCGCGGACGGTCTTCCGGCGCCAATCCCGGACCGTCGTCTTCCACATCGATTTCGAGTTGCCCATCCGGCCTCTTCCGTGCCGTCACGGCGACAGTGGCGCGGGCCCATTTGCAGGCATTGTCCATCAGATTGCCCGCCATCTCCTCGATGTCCTGACGATCGCCGCGAAAGGCCAGCGAGAGCGGGCAATCGACCTCGACCGTGATGCCGCGCCGCTCATGGATGCGCTGAAGCACGCGCGACAGATCTTCCAGCACGGGACCTACCTGGGTGCTGTTGCCCAGCACGTCGAGCGCCCCGGCGGCGCGCGCGCGCACCAGATAGTGATCGACCTGACGGCGCATGACGTCGACCTGGCGCTTCACCGCGTCGCCGAGCGGACTTGGATTCGCCTCGGCTTCGCTGGCGAGCACCGTCAGCGGGGTCTTCAAATAATGCGCGAGGTTGGAAACGTGCGTGCGGGCGCGGCCCACCACTTCGGCGGAATGTTCGATCAGGCTGTTGAGTTCGGTGGCGAGCGGCGCGATCTCGGCCGGGTATTTTCCTTCCAGCCGCCGCGCCGAGCCATCCCGGATACGCGCCAGGGCATCGCGCAGGCGCCGCAACGGCATCAGCCCGACGCGCACCTGAATGAAGATGGCCAGCAGCAGCCCAAACACCAGCACCACGAAGGACCAGATCAGCGTGCCGTTGAATTCCGAAATCTCGTGATCGACGATCGACAGATCGCCGCCCACCATGAACGTGTAGGTCGTGCTGTCGTCGACCCGCGCCGTGGCCGAGATGGGAAAGGAGACGCGCCTCCCCAGCACGCGCAGGCGCTGATTGTCGGGTCCGGTGGCATAGCCCCAGATCAGCCCGTGGCTCTCGGACGACTCCTGAAGATGGATCGGCGTATCGAACAGCGAATGGGAAATCTGCACCGGCGCCCCTTTCTTGGCCGGCACGATCTGCCAGTACAGACCGGAGTAAACGCGGGCAAAGCGGCGGTTGAGGAAACGCTCCTGCAGCGACACCGCGCCGTTGGGATCGGGCTCGGCGGCGGCGATCATGCCGTCGAGATCGACCTGCAGCGAAGTGTCGAAATTGTCGTGCTCCGCCGAGGTGAAGGCGTTCGACAGCACGAAACCGCCCGCCGCCAGACCGATCGCCGTCCACACCGCGGCCGCCAGGATCAGGCGTGCGGCGAGGGAATCGAATCTAGGCGCTGTTTTTGCGAGGAGCTGTCGGATCGTCAAGGCAATAGCCAAGGCCACGCACCGTTTGGATGAGATCGGCCTCCAGCTTCTTGCGCAGCCGGCCGACGAAGACTTCGATGGTATTCGAATCGCGGTCGAAATCCTGATCGTAGAGATGTTCCACCAGTTCGGTGCGCGACACCACCCGCCCTTTGTGATGCGCCAGATAGGCGAGCAGGCGGTATTCCAGACTGGTCAGCTTCACCGGATTGCCGTCGAGGGTGACGCGCGAGGCGCGGGTGTCGATGTGCAGCGGCCCGACTTCGATCTCGGAGGTGGCAAAGCCGGCGGCGCGGCGCAACAGCGCGCGCACGCGGGCCAGCAGTTCTTCGGTGTAGAAGGGCTTGGCGAGATAGTCGTCGGCGCCCGCATCGAAGCCGGCCACCTTGTCGCTCCAGCGGTCGCGCGCCGTGAGGATCAGCACCGGCATGGTCTTGCCCGATTTGCGCCATTGCTGCAGCACCCGCACGCCGTCCATCTTCGGCAGACCGAGATCGAGGATCACCGCGTCATAGGGTTCGGTGTCGCCGAGGAAGTGGCCTTCCTCGCCGTCGCTGGCGGCATCCACCACATAGCCTGCGTCGCCGAGCGCCTTCTTCAGGAGGCGCTGGAGATCATGATCGTCTTCCACAAGAAGGATGCGCATCTCGTTTTCCGACTCTCAGTTGTGACCGCCGCGACCATCCCGGTCGCCGCGGTTGCCGCCCTCGTCGCGACGCCATGTCCCGCCGTCGCGGTCGCGGCCGCGATGATCGTCGCGATCATAGCCCGGCGACGGCCAATTTCCGAAGCGATCGGAACCACCGTCGAAGCGGTTGCCGCCCGGCCGGTTGCCGCCGGGCTGGCCGCCTTGCATCGGCGTCAGGATGCGCCCGGTGCGGGCATCGGCATCGAACCAGATGATCCGCCCGTCCGGCGTCATCCATTTGATGCGGTAGACCTGCTGGCCGCCGGGACCGGCGAACGGTCCCTCGGCGTCGTAGAAGGTCCCGGGCGTGTGACGGCGAATCTCCGGCAGAACGCGGTCCAGCGAGGGCGTGCTGCGGCCACTCTCGTCCTCGGCATGCACCGGGGGCGCGAGCGCCAGCAGCAGCAAAAGACCGGAAACAATGTGCGCGCGCATAGCCTTACGTACCTCCGGGCACATGAACCTGCCATGAACGCCTTGTCCAGAACGCATTCAGGCTGGCCGTTCTAATGTCGCACACATTGGAACGGCGGAGCGTCGGTTAACCGCCAACCGCAGCAAGGGCCAAGAGCCCGAATGGAGACGACAATGAACATCCAGAAGCTTCTTCTGACAGCCGCTGCGGCGGCCATTCTGACCAGCACCGGCGCCGGCATGGCCATGGCCGATCCCGGCAACCATCACGACACGATGGTCCGCCACGACGTCCGCGTCGATCAACGTATGGATCGTCGCATGGATCGCCGCGACGACCGCCGCGACGTCCGTCACGACCGCTACTGGCGGGACGGCTATCACGGCTATGTCGACACCGGCATCGTCTATCGCAACCTGCGGGCCCATCACTATTACCGCTGGGACGGCGCGCCCTACTGGGTCAACGGACGCTATGTGGTGCGCAGCTACGATCGCTTCGGCCATGTCGTGTTCGTCGAGGTGAATCCCTACACCGGCGGTTTCATCGGTGTGCTTCGGTTCTAAGCGAACTTGAGTCGCGCGGTCCGCAGTACGCCCCTCCCTGTAGGACCTCGCGATGATCAAGCGAAAGCCCGCGCCGGCATCCCGGTGCGGGCTTTCGGCGTTCAAGGATGTTCACAGAAGACCGCGAAATCCGCGAGCGGCGCACGCTCCGACACCAGCGTATTGACCGGCGCGGTGTCGTCGGCGTGACCCAGCGCCAGACCGCAGAACACCATCTCGCTTTCCGGGATCGAGAGATAATCGCGCAGAAGTCCATGCCACACCGCCCAGGCTTCCTGCGCGCAGCTGTGCAGCCCGTGCTCGCGCGCCAGCAGCATCACATTCTGCAGGAACATCCCGACATCGGCCCATTGTCCCGGCTGCATGCCCCGGTCGATGGTGACGATGAGGCCGACCGGCGCACCGAAGAATTCCCAATTGCGCGCGAAATGCTCGAGACGCGCCCGCTTGTCCTCGCGCGGGATGCCGAGCAGCGCATACATCGCTTCGCCGACACGGAAGCGCCGCGTGCGCCAGGGCTCGGCGAGGCGCGGCGGATAGACGTGATATTCCGGCGGCTCGCCCATCGGATGTTGGCTGCGCGCTTCCGCCACGCGGCGCACCAGTTCGTCGCGCGCTTCGCCGAGCAGCGCATAAATCCGCCAGGGCTGGAGATTGCCGCCCGACGGCGCGCGGGCGGCGCGGCTGAGGATGTCTTCCACGATCCTGCGCGCGACCGGCTCGGCCGTGAAGGCGCGGATCGAGCGGCGCGAGGCGATGGCTTCAGCGACGTGCATGGGTGCGTTCCACAGCAGTTGGATCATGACCATGGGCGGCATCGCGCCGCCCTGTAAAGCACAGTGGCCCTGGCCTGCCGCCTACCGCAAAGGGCGCGAATATGCCAATGTCGCGGGGGGATTTTGCAACGGGACGGCGCCCATGAGGGCAAATCGCTGGACTGGAATTTTGTTCGTCGCCGCGGCGTGGCTTTTCCTGCCTGTGGCTGCCGCAGCGCAAACAACCGACGCCAACGATCCGGCGTTTCAGACCTATCTGCACACCCAGCAGTACAGGTTCATGCTCGGCGATGCGTTGCAGAACGTCCCCCCGGCGCGGCTCAACGATTGCCGCGGCGCTTCCCAGATGTCGACGATGCGGTACAGCATCACCGACCCGATCATATTCCAGGGCGATCCGACCGCCGGGCAGTGGCAGGTGCAGATCATGACCCGCGCCTGCGGCCAAAACATCCCTCTCAACGTGTTCTTCACGGTCAAATATGGCGGCGGCCTGCAATACGAATACGGCCTGTCGGGTTTCACCGGGGCCGGGCTCGTGGTGCAACACGCCGCCCTGCCGTCCGCCTATCGCGCCGCCGCCGCCGCGGGAGACTGCACGAAATTCGAGCCGTCGAGCGCAAGCTTCGGGGGGTTCGGTCTGCCGGAGGCCCCGCAGCTCAAGCCGCCGCCCGGCGCACCGACTTCCACCTGGTGGGAAACCTGGACGGTGCGGGGATGCGGCCACGCCTATGACGTGCCGATGGCATTCGTGGTCAAGGCCGGACAGACCACCGTCCACGCCTATGCCGCGACGGAGCAACAGGACTAGGCCCATTTATCGGTTCCGCCTGGCCGGAGCGCGATCGCCGAACCACCAGACCACCGCCGTCACCGCGGCGAAGACCAGCGAGTCCGCGACATAGGCGCGGTCGATGTCGCCGGCCGGCATGGCGAAGAAGGCGGCGCAGAGGAACGAGGCAAGGCCGAGCGTCAGCGCCGGACGCACCAGGGCGCGCACCGCATTGACCCAGGGATAGGTGGTGCCGATGGCGGTTTCCGCCTTCAGGCTTTCGCCGAGACCGCTCCACGAGCCGGAAGACGCGGTGACGGCGAGTTCCTGTTCGGTCTCGGCGGCGTGCGCCTTCATTTGCATGTCGAGCAGGCGTTCCTCGTGGCTCCATTCTTCCTTCTTCTGCGCGAAAGCCTGTTTGGCTTCGAACAGACCTATGACCTTGGTGCCGATATTGCCGAGAAGGCCGAAGAGTCCGCCGCCAAGCGCCGAGGCGCCCGTGCCGATGATAGTGCCGATGTCCATAGTTCCTCACTCCTTTGTCCATAGAACCAGTGCGCGGGACGCGCCCGCGTATCGAGATGCAAAAACGTCTGTCCGAAGCCGAAACCGGTGAAGCCGGCGGCGCGCGCCATCATGGCGAGACGCGCCGGATCGTGACCGGCGAGCGCGATGTCGAAGGCGAGCCTCTTGTGCAGGGACAGCGGCGCGCCGCCGACGCGGGCGTTGTGAAGCGCACAGCGATGGCCGGAATTGATCCTGAGCGGCGCGAGCATCGCGGTGCGCAAAGCTTCCAGCGCGTCGAGGGCTTCGGGCCAGAGGACGACTTCGCCGCAGCAAGGACAGGCGATCTCGCGCGACGTGAAATGCGGCCAGCGGGCCACATCCCACAGCGTGTTGCGTTGCGCGCTCATGAGGTCGGCGCCGTGATTTCGAGGAAATAGGCGATCAGGCGCACCTTGCCGGCGGTGAAGCTGCCGCCATTGGCGGTTACGCGCACCCTGGCGTTGGCGTACGTCGCGGTGGGGCCGACGACGCCGATATTGACCGAGCCCGCGGCGATGCCGAGCGAACCGCCGAACTTGCTCTGTTCGCCCGCGATGCCGACGTCATAGGACGCGGCGCCGGCGATCTGCTGCGTGGTGCGGGCGGCGACGGCAAGCACGATGGCGCGGCTGGGAAGAAAAGCGGCGTCGGCGGTTTCCGTATAGCTGCCCGCAAGCGTCAGCTCCTCTTCCTTGGCGCGCAAGGTGATGCGCCCGCCATGCGGCGTCAGTGCGATGCCGTCGCGCCAGACGCCGTCCTGAAAGACGACGCCGAGGCGTTCGTCCTTGATCCAGGCTTTCCAACCGTCTTTCGGAACCAGCTTCGACCAGGCGCCGTCGCGCCAGACCGCAAGGTTGAAATCCCAGGCCGTCCAGGCGCCGCCGGCGCCGGAGGCCGGGATGTAACAGGCGCCGTCGGCGGGGGACGCGGGCGGTGCGGTCAGCGCGCGGCTTTCGACCGCGAGCTGCACGACGCTGTCGAGAAGATCGAACGCTTCGTTGACGGTGACGTGCTTCTGCGCCTGGGCGGCGGCGAGATAAGGCAGTGCAAGATTGGACGTGTTCATGGGACCTCACAAATAAAGTGTGGCGTCGGCGGCGGTGCCGCGGCCGAACGCGGACGAGAGCTGGAAGGCTTTGACGTGGAGCGTGGCGGCGAGCGGCGCGCCGAAATCGGCTGTCTGCATTGCGGCGCTGTAGGTGACGGCAGGCGCGGCGGCGGCGAGTGTGCGCTTCACCGTGGCGCCGGAAAGGATGTCGAGCTCGTAGGATTCCGCGTCCTCGCCGAGCGGCACCTCGATCTGATCCCAGGAATCGCCGCCAATGCGCGTGCGGCGGATCCAGGAGAGGGCAATGTCGCCGTTGCTTTGCTTCGCGGCGCGCAGATGCACGGGCGACAGCGGACGGCGGCCGAGCGCAGCGAAGCGCAGTTCGGCACCCTGATAGGACGGATCGCAGATCGGCTTGCCGCGCGGACCCCACAGGTAATGGAACGGCAGACGCGACTGCGCCTGGTCGAGCGAGAGCTGGGCGAGCGCCTTGTTCAAGACGACCACGCGCGCACCGGCGGCGACGGGATCGCGCCTGGCGCTTTCGCTGCCCGCCTGGCCGCGCAGCAGTTTGCTCAGCCGCCATTCACCGGGGGCGATCAGCTCCGCCTTGGCGAACTGGACGATCTCCCATTCGCCGTCGGCGTTGCGGATCGCCAGCGCATTGGCGCCGGCGAAGACGGAGACGTCGTCGGTGGAGGACAGCGTGCCGGAGATCAACTTCACGCACAGCGTGTTGCCGCGATCCCAGCGCCACAGCGGGCCGGAATAGAAATCCTGCACCGTCATGCCAAGGGACGCAGGACGCGTGACTTCGCTGTCGAGCGCGAAGTTGGACTCCGTCGGGCTTTTCAGAATCTCCACCGCACCGGGCCAAGGATCGGCATAAGCGGCAACCAGCGGCGCGTCGGGATTCTGATCGTCGCGCAACAGCGGCACATCGAGGAAGTCCACCAGCGCGCGGCCCGGCTGCGACACTGTCTGTATGGCGGAGACGGCGCGCTGCGGCCCGGCGATGGTGTCGTAAAGCGAGGAATCGGTGGCGACGGCTTCCACCTGCCGCGCACCGGCGTCGTCGATGCCGGTGAGGCGCAAGCGATGGCTGCGGCCGCCGGCATCGAGGTCGACCACATCGGTGGGATCGAGGGCGAGTTGCGACGGCGGCAAGGCGAAGCGCGCCTGCTCGCGCATCACCCAGGCGTCCTGCAACAGGCGCGCGCCGATGCCGATGGCCTCGCCCTGATCCAGCACCAGCGGCAGCGACGAGGTGGCGATGCGGTCGCAGGCGGCGACCAGGCGGCGCGCTTCCGCGACCGCGCTGCGGTAATCGGCTTCGGCGTCGATATAGGAAATCCGCGAGGCCAGCGGCAGGTCGCTTTCCTGGGCGCGCGTCAGGGTGAAGCCGAAGGACGGCTCGCCCTCGGGCAGCACCAGATCGTCTTGCGAAATGGCGCGGCTGCCGGCGGCGCCGCGCGGCACGAATTTGATCACGCCTTCGCTTTCGACGCCGTCGAAGAAATAGGCGGCGGCGAGCGGCGCCAGCGCATCGCGCACGCTCATCGTGTCGGTGACGGCATAGCCGGTGACCTGGCCGTTGAGGGCGGCGGCGTCATAGGCGGCGAAGTTCACGTCGCCGCAGAGCGCGCCGACCAGATCGGGGAGCTGCACCGCGCCCAGCCGCCCGTTCAGCCAATGGCCGGTGCGCCAGTTGGCGGCGTCGCCCCAGACATCCGTGCGCGCCGGGAAGGCGGGATAAGGCCGCGCGTCCCAGCACCATATATATGTGTTGGCGGTGTCGACCATGCGCCCGGCATAGAGGCCGGAGAGCGGATTGTTCGCGGCCTCGTTCCAGAAGTTCAGATGGGCTTCGAGGAAACGGCGCTGGATGAGATCGTCGCGCGCGCCGTTGGAATAATAAGGCAGGAAACTCTCGCTCGATTTGGGATCGAAGAAGACGTTGGGCTGATTGGCGCCCTTCTCCACCGCCGGACAGCCGAGCTCGGTGAACCAGATCGGCTTGGATTGCGGCACCCAGGACGTGGGCGCGGCGTTCTCCGTACCGTCGGGGCGGTCGTAATGCGGGTTCGACCACCAATTCCAGATATCCTTGGCGCGCCATACCCAGGGCTTTCCCAAACCGTCGGTGATCGGCGTGCGGGTCTGGGCGTCGCGCGCGGCGGCGTCGGCGTAATACCAGTCGTAATCCTCGCCGCCACGGATGTTGGATGCGAGATAAGCGGGATCATGGATGGAGGACGCGATGGCCGCATCGCGATGATCGGAGCCGTCGCGCCAATCGGCGAGCGGCAGATAATTGTCGATGCCGATGAAATCGATATTGGGATCGGACCACAGCGGATCGAGATGGAAGCACAGCGCGCCATCGCCGGTCTGGTGAACGTTGTATTCCGACCAGTCGGCGGCGTAGCCGATCTTCGCCTGCGGAAGGATCGCGCGCACCTCGGCCGCCAGCGCCTGCAGCGCCGCGACGGCGGGATAGGTGGCGGCGTCGCTGCGGGCGCGGGTGAGGCCGCGCAATTCCGAACCGATCAGGAAAGCGTCGACACCGCCCGCATCGGCGCAGAGCTGCGCGTAGTGCAGGATCATGCGGCGATAGCCCCATGCGCTGTTGAAGAAGGCGTTCACCTGCGCCGCGGCGGAAGCGGTTTGATCGGCGCTGCCCGCGAAGCCGGCGGCGGGACTGACGCCGATGCGTCCGCGCCAGGGATAAACAGATTGGCCAAGCGTGGCGGCGTTATCCGAATACGGGTTCGGCAAGGCGTTGTCCGGCGGCACATCGAGGAAAAGGAAGGGATTGAACAGCACGCGCAGGCCACGCGCCTTCAGATTGGCGATGGCGGCGGTGACGCTGTCGTCGGACGGCGTGCCGCCATAAGCGGGCCGGCCGTCGATCCGGCTCACCACATGCGCCTCGGCGCGGGCGAGACCGGCGACGCGCCAGGTTTCGGGATAAGTATTCTTGTAGGCGGTCTCGACGCCGGGCTTGATCGCGATATTCCCCGCGCGCAGATCGTCGCCGAACCAGCCCACCACCAGCGACACCGCACCGAGATTGGGCGCCAGACTCTGCAACTCGTCGAGCGAGGTGACCAGATCGGTTTCGCCGGACGCAGCATGCGCGTTCTCGGGTGAAGTCGTGCCCAGGCCGTCGTCCTGCGTGACCGGCTCGGGCGCATAGACGAACTCTCCGGCGCCGGGGATCAGCGCCACGCCGGACAATCTGTTCTCCAGCGCCGCGGGACGGTCGGACGAGATCGCGCGGATCACTTCGAACTGCAGCTGCGGGATGCGGTTGCCGAACGCCACCAGCGGCATGTCTTCGAAGACGACGTAACAGAGGCCGCGATAGGCGGGCGTCTCGCCGTCGATCTCCGCGATCAGCGGGTCGGCGGCTTGGGTTTCCTCGCCGCGATAGACGCGCATCGTATAAGCGGCGGGATCGAGCAGCGTACCGTCGGCCCAGATGCGGCCGATGCGGGTGACGGGCCCGGTGCACAGACCGACCGCGAAGGAGATGGAATAGAGATAATCGGTTTCCTGCACGCCCGGCGACGCGGCGCCCTTGCCGCCGGTCGTCGTCGTGCTCGTGGCTTCCTGGAAGCGGCTGGCCCAGATGAGCTGACCGGCGACGCGCATGCGGCCATAGACGCGCGGGATGGGCGCGCCTTCGCTGGAGGACTGGATGGCAATGTCGCCGAGGCGCGGGCCGCTGCGCTTGACCGGCGGCATCAGCGCCGCGTCGATCTGCATTCCGGCATAGGCGCCGAGCGCGCCGCCGAGCTGCGCGCCGGTCAGTCCGAGAAAGCCACCGCCGAACAGCGACGGCCCGAGCGCCGAGCCAACGGCGCCGAGAACAAGAGAAGCCATGACAAATCCTTTCCTCTCCCGTTTACGGGGAGGTGCTGAGCGAATGTTCGTGCGCGAAGCGGAGGGGGCGACGCGGCGTCTGCCCCCTCTGGCTCGGCCATACGGCCTCGCCACCTCCCCCGTAAACGGGGGAGGAAAATTGGAGCCTGTATCTCCCGGGCTACGTCGTTACGGTTTCACGCCCCAGCCGGCATAGGTGTCGGCGATCAGCGGCTCGAGCTTTTTGGCCGCGGCGATGTCGGCCTCGCCGCCGCTCCTGTCGCCGCTCTTCACTTTCGCCAGGCCGCGGACGAA
>JAGWJY010000058.1 GCA_028865545.1 Alphaproteobacteria bacterium | reverse complement strand
CCAATGGGTCTTCTGACCCTTTTCGGGCCGGGGCAGGGACCTAATCAGCTGGTCACTTCGCCTCACCAATTGTCTGCGAAGGGGTGTTTCACCATGTACAGCTTTACACACTGGCTATTATTCAGCGGGTCGCAGATTCGAGCCCTGCAGCACCCACCAATGCTTTCCGATGTCGAATAATGCGCGGCTGACCGATGCGGTGCCGGTCATGGTCGCGGTCAAAGCGGCGCTGGATCCGCGGAACATCATGAACCCCGGCAAGATATTGCCGTGAGTATGCCGGCGCTATTTGCCGTTGCGCTTGATGTCTACGGTGATGAGTTTGATGCCTGCGCGTTCCAGCATCGCGGCGGCCTCGTCGTCGATCCCGTCGTCCGTGACCAAAGCATGGATGTGGGAAAGTTCGCACAACAGGTGGGCCGCTGAGGCCTGAAACTTGCTGCTGTCGACCAGTACGATCAATTCATCGGCCAGGCTGAGGAGCTTCCGCTCCGCCTGCACCAGAATGATGTCGCTCTGCATCAGCCCGTGACGCGTCACCGCCGCCGCGCCGACGAACATTCGCGAGGCATGGAATTTCTGGGTCGTCGTGTCGTCGAACGGATCCAGCACGATGTTCTGTTCGCGAAACACCACCCCGCCCGGAATCGAAACGCGTGTGCCGGGCTGCGCCAACAATGCGCTCACGATGTGCAGTGAGTTCGTCAGCACCTGCAGACCCAAGGGCCCCAGATAAGGGCACATCTGGAAGGTCGTGCTGCCGCCGTCGATGATCACGGCATCGCCCGGCCGGCACAACTCGGAGGCGGCCTTGCCGATCGCTTCCTTGGCCGCGCGGTTGCGGTTGACGTTTTCGTGAAAGGGTACGCCCTGCAGTTGAAGACCGCTCACATGGTCGGTCTCCGCGCTCGGCTGCGCGCCGCCCCGCACGCGTATCAGCTTTCCGTCCAGCTGCAGCCGCTCGAGGTCGCGGCGCAGGGTGGCGGGAGAGGCGGCCAGTCGGCGCGACAACTCGCGAAAGGACACGAAGCCCCGCTCGTCGAGAAGGTTCAGAATGACTCGATCCCGCTCAGTGGCGTGCATTTTTTGTCCTCATATGCGCACGAGCCTTCTCTTTGCCGGGAAAATGTCAAGGTGCATACCCTGCACCAAGATATTACACGATGCCGGCGCCCCCTTGTAACCGTTTGCGTTCCTGCGCCTTGCGCGGACGCCATTCCGATTCGCGATACATGAAGATGGGATCGGCTGCGCCTCCGGCCTCGATCCGCGCCATCGCCAGGATGGGCGACACGTCCGTGTTGTAGGCCCGGCGCAGCGCCTGGAACGCCTGCATGACGTCGTTCTGTTCGCGATAGGCCTCCAGTGCCCCGCGGTCGACGACCAGCGCGCGCGCGAAAGCGCCGGCGATCGCTTCGGCGCTCGACAGCATGCTTTCGATGGGATCGGTGACGTTGTGCGACTGGTCGATCATGTAAGCCGGATTGAAGCCGTCGGGATTGGCGCGTTCCGCCTCAACCAGCTCGTTGAAGACGAGGTAGAGCTGATGTGGATTGATGGAGCCGGAATCGAGGTCGTCGTCGCCATATTTGCTGTCGTTGAAATGGAAGCCGCCGAGTTTCCCGAAGCGGTTCAAGCGCGCCACGATCTGCTCGATGTTGACGTTGGGCGCGTGGTGCCCGAGGTCGACGAGGCACTGCGCCTTCGGCCCAAGTTCCTTGGCGGCGAGAATGCTGGTGCCCCAATCCGAAATGACCGTCGAATAGAAGGCAGGTTCGTAGAGTTTATGCTCTATCAGCAGCCGCCAGTCGGCCGGCAGCTCGGCGTAAATTGCGCGTGCGCTCTCCAGATAGCGTTCGAGCGAATCCCGCAGGCTCTGCTGGCCGGGGAAATTCGTGCCATCGCCGATCCACAAGGTCAGCGCCTTGGAGCCGAGCTTCTGTCCGATGCGGATGCAGTCGATGTTGTGGCGGATCGCCTGCTCGCGCACCGCGCCGCTGGTCGCCGTAAGGCTGCCGTGACGATAGCTCAGCGGCTGGTCGGGTTGATCCTGGAAGGTGTTTGAGTTGACGGCATCGAAGCCAAGGCCAAGCTCGCCGGCTTCTTCGCGCAAGCCTTGGGGATCGTCGGTGTGATCCCAGGGAAAATGCAGGGAGACGCGGGGCGTGATGCGGCACAGTTGCTGCACCACGGCGCAGTCGACCAGTTTTTCGTGGAGGTTGGACGGCTCGCCGGGGATCGGAAAGCGGGCGAAGCGCGTGCCGCCGACGCCTACACCCCAGCTGGGCAGAGCGACCGAGAATTTCCCGACTCGCTCCTTGATGGCGTCGATGTCGATGTTGCGACGTGAGAGTGTGCGGCCCAACGAATCATAATCGTCTCGTATCGCCTCGAGATGGCGCGCGTTATGGCTCTCGATTGCCTCCTGCGCCAATGGTTTCTGGCTTTTCGCCATCGCATTCCTCTCCTGACCCTGTTGTTATGCCGGAGCGACCCGTCATGGCCGGCGCACATCCTCAGCGTCGGCTGGCGTCCGTTTTAGCGGGTGAACGACTGCACATTGCCGGCGTCGACATTTATGATGTTGCCTGTCGACTTCGACGAAGCGTCGCTCGCAAAGAAGTAAACCGCATCGGCTATATCCTCCGGCAGCACGTCGCGCTTGAGAAGGCTGCGCGACCGGTAATGCTCTTCCAGCGCCGCCCCCGAGTCCACACCATAGGCCTTGGCGCGTTCCGCGCGCCAGTTGCCGTCCCAGATGCGCGAGCCGCGAAGAACGGCATCGGGGTTCACCACGTTGACGCGAATGCCGAAGGGCGCGCCTTCCAGCGCCAGGCAGCGCGCCAGATGCAGTGCGGCGGCCTTGGCGGAGGCATAGGCCGAGGCGTTCGGCGTCGCGGCGATTGCGTTCTTGGAGCCGATGAAGATCAGCGAGCCGCCGCTCTTCTTCAGCAGCGGAAACGCCGCGCGCGAGGTCAGGAAGTAGCCCTTGGCCAGCACGTCGTAATTGCGGTTCCAGAGATCGACCGAGGTCTCCTCGATCGCGGCGGAGGAAGCCAGCCCGGCGTTGGCGACGACGATGTCGAGCCCGCCGAACTCCCGGGCCACACTGTCGAACGCCGCCGCAATTTGGCTTTCGTCGGTAACGTCGCAAACCGTCGTGCGCACCGCGTCTGCGCCGAATTTCTTCGTCAGCGACACCCGCGCGCCTTCAAGCGCCTCGGCATCGCGATCGGTGAGCATGACGCAGGCGCCGTCGCGCAGCATCCGTTCGGCGACGGCGTGTCCGATGCCGCCGGCGGCCCCGGTGACCAGGACGATACGGCCCACGAGCGGCTTCGGCTTGGGCATGCGCTGCAATTTGGCTTCTTCGAGCTGCCAATATTCGATGCCGAAGGCTTCCTTTTCCGGCAGCCCGACATATTTCCCGATCGCCGTGGCGCCGCGCATGACGTTGACGGCGTTGCCGTAAAATTCGCCCGCCAGCCGCGCCGTCGTCTTGTCGGCGGCAAAGGTGAAGCGGCCGACGCCGGGCAGCAGCACGACGACCGGATTGGGATCGCGCATCTTCGGATCGGTCGGGCCGGCGATGCGGCTGTAATAGGCCGCATAGGCCTTGCGGTAGTTCTCGATCGCCTCGACGATATAGCCGTCGTCATGCATCTTCGCCGGATCGAGCATCAGCGGCGCGATTTTCGTGCGCAGAAAATGGTCCGGGCACGATGTGCCGAGTGTCGCAAGCGGCGCAAAGTCCTTCGAGCAGACGAATTCCAGCGTCGTCGGCTCGTCGTTGAAATGTCCGATTTTGAGCTGCTTTTCGCTCATCTGCGCACGCAGGCGCGGCATCAGCTGGGCGGCAACCCTGGCGCGTCCGTCGGCGTCAAGCGGCACGACGGTTTGTCCGCCGAAGGCGTTCTTTCCGGCCATCTTTTCGTTCAGATAGCGGGCCGCGCGGGCGATGAGGTCGATGGTGTTCAGATAGCAGGATTTGGAGTCGTCGCCCCAGCAGATCAAGCCGTGATTTTCCAGCACGATGCCGCGCAGGCCGGTATGTCTCGCAACATAGTCCCGCAGACGCAGGCCCAGTTCGAAGCCCGGCCGCTTCCATTCGAGCCAGCCGACTTCCTTGCCGTAGATTTCTTCCGTGGCGCTGCGGCCGCCCGAAGACGCGGCCAGGGCGATTACGGCGTCGGGGTGAACGTGATCGACGTCTGCAAAAGGAAGAAAGGCGTGCAGCGGCGTGTCGATGCTGGCGGCGCGCGGGTTGAGGTTGAACGTGCAGTGGGGCAGGTAGCCCACCATTTCGTCTTCGTGCTCGACGCCGCGATACAGCTTTTCAAGCTGGAGCAGCTTGTCGAGATAGAGTGTGGCGAAGCCGTCGAGTTTCATCGAACCGATGTCGCCGCCCGAGCCCTTGACCCACAGGACGCGTGCCGTCTCGCCGGTCAGCGGGTCCTTGGCCGCGATCTTGCCGGAGGTGTTGCCGCCGCCGAAATTGGTGATGGTCAGATCGCTTCCCAGCAGGTTGGACCGGTAGAGAAGCAGTTGTTCGGGGCTCAGCGATGCAGCGGCTTTGTCCGACCAGCGGGATTGAGGAATATCGAACGGAATTGCATGTGCCATCTGAGCTGCCTTTGCCTGCCTGGGGCGCCCTTTTGCGGGCGTCTGCGCACGATTCGCGCTTAGTTGCGTTCTCGCTTTTACCAATTCAATCATAATATGCCAAAATCGTTCAAAAACAACTGCAGATCGCTCGCTTACCTTCTTTTCACGCGATCTTGCGGGGCCCCGGATAGGCCGCGGAAAACTTAGGTTTACGGGCAGGCTTTTCGAGCCGCTCGCGGCGGACTTCCGGCTAGGCCCGGCGTTGCACGCTGCGAACCGTCGGCGCCGAAACGGCGGCCATCTGCCAGCCTTCCAGCGTCATCGCCGAGGCGAGGGGCGTGACGTTGAAGCGCTTGGCCAGGTCGGCCAGGTTCTGCGTCGAAATCGTGTGCCGGGCGCCGCCCATGGCGATGAGCCTGACCAGAATTTCGGCGGACTTTTCCGCCGTGTCGATCAGGCCGAAGGCCTCGTCGAGCGTCTGGCCGCTGCCGAATACGCCGTGGAATTTCCAGAGTACCAGCGGATGTCTCTTCATCTGTTCCGCCGTTGCGTCGCCGATGCTCGCCGTACCGGGCACCATCCATTCAACCGTGCCGACGCCTTCCGGGAAAACCACAAGACATTCCGTGCTGCCTTCCCACAAGGCGCGCGTGACGTTTGCGGTGTTAAAATCAAGTACATAAGACAGGGCGATCAGATTGGTGGCATGGCAATGGACGATGGCGCCCCTGTCGCCGGGGGCGACACGCCGGCGGGCGCAATGGGATTTCAGGTGCGCCGACAGTTCGGAGGTGGGCACGCCGCCGTCGCTATAGCCCCAGCAGACCTCGATGGCGTTTCCATCCGGTAGGACGCGAATGACGCCGAGATTGGCCTCGGGGTTGAGCTGGATGTTGCGGAAATATTTTCCCGAGCCGGTGACCAGAAAATACTGTCCGGCAAGCTCCGGGAGTGGATCGCTGAGCGGAAGAACGCGCGGCTCCCGCCATTCCGCAAGATAAGGCTCCACATCCCGATCGAGGAGGCGAAAGGAGATGTTGCCGCCATTGCGTTCGTCCCAGCCTTTGAGCCACATGTCGGTCGTGACCTTGACCAGGTCGGAGACGAACCAGGACGTCGCGGTGCGTGATGCTGTCATGATCTTCGGGCTTGGCGCGTTGCCTTGACTACTTCGATCAATATCGAGCAAAATCGGTCAAAAAGCAAAAAGGCGAGGAAGTGCTACAAGGTCGCATCGCCGTTCTGGATGTCGGGAAAACCCTGGCAAAGCTGACGATTTGGTCCGCCGACGGGCGGCTCGAGGACCGGCATGTGCGTCCAAATGCGCGGGCGGTATCGGACGACGGCTACCCTTGTCTCGATGTTGCGGGCATCGACGCCTGGCTCGCCGAAACGCTTCGAGCCGTCACCGAGAAGGGACAACTCTCCGCCATCGTTCCGGTTGGCCATGGTGCGGCCGCCTGCATTGTGGACGGCGACACTCTACGTCTTGCACCCCTGGACTACGAGGCCGAGCTGCCGGCGGAGACGCGCGCCGCTTATCTGGCGCAACGGGACTCCTTTGCCCGCACCGGTTCTCCGGCATTGCCTGCAGGTCTCAATCTCGGCGCGCAACTGCATTGGCTGGAAGCCATCGCGCCGCAGAAGGCGCGCAGCGGCGTTATTCTCACCTGGCCGCAGTTTTGGGCCTGGCGCTTGTGCGGTGTCGTCGCGGCGGAGATCACCAGTCTCGGCTGTCATACCGATCTGTGGCTGCCGGTGGAAGGTTGTCCGTCGCCCATGGCGGTTGCGCGCGGCTGGGCGGGACGGCTGGCGCCTTTGCGCCGTGCGGCCGATGGCCTCGGTCCGGTCACCGAGGAGTGGCAAAAGCGCGGTGGTTTGCGGGAGAACTGCATGGTGCTGTGCGGCCTGCACGACAGCAATGCCGCGCTGCTGGCCGCGCGCGGACATGCCGAGACCCGCGGCCGCGACTGCACCGTTCTTTCCACCGGCACGTGGTTCGTTGCGATGCATTCGGCCGCCGCACGCACAAAGCTCGATCTGTCCTCGTTTCCCGAGGCACGCGATTGCCTTGTCAACGTGGATGTCCACGGCAATCCGGTTCCGTCGGCGCGCTTCATGGGTGGGCGCGAAGCCGAGATGCTGGAACAGGCCGCGGCTGCCCCCATCGATCCGAAAGCGTGCGAAGCCGCTCTCCTCGATCTTGCCCGGCGCATGGTCGAACGGGGCGTAATGGCTCTGCCGGCGTTTCAAAAAGGCGTTGGTCCGTTCCCGGAGAGCGAAGGCCGCTGGACGGACCGGCCCGCAGACCAAATGGCGCGTCGTGCCGTAGCCGGCCTTTATCTGGCGCTGATGGCCGATACCTCGCTGGCGCTTATCGGTTCCACCGACAGCTTGGTCATCGAAGGGCGTTTTGCCGACGATCCGGTATTCACCCGGGCGCTGGCGAGCCTGCGGCCGCGGCAGAATATCTACCTGTCGCACGCGCACGACAGCGTTCCATACGGCGCCTTGCGGCTGATCGATCCGGATTTGCCGCCGCATGCGGCACTGCTGCGGACGTCGCCGCTTCCCTTCGACCTTTCCTTCTATACCGCGCAGTGGCGGTCGAGGACGCTAACAACGGACACAATCGTATGATCGTCGCCTCGATTTCTGACTTCCGCAGCCATGCCCGTCGCAGGCTGCCGCGCTTCTTGTTCGATTACATCGACGGCGGCGCCTACGCCGAAGTCACACTGGCGCGCAACGTCGACGATCTGGCGGCTGTCGCGCTGCGCCAGCGCGTGTTGTGCGATGTCTCGGCCATCGATTTGTCGGCCGAATTGTTCGGCCAGCGCCTGGCTCTGCCGGTCATGCTGGGTCCGGTCGGCCTATCGGGCCTTTATGCCCGGCGTGGCGAAGTACAGGCGGCGCGCGCCGCGGAAGCCGCAGGGATTCCGTTCTGCCTGTCGACCGTATCCGCCTGCTCGATTGAAGAAGTGCGCAAGGGTGTGAAGCGGCCGTTCTGGTTCCAACTCTACTTGCTGCGTGACCGCGGTTTCATGCGCGAAGTCCTGGCGCACGCCGTGGCGGCGGGCTGCAGCACGCTGGTGTTCACGGTGGACATGCCGGTGCCGGGTGCCCGCTATCGCGATGCACATTCGGGATTGACCCCGTCGTCGAAATCCATGGGCGCGCTGCGCCGGATGTGCCAGACGGTCGGGCGGCCCGGTTGGGCGTGGGACGTGGGCATCTGCGGACGGCCGCACACGCTCGGCAATGTCGCGGCGGTCCTGAAAGGCAAAAGCGGTCTCGAAGATTTCATCGGCTGGCTCGGCGCCAATTTCGATCCCTCCATCACCTGGAGCGATCTCGACTGGATTCGCGAGAGCTGGAAGGGACCGCTGATCATCAAAGGGATCATGGATCCGGAAGATGCCCTGCTGGCCGCAAAGCTCGGCGCCGACGGAATCGTCGTCTCGAACCATGGCGGGCGTCAGCTGGACGGGGTGTCGTCGACCGCCCGCGCCCTGCCGCGCATCGCCGATGCCGTCGGCGATCGGCTGACGGTGCTTGCCGACGGCGGCGTGCGTTCGGGTCTGGATGTCGTGCGCATGCTGGCTTTGGGCGCGCGCGGTGTCCTGCTCGGACGGGCCTGGGCCTTCGCCTTGGCGGCCGCCGGGGAGAGCGGTGTCGCGCGCATGATCGAGATCATCCGCAAGGAGATGATCGTGGCGATGGCGCTGACGGGCGTCAACGGTGTGGCGGAAATCGATCGGCGGATCGTGGATGTTGCCGCGAGTTTCGGCAACGCGCCGTTCACACAATAGATGACTCTCGACGCGGCGATCTCATCGGCGTCGAAACGATAAAGGTCGGCTGACATCCGCCGTTTTGCCTTTCGACACCGTTGTGCGCATTGCCGTGCAACAGCGCGGCGGGGCGACACAATTCGGGTTTACGGACTGCAAAATTCTGATCTGAATAACCGGCAGATTTGCCATGAATGAAAGACGCGAAGCCTATTGCGCCTCGAATGGATTCAGCACCGCGACATCCAGATCGGCAACGTCGAGCGTATTGCGCGTGACGAGCGTCATGCCGTGAACCTTGGCGGTCGCCGCGAGCAGGGCGTCGACGACCGGTAGAGACCGGGTCGCGCCCATCTTTCCCCATTCATCGGCGACGACGCGATCGACCGTCAAAATTCGGTCCCCGAACGTCTTGTTCACCTCTACCAGCCATCTCTCGAGCGCGCGAGCCTGCGTCGGGTCGCGGGAGCGGGCTTTCTCCACGCCTTTGCGAATCTCGCCGAGGACCAGGGCACTCAGGTAAAGACTGCCGTCGTCGATCTCGTCGTACCAGCGCGCGACGTTGGGGTCACAGCGAGCGCCCTTCCTGACCTCCGAAATGACATTGGTGTCGATCAGATAGTTCACAGATCGACGTCCCGCCCGAGATCACGGTCGCGGGTAAGGTCAATACCTTCCAAGGGCGCTGAGGCGAGGAGAGCCTTAAGTCCCTTGGCTTCGCTCTTGGCAAATCGCGCGCGAAGAAGGGCGCGTGTCTCCCGTTCCCGCTCCGGGTCGGCAAGCGCCCGGGCAACACTTCGCACGAGGGCGGCGTCGTCCTTTGAGACGTGTACCTCCACCCGGGTCATGCCTTGCCGTTTCAGACGACGGCGATAATTGACAACGGCCTTGTGCTGGGCGGTCACCATGCTTGTCTCCTATTATCCGGATATATATCCGGAAATATTCAAGAAGTCAATGGTAACATGGCTTTAGCTGCCAGCGATGCCCGTCGGCTCGCCGCCTGGCTGTCGGCAAATTCATGCCTGAGACAGGTCAGCTTCATCCGCCGTGACTATCTCACGGTCGTCGGGCGGCGATACGCATCGGCGTAGACACGCCCGGCCTCAAGCGAAGGAGTGACAGCATGAACCGGAAAATGGCGATGGGCCTGGCGTCCGCTTTTCTTCTTGCCGGCACGGTTTCCGTGGCGGCGATGCCTGCGCACGACGGCAAAATTCAAATGAACGGCAAGACCGAAATCCCCGCCACGCTGAAACCGACGGCCCATGTGGAGCCGTTGTCGAAGATGGCGATGCACAAGTCTTGGAGTGCGATGTCGCACGAGACGGCGTGGAATGGTCGTGCCACCACGCTCGGCGACCGCGAGGTCAAGGCGCTGAACGTGCTCGAAGCGGCGGGCTACCGCACCTTCATGCACATGCATCCGGCTGGCCATGACATCGCGGTGCAGGCCATGAAAGGCGGCAAGGAATACAGCCTCAATGTCGCGCCGTCGGGCACGATAACGCGCCGGACCTGACCGGCCGTCCTTCGCCGCGCTGCGGTGGGTAAGCGGTTTATGCCGATCGCGCCCGCGGGGTCCGGCGGAATTCCTGTTCCGCGGAATGCATCGCCTGGCGCCGCATGAGGCGCACCGACACCGTCGTGCCGGCGCCCGGCGTGCTTTGGATGGTCAGCGTTCCGCCGTGCAGCTCGACGAAGGCCTTGGTCAGCGGCAGGCCCAGGCCGGTGCCTTCGTAGCGGCGCTCCAGCCGGCTGTCGACCTGCCCGAAAGGCGTCAAGGCCACGGCGATATCGGCTTCGCTCATGCCGATGCCGGTATCGCGAACCTGCACGGTGATGGCTTCGGCGTCTTCTTCCACCGCCACGCTGACGCGGCCGCCGGGCTCCGTGAACTTCATGGCGTTGGACAACAGATTGAGGAATATCTGGCGAAGCTTGGCCGGTTCGCCGGTGACCGGAAGCGCCTCGGTCGGTTCGCCGCATGCGAAGTCGAGTCCGGCGTTGCGGCATTGCTCGCCCATCAGCTTGGCGCAGTCGCTGATGACGTCCCGCAGATCCAGTTCTTCGGCGTGCAGTTCCATCTTTCCGGCGTCGCTGCGCGCCAGCTCGAGAACGCCGTTGATCACTTCCAGAAGGTGCCGTCCGCTCGACAGGATGTCGCTGGTAAATTCGGCATAGCGGCGGTTTTGGATCGGTCCGAACAGTTCGCCCGACATGATTTCCGAGAAGCCGATGATGGCGTTGAGCGGCGTCCGCAATTCGTGGCTCATGGTCGCCAGGAAGCGGGATTTCGCGGCGCTGGCTTCTTCCGCCGCCAGCTTCGCCAGCTTCAGCTTTTCTTCGCGCTCCTTGATCTGCGAAAAATCGCTGATCAGCAGAATGGCGCCGCCGTCGCTCGTGCGGCTGGCATTAAAGCGGAGCCAGCGTCCGTCCATCAGCTGCCGCTCGATTGCCACCGAGCCCGCGGCTTCGGCGGCGAGCTGGGTGCGGAGCGCGCGGCCGTCGGCGTCGGGGCGCAGTTCCACTTCGACGACGTCCAGCGCGTCGCCGTAGTCGCTTCCCGATGTGACGTTTCCCGCCGTCAGCGGAAAGAAGGTGCCAAGCTGGCTGTTCGCCACCACCACATTGCCTTTCGGGCCGCTGACCACGACGCCGTCCGTGGACCCTTCCAGCGCCTCGATGAGGCGGATTTCCGCCGAGGCGCGAAGCGCCTTCTCGTGCTGCATCATCTTGCGAATGCTGACCTGCATGACGCGCATGGATTTGAGCAGAAGCCCGGTCTCGTCCTTGCCGCCGGTCGGTATCGGCGTCTCCAGCTCGCCGCTGGCGATGCGTTCGGCGACGCTCGACGCCACCGACAGCGGCTGCACGATGCGGCGCGACAGCAGGAAGGCGATGGCGCAGGCGAGCAGCAGGGCAAGGCCGGTGCCGATGCCGATGGCGTATTGATAGCGGGCGATCGCCCATACGGCCTTGCGGCGGCCGACGAAACTGTGGTCCGCGTTGTACTCGATCAGCATGTCGAAGTGACCGAGGATGGCGTGGTCCAGTGCCTGATATCTGGCGTCGATCACCGGCTCGGCGAGGTCGCGATGCGCGGCCACCCATTGCGTCACGAGATTCTTGATGGCGCGGATTTCGCCGCGCTCGTCGTCCGCCGAGGAGCGGTCCATGGCCACTTTGAGATCGGCGAAGAAGGTGGAGGTCAGGTTCGACAGGTCTTGGGTGATGGCGGCGCGTTCGGACGGCGGAGCGAGCTGCGCCCGCAGCACGTCCTTCTGCATGAGCGCGAAATCGAGGCTGGCGGCGCGCGCGAAATTGATCGCCATCAGCGGTCCGTCATAGGTGCGCACCACCAGATTGCCCGCCGACGACAGCAGCCAGTAGCTGTAGCCGCCGAGCGCGCCGACGATCATCGCCATCGCAAAGAAGGCCGCCAGCAATTTGGCGCCTATCGAATGGTGGATCGCAAACGGCTGCATGGGATTCGGTCATTCCCTGCCGGCCGGACGCCTCGGGCGTTCGGACTGGTTGAACGGCGCTCCCAGTCTCACATCATGGGGTGAATGGACAATTAAACCCTATGATTTATCAGGATAATTTCACGGCTATTTGACGTGGACCACCAGCAGCATTTTGGGGTGGATATGGCAGCGGACGTTGAAAGTCCCGGCCTTGGGAAAGGTGATGGTGATGGTCTCGCCCGGCGGCTGTTCGGCGGAGTCGAAACTCATCTGGTCCGAGTCCACGTAAATCTGATGGATAAACTCGTCGTCGTTCTCGAAATGCAGCGTCTGTCCCTGCTGGATGGTGATTTCCGACGGCTGGAACGAGCGGTGGTTCTGGATGATCGTAAGATCGTCGGCCGCGTGACTTGACGCAACCGCCGCGGCCAGCGCGGCTGCGGCAAACGCCGTTCTGACAAAACGGCCAAACCTCATCGAGTCACCACATCGCGTTGCATCGGGGCCAAAATCGCCAGCAGTCTGTTCTGCGTCGCGAATGATACACCGGATTCGTCCATGCCCGTCTGCAGGTCTTCCACCAGGGCGTTGAAATCCGCATTGGTCAGGTGAAGCTCGCGATGCGCCGCCTTCATGTTGGCGCCCTTGTAGACGTCGGGACCGCCGCTGACCTTCTGGATGAAATCCACCAGCATG
This sequence comes from Alphaproteobacteria bacterium, assembly GCA_028865545.1. Classification (GTDB taxonomy): domain Bacteria; phylum Pseudomonadota; class Alphaproteobacteria; order Micropepsales; family Micropepsaceae; genus Rhizomicrobium. The sequence continues at coordinate 7,594 of JAGWJY010000058.1, read as the reverse complement.
CCTTTGAGGCGCGGGATATTGCTTTGTGAAAACGTGTCCTTGATGCGGTCGTCGGCGAGGAAGAGGACCATCGACTTGTCGATGATCTGGGTGATGCCGGCCCGCTCGCCGAGATCGTGATAAAGACTGTCGCCGGCCTGGGCGGCGCAGAGACACGCGGCGAAGCTCAGCATCAGCGCGGCGGCTATCATGGACGACCGGAGCATTGCAGGACCCTTTCTCATCAGATACCCACCTGTAGCGATACATATACGCCGTGCTGGTGGTCTCGGATCACGATGTTTCCGAGATCGACATAGGCGGCGGTCAGCGAGACGTTCTTGTCGAGGAAATAGGCGGCGAACAGGTCCCAGGCGCTGGTTTCGCGCGCGATCGTCAGATTGTTCGGCTTGCTGCGGTATTCCGCGCCGATCACGAATTTGCGGCTGAGCAGATAGGCGGCGGAGCCTTCGAATTGGGTCGAAGCGCCGCCGTGCCGGTCGCCGCCGAAGCCCAGGATGCCGAATTGGTTCGCCTTGGTCTCGCGCAGGGTGGCGTTGACCAGCAGGCTCTGCGCCAGGAACAGTTTCGAGGCCGCGATATAGAAATCCGTGCCGCTGGCGGAGCCGCCGCCGATGGCCTTGATCACCGCGCCGCGGTCGTTGTTTTTGACTTGCACGCCGACGGCGACTTCCGGCAGCAGCGTGTCCTGGTCGTAGACCACGTTGCCGAACAGCCGCAGCTTGGCGCCGTAGACGTCCTGATGGAATTCGTAGTTCTTGCCGAGGCCGAGCGCTGTGCCGACGTCTTCGGTGTCGAAGGTCTGATGCGCGTAGGACAGTTCGAGGCGGTTGTACAATCCGACCGCGACGCCCGGCGACCACAGCGCATAGTCCGGCAGATTGACATAGGTGAAATGCGCGTTGAGGCCGACGCCGTCGCGCGTGCCGTAGCCGGTGATCAGCGCCCAGCTGGCGAGTCCGCCGCCGCCGGCGCCTTCGACATTGCTGACGCCGCCGGTGGCCAGCAGCCGTCCTTCGTCGAACAAGGCCTGTCCCTGGTCCCAGACGGAATTGCTCTGTTCGCCCTGCGCCGTCGCCGCGCAAAAGGTTGCCGCTACGGCAAGTGCTGTTGCGAATACAATTCTCATCGGCTCGCACTCTCAAGTGTCCAAACCTGAGTAGAGCGCTATGTTTAATATGATCTGAACACGGACGGATCGGGCCCGCCGCGGCACGCGGCTCAGAGCGGCGTAAACTTCGCCGAGAAATGCCGCATGCGCTGCGGCTGCCAGACGATCTTCAGGCCGCGCAGCGCATCCCTCTTCGCCGCGATCTCCGCGAAAACTTCGACCACGTAATCGGCGTGGCTTTGGGTGTAGACGCGGCGCGGCATGGCCATGCGCACCAGATCCATCGGCGCGGCCTGTTCGTGTCCGTCGCTCTGCATGCCGAACATCACCGTGCCGATCTCGCAGGAGCGGATGCCGCCTTCAAGATAGAGCGCCACCGCCAGCGCGTGCCCCGGATAGTGCAGCGGCGGGATGTGCGGCAGGAAGGCGCGCGCGTCGACGAAGATGGCGTGCCCGCCCGACGGTTTCACCGTCGGCACGCCCAGCGCTTCCAGCCGTTCGGCGATATAGGCCGAGGTGCGCAGCCGGTAGGCGAGATAATCCTCGTCGACGATTTCCTTGAGGCCTTGCGCGATGGCGTCGAGGTCGCGCCCCGCCAATCCGCCATAAGTCGGGAACCCTTCGGTCAGGATGAGCCGCTCGCGCGCCGACTGCGCCAGCACGTCGTCGTTGAGCGCCAGCCAGCCGCCGATATTGGCGAAAGCGTCCTTCTTCGCCGACATGGTCATGCCGTCGGCGTCCCGGAACATCTCGCGCACGATGTCTTCCACCTTGCGGTTCTGCTGGCCCTTCTCGCGCAGCTTGATGAAATAGGCGTTCTCCGCGAAGCGGCAGGCGTCGATGATGAAGGGCTTGCCGTGCTTGTGCGCCACCGCCGCGGTGGCGTGGATGTTCTCCAGGCTCACCGGCTGGCCGCCGCCGGCATTGTTGGTCACCGTCAGCATGACGCAGGGCACCGAGGCGCCGTGCTTCGCGAGAAATGCGTCCAGCCGCGCCACGTCCATGTTGCCCTTGAAGGGATGTTCGTTGCGCGGATCGAGGCCTTCGGCGATCACCAGATCGAAGCCTTCCGCGCCGCTGGCTTCGATGTTCGCCCGCGTGGTGTCGAAATGCGTGTTCGACGGCACGTTCCTGCCCTTGCCGCCCAGCACCGAGAACAGGATCGCTTCCGCCGCGCGGCCCTGATGTGTCGGCAGCACATGCTTGAAGGGGAACAGGTTCTTCACCGCGCTTTCGAAGCGGAAGAAGGACGGCGAGCCGGCATAGGATTCGTCGCCGCTGACCAGCGCCGCCACCTGCGCCGCGCTCATCGCCGAGGTGCCGGAATCGGTCAAGAGGTCGATCAGCACGTCGTCCGATTTCAGCGCGAACAGATTGTAGGCCGCCGCCTTCAGCAGCCGCTCGCGTTCCGCGCGCGTCGTCATGCGGATCGGTTCGACCGTCTTGATGCGGAACGGCTCGATGATGGTTTTCATGGGCGCCTCGGGCGACTCTGCGCGCGCACCATAGCCTCCGCGCGCGCCGCGAGGGAGGGCAAAGCGCGATCCTTACATCGCGTAACTCGACAGCAGCAGGCTGGTCTCCGATCCGGCGATGCCTTTGATCTGCCTGATGCGTCTGAGCGCCTGATCGAAGGCTTCCAGATTGTCGGTGTTGAGTTCCAGCACCAGATCCCAGCGGCCGTTGGTGGTGTGCACGGCGGCAATCTCCGGATAGTCGCGCAGATATTTGATGACACGATCTGTCTGTTCGCCTTCCACCGCGATCATGGTGATGGCGCGGATGCGCGCCGGCTCCGCTTCGGGCCGCAGGCGGATGGTGAAGCCCTGGATCGCGCCCTGCGCCACCAGGCGGTTGATGCGGTTCTGCACCGTGCCGCGCGACACGCCCAGCGTCTTCGCCAATGTGGCGACGGGCAGGCGCGCATCCTTGCGCAACAGGGTGATGAGCTGGCGGTCTTTGTCGTCCATCTGCCATATCGTCAATATATTCTGACATAATGACAGGTATTCTGGCGATTTCCAGCACCATGTGGGCTTTTTGTTAACAGCGGACCGGCCGACCATGGTGGAAAGAGCTATGATTCAAGGAGCACGCATGTCCCGCAAGCCGACCCTGCTGGTGATCGACGCCGGTCATTTCGAAGTCTCTTATGTCATCAATCCCTGGATGACGCCGGACGCTTGGTCGAAGGATCGCATCGGTCATTTCCGCGCCGCGCAGACGGCATCCGCGGCGCTGGAACGGGCGCTGGTCAAGGCCGGCGCCGAAGTCATCCGCTTGCCCGGCGCCGCCGGTCTGCCCGACATGGTGTTCCCCGCCAACGCCGCCGTCGTGCTCGACGGCCGCGCGCTGGTCGCCCGCTTCCGCTATCCGGAACGCCAGGGCGAAGAGCGTCTGTTCCTCAAGGCCCTCGAAGACTTCAAGGCGCGCGGCCTGCTCGAGGTGGTCGAGCAATATCCCGCAGGCTGTTTTCAGGAAGGCGCCGGCGACTGCATCTGGGACGCCACGCGCCAGCATTTCTGGGCGGGCTACGGCCAGCGCTCCATCCGCGAAGCGATCGCCGTCACGGAGGAATTCTTCGACGTGCCGGTGGTGCCGCTCGAGCTGGCGTCGCCGCGCTTCTATCATCTCGACACCTGTTTCCTGGCGCTGTCGGGCGGCGAGATCGTCTATTATCCGCCGGCCTTCACCAAGGAAGCGCTCGCCACCATCCGCGATGCGGCGCCGAAGGAAAAGCTGATCGAGGCCAGCGACGAAGATGCCGCCGGCTTCTGCGTCAACGCCGTGAACATGGGCAGGCAGATCGTCATGGCCCAGCCGCGCGACGGATTGCGCGCCATCCTCAGCGAGCGCGGCTACACCGTCACCGGCGTCGATCTTTCGCCCTTCATCATGGCGGGCGGCGGCGCTTATTGCATGACCTTGCGGCTGGACCGGGCGCGCGCCGCCGACGCACAGGTGCAGCGCGCCGCACAATAGGGGAGGAAAGGATGGATCGCATGATTTCTCCAAACCCGCACCCGGCCTCGACCGCCGAGTTCATCGCTCTCGAAGAGCTCTACGGCGCCTCGAACTACAAGCCGCTCGACGTCGTGCTGACGCGCGGCGAGGGCGTCTATGTCTGGGACGTCGAGGGCAAGCGCTATCTCGACTGCCTGTCCTCCTATTCGGCGGTCAATCAGGGCCATTGCCATCCGAAGATTCTGGCGGCGATGCAGGCGCAGGCGGCGAAGCTGACCATCACCTCGCGCGCCTTCCGCAACGACCAGCTGCCGCTGTTCTATGAAGAGCTGTGCGCGCTGACCCATTCGCACAAGGTGCTGCCGATGAATTCCGGCGCCGAGGCGGTGGAGACGGCGCTCAAGGTCTCGCGCAAATGGGGCTACGAGGTCAAAAACGTGCCCGCCGACCGCGCCGAGATCGTCGTCTGCGGCGACAATTTCCACGGCCGCACGCTGGCCATCGTCGGCTTCTCCACCGATCCGGATTCGCGCCAGAGCTTTGGCCCCTTTGGTCCGGGCTTCAAGGTGGTGCCGTTCGGCGACGCGGCGGCGCTGGAGCAGGCCATCACGCCCAACACCGTCGCCTTCCTGGTCGAACCGATACAGGGCGAGGCGGGCGTCATCATTCCGCCGGCGGGCTATCTGAAGAAGGCGCGCGAATTGTGCACGCGCCATCGCGTCGTGCTGATCCTCGACGAGATCCAAACCGGTCTCGGCCGCACCGGCAAACTGCTCGCCGAAGAACATGAAGGCATCGAGGCCGACCTGACGCTGATCGGCAAGGCGCTGTCCGGCGGCTTCTATCCGGTGTCCGCCGTGCTCTCGAACAAGGAAGTGATGGATGTGCTGCATCCCGGCCAGCACGGTTCGACCTTCGGCGGCAATCCGCTGGCCTGCGCCGTGGCGCGCGCCGCGCTGCGCGTTCTCACCGAAGAAGGTATGATCGAGAACGCCGCGAAGATGGGCGAATATCTGAAGGCGGGCCTGCGCGACATCAATGCCAGCCGAGTCAAGGAAATCCGCGGCCGCGGATTGATGGTCGCCGTGGAGCTGCATCCCGATGCCGGCGGGGCGCGCAAATATTGCGAGGCGCTGAAGGACCGCGGCATCCTCTGCAAGGAAACCCACACCAACACGCTGCGCATCATGCCGCCGCTGATCGTCACCCAGGCGCAGCTCGACGAGGCGCTGGCGGAGTTCCGCGCGGTGCTATAGAGCGCCGGGCGGCGCGGTCGACTCGCGCACCACGAGTTCGTGGTCCAGCAGCCTTTCGGAGACGCTGTCCTTGGACGGCTTCTGCGTCAGGATGGATACGGCGACCTTCGCCATCTCCTCGATCGGCTGGCGGCAGGTCGTCAGCCTGGGCCACACCACCTGGGCGACCAGCGAGTCGTCGAAGCCGGCCACCGAAAGCTGCTGCGGGATTTTCAGATTGAAGCGCTGCGAGTTCGCCAGCACGGCGGCGGCCATGTCGTCATTGGCGGCGAAGATCGCCGTCGGTCGCTTCTTCAGCGACAACAGCTGTTCGCCGGCGTCGAGCCCGGATTGATAGGTGAACTGGCCCTGCGCGACGAGTTCCTCGATGATCGGCAGACCCGCCTGCGCCAGCGCGCCGCGATACCCGTCCAGACGCGCATTGGCGTCGCCGTGGTCGTGCGGCCCCTTGATGAAGCCGATCCGGCGATGGCCGAGCCCGATCAGATACGCCGTCATGTCATAGGCCGCCTTGCGGTCGTCGATGCGCACATCGAACAGGCCGGGCAGCGGTTTTTCGGGCGCGATGCGTACGAAAGACGTGCGGCTGGCCTTCAACGCGTCGATCAGTCCGCGCACATCGCACAAGGGCGATGTCAGGATCACGCCGCGCAGATTTGACGTGGCAACCAGCGCCTGCACTTCCTGGACGAGTTTCGGATTCTCCCCGTCCAGGGATTCGACGATCAGGTGAAAGCCGTCCTTGCGGCAGCGCGACAGCATGCCGGTCTGCAGCGCCGCGATGTAGCCGGAACCGGCCGCCGGCACGTCGCATAGCAGCCCGATGAGGAACGATTGTTCGCTCGCCAGTCCGCGCGCGAAGGGGTTGGGCCGGTAGGACAGGGCCTCGACCGCTTCCAGCACCCGCGCGCGCGTTTCTTCGCCGACATTCGGCAGGCGGTTGACGACGCGGGACACCGTCTTGATCGACACGTTGGCGCGCTTCGCCACATCGTAGATGTTGGCGGGCTTCGCGGTTTCGGCGCTCTCGCCTGGCGTGGTGCGACTCGGTTTCACACCCTTGTTTTAGGCCATGATCGCCGCGGGTCAAAGCGCGTTGGGAGCGGTCCGGAAGGCGGATTCCGGCTCTTGGCGGCCTTGCAACGCGACGCCGTGTCCGCGAGCGGCCTTCGCGCCGTGCCGGGGCGATGTCTGCGACCGGGCCGCGATTCAATTTTGATTTCCCGCACTGACAATCCGCCGGGACGGTGCATATATAAGAGGCCGGACGCCCGTCACAGGAGGCGAGGATGTCGATCATCGGCGGTTTGGTTGATACGCACCACGAGATGGAGCTGGCGCCGTCCGCTCGGCTCATTCACAGCAGTTGGCTTGCCCGGCATATGGGGGCGATTTTGCTGACCGCAGCGGTCGTTTTGGTCTATTTCCTGCTCTGAGCCGTCCGCGCGGTTTGCGTTGCGGAAAGAGGCGCGGGCGCCGCGTTCCGCGCGGCGTCAGGATGCGCGGTTTCCCATCGGCCAGAAGGGCACGAGCATCGGCACTTTGCGGCGATAGCCGTCATAGGCCGCGGCGCCGAGTTCGGAGCGCAGGAAATATTCTTCGAGCCGCGCTTTCATCCAGAATGCCAGCCAGAACATCCCCGCGCCGGCCAGCCCGGCGACCGTGCCCTGCGCCAGCGCCGTCATGAAGGCGGCGAAGATGATCCCGGAATAGATGGGATGGCGCACCAGCGCGAAGGGGCCGGTGTCGATGACGCGGTGATCGGCGGAGAGCGCGATCAGACCCGACCACAATCGTCCCATCTCGATGCGCGCCCACCAGCAGAAGGTGAAGGCGCAGACGATCAGCCCGAACAGAACCCAGGTTTCCGCCGGCGTGGGCGTCCAGAAGGTCGGCACCGGCAGCTTGCTGCTCGGCAGCCCGAACAAAAGCACGATGCCGGCCATCGTCGCCATCTGATAGGGGCCGTGCTTGCGGAAGTCGGGCCGCGTCTTGGCCCGTCCCGTCCAGAAGAGCGAAGCAAGCCAGCTCGCATACCAGACGACCCACAGCCAATAGATGGCGTGCAGCGGATTCATCCGTCATCCCCCTCCGTCGGCCGCGCTTTTCCGGCGGTTCAGAAGCCGCAGACTTTCTGCATCAGGTAATACTTCATCGAGCCGGTGATCGGCGGCGCCATATGTCCGCCGAAATCGTAGCTGGTCAGCGGCATATCGTTGGAATCGTAGAACACCAGAAGATGTTCGCCGATCTGCTTGCTGCT
>JAGWJY010000057.1 GCA_028865545.1 Alphaproteobacteria bacterium | reverse complement strand
CCGCACATCAGATCCGCCTGATGGAGCTGTTGCGCGAAGAGGCGCGGCGCGGCACGGCCGTAGCGGTGACGCTGCACGACCTGCCGCTGGCCGCGCAGCACTGCGACGAAATCGTCGTGCTGCATGAGGGCCGATTGGCTGCAGGTGGCATGCCCGACGCGGCGTTGTCCGACGAGACGCTGGCGCAAGTCTTCGGCATTGCGGCCAGGCGCGCGCGGGATGCCGACAGCGGCCGGGACATTCTGACGTCGTTCCGCCGGCTTTAGCGCTTGCGGGTGCGTCACCAGGCGTTTCTAATCGCCGAGGGCAAGGGATGTCCAAGGCCATGCACAACGAGGAAGACGAATTCAATCTGGATGCGCATTATAAGCGCGTATTGGTCAAGCTTCAGATCGAGCTGGTGAAACTGCAGCGGCAGTTGATCGCGGATGGCGCACGGGTGCTCATTATCTTCGAAGGCCGCGACACCGCCGGCAAGGACGGCGCCATCAAGCGGCTGACCGAACATATGAGCCCGCGCGAGACCCGTGTGCATGCGCCGGGCAAACCGACGGAACGCGATGCCACAGAATGGTATTTCCAACGCTTCGCACCGCAGCTGCCCGCGGGCGGCGAATTCGTGGTCTTCAACCGCTCCTGGTACAACCGGGCCGGCGTCGAGCGCGTCATGGATTTCTGCACCAAGGAACAGGCGAAGCATTTTCTGCAGGTTGTCGTGCCGTTCGAGGAGATGCTGGTGCGCGACGGCCTTCATCTGCGCAAATACTATCTCGACATCAGCAAGGCCGAGCAGAAGGTGCGGCTGGCGGCACGCCACAAGGATCCTTTGAAACAATGGAAGATCTCGCCCGTGGACGAGGCGGCGCTGAAGAAGTGGAAGCCATACACCAAGGCGCGCGATGAGATGTTCGAACGCACCAGTCATGCCGATGCGCCGTGGAAAGTGGTGATCGCCAACGACAAGAAGATCGCCCGGCTGGAGTTTCTGCGCGATCTGGTTTCGAGTTTTGACTATCGTGGCAAGGACAACAAGCTCTGTCGTCCCGACCGCAACATCGTCTTCGAATGGTCGAAGAAGAGGCACAAGCTGCTTGCGAGGTAACCGCCGTCACAGACCCTGAATCACCTGGCGCAGCTTGGCCTGGACTTCATGGGCGGCGTCCTTGAGACGGGGATTGTCGATGGCCTGCATCGACGATACCGGATCGATGGCGGCGATCTCGGTACGGCCTTCACCGGCATCCTGCACTACGACGTTGCAGGGCAGCATGGTGCCGACCTTGTCCTCGACCTGCAGCGCCTTTAGTGCCAGCGCCGGATTGCAGGCGCCCAGAATGCGGTATTCGCGGAAGTCGATGCCCAGCTTGGCCTTGAAGGTGCTCTTCAGGTCGATCTCGGTGATGATGCCGAAGCCGGCCTGTTTGAGCGCTTCCGTGGTGCGGCGCAGTGCCTCGTCGAAGCCGACAGGCAGCGTTTTGGCAAAATAATAGTTCATCTTCGTTCCCTTCCGGGATGCTTAGCCGCCCAGATCCTGTTTCTTCTGGAGATATTCGTCGCGGTCGATCTCACCCTTGGCGTAGCGCTCCTCCAGGATGGCGCGGGCGGACGACGGGTGCAGATGTGGGCGGTGACCGCCGAGAACGCGCGCCAACACGATGACGACCGCGATGATGATTGCCAGCGATACCAGCGAATACAGGCCGTGGGCCAGAAACCACCAGTTCCACCACCAGCCGTTACCGTCCCAGCTCCACATCATGGGCGTCGTGCCTCCGCAATAGCGATCTGAAGATACGCCCGCCGCGGGTACTTGTCATGATCGAGATATGTAGACTGCGTCGCGGTCTACAAAAAAGTCGGCTGGTCGTCGTTCCTCTTGGAGGGTGGCGGCGGCTTGCCGGCCTTGTGCATGTCGAGGCCGCGGTCGGACGTGCGCAGCAGCGCCTTTAGTTCGTCGATGGTCGCCGGTTCTTCGCCCAGCCATTTTGCCCAGTCGCCGTCCGCCAGCAGGGCGGGCATGCGCTCGGTAATCGTGGCGACCAGCGGATTCGCCGGAACCGTTACCATCGCGAAGGACAAGAGCGGCGTCTCGTTAGGCTCCCGCCAGCGCTCCCAGATGACGGCGATGGCGATGGGTTTGCCGTCTTGTGGCGTCAACACATACTGCTCGGTTCTGGTCGGCGTGATCTCTTTGCCTTCATTGAAAGTCGAGACGGCGATCAGCCCGCGACGGTACCGGAACGCGTCGCGGAAAGTCGGCTTGGTATCGACGGTCTCGGCGCGCGCATGGATGTGCGGCCTTCCGGCGGTTGGGTTCTTGGCGCCGGGCGGCACGAGACCCCAGCGCATGCGGACCACTTTGCGCTGCTTCGCGCCGTCCAGTGTGACGACATTGGCAAAGCGCATCGGTGTGACAGTGTCGTCCTGACCGCCGGCCAGGCTGTCGAGCAACTCCGACAGGTGGACCGCCGTCGCGGATGCCAATGTCTGGGTGAATTTTCCACACACGGACGATGCGCTCCGGCCGATTTCCGCCGCCCATCATGTGGGCCGGCTAATGCGGGCTGTTGTAAAGCTGGTTCGCCGCCAGTGCCAGGAACATGTAGTTGGTGGCGCCGCCGCCCATGACATATTCGGACTGCTGCCAGAAATACGGCCAGACCTTCAGCTCCGGCAGGTCGGGGCGGATCAGCGCCGTGCCAGAAATCACCCCGCCCGGGATGTAGGACCAGTCCGCGCGGTTGGCGCCATACGCCACCGTCGCCGAACGCACGCCGACGCCTGAGACGAAGCTCTGTGTGTTGTCGCCCGGATGAACGCCCAGCACGAAGTTCAACGCATTCAACTCGGCATTGGTGCCGGTGTATTGCGGCCAGCCTTTGTGGAAGAAGTACTGGTGCACACCGAACTCCTGAATGTCCCAGCCAGCACCCCAGATATTGGGCTTGTACGGCACGCCATAGGGGTTTTGGAGCGCCAGGGCGCGCACCTGCTCCTGATAGGCCTTCACGGCATCGCCGACGTCGTGCAGGAACGCCGCGTCGTGGACATCACCGATCACTTCGCCAAGCGCCCAACCGGTCTCCGCGATGTGCGCCACGATCTGGTCCTTCAGCCCGACCAGCTTTTGCAGGTCCGCCGGATCGCTGGTGGCGAGATACAATTCGCTCAATGCGAAGACCTTCGGGGCGATGGTGCCGCGCGCATAATTCTTCGCGGTGATCGCCTTGGCGGCCGACAGCGCATCGGCCGACATCTTCGGATCGAATTTGCGCAGAGCCACAGCCGCCGCGGCCAATCCCGCCGCCGCATTCAGCGAACGGTCGGGATTGTCTTCGGTGAAGACGAAACGGTCGTCGAGCTTGCCGGAATGGGTGAGGGTGCGCTGGTCCGGTTTCAGCTTGGGATCGTAGATCAGCCCATCGGTGTCGGTCGTGATGTCACCCAGCAGCGTGTATTGCTCCAGTGTGGCCTCCTGGATGCCGCGATAGAGCCGTCCGAGCGCATGATAGCCGCCAAGCACGCTGAGAAGCCCGTGTTCGATCTGTTGTTCGGCGTCGTTCTTGCCGTCCGGCACATGGATCAGCGCGATCTTCTTCTTTTCGTCGATCGAGGTGCCGTCATAGGAGAAGCCGAACTCGGTTACCATCTTCGATAGGGCCCACACCGTGCCCATCTGCGATTCCACGCGTAGATCGTAATCGCCGGCATCGTGCCAACCGCCGGAATTGAGCCCTGGCACATGCTGCAGCGGCTTGTATTTTGTGAAGTTGTCGGGTCCTTCCGCGTAACCGTCGAAATGATCGCCCGGCGGCGCCATCAGTGCGTCGTCCTGATGATCGAGCCCGTGCCAGACGCGGTACTTGTCGCGCACCAGCATGTGGCACATCTGGACCGGCAGGAAATCGGCAATCGTCGGTTCCCAGGCATCGCGGCCGAACACGTCGTCGCCGATCTTGAAGGGATGCGAATAGGCGTCGCGATAGCCGAACTCATACAGCCCCGGCGCCGTCACGCTCGAAAAATCATAGGTCAAATAATTGTAGCGCAGGAAATCTCCGTTCCATGTTGCCGGCACGCCGCGCGCGACTTCCTGCAGGCCCGTGTCGGTAATCTTGTAGAGAACGACCGGGCTCGCCGTGCTGTCGAGCTTGTCCTGTTCGATCACCAGCTTTTTGGGTTGGGCCGGCGCATAGCCAAGTTGGGAAACCTGCAATACCGGCTTGGAGCGCCAGTCCGCGATGACATTGGGCGTCACCGTCCATTCAATGGCGCCCTTGCTGGCACCGGCCGGTACCAGCGTGCGCACGATGTACCAGCCATTGTTGAAGTTGATGCGCCCATCGATCAGCTCGAGCTTGCCCTTGTCGGCATGGATGGTCATCCGCTGCTCCGGCGTTGCCGCGGCTACCGTCAGCGTGTCGCCAACCGCCAGCGGTTCGGCCGTGATCTCGCCGTGCGAAACAGACAGCGGTCCTTCCGGCTGACGCGGGAAGATTCCGCTTTGGCCGTTCATCAGGTAGGTTTTGCCGAACAGAAGGCCGGGAAAGAGCTCAAGGTTGAAGCCGACGCGGCCGATCCATTTCTCGGGCAGCGGCTTGTCGAGATCGACCCGGATATGAAAGCTGTTGCCGCCTGCGGGCGTGACGCTGACGTGATAGGTGAAGTTGAGATCGGGATAGTCGATCGGATTGATGCCGGTGCGGTTCTTCGTCGGATCGGGGTAGGACAGGGTCTGCGTGATGGTCTGGTTGGTGGCGTCGACGACGCGCTTGCCGGTGGCGGGCATCGGCGACCATTGGCCGGGTGTCGCTTCGAGTCTGAGATCGCCATTCGCCGCAACGCGCGTGCCCTGCTGGATGATGGTGACCCCGGTCTGATGCCCGTCCGGGTAATAATCGCTGAACACCATCACGTTGAGGCCGGGTTCGGCGAAATAGCCCTGGTCGTTGAGTTTCAGAGCACTCGGCGGGGCGCTCTGTGCGCTCGCGGCAACAGGCAAAAGAACAGCGAGCGCGGCGGCGATGTGCTTCATCATCCTGGGGTCCTGTTGCGGCCGGTTGGTGTCCGGGCTTCGTGATGGTTGTAAAGCGTCGAAACGGCGTGATCGGCCGAATTTTGACAACGCTATCATGTGCGCCGTGGCAGGCCAAACCGTGTCGAACAAAAAATGTGATGCGGGCCGCTTCACATTCTTGGGAGCGGGCACACCAAAGCCGATTTGCGCCTATGCAAACGGCGCTGGAGTCGCCAAAACTGAGACACTGGCCAATTCAATTCGGTCGTGAGCCGGCGGCAGCGATATGCAGGCGTGCCGCCATCAAATCAGCAGACGGGGAATATGATGAAAACTGTCACTCTTTGGGTTGCGGGCACGCTGGTGGCGGCGTCGGTCCTCGGCACGGCATGCCTGGCGGCGCCGGACAAGTCATCCGACACCGCCAAGGCTCCCGACAAGGCGGGCTTCTTCCAGCCTGAAGAGGTCAAGACCGCTGGTTCGGTGCAGATCGGCTCCAACACGGTTTCCTATGAAGCCGTGGCGGGAACCCTGGTGGTCCACCCCGCGGGCTGGGATGACGCGGCACCCAAAAGCACAGACGCCAAAGACAGCAAGGACGTCGCCGGCGAGAAGAACCCGGATGCCGAAGCCTCGATGTTCTACGTCGCCTATTTCCGCAAGGATGCCAGCCCGGCGACGCGGCCGATCACCTTCGTGTTCAACGGCGGACCAGGGTCTTCGACGGTGTGGCTGCACATGGGCGCATTCGGTCCCAGGCGCGTCATCACCAGCAACGATTCCCACACGCCTGCGGCGCCTTACAAGCTCGTCGACAACGAATACAGCCTGCTTGACGCCAGCGACCTGGTTTTCATCGATGCTCCCGGGACCGGATTCAGCCGTATCGCCGGAAAGGACAAGGAGAAAGATTTCTACGGCGTCGACCCTGACGCCCACGCTTTCGCGACTTTCATCACACAGTTCCTGTCGAAATACGGCCGCTGGAACTCGCCGAAATACCTCTTCGGCGAAAGCTACGGCACGCCGCGGGCGGCGGTCCTAGTGAACGAGCTGGAAACACAGGATGACGTTGATTTCAACGGCGTGATGCTGCTGTCGCAGATTCTGAATTACGACCTCAGCATCGGCGGACCAGAGAGCAACCCCGGCGTCGATCTGCCCTATGAGCTCGCGCTGCCGACCTTTGCCGCAACCGCCTGGTACCATCACAAGCTGCCGGGAGAGCGTCCGACGGACCTCGTCGCGTTCCTCGACCAGGTCGAGCAGTTCGCCATGAATGATTACGCCCATGCGCTGGAGGCGGGCACTGCTCTTACTGCGGATCAGCGTTCGGCGATCGCCGACAAGCTGCACCAGTACACCGGTCTGCCGGTCGCTTACATCCTGAAGGCCAATCTGCGCATCGACGGCGGCGAGTTCGAGCAAAATCTGCAGGACGACGCGGACCTCACCACCGGGCGTCTCGACTCGCGCTTTTCCGGTCCAACGCTCGATCCGTTGAGCAAGAATGCCGAATACGACCCGCAGTCGGCGGCGATCAGCTCGGCCTACGTATCGGCCTTCAACAGTTATGTCCGTACACAACTCAAATACGGCATGAACCAGACCTACAATCCTGAAATCCGTCTCTTCCAGTGGTGGAGCTTCAAGCACAAGCAGCCGGGCGCGCAGCGGGACTTCGACATGCGGCTCAACGTCATGCCCGACCTTGCGACGGCGATGAAGTACAACCCGAATCTCAAGATCATGCTCAACGGCGGCTATTTCGATCTGGCCACGCCCTTTTTCCAGGGCTGGTACGAGATGCACCATTTGCCGATCCCGCCCGACCTGGCGAACAACATCGAGTACCACTATTACCAGTCTGGCCACATGGTCTACGCAAACGAGGAGTCATTGAAACAGCTTCACGACAACGCTGTGGCCTTCATCCGCGCGACGGACAATGTGAAGAAATAGGACCGGCCCGGGGGTATCGCCAGACGAATAAGTTATTGAAATCGCTGGCGACCCCGGGGTGACTCGAACACCCGGCCTACGGTTTAGGAAACCGCCGCTCTATCCTGCTGAGCTACGGGGTCGCGCGCCCGGAAACTGCCCCCAAGTGCTGTCCTTGGCAAGAGTCTCAACGCTTGTCGATCCACAGCCAGCGGGTGCGGTTGACGTCGCGCACATTCGGGATCCAGCCTTTCACATAAGGCTGCACCAGATCGCGCGTGACCATGAAATAGGCGGGTACCCAGGCGTAATCCGCCAGCGCCAGCTGCTCGGCCTGTTGCATCTTGTCGCCGCGCGCCTTTGCGTCGGTCATGGTTTCGGCGTCGTCCAGCAGGGCGTCGTATTTCGAATTGCTGTAGGCCCCATAATTCTCGCCGCTGCCGGAACGCAGCAGGTCGAGGAAATTGCTGGCGTCGTTGAAGTCCGCGATCCAGCTGGGTGAGGCGATGTCGAAATCGTGCTTCTGCACCATCTGCTGGAACACCTGCCCCTCGACGGAGACAATGGTGATGTCGATGCCGGCTTTCGCCATCATCGCCTGGAAGGCGACGGCGTTGCGCACGCTGTCGGGATTGGTCGACGTCAGAAAGCTGAGCCGCAGGCGATGGCCGGGACCATAACCCATCGCCCGCATCAATTGGCGCGCCTTGGCCAGCCGTTGGGTGAAAGGCATGTCCTTGAACCACAGCGCCGCCGCGCCGGGGTAATTCGCGACACCCGGCGGCACGATGCGATAGGCGGGCGTCTCGCCGATGCGGTGGATTTTCCCGGTGAGGACCTCACGGTTGAAGGCGAGGTTGATCGCCTCGCGCAGGCGGATGTCCTGGAACGGCTTGCGGGTGAAATTCATCGCGTAATAGGTGACGCCGAGATAGGGCGCGATCTTCAGCGCCTGCGGGATGTGCTTTCGCATCCAGCCGATCTGTGCGTTGGGAAAGGGATCGAGCGTGTCGAGCTGCCCGGTGCGGAATTCGCGCAAGGCGGCTTCGGAATTGTCCGTCTGATAGTAGTTGACGGTTTGGATGCGCACGTGACGCGCATCGTAGAACAAAGGGTTTTTGACCAGAGTGACCCGGTCGCCCGGCACCCACGCCTTCAGCTTGTAAGGGCCATTGCCGATGTAATTTCTCGGCCGCGACCACGCTTGCCCGTATTTCAGATAGACGTGGCGTGGGATCGGCCAAGCCACCTGATGGTCCATCAATTCCGGGAGATAGGCGGCTGGGTGCTCGAGCGTGACCACCAGCGTCCTGTCATCCGTGGAGCGGATCCCGAGCGCCGACGGTGGCAGCTTGCCGGCGCTGATCGCCTGCGCATTCTTCACGACCCAGAGATTGTAGGCGTAGGGCGCCGCGGTTTTCGGATCGAGCAGGCGGCGCCAGGCGGCGACGAAATCCGCGGCCGTGACGGGCGCGCCGTCCGACCACACCGCCTTGCGCAGGTGGAAGGTCCAGGTGAGCCCGTCGGACGAGGTTTCCCAGCGCGTCGCCATACCGGGGATGGGTTCGCCGCGCGGGCCGTCGGTGGTCAGTCCGACGATCAGATCGCCGACGACCCAGGCTTCCCAATTGCCCCGGATAAAGGCCGGATCAAGACTCGTGATGTCCGGGCCATTGCCGCGATTGAGCACCGGTCCGGCGTCTTTGGGAGGTGAGCAGCCGAACAGCAAAACGGCTGCTGTCGCAAGAATTGTTCTGGCCAGGCCCGATTCCATCAGGCCTCACGCTATCACACGTTGACGGCGTCCCGGTCGAGCGAGAGCCAGCGCGAGCGGTGGAAGTTGGTGGGATTGTCGACCCAGCCCTTTACCTGCAGCGAAACCAGGTTGCGCGTGACGCCGAAAAAGACGGGGGCGATGGCAACGTCGTCGAGCAGCAATTGCTCGGCCTGCATCAGAATCGCGGTGCGCTCGCGCGGATTTTTCATGTAATCCGACTTTTCGACCAGCGCGTCATATTGCGGATTGACGTAAGTGCCGTAGTTCAGATCGCGCGTGGAGCTTTGGAAGAGGAACAGATAGTCCTTGGCGTCGCTGTAGTCGGCAATCCAGCCGACCCAGGCGACGGAAAACTGCTGTTTACGCAGCAAGTCATATTCCAGCTGGCTGTCGGACGGTACGATGCGGACCTCGCAGCCGACCTCGCGCCACATTTCCTGCAGCGCCAGAGCGACGATCTTGGCTTCCGTCGTATTGCTGGTGCTGAAGTCGAAACGAAGCGGATTGTTGGGGCCATACCCGGCTTCGCTCAGCAGCCATCGTGCTTTTGCGGCACGCTCGGCGGCGGGTATCGACTTGAAGTGCAGACGAGGTCCTTCCGGATAATCCGGCAGATAGGGCGGGACCAGCGAATAGGCCGCGGTCTCGCCGCCGCGCATCACGTTCTGGCAAATGATTTCGCGGTCGATCGCCAGCGACAGAGCCCGGCGCACACGCAGGTCGTCGAAAGGCTTTTGTTTGTAGTTGAACTGCACATATTGCGTCAGCAAGTATGGTGACAGTCGGAGTTCGCGCGGCATGATGCGCCTCAGCCAGCTGATCTGCTGCGGCGGAATCGAGTCTGTGAGCAGATCAAACTCGCCGCCGCGGAAACGCTTGATGGCCGCGGATTGGTCCTGGGTCGGATAATAGTACACGTTCTCGATCGCCACCGTGTCTTGCGCATAAAAATGCGGGTTCTTGACCAGGTGGATATGGTCGTTGGCGATCCACTCCTTCAGCACATAGGGGCCGTTGGTGACCATGCGTCCGGGCTGTACCCAATCGTCGCCATATTGCTCCACGACATGGGCCGGGATCGGCATCATGGTTTCGTGCATCGCCAGCTGCATCAGGTAGGGCACCTGATAGATGAAACTTAGTTCCAGCGTCTTGTCGTCGATCGCACGCGCGCCGATCTCGTTCGGCGATACGCTTCCTTCCGCCGCCTGCTGCATATTTCGGATCGGGTACAGGATGGGAACATATTGCGCGGCCGTTTTCGGATTGGCTATGCGCCGGAGCGAGTAGACGAAGTCGTGCGCCGTCACCGGTGTGCCGTCCGACCATTTGTGGTCGCGAATCTTGAACGTGTATACGAGCCCGTCCGAACTGACGCTGTAACTTTCCGCGGCGCCCGGGATCGGCTTGCACGCGGCATCTTCCGTCATCAGCCCCATGAACATGTCGCAGGCGATGTTGTTTTCCCAGTTGCCGTCGATCTTGTTGGGGTCGAGCGTATCCGGCTCGGCGCCGTTGCCGCGGTTGAGCGTGTCCGTTCCTTCGGTGGAAGGCGTGAACGTCTTGGATGAGCTGCCGCCGAACGACAGCGCCAGGGCTCCCGTTGCGGCAAGCCCGCCGGCGGCCAGGGCGGCACGGCGCGTCAGTTTGCTGCGTTTGGTGTCGCTCATGTCAAACCTGCGCAGTCTCGCGCTCTGCGCGTCGATGTCGTATCATCCTGCTTTGCGGCCGTTCGAAAGAAACGCCGCGACGGCATTGGAATAAGGAGTGGTCAAACCCGCCATGAATTCGCGTCTGCTGGCCATGCTGGCCGTCCTTCTTCTCGTATCCACGGCCGCCCAGGCCAGTCCCAACGACGATTTGACCGCTGCCATCGGGAAATGCGCCGCCGTGACCGACAACACGGCGCGCCTGGCCTGCTACGACCAGATCGCTGCGCAAATGAAAACCATGGCTGCCGTACCGCAACCGGTGGCGCCGCAGACTGACGCGCCGCCGACCGTCGCGCCGCAGGCGCAACCGGTGCAGACCGCCACGGCGGCATCCAGCAAGGAAAAGGATGATTCCTGGTTCGGCCTCGATCTGGGCTCTTGGTTCGGTGCCGTCAGTCCCAACCGCCAGACCACACCGCAACAGTTCGGCAGCGAGAGCCTGCCGCCGCCGCCCGTCGCGCCCGGCGAGGCGCCGCCGCCCAAACCGATCGACAGCATCACCGCCACGGTCAGCGATTTTGCCTACAATCCCTATGGCCGTTTCACCGTTTTTCTCGACAACGGCCAGATTTGGCAGCAACTGCAGGGCGACACCAGCCAGGCTCGTTTTAGCAAGCGTCAGAAGGATACCGTCACCATCTCGCGAGCGGCCCTCGGCAGTTACAGTCTGGTGATCGCCGGTCATCTGGAGCTCTACAAGGTCAAACGCATCAAGTAAGCACCTCGTCGTACTCGGCCACGAAATGGCGAGGCGCCACCTCGATCAGCTTGGGGCGGTATTGTTCCGCATTCGGGTTATCAATCACTTTCGATTTCAAGAAAGTGAGCGGCGCGCGGGTGTCCAGGGGCGAGGGCAGGTCGCCGGCCAGCTTGATCCGGGCTTTGGCCCGTTCCAGCTTGGGATCGGGCACCGGCACGGCCGAGATCAGGGCCTTGGTATAGGGGTGCCGCGGGTCGGAATAGATGGTGTCACCGTCGGCGATCTCCACCACCTGCCCCATGTAAAGTACCACCACGCGGTGCGCGAGCTGGCGCACGATGGCGAGGTCGTGGCTGATGAAGATCAGCGACATATGGGTCTGGGCCTGCAGCTCGGCAATCAACCTGACGATCTGCGCCTGGATGGAAACGTCCAGCGCGCTCACTGCCTCGTCGCAGATTACGAGTTTGGGCTCGACGATCATGGCGCGGGCGACGCCGACGCGCTGGTTCTGGCCGCCCGAGAATTCGTGCGGATAGCGGTTGATCCAGGCAGGGTCCAGGCCGACCCGGGCCATCATCTTCTTGACGCGCGCCGATACTTCTTCGCGCGACAAGGACGGCATGAGCGCATGCAGAGGCTCCGCGATCGACTGGCCGACGGTGCAACGCGGATCGAGGCTGGCGAGCGGGTCCTGGAAGACGATCTGCAATTCCTTGCGCAGCTTGCGCAAATCTTCCTGGCGATGCGTATCAAGATCCTTGCCGAGCCAGACGACGGCGCCGTCGGTACGCGGCAGAAGCTGCAGGATGGCGCGCGCCAATGTCGATTTTCCGCAGCCGGATTCGCCGACCACGCCGAGCGTCTCGCCCTGGCGCAAGGTAAAGCTGACGCCATCGACGGCACGCAGAGACCTGGTGATCCAGGGGGCGACTTTGACCGGGAAGTGGACTTTGAGATCGGTGATCTCGAGAAGCTTTGGCGCATCCGGCGCCGGGCCGGCGCGCGCCGCTTCGGTCAGGCCGGGCTTGTCGAGGCGCGGCATCGCGTCGATCAGTTCTTTGGTATAGGCGTGCTGTGGACGATAGAAGATGGTCTCCACGGGGCCGGCCTCGACGATTTTGCCCTCGCGCATGACCTGCACGCGGTCGGCGATGCCGGCGATCACGCCCATGTCGTGCGAAATCATGACCACCGCGGTCTTCAGTTCGCTCTTCAGCTCGCGCATGATGTCGAGGATTTGCGCCTGCACCGTCACGTCCAGCGCCGTGGTCGGTTCGTCGGCGATCAGAAGGTCCGGTCCCGACACGGTCGCCATGGCGATCATCACGCGCTGCCGCATGCCGCCTGACAGCTCGTGCGGGTATTGGCGCATCCGACGGCGGCCCTCGGGAATGCGCACGACCTCGAGGATTTCGATGGCGCGCTGCTCGGCCACATCTTTCGGGATGCGGCGATGGACACGAAGGCCCTCCATGATCTGCGCCCCGATCGTCATATGCGGCGTCAGTGAGGTGAGAGGATCTTGGAAGATCATCGTGATGCTGGAGCCGCGCAGGCGGTTGAGCCTGTGCTGGGGGATGCCGAGAATTTCCTCGCCACGATATTTGACGCTGCCCGTGGCGCGTCCGTTCGACGGCAGCAGCCCCATCGCCGCCAGAAATGCCTGACTCTTGCCGGAGCCTGACTCGCCCACCACGCCCAGGCATTCGCCTTCAGCGATGTCGAAGCTGAGGTTCTTGACGGCATGGACCTCGCCGTCATGGGTCGAGAAGCGCACGTCGAGATTGCGGACTTCGAAGATCGGATCCGACATGGCTAGCGATCCTTCGGGTCGAGCGCATCGCGCAGACCGTCGCCGATGAAGTTGAAGCAGAACAGGGTCACCGCCATGAACAGTGCGGGGAAGATCAGCATCCAGGGCGCGATTTCCATCTGGTTGGCGCCGTCGGCGATCAACACGCCCCACGAGGTCAGAGGTTCCTGCACGCCCAAGCCCAGGAACGACAGAAAGCTTTCGGCCAGGATCACGTCGGGAATCGTCAGCGTCACATAGATGATCACCGGTCCCAGCAGGTTGGGGATGACGTGCCGCAGGATGATCGCCAGCGGTCCGACGCCGCCGGCGCGCGCCGCTTCGATGAATTCCTTGTGTTTGATGGACAGCGTCTGCCCGCGCACGATCCGCGCCATGGTCAGCCACTCCACCGCGCCGATGGCGAGGAACAGGAGAAACAGGCTGCGGTGGAATATCACCATCAGGATGATGACGAAGAAGATGAAGGGCAGGGAATAGAGGACATCGACCACGCGCATCATGATCTCGTCCAGAAGGCCGCCGACATAGCCGGCGATGGCGCCGTAGAACACGCCGATCAGCAGGCTGACCAGCGTCGCCACCAGGCCGACGGCGAGCGACACGCGCGCGCCGTAGAGCACCCGCACGAACAGGTCGCGGCCGACGGAATCGGTGCCGAACCAATGGGTGCCGCCGGCGTTGCAGATCACGGTCGAGTCTGGCCACCAGTCCGGCGCACAGGACACCACGTTCCAGTTCGTAGCCTCGAAGCTGTATTGCGACAGCAGCGGCGCGAAAAGCGCCATCAGCGTGATGATCCCCAGCAGGACCATGCTGACGACAGCCGCCTTGTTTTCGAACAGACGACGGCGGGCATCGACCCACAGGCTGCGGCCGCGCACTTCCTGCGCCCTGGCCATGGCGTCGGCATTGCCGACGTTGGGTGCGATTATGCTCATCGCTTGTAGCTCACCCGCGGATCGAGCACGGCGTAGAGCAGATCGGCGACCAGATTCAGCCCGATGATGAAGGCGGCGTAGACGATGATCACACCCATCATCAGCGTGTAATCGCGGTTGAGCGCCGCATTCACGAAATAGCGGCCGATCCCCGGCAGGCCGAATATTTGTTCGACGATCAGTGACCCCGTCAGAAGTCCGGCCACCGCCGGTCCGAGGTAACTCACCAAAGGCAGCAGCGAAGACTGCAGCACGTGGCGCCACAGGATCAGGTAAGTCGGCAGGCCCTTGGCGCGCGCGGTACGCACATAATTGGATCGCAGCGCTTCGATCGTCGAGCCGCGGACCAGCCGCGAGATGATCGCGATCTGCGGCAGCGCCAGCACCGTCACCGGAAGGATTATGTTCTGCAGGGCTCCGCCGTTCCATCCGCCCACGGGCAGGGACAGATTCAGCCCCAGGAAATTCACGCCGTAGATTCCGAAGATCAGCGTCAGGATCGGCGCCGTGACGAAGGTCGGAATCGTGATGCCGAACATCGCCAGCACCATTACGCCGTAGTCGCTCGGCTTGTTCTTGTTGAGCGCCGCGATTGTCCCGAGCGCGATCCCGAAGAAGATGGCGAAGAACATCGCCGACAAGCCCAGACGCAGACTGACCGGCAGGCCGGCGGCAATCATCTCGCCGACGGTGAAGTCCTTCGTCTTGTAAGAGGGGCCGAGGTCGAAATGCGCGAGGTTGTCCAGGTAGATGAAATATTGCTCGTAGAGCGGCTTGTCGAGATTGTAGGCCGCTTCGATGTTGTGTTCGATCTCGGGCGGCAGATGGCGGTTGGAATCGAAGGGACCGCCCGGCGCGAGGCGCATCATGAAGAACGCGAATGTGATGATGACAAACAGCGTCGGCAAGGCACCAAGGAAGCGACGGGCCGCGTAGGAAAGCATCACTCGGTTCTCATCTTGCGGCGCGTCCGCTGAATCGCTCTCTCTGTCCAAGGTCCGTGAGCACAGCGGGCATGTCAATGCGCAGAGATTTCTGATTACAGGGCAATGGTGAAAGAATCGAAAATTGCATGTCTGTATAAATGCTGGGCAGTCGCGGCTTTAGGCTGCATCAAGAAGCGTCAGCACCTTCGCCGGCCGGTGCGTAACGGACCATTTACGCCATGGCCGTCCGCGCCCTTAACGAGATGGCAAGATCGTTGTTCGAGTGGTCCCCTGCGTCAGGCGTGCAGGATCTTGCTCGCAGCGCGGCGTTGACAACGCTGGCGCGAATATGGGCCGCGATTGTCGCAACGGAATCTTGTTTCGGTCAGAGGGTCGCTAGGATTGCTTTTCCTTTGCCAGCCACGCCTGCCAGAGCGGGTCGACGTCCGCGCCGTGCAGCCGCCACCATTGGTCGTCGACCGCAAAAGCAGTGGCAAAATGGGACGTCGGCAGGAACGGCGCCATGGCGACGCTCAGTTCTGGATTTTTCCCGACATAGGGGGCGGCCGAGCGGCGCGCCGGACCGTAGGGCACCCAGTCGGCCACGCCGGCCAGATGCTTTGCTTGTGTCGCGAAGCGGATGAAATCCATCGCCAGGCCGCGTTTGGGATCGCCTTTGGGCACGCCGAAAACATCGAATTCGTAGAGTTGCCGGTCCCAGATCACGCCCAGATTGTTGCCGTGCATGGCGGCGTTGAAGATGTCGCCGTTGAGGATGGTCGAGAAGGCGGTACGCCCGTCCGCCAGCATGCGCGCCGGCGAATCGTCGTTCGTCCACCACACCAGGGCGCTGCGGATCGTGTCGAGCTTGGCGAGTGCGCGGGCCACGCCTTGCGGCGTCGACAGCACGGCATAGACATCGCGCGGTGCAACGCCGTCGGCCAGCAGGGCCAGTTCCAGATTGAATTTGGGGCTGGCGCGGCGCATCGCCCGCGGACCCGGGAAGTCCTTCAGGTCGAAGAAGTCGGCGAGGGTGGTGGGTTGTTTGCCGGTGAAGCGATGGCGATCATAAGCGATGGTCTGGCTGTAGACGACGCTTCCCACCCAACAGGGTCCGATCGCGCCCGGCACGAAATCCTGCGCGGCGGGCATGCCGTCCGGTCCCGCGGGAAGCGACGCCGCGTCGATAGGCTCCAGCAAGCCCTGGTCGCAGGCCGCAACCGCGTCGGGCAGCTCCAGATCGATCACGTCCCAGGAATATTTCTTGGCTGCGACCTGGCGGGCCAGTTCGGCCGTGCCGCCGTCATACTCCGCGATGCGTACATCCGCACCGCTGCGGTCCGCGAAGGGACGCAGCAGGGCGCTGGCTTGCGCGTGGCCGTACTGCCCCGGCCAGCTGACGATCGTCAGCTTGGGGCTTTTGTTCGTCATCCAGAGATAGCCGAACAGCAATACGACGACGACGACATAGGCGACGGCGCCCGCGACGGTAATCCAGCGCTTCATGATTTCCTCAATGCTGGCCGAACAGGCCCCTCAACAGATCTTGAGGGCTCTGCTTCTTTTGGCCGGACTTGGTCTTATTGCCGCCGCCGAAGAGTCCCTTGAAGGGCGCGCGTCCGGATTCGAGATTCTGCATCAGTCCGTTCACCACGCCCGTCAGATCGGGCGCGTAATGGACATGATCCCACGAGCCCGTGATGCGGAAGGGGATGCCGATGCTCAGGCCTCTGGCGCCGCCGACGGCCGCCTTCGGTACCACGCGGAAATTGATCGCGCGGTTGCCGATGTCGATGGTGCCGGCGCCGGTCATCGACAGCAGCGGACCGGACAGACGGAAGTCCTTGTTGGCCAGGACGCCGCCGGCGATGACGAAGCTCCCGCCCATGTCGTGGAAGTCGGTGGTTGCGGACGTCCCCGTTGCCCCGCCGCCCAGCACGGTCTGGATCGTGCGCGCCACCGCGCCGAGGTCGACGCCGCGGATGCGGCCTTGGCCGGCGATGATGGAGCCCTTGCCGGACAGCGCATGCATCACGGCATAGGCGCTGGTTCCTTGAGAGGTGATGGCAAGCGCCAGCGAGCCGGAACCTTCGATGCTGTCGACGCCCAGCGTATCGCTGAGGAACGGCCGCAGCGCCACGTTGTCGAATTTGAGCGTGTTGCGGAAGACAGGCACCGCGCTGCGCCCGTTGACGTCGAGTTCGGCCTGGCCCGTGCCGCCGTAAAGGGTGATCGGATCAAGGCGTGCGGTCAGTGCGCCGCCGGCCAGCGTCACGTTCAGCACCGTCTTTCCAAGGTGCAGGTTGCGCAAGCGAAGCCCGCCGACGCCCAACGAAAGATTGGCATCTACCCGTTTCAGCAGGGCGAAGCTGAACGGCGTCTTGCTCCAGCCGGATTGGGTGCTGTGTTGCGGCTGCGGCGCCGACGGTGTGCCGGCCAGCAGATAGGGGTTGAGGTCGAGCCGGTCGATCGACAGCGCGCCTGTCACGTCCGGCACTTCGCCATGTGCGTCGATGACGAGGTGCCCGGCCATCTTGGCGTGGTCGAGCGTCAGTTGCAGCCCGGAGAAGGTCGTCACCTTATCCTTGGAGACGATCTGGCTTTCGAGCGATGTCCGGCCCAGGCCGCCGCCCGCCGGCAAAGCTTCGCCAAGCCAGCCGGCCATGTTGCGCAAGGACGGCGTGTCGAATTTGAAGTGTCCGGTCAGCGTGCCGGCCGGATCGAGGAGCCCCTTGAAGCTGGCCTGCATCATGTCGGAGGTCAGCGACAGATCGAGAGCGGTGGTGCCGTTGCCCAGCAGCGTCTTGATCGTGGCGATCCGGCCGTCGAAGTCGATTTTATGGCCGTTCTCGGTCAGGTTGCCGTCGAGCGACACCGGCTGGTCGAGTTGCGTGATGCCGATCGTGGCGTTGACATGATCGACGGCGCGATAGGTCAGGGTTTTGATGTTGGTGTAGGAGATCCGGCCGTCGGTGATCTTGATGCCGGAGAACTGTGTGTCCAGCGGCAAGGTCACGGAACTGCCTTCACTTTTGGTTTTGCCGTTTCCGAGGGCCCAGTTCGGCTGTCCCTCCGCGTTGACCTCCAGGGCGATCACCGGGCGATCGAGGACGATCTGGTCGACGACCACATGCCCCGTCAGAAGCGGCAGGAAATGAATCGCAAGCCTGATGTCGCCGATGCTCGCCATGGCCGCGGCCCGCCCGCCGGGCATGTTGGCGAAGGTGACCTTCTCGGCCTTGAGTCCGAATTGCGGGAAGAGCATCAGCCGCATCGGCCCGTCGATGTGCAGGGCACGGCCGGTGGCACTCTCCGCGGCGGTCTCGATGCGGCCGCGGTATGAGTCCACGGGCACCAGGAAGGGCAGGAGAAGGACGACCGCCACAACGGCGGCCACGGCGATCAGCGAATAACGCAGAGTCTTATTCATGGCATGCGATCATATCTATGCCGGCGCCCGGCGCTACCCTGAGACGGCATCCTGGGCGGGTTGATGGGCTTCGTTACCGCCCTGTCATCCCCCGGTTATGCGGAAGGAACCGGCTGATCCTGACGTTGCGTCTGCACCTTGCTTTTGAGCACCTTGAATCTTAGGTTCCGCCCCCTTGGCCATGCAGCTGTAGCTCAGTTGGTTAGAGCGCCGGATTGTGGATCCGGAGGTCGGCGGTTCGAACCCACCCAGCTGTACCAGCCTTTCCGCCCGACGGGCGAAAAATTACAACATTCCCAATATGTTGTGCCTGAGGGCGGCGCCGCTGGCCTGTGCCATGGCCGCCGGCCGGCCGCTATGCCCTTTTCCTTGCCGCTGGGGAATCCAGCCGGTACAAGGCCCGCTCACTCCCGGTGGCACAGATGAGTCAGCAGAAGGCATCCCGTCCCAAGGCGCGGCTTCCGCGCGGATTTCGCGACCGCAGTGCAGGCGAGATCGCGGCGGAGCGCCGCCTGATCGACACCATCCGCGGCGTCTATGAGAGCTACGGCTTCTCGCCGCTGGAGACGCCGGCCTTCGAATACACCGACGCGCTCGGCAAGTTCCTGCCCGATGTGGATCGCCCGAACGAGGGCGTGTTCTCGCTCAAGGACGACGACGAGCAGTGGCTGTCGCTGCGCTACGACCTGACGGCGCCGCTGGCGCGCTATGTCGCCGAGAATTTCCAGAATCTGGCCAAGCCGTTCCGCCGCTATCAGGTGGGGCCGGTGTGGCGCAACGAGAAGCCTGGCCCCGGCCGCTTCCGCGAGTTCACCCAGTTCGATGCAGACACGGTGGGGAGCAATTCGCCCGCCGCCGATGCCGAATTGCTGATGATGGTGTGCGACGCGCTGGAGGCGCTGGGGCTGAAGCGGGGGGAGTTCATCATCAAGGTGAATAACCGAAAGCTGCTGGATGGCATTCTTGAGGAAATCGGCGTTGTCGCTAGTGACGCTGCTAAACGCGGCATCGTGTTGAGAGCTTTGGATAAGCTAGATCGTCTTCAATTTGACGGCGTCAAGGCGCTACTTGGAAAAGGACGTAAAGACGAAAGCGGAGACTTCACGAAGGGTGCAGAACTTAGTGATGAACATATAGCCAAGCTCCTCCATTTCGTAACTTTGCCCCCGATGAATGAGCAATCGGAGACTGCTGGGTCGCCAGATGATCTGGTGCGTGTTGCGGTATTTGGAGATCAAACTGTTCGTCGACCGATCACGAACGAGGCCATCATTGAGCACCTTCGCGGTCTTTCAACGACGGGCTTATATGCAAAAGGTCTGGAGGAATTAGAGCAAATAGCTTTGTTGGTCGGTCGGCTGGGTTTTGGAACCCAGCGTATTTGTATCGATCCCTCCATCATCCGTGGTCTCGATTACTACACGGGCCCCGTCTTCGAAGCGCAGTTGACGTTCCCCGTCACCAACGAAGCGGGCGAGACGGTGGTGTTTGGTTCGGTCGCGGGAGGAGGGCGCTATGACGATCTTGTCGCGCGGTTCACCGGACAGCAGGTTCCGGCGACGGGAATTTCTATCGGCGTCAGCCGCTTGCTGACCGCGCTGCGCTCGCGCGGCCTGACCGGTGATGAGCAGCCGCTGATCGTCGTGTTGTCGATGGGCGATGCCGCCGCGAGCTTCGCCACCGCGCGCGAGTTGCGCGCCTCCGGCCTGCGCGCCGAATCCTATGTCGGCACCAAGAAAATTCCCGACCAGCTCAAATACGCCGACAAGCGCGGCGCTGCGCTGGTGGTGATGGAAGGCGAGGACGAGCGCGCCAAGGGCGAGGTGACGATCAAGGACCTGAAGCTCGGCGCAGAAATCTCCAAGACGACGGAAAGCCGCGCCGAGTGGGTCGGCGCCCGCGCCGCGCAGGAAACCGTGAAGCGGAG
>JAGWJY010000091.1 GCA_028865545.1 Alphaproteobacteria bacterium | reverse complement strand
TTCGCGCCTCTCTCAAGGAGAGGATGGAATTTTTCTTTGCTCGTTTCCAAGCGATCTATTCCGCGAACGGATTCTTCGACGTGCGCATCACCAGCCGGATGGGCGCGCCCTCCAGGTGGAAGGTCTCGCGCAGACTGTTCGTCAGATAGCGCTGATACGCGTCCGGCAGCGCGTTCAGCTGGTTACCGAACAGGGCGAAGGTCGGCGGCCGGCTCTTGGGCTGCGTCATGTAGCGGATGCGCACGCGGCGTCCGTGAATGGCGGGCGGCGCATGACGCGACAGCGCGTCCTCGAGAAATCTGTTCAACGTCGCCGTGGGAATGCGCGTGTTCCAGGCGCGGTCCGCGGCCAATACCGCCGGCAGCAGGCGGTCGAGGCCTTCGCCGGTCACCGCCGACACCGCGATCAGCGGCGCGCCGGCGACCTGTGGCAGCAGACGATCCACCTTCTCGCGCAGCTTGCCGATGCCGCCGGCTTTTTTCTCGATCAGATCCCATTTGTTGGCGGCGAACACCACGGCGCGGCCTTCGCGGGCGATCAGATCGGCGATCGTCAAATCCTGTTTCTCGAAAGCCGCCGCGGCGTCGATCACCACCACCACGCAGTCGGCGAAGCGCACGGCGTCGAGCGTCGAGCCGACCGACATCTCCTCCAGCGTGTGACCGGCGACGCGGGCGCGCTTGCGCAGGCCGGCGGTGTCGTGCAGCAGGATTTCGCGGCCCTCCGCCTGCCAGCGCACGGCGATGGCGTCGCGCGTGATGCCCGCTTCCGGTCCCGTCAGCGCCCGCTCGCTGCCGAGCAGGCGGTTGAACAGGCTCGATTTGCCGACATTCGGCCGCCCGACGATGGCGAGACGCAGCGGTTTGTCTTCCTCCGCCTCTTCCTCGGCCGCCTCTTTTTCGGCGAACGGCGCCAGAGCGTCGACCAGTTCCTCAAGCCCCAGGCGATGTTCGGCCGAAATCGCCACCGGCTCGCCGAAGCCGAGACTCCAGGCTTCGTGAACGCCCGCCTGCGACTGACGTCCTTCGCATTTGTTGGCCGCGAGCACGACAGGCTTGCCCGAACGGCGCAGGGCCTGCGCGACGATCTCGTCCGCCGTGGTCACGCCGTCGCGTCCGTCGATGAGGAACAGGCAGACGTCGGCGTCGGCGATGGCGGTCATGGTCTGCGCGGTCATCCGCGCCGCGAGGCTTTCCTTTTCGCCTTCCGCGATGCCGGCCGTGTCGATCAGCCTGAGAGCCAGCGAGCCCAGCGAAGCTTCCACCTCGCGGCGGTCGCGGGTGACACCGGGCGTGTCATGCACCAGCGCAAGCTTCCTTCCGGCAAGCTTGTTGAAAAGCGTCGACTTGCCAACATTCGGTCGGCCGACGATGGCTAGTGTGAGCGGCATGGCACGCTTTCAAGCTCGCTGCCGCCGGCGCCTCAGCGCAGCGCGACAAGCTCCGCTTCGTTGGTCAGGATATAGAGCGTGCCGTTGGCGACAACCGGCGCGATATAAGCGCCATCCGGAATGTCGACCTGGCCCAGCAGCTCGCCTGTATAGGGCGAAATCGAAACCGCCGTGCTGTGCGACGACACCAGGATCAGGCGATTGGACACCAGCACCGGGCCGGACCACACGATCGGGTTGCTGCTGGTGTCGCCGGGGTCCGTCCAGCGTGGCAGCTGGTGAATCCACTTCACGCGGCCTTCCTTGCGCGTCAGGCACATCAACTGCGAATCCGTGGTCACCACATAGATGAAGTCGCCGGCCGTCCAAGGCGTCTGGATGCCGCCGATGTCGCGCGACCACTGGCGGTCGCCGGTGCCGAGCTGGATCGCCGCCATGACGCCAGAATGGCTGATCGCGAAAACCAGGTCGCGGTCGACCACCGGCCGTCCTGCGATGTCGTCGATCTCGGTCAGCGCCGTCAGATTGCCGGATCGCGTCAGCATGTCGTTCCAGGCCGGGCGGCCGTTCTGCACGCGCAGCGCATAGATTTCGCCGGAGGTGTAGGGGGCGATGACGAATTCGCCGGCCACCGCGGCGCTGGTGCTTTCCAGAATGCCCGCGGATTCGGTGATGCCCTGATGGTCCCATAACTCGCGGCCGTTGCTTTCGGCAAAGGCGTGGAAGTGGTTGTCCTGGGACGACACGAACACACGGCCGCCATTGGCCACCGGCGCATTGACAATGGGCACCCCGACGCTCACGCGCCACAGCACTTTGCCGGTTGCCGGATCCAATGCCAGCACGTCGCCGAAGCCGGTGGAGACAAACAACCGGCCGTCGTCATAGGCGACGCCGCCGCCAAAGCCCTTGGTGGGATCGACGTTGGTGTCGGTGCCGAACAAGCCGAGGCTCAGCATGTTGAGCACGCTCTGATGGCCCGGCGGCGCCACGCTGGCATGCCAGATTTCTTCGCCGGTTTCGGCGTTGAAGGCGAAGACGCGCGCCCGCGCGTCCAGCGTATAGACCCGTCCGTCGGCGACCACCGGCGGCGCGGTCACCCGCGCGTCGCTGTCCGAACCCGCGCCGGCGTCCACATCCCAGATCTCCTTGAGCGGCCCGGGGGCCTCCAAGTGATACATGGCGTTGTCGGCATATCCGCCCGGCTCCGGCCAGTTCTTGTTGAGATAAGGCGGCGGCAGGATGACGGGCGTGTCCTTCAAGGTCGGATCGGGCTTCAGCGATTCGTCGGTCGCCATGATCGAGATGCGCTGCCCTTTGAGCTTGGACTTCGACGGCCCGCTGAACCAACTGCTCATGCCGCTGAATACGCTGCAGCCGCCAAGCAGCAGCGCTGCGGCGACGATGACCGCCACGGAACGGAACGGACGCGACGTCATTGGGACGTATTTCCTTTCTGGACACCGGCATCGGCGGGCGCCGCCGGTGGCGGCACGGTTCCGTAATTCGCTCCACCGCCGGTGCGGATGAACGACGACATCGCGATGGCGCGCTGACGCAGTGTGTCAGGCGCAGTCGGTTCGGCCGCCAAGCTCTCATATTCGCTTTCCGCCTCTTTCAACTTCCCTTCGCGGAAGTCGCAATAGGCGAGAATTTCCTGCGCCATGAAACGCCAGGCGGATTTCTGATCGGTCAGCGGCGCGAGCAATGTCTGCAGTTCACTCTTCGAGGCGGTGTCGGCCATCGCCCAAGCGGCGCGGATGCGCGCCACTTCGCCAAGCGCCGACGAGTCGTTGCCGGCGATCGCCTTATAGATTGCGACGGCCTGCGCAGTTTTGCCGCCGGCCAGAAGGGCATCGGCCTGGGACAGCTTGGCCGCCGACGCATAGCCGCTCGGCGCGCTTTTCGAGATTTGCGCGAAAAGCTGGGCGGCTTCGGCATCCTTGCCGCTCTCGCTCAATTGCATGGCTTGCGCGTAGGTGGTCGACGCTTTCAGCTGTTGCTCCGCCTCGTAGTGCTGCCACAGCTTGAAGCCGGCAACGCCCACAACGATCGCGGCCACGCCGGCGATGATGTAGTCGCCATACTGCTTCCAAAGCTTTTCGAGCCGTTCGCGGCGAACGTCCTCCTCGACTTCGCGGAAGATGTCGGACACGGGAATTCCTTTCAGGGGCTGGACAGGACACAAGGCCTTGACCGGGCGTGTTAATTAGCCCGCGCGGGCGCGGATGGCAACTTGCCGCTATTTCATGTGCTTAGGCGATGCGCTTCATGCTGTAGACGTTCTCCTTACCCGGGAAGGTCCGAGCCCGGACGTCGGTCGCATAGGCTTTCACAGCGGCTTCGATATCGGCGCCCAGGCTGGCGTATTGGCGCACGAATTTGGGAGGATTGGGGTTCAACCCCAGCATGTCCTCCATGACCAGAATCTGTCCATCGCATTGAGCCGAGGCTCCGATGCCGATGGTCGGTATGGCGATCTGGTGGGTAATCTTGGCAGCTAGAGGCTCGGCCATGCCCTCCAGCACGACGGAGAAGGCGCCCGCCTCGGCCACGGCCTTGGCGTCGGCCTCGATGGCCGGCCATTCCGCCTCGGTGCGGCCCTGGGTCTTGAAGCCGCCGAAAATCTGGATCCGCTGCGGCGTCAGCCCGATATGGCCCATCACCGGAATGCCGCGCTCCGTCAGATAATGCACGGTTTCGGCCATGCGCGAACCGCCCTCCAGTTTCACCGCCTGGCAACCGGTCTCCTGGATCACGCGCGCCGCATTGCGGAACGCGACCTGCGGCGATTCTTCGTAGGAACCGAACGGCATATCGACGGTGACAAGGGCGTGCTTGGAGCCACGCATCACGGCCTGGCCGTGCAGGATCATCATATCGAGCGTTACGCCCAGCGTGGTCTCCATGCCGTGCATGACCATGCCGACGCTGTCGCCGACAAGCATGAGATCGACATGCTGGTCGAGCAAGCGGGCAGTGTGGGCGTGGTAGCAGGTCAGGCAGACGACAGGCTTGGCGTTCTTGTGCGCGATGATCTCGGGCACGGTGACGCGCTTGGTTTCGACGACGACGGACATGGGCGTCTCCGTGTTGTTCTCTCCCGCTTCGGGGGGAGGTGGTCTCAGGCGAACCGAAAGGGCGTCAGGACTATAGCCGATGCTGCACCCGCGAA
>JAGWJY010000010.1 GCA_028865545.1 Alphaproteobacteria bacterium | reverse complement strand
CTCATTCCTCATCCCAAAGACGCGCAGGCTTCCGCATGAGGTCTTCGATCAGCTTGTGCCGCAATGCGGCCTGCGTTCCCTTCGCCCGAACGGCCTGGTCTTCCAGACGCATGGTGTGTTCGACCGCCGCCATTTTCTTGTCGGCGACATGCTGCGCCCGCTCGCGAACGGTTTCCGCGAGCGGCTGCTCCGGAATGAGCGCGTAGACGACACGGCAGCCGAGGGCCTCCGCCGCGCGTTCCAAGGTGCGAAGCGTGATGCTGCTGGCGGCTTCCGATCGTTCGAGTTCGACGACGCTGGGCTGGGCGATCTTCAGCCGCCGGGCGAACTGCGCCGTGGTCATGCCGAGCGCGTTGCGAACCGCGCGAATCCATCCCTTCGGCGGCCGCTGACTTTTCGCGAGAGGCCGCAGAGCTGTGAAACGTCGGTCCAAATGGCGAATGGCGTCACTCATATGATAGGTTGTAACCTATTTTTATTGGTGATTACAATAGGCTATAAGCTATTAAAATTCTGCAGAAAAATAGGTTATAGCCTATTCGTAACCGCCATTCCTCAGATGAGCCCCAGCCGCCAAAGCTCCCGCTCCCAGGAGCGTTCGGACTCCGGCGGACAGTGCGGATCTGGGCCGGCAGGGCGCGAACTTCTTCGCGATCTTTGCACTCGCAGTGAAGCGCGTCGCAGTGGCCTCCAGGACGCTATCGCTGCGATATCGCGTCGCCTTTCCGTTGTGGCGGCTTTGCCTGAACGTTGCGCCTCGCGCGTGCGACTTCGCGGTGTGCATCAATCGCTTCTCCGCTACGATTTATCTAATTAAAACAGATGCATTACAGACGTTGACATTTGTTAACACCTCGCTAAATAATACGGAACTATACCGTGGGCAGACCGAAGCATCCCACCAAGGAGATTGAGGCTGCGGTTGCTTATGCGGAGGCGTGCGGCTGGACGTGGCGAAAAGGCATGGGGCATTGCTGGGGCAGGCTCTTGTGTCCGCATCATGATCGGGACGGCTGCCAAATCTCCGTGTGGTCCACGCCCAAAGTGCCCGAGCACCATGCGAAGGCCATCAAGCGGGCTGTCGAGCGATGCCCGCATCTGACCGGGAACGATGATGAAAGCGCATGAGTTCACCGTCATTGCATCCGGCTTGGATCCGGAAGCGGAAGACTTCGAGGATCGCTTCTACGAAGCGGGCTGCAGCGACGCGACCATTTCGCACCAGAAGGGCCTGATCATTCTGGAATTCGTGCGGGAGGCCAAGAACTTCGCGCACGCCATCATCTCGGCCTTTCAAGACGTGCGCGCGGCGGGCGCAACGGTCGAGCGCTTCGAGCCGGATTATCTGGTGAGCTTGTCCGACATTGCCGAGCGCTGCGGCCTGACACGGGCGGCAGTGACGCTTTACTGGCAAGGCAAGCGCGGACGCGGTTTCCCTTCTCCGGTTGCGCGCGTCACATCGGAAAGCCCCTTATGGGATTGGGTGGATGTCTCGCGCTGGATGCACGAACAGATCAACTTGCCGGCGGAGGCCGTTCTGGAGGCGCGAATGGTGCGGGAGGCGACGCTCGTCATGCAGCAGCGCAAGCCGGTACCGGCAGACGAATTCGCCAAGGCGTTAGACCGGATTGGCGAGACGGAGGTTTTGCGCGCGTAGCAGGTCTGGCGGCCATGCCATGCCGCGTGCTCCGCTATCGCCGCGACGGCGCCAGCGAATCCGCGACCACCCAGGCGACGCCGATCAGCGCGAGGTTCACGGCGTTCTCGGACCAGATCCAATGGCTGGAGGGATCGGCCACAAGCATCGGCCCGTGCACCAGCAGGGTGAAGGAGGCGTACATGGCGGTGAGCAGGATCGCGGCGAGGCGGGCCCGCACGCCCGTCAGAATCGCAAGGCCCGCCGCGATATGGCCAAGCCCGGTGGCATAGGCCCAGAATTCCTGCGACGGCGGCAGCCATTGGGGAACCAGCGGGGCGGTCAAGTTCATGTAGGCAAAATGCGCGCCGCCGAAGATCAGCGCGCAAACGCCGAACACCATCTGACCCAGGCGCGTGAGGCGCGCGGCCAGGGCCGCATCGATCCCGGCAGTGGCGGCAAAGACGATCAGCCCGCCTGACGCGATGGCGAACTGCTCGGCGATGTCCTCGTAAGTGCCGTACACCGCGTAATGGGCGAGCACGATGCGGCCCTTCATCAGGACGACGACAATGAGCGCGTAATAGGCGGCGAGCGCCGCGGCGCCCCAGGCGGTGGTGCGCCGCCATTCGACGGCCGCGCCGGCGATCAGCATGAACGCGCCGGCGGCATAGACGAGGACCGTGCGGTCGGGAAAATCCTTGGGCACCGGCTGCCCCGGGTCGAAGGTTCCCCACACCAGGCAGAGCACGGCCATCGCCATCACGCCCAGGCCGTAAACGCGCCAGCCCAACGCGGTTTTTTCCGCCGTCATGACCTTCCCCCTTCCGTTGCGCAGACGCGCCGCTCGTCGCCGCAAACGCGGCGACGGACGCGACGAATGCCTTTCCTTTTTAGCGCGTTTGCCGCCGGAATGCCCCAAATCAAAGGCCGGCGCCGATCATCTTTACTTGATCGCGGTCATGCGGAACTCGCCGCCGTCACTTCAAGGCGGGGCAGTCCTTTTCCAGACGCGGCAGTTCGGCCGCCAGCCCGCTGGTGTCGAACACCGAATGCGTCTGGCCGGCATCGGCCCAGAATTCCTTGGAGGCCGCCAGACGGCGGATGAAGGCGACCGCCTTGGGCGCATCGTTCTTGGCGAACACCCGATCGTCGGAGGGCTCGAAGAAGCGCCTGGCGCGGCTGTCGGTTGCGGAACGCGTGAACCAGCCGCCTTCCTGCCCGGTGTGCGAATGGGCGCTGGTGTCGGTCACGAAGTATTCGTAGACCTCGTAATTGCCGCCCTTGCTGCAGTCGCCGATGCAGAAGCTGGCGGGCATGTCCATCGCGACGTTGAGATAGCCGGCCTTGCAGGTGACGTAGAGCAGCGGCGTGACGGACTGGCCGCTCGGCGTCGTCATGGTGCTTTGCTTGGCCTTGATCGACAGTGTCTGCTCGCCGCCGTTCGCGGCCGAGGCGTCGGCATATTGCCAATGATAGGCGCCGGGATTCCACCAGGGCTCGGTCAGCTGCGACACCCAGTAGATCAAAGCCAACGCCGCGACGCCGATCAGCAGGCGTTTGAGGATGGTGAGAAACTTTTGCGCGATCATTCTGCTCCCCCAAGCAGCCGGGCCGTTGCGACAGCGTAGTGGAGCGAGCATACGGCGTCCACAAAACGCCTGTGAAGATTGGGATTTTGTATCGCCGAAGCGTCCGCCCCTACGTCAACAAATCCGCATCCTTCAGGCCGTTGCGCAGACGGTCTATAAAGGCCGGCAGCAGCGGGGGTGCATCATGAGAAAACTATTGTGGTTGACGACGGCCGTGCTGGCATTGGCGACGATGCCGGCGCTGGCGGAGAACTGGATTCAGGTCGTGCAGCAGGACGGCATGACGGTCTCGGTCGACCGCGACTCGATCGCCCGCAACGGCGACATCGCCGATTTCCAAAGTCAGATCGTCTGGGACGCGGTGCAGTACAATTCCCTCATGAGCGGCGGCAAGTACAAGTGGGAGCGCAACAGCGAAGAGATCGACTGCGTCAAGCAGACTTACGAAAACAAAAGCGCCCGCTTCTTCGACGACACCGGCGCCGTGGTGTTTTCCGAAAATTCGGAGGGCGTGCAGCCGATCCGGCCCAACTCGGTCGCGGCGCTGAAACAGCAGACGGTCTGCGGATAGCGGGACGCGCGGCGGAAAAGCAGCCGGCTTTAAAACCACACAGCCGTACCAACATTTCATTCATTTCATGAAAGCGGCGGCGGCGATCTGGTAAGGCGGATCGGACGGATGCCGGGGGCCATCACCTCCGCAGAGAAACCGACAAAGGAAGACCGCATGGATTACCAAACCGCCGAGAACCAAGTCGTGCAGCTGCAGCAGCAGGCCGACCAAGCCGCACAGGGCATCAAGGCGCTGGCGGACAAGCTGCAGAGCAAGATCACCGACGCCAATCTGGCGCGCGAGCTGACGCTCGATCTGCGCGAGGCCGCGCTCGCCATCCAGCAGCAGAACCAGTCGACCGTGGCGCTGATCGAGCAGATGGCGCAGTACATCCATTCGCTGGAAAACCACGCCGTTTCCGTGCCGCAGGTGAACTACCAGCCGCGCGGCTGGGCGAACCAGTCGTTCGGCGGCGGCGGCGGCTTCATGAGCAATGTGATGTCGGGGCTGGGCATGGGCGCCGGCTTCGGCCTCGCCAACGACATCGTCGGCGGACTGTTCGGCGGGTTGTGAGGGCGCGACCTACTCGTCGCGGAACCGGTCGAAGTCCGGCAGCAGGGCGATGATGCCCAGCAGCGCCACGATGATGCCGAAGGCGAGCCACGCCAGCGTGCTCATCCCCCAGCATCCCGCCGCGCCGCGTGAAAGGAAATAGGAGATTTTGCCGGCCGGCCCCTCCGGCTCGCCGCTCCGCAGCTCGCCGCCTCCCCCGTAAACGGGGGAGGAAAGCTCAGGTCAAAGACTCCGCCATGGTGCGCATCTGGATCTGGATGATGCGCGACAGCTTCGACTGCGTGCAGGCGAAAAGGATGGCTTCGGCGACATCCTCGGAATCCAGCATCTCGGACTCCGCGACGCCCTTCTCGGTGCGGCCCTTGCCGAGCGCGAATTCGGTCTTCACGCCGCCGGGATTGATGGTGCCGACCTTGATGCCATGCGGCCGCAATTCCTTGTCGAGGCCCTGGGCGAAACCGACCTGGGCGAATTTGGTGGCGCAATAGGTCGCCTCGCCGGGAAAGCCGTAAACGCCGGCCATCGACGACACCAGCAGGATGAGGCCTTCCTTCTGCCTGATCATCACCGGCACGGTGTGACGGCAGGACAGCCAGCTGGTCTTCATGTTGGCGTCCATCATCTCGTCGTATTCCTCGAGCGAGGTGTCGACGAGGTTCTTGTAATTGCCGACGCCGGCATTGGCGATCAGGATGTCGATGCGGCCGAAGGCCTTGAGCGCCGCTTCGGTGCAGTCCTTCGCCGTCTTCTCCTCGCGCGCGTCGCCGACGACGAACACCGCCTCGCCGCCGAGCGTCTTCACTTCGGCCGCCAATTCCTCGAGGCGATCCTTGCGCCGCGCGGTGAGCACCAGTTTCGCACCCTCGCGCGCCAGCGCGCGCGCCGCGGCCCGGCCGATGCCGGCGCTGGCGCCGGTGATGACCGCAACTTTGCCCTGCAGCTTCGCCATGATCTCGTCCTTTTCTCGCTGTGACCGGTCCCATCGCAGATATGGAGCGCTGATTGGCGCTATGCAAGAGACTTGGCGGTGACGGCACGGACCGCGCAAAGCCGCGGGATGCCGGATGGCGGTCAATGTGGTAGTGTGGTGTGCACTACGTGGATCGCGGAGACGCCTTGATCCGGCGTGCCGCTGCAACTGGGGGTTCAGCATGAACAAATCGATGGGGGGTGGCGTTGCCGTTTACGCTGCTGCAGCTTGGTTTTTTGCGGCATCGTCCTTGGCCGCCGGGGCACTCGCCGTCGGCGTGCCGCCGAACGTGGCCAGCGACGGCTTCGCCTACGGCCGCAACGTCAATTCGCCCGACAAGGACACGGCGTCGACGCGCGCGCTGGCTCTTTGCCGCAGCGCGCATGATTCGACGGACACGGCGCGCAACCTCTGCACGCTGGTGATGGCCTTCGAAAAACAATGTGTGTCGGTGGCGATGGACCCGAAGGCGGGAACGCCCGGAGTCGGCTGGGCGGTGGCGGCAACGAAGGAGGAGGCCAACAGTCAGGCACTCGCCAATTGCCGCGTCACGGCCGGCCCGACGCGACAGGATTATTGCGTCACATCGGATACCGCCTGCGACGGCCAATGACGCACGACAGGAGCATCGGACGGCGCGGTCACCTGCGATACGCTTGAAGCAGAATGATCAGAGCCGCCCGATCTCATCGCCTCGGTGAAGCCTTTGCAGCGCTGTTGTTGTTTGCCGCGCCGGCGCAAGCGGCGCCGCCTTATCGCGTGGTGCCGGGCTTGTTCGTTGCCGCGCGTCCCGACGATCTGGGTCTGAAGCCGGCGCCGGGCACGCAGAGCTTCACGATCTTCCGTCCGCGCGCCGGCGCGCCGCATTACGCCAACGGCGTGGTGCTGATGCCGTTCAAAGGCAAGCTCTACGCGCAGTGGCAGGCGTCGGCGCGGGACGAGGACGCGCCCGACACCTTCGTCGCCTATAGCCGCAGCCGCGACGGCGAACATTGGTCTGCGCCGCAGACGCTGGTGCCTTCGGGCCGCATCATGCACAGCAGCGGCGGCTGGTGGACCGACGGCAAAATCCTGGTGGCTTACGACAACGCCTGGCCGGGCGGCTTCGATCATCACCAGGGCGGCTATGCGGAATACCGCAGCAGCACCGACGGCGTGCACTGGTCGAAGGCGCGGCGGGTGATGGGTGCGGACGGCAAGCCGGTGGACGGCGTGATCGAACAGGATCCACACGCCCTGCCCGATGGGCGCATCATCACCGCTTTCCACAGGCAGCCGGGCCTGATCGTCGCGCCGTATTACACCGACGATCCGACAGGTATCGCCGGCTGGACGAAAGGGCTGATGCAAAACCTGCCTCATAACGGCGCGATGAGCCGCGAGTTAGAGCCGAGCTGGTTCCGCCGCCGCGACGGCGCCGTGGTGATGGTGTTCCGCGATCAGGATTCCAGCTTCCGGCAATTGGCGGCGGCGAGCGCGGATCGCGGCGCCACATGGACCACGCCGGTGGTGACCGACATGCCGGATTCGCGCGCCAAGCAGAGCGCCGGCAATCTGCCCGACGGCACCGCCTTCCTGGTCAACGAACCCTCGGGCACCAAGCGGCGCGTGCCGCTGGTGGTGACGCTGAGCCGCGACGGCGGGCTGTTCGACAAGGCCTTCCTGCTGCGCGGCGGCGCGGACCTGCAGACGTTGCGCTTTCCGGGCAAGTACAAGAACACCGGCTACGACTATCCCAAAAGCGTGCTGTGGAAGGGATGGCTTTACGTCGGCTACGCCACCAACAAGGAAGACGTGCAGCTGACGCGCGTGCCGGTGAAGAGTTTGCGCGATTGAACAGGCGCGGCCTCAGCCGCGGTAACGCAGCGCCTCGACAAGCAAGGCGAAGGCCGGCGTCGGCTGGCGGCGGCTGGGGTAATACAGGTGATAGCCCGGGAACGGCGGGCACCAATCGGCAAGCACGCGGACGAGCCGCTTTTTGGCGATATGCGGCTGCACCAAATCCGCCGGTAGATAGGCCAGACCGAAGCCGCTCAGCGCCGCGTTGAAGATGGGGACGAGTCCGTTGAAGACAAGCTGGCCGTCGACGCGCACCTTCAGTTCGCGGCCGCGCTTTTCGAATTCCCAGGCGTATAAGCCGCCATAGGTGGGCAGACGCAGATTGATGCAGCTGTGCGCCGTCAGGTCCTGCGGCCGCTTCGGCGGCGGCCGTTTCGCGAAATAGGACGGCGCGCCGACCACCGCCATCCGCATGTCCGGCGCAATGCGCACGGCGATCATGTCCTTCGCCACCTGTTCGCCGAAGCGGATGCCGGCGTCGTAGCGTTCCGCCACGATGTCGGTCAGGCCGTGGTCGATGACGACCTCGACCTTGATGTCAGGATATTCGGAGAGAAGTTTCTCAAGTTTCGGCCAGAGGATCGTATCGATGGCGTGCTCGCCCGTCGTGATCCGGATGGTGCCGGCGGGCTTCTCCCGCAATTCGCTCAAGGCGGCGAGTTCGCCCTCGATCTCGTCGAGGCGCGGGCCGACGCCGTTGAGCAGCCTTTCGCCGGCCGCCGTGGGAGAGACGCTGCGCGTGGTGCGGGTCAGCAGCCGGACGCCGAGCCGTTCCTCAAGCCCGCGGATGGTGTGGCTGAGCGCCGATTGCGACACGCCGAGCTGCGCCGCCGCCCGGGTGAAGCTCCGTTCGCGGGCGACGGCGAGGAAAGCCTGGAGATCATGGATGTTTTCGCGCGGCATTCATGAACCAGCCTCATAAGTCCATGCAGATTATACCAGCTAATCGCCGGCCGCCGCACGCTCTAAATACACCTCCGCAGGCCACGGACCAAAGCGAAGAGAGAGAAAGACGATGCAAAAGCGCAAACTGGGCAATCTGGAAGTTTCGGCCATCGGGTTCGGCTGCATGGGGCTAAGTTACGCCTATGGCCCCGCGACGGACAAAGGCGAGGCGGTCTCCATGATCCGCTCCGCCGTCGAACTCGGCGTCACATTCTTCGACACCGCCGAAGTCTACGGCCCCTACACCAACGAAGAACTCGTCGGCGAGGCCCTTGCTCCCTTTCGCGACCGGGTGGTGATCGCCACCAAGTTCGGATTCGACCTTGGCCCCATCCGGGGTCTCAACAGCCGGCCGGAGCACATCAAGCAGGTGGCGGAAGCCTCGCTGAAGCGGCTGAGGACCGATCGCATCGATCTGCTCTATCAGCATCGCGTCGATCCGAACGTGCCCATCGAAGACGTGGCCGGAGCGGTCAGCGATCTCATCCGGGAAGGCAAGGTCAAACACTTCGGCCTTTCGGAAGCCGGCGCGAAGACGATCCGGCGCGCGCATGCCGTTCAGCCGGTCGCCGCTGTGCAGAGCGAATACTCGCTTTGGACCAGAGACCCCGAGGCCGACGTGTTGCCGGTGTGCGAGGAATTGGGCATCGGATTCGTTCCGTGGAGCCCCCTGGGACAGGGATTCCTCACCGGAACGATCGACGCCGCCACGCCTTTGGACGGCACTTCCGATATGCGCGCCACGTTCCCCCGTTTCAAGCCGGAGGCCCGCAAAGCCAATCAGGTGGTGGTCGAATTTCTCAACGCTTTTGCGAAGCGCAAGAAAACGACGCCCGCGCAGATCGCGCTCGCATGGCTGCTCGTCCAAAAACCGTGGATCGTTCCAATTCCCGGAACGCGCAAGCTGGAGCGGCTGAAAGAAAATCTCGGAGCGTGTGAGGTCGAACTTGCGCCCGGCGAGCTCCGTGAAATCGACAACGCCTTCTCAAGGATCACGGTGCAGGGCACGCGCCTCCCCGAAGTCCACATGAATCTGATCGACCGCTGAACGAAGGAGACGAACGATGCAAAAGCGCAAACTCGGAAAGAGCGGCCTGGAAGTCTCGGCCATCGGGCTGGGCTGCATGGGCATGAGTTTTTCCTACGGCCCGCCGGCGGACAAGGCGGAGATGATCGCGCTGCTGCGCAAAGCGGTCGAGCGCGGCGTCACCTTCTTCGACACCGCGGAAGTCTACGGCCCCTTCACCAACGAGGAACTCGTCGGCGAAGCGCTGTCGCCGCTGCGCGACCAGGTGGTGATCGCCACCAAATTCGGCTTCGACCTCACCTCGGATCCGCGCGGCATGACGGGCGGGCCGCGCCTCGACAGCCGGCCGGCGCATATCAAAGACGTGGCCGAGGCGTCGCTGAAGCGGCTGAAGATCGACGTCATCGATCTCTTCTATCAGCATCGCGTCGACCCCAACGTGCCGATCGAGGACGTGGCGGGCGCCGTGAAGGATCTGATTCAGGCGGGTAAGGTCCGGCATTTCGGCCTTTCCGAAGCCGGCGTGCAGACGATCCGCCGCGCCCATGCGGTGCAGCCGGTCGCCGCGCTGCAGAGCGAATATTCTCTGTGGTGGAAGCGCCCGGAGGCGGAGATCATCCCGACGCTGGAAGAACTGGGCATCGGCCTCGTCCCTTACAGCCCGCTCGGCAAAGGTTTTCTCACCGGCGCCATCAACGAGAACACGACCTTCGACAAAAACGATTTCCGCAACACGGTGCCGCGCTTCACGCCGGAAGCGCGCAAGGCGAACCAGGCTCTGGTCGACCTGCTCGGCGAGATCGCCAAGCGCAAGCAGGCGACGCCGGCCCAGATCGCGCTCGCCTGGCTGCTGGCGCAGAAGCCGTGGATCGCGCCCATCCCGGGCACCACCAAGCTGCACCGCCTGGAAGAAAACATCGGCGCGGCCGCGATCGCGCTGACGCCCGACGATCTGCGCGAAATCGACGGTGCCGCCGCGAAAATCAAAGTGCAGGGCGAGCGCTATCCCGAGAAGCTCGAGCAGCTGACCAACCGCTGAGCCGCAAAGTCGCGCGCTGACGGCGTGGTTGCGGGTTCAGCCCAGCAGGCGATAGCTGACGAAGGCGAAGCGTTTGCCGTCCGGCGACCAGGAGGGGACGTTGAGCGTGCCCTGCCCGCCGAACAGCTTCGCGATCACCTGCGGCGCGCCGCCGGCCGCCGGCATCAGGCGCAGCGTCACCTGCTTGTTCGGCGGATGATCGCGCACCGGAACATCGGTGCCGAAGGAAACGAAGACGATCCACTGGCCGTCGGGCGAAGGATGCGGGAACCAGTCGCGCGTGTCGTCTTCGAAGGTGACCTGCTCCTGCCCGCTGCCGTCGGCATGCATGCGCCACAGCTTCATGTTCCCGCTGCGCATGGAGTTGAAATAGATGTAGCGGCCGTCGGGCGAATAATCCGGGCCGTCGTCGAGGCCCGCCGCGGTGGTCAGCCGCGTCTCGGCGCCGCCGTCCGCCGTGCAGGCGTAGATGTTGAGATCGCGGCTACCGCCGCGCGCTGCGACATAGGCGAGCATCTTTCCGTCGGGCGACCAGCCATGCCAGTAGGACGGCCCTTCCGGCGTGACGAGACGCGGTGTGCCGCCGTCCGCCGGCAGCACATGGATGCGCGACTTGCCGTCGGGATCGGATTTGTCGCTGACCACGATCAACCGCCCGTCGGGCGACAGGCCGTGATCGTTGTTGAGCGCGTCGAGCGGCCCCGTGTCGAGGCGCACCGGCTCGCCGCCGCGGCGATTCAGGCGATAAAGCAAGCCTTCGCTGTTGATCAGGAAATGCTTGCCGTCACGCGACCAGTTCGGCGCCTCGAAATGCCGCCTGAGACGACAGACGATTTCCCGCGTGCCGGTGGCGAGATGGAAAACTTCCAGCGAGCTTTCGACCGCGGCCGCCATTTCGTGTTCCTCATCCTGCGCTTCCGCCCAGAACAACGGCGGAAGACCATATGGTGTATGCGGCTTTGTGCTGCCACGGCGCCCAAAAGCCAAGCGCCCCGTGTATTCCGCCCTGTTGCCCGTTTGCGTTGCCGGCTGTCCGGGTTTTTACTTATATTTCAAACGCTTCAAGAAAGGCATAGTTCGACTGCGGCAAGGTGGATACTTGACTAACAAGTCACTTTGCAGTCATTATGATAATGAGAATTCTTTGCAACTAGCCGGGCGCCACGCCATGTTCCTTGAGAATCCACCGGTCGCCGCACAGACCAGTTCGCCGCTCGGGCGTGCGCTGGCGGGATTCCGTGGCCGCATCCATGCGATCCAGGTCACCGATGGCGCCTCCGGGCTGACGCCCGAGGAACTGGAAAGCCGGCTGATCGAACTCGGTTTCGTCGAAGGCGCAACGGTGGAAATCTTGCACGAAGGCGCCTTCGGGCGCGACCCCATCGCGGTGCGCGTCGACAACGCAACGATCGCGCTGCGCCGTCGCGAGGCGATGGCAATTTTTGTCGTCTAACAGGTCAACGATATGAGTGTCGCGACCGACACAGCTGGCTGGCGTTTTGCGCTTGTCGGAACGCCGAACAGCGGCAAGACGGCTTTGTTCAACGCGCTCACCGGCAAGCGGCAGAAGGTGGCGAACTATCCCGGCGTCACCGTCGAGCGCAAAACCGGCACGCTGCGCACGCCCTGCGGCCACAGCGTCAACATCGTCGACCTTCCCGGCACCTATTCGCTGCGCGCGCGCAGCCCCGACGAAGAGATCACCCGCGACGTGGTGCTCGGCCGTCTCGAGAGCGAAACGCCGCCCGATCTGCTGATGTGCGTCGCCGACGCCACCAATCTCAGACTGTCCCTGCGGCTGGTGCTCGAGCTGAAGCGCGTCGGACGACCGATGCTGCTGGTGCTCAACATGTTCGATATCGCACGCCAGCGCGGCGTCGAAATCGACACCGAGAAGATGTCGGCGGAACTCGGCATTCCCGTCGTCACCGCCATCGCCGTGCGGCGCGGCGGCACCTGCGATCTGCTGGCCCGGCTCGACGAACTGGCGGCCCAGAGCCTCGGCCCGCACACGGAAAACACCTGGCAGCCGCCGAGCAGCGCCGAGCTGCGCGCCGAACAACGCCGGGCGGACGCCATATTCCGCGCCGCCGTGCACATGCCCGCCAAGCCGGACTCGCTGACGACGCGGCTCGACTCGGTGCTGCTGCATCCGGTGGCGGGGCTGGCGATCCTTTTCGTCATCCTGTTCGTGATGTTCCAGGCCGTGTTCAGCTGGGCGCAGCCGGTGATGAACCTGATCTCGGCCGGCTTCGACTGGCTGGGCGCGCTGGCGCACGGCGCCCTGCCCGCCGGACTGCTGCAGAGTTTCATCGAGAACGGCGTGATCTCCGGCGTCGGCAGCGTGGTGGTGTTCCTGCCGCAGATCCTGACGCTGTTCCTCTTCATCCTGCTCCTGGAAGACCTCGGCTATATGGCGCGCGCCGCCTTCCTGATGGACCGCATCATGGG
The DNA here is from genome assembly GCA_028865545.1 of Alphaproteobacteria bacterium. GTDB lineage: Bacteria > Pseudomonadota > Alphaproteobacteria > Micropepsales > Micropepsaceae > Rhizomicrobium. The sequence continues at coordinate 59,602 of JAGWJY010000010.1, read as the reverse complement.
CGGCGCCGGACTGCACGGCCGCGCCTTCATTCCGCTGCTCTCGAGTTTCGCCTGCGCCATTCCCGGCATCATGTCGACGCGGGTGATCGATCATCGCCGCGACCGTCTGACCACGATTCTCGTCGCCCCGCTGATGACCTGCTCGGCGCGCATTCCCGTCTACACGCTGATCATCGGCGCCTTCGTGCCGGCGAAGATGGTGTTCGGCTGGTTCAACCTGCAGGGACTGGTGATGTTCGGTCTCTACAGCGCGGGCATCGTCAGCGCGCTCGGCGTCTCATACCTGTTCAAACTGTTCTTCTGGCGCGACGATCCCAGCCCGCCCTTCATGCTGGAGATGCCGGACTACAAGCTGCCGCGTCCCAAGAGCGTCATCATCGGCCTGCTGACCCGCGCCAAGGCGTTCCTGACCCGCGCCGGCACCACAATCTTCTCCATGATGGTGATGGTGTGGTTTCTGGCCTCGTTTCCGCGCGCCCCCATCGGCGCTACGGGTCCGGCCATCGACTACAGCCTCGCCGCCTGGATCGGCCGCATCATCCACCCCATCCTGGCGCCGATCGGCTTCAACTGGCAGATCTCCGTGGCGCTGATCCCCGGCATGGCGGCGCGCGAAGTGGCGGTGGCCGCGCTCGGCACGGTCTACTCCATATCGGGCGGCGACGACGCGGCACCAAAGATCGGACATGTGCTGGCCGGGCAATGGAGCCTGGCGACGGCGCTCGCCTTCCTCGCCTGGTACGTCTTCGCGCCGCAATGCGCTTCGACGCTGGCGGTGATCCGCCGCGAGACCGGCAGCTGGAAATGGATGGCCGTGACCTTCGGCTACATGTTCGTGCTGGCCTATGTCGCGGCCTTCGCGACCTATCACATCGCCGTGGCGCTGGGCGCGGGCTGAAGCCGGTTTAATCTTCCTGCCCCTGATTGGCGCTTGCCATCCGTGGCGAACGGCTGAAACTCCCCGTGCGGCAGCGAGGAAAAATCCATGAAAAACATTCTGCTCGCGGGTCTGGCAGCGACGCTGTTGACGATGGCGTGCGCGGCGGCGGCGCCGATGCTGGACAGCAAAACCGCCGACGGCGCGCTGGCCGGCAAAGCCGACGGTGCCGTGACCGCCTTCCTCGGCATTCCCTATGCCAAGCCCCCGGTCGGCGATCTGCGCTGGCGCGCGCCGGTGCCGGACGCGCCGTGGAGCGGCGTGCTGCAGGCCACGAAATTCAGCGACAGCTGCGCGCAGGTCATCAATCACAAAGGTGGCCACCCCTGGACGGCGGAATATGTCCCGCAGAACAAGGCGAGCGAAGACTGCCTTTATTTGAATGTCTGGACGCCGGCGCACGCGGCGAATGCGCGGCTGCCCGTGATGGTGTGGATTCACGGCGGCGCCTTCCTCAACGGTTCTTCCGCAGTGCCGATCTATGACGGCACGGCGCTGGCCGCCAAAGGCATCGTCGTCGTCAGCCTGAACTATCGCGTCGGCGTCTTCGGGTTCTTCGCTTATCCGGCACTGAGCGCGGAGACACCGCAGCATGTCTCCGGCAATTATGGACTCCTCGACATTCTTGCGGCGCTGAAATGGGTCCATCAGAACATCGCCGCCTTCGGCGGCGATCCCGACGCGGTCACGATCTCCGGACAATCGGCCGGCGCCGGCGCGGTGCTCGACCTTATGGTATCGCCGCTGGCCAGAGGTCTGTTCGCCCGCGCCATTCCGCAAAGCGGCGCCGGCATCAACTTCGAGACGCCGACCCTGCAGCAGGCCGAGCAAATGGGGACGGCAATCGCCGAGAAGAACGGCGCGACATCCCTGGCCGCGCTGCGCGCGCTGTCGATGGATCAGCTGCTGCATCTCAATCTGGACGTCGCCGGCAAGCCGAAATGGCTGACCTTTCTGCCCGTCGTCGACGGATGGTTCCTCCCCGGCGCACCCGATACGCTGTTCGCGGAGGGCCGCTATGACGACACGCCGGTGATGACCGGGATGACGGCCAATGAGAGCAGCTTCGACCCGAAATATGGCCGGATGTCACCACAGGAGTGCAAGGACTACATCGACCAATCGATGGCGCCGATGGGGGCCGCGTTCCGCAAGGTTTATCTCGGCAGGCCGGGTATCAACTGCAATGTGGGCGTCAAGCAGCTCTATCGCGACCGGGGATTGGCGGCGACCTATCTGTGGACGCTGACCCGGCTCAAGTCCGGACACGCGCCGACCTATGTCTACTATTACGATCACACCGAGCCCGGCCCGATGTCCGCCCATTACGGCGCCTTCCATTCGTCCGACATTCCCTATGTGTTCGAGACACTGGACAAGTCGCCGAACCGACCGTTCACCGCAAAGGACAGAGCGATCACCAAGAAGGTCTCCGCCTATTGGGTGAATTTCGTCAAGACCGGAAATCCCAACGGACCCGGCCTGGTGCATTGGCCGGCGGCCAACGCCAAGACGATGCCGGTGTTGGAAACCGGCGACGTGTTCCGCGTCCATCCTGTTCTGGGCAAGATGACGTTCGACCTGTTGCGGGATTTCGTGACGAAGGGCGGCATGATGAGCCTGTTCTTTTGAACCTCGGGCAGCGAAGGTTTTTACAGCCGGATTCAATGGCTTGTGATAGCGGCCGGGCGCCATCGTAGATTTGCCGCATTGAATGCCTATCTAATTTGGGAATTCTTGAGTGCCGTCGGCAGAGGGGCCTGCGATGCGCAAACTCTGGAAGTGGGTACGCTGGGGGGCATTCGTCTTCGCCCTCGCGGTGGATGCGTTTCTTTTCTACACCTCCGATCCGTTCAGTGTGCGCAGCTTCGTGGCAACGGGGCTCGCCTCGCTGATCATGTTCCTGTTGTTCCTCAAGCTCGCCAACCTGATCCGCGGCGGCGCGCGCATCCGCGGCATCCTGGAAGACGGCGAGACGAAGGTGCACGAGACCTGCGTGCACTGGGTGCGGCTGCTCGACAACATCCGCAAGGACAAGACGGCCTATCGCTGGATCGGCATTCCCGTGCTGATCGCCTTCTTCGCCACGCTGTATCTGGCGCTGTGGGGCGCCTGGCTGCTCGGCGTGAAGCTGGGTGTTGATGTTCCTTGGTTCCACGCCTTTGGCGCGCCGTTCCGCCTGATGCCGCACAACGGCATCGTGGTGGGCTTCTACATTCCGCTGATCTTGGCGATTCCGTTCGCGATCTCGCACATGGCGGAATGGAGCACGCACCGCTACATCATCACGCCGCTGCGCATCATCATCCATTCCGGCATCTTCGACTACCACATGCACGGCATCCTGCTGTCGCGGGTGGTCGACGCACAGCAGGACTACACTTTCGTGCAGCAGATTCTTGGCTATGGCGACATCGTCTTCCGCGAGACCTCAGGCGAGGCGGAAACGCTGGCATGCGTCTGGGGGCCGAAGAAATTCGCCAAGCTGGCGGTGCGCTACAGCCATGCGCTGGAAGGCGTCGGCGAGCGGGCCAAGGAAGACATCGAAGCGGGGTAAGGCTTTTCCCGCGGGGCGATTGCGTATATGTCGTCGCGGCGAAGAGACAGATTTCACCCGACCATGAAGATCGTACAGGCTTTCCATTTCGAGGCGGCGCACAGCTTGCCCAACGTTCCGCCGGGCCACCGCTGCGCCCGGCTGCACGGCCATTCCTACCGCGTGGAGCTGATGCTGGAAGGTCCGGTCGACGCCAAAACCGGCTTCGTGGTCGACTTCTTCGACATCGAAAAGGCCTTCGCACCGGTGCTGGCGCGGCTCGACCATTATTGCCTGAACGACGTGGAAGGGCTGGAAAATCCGACGGCGGAGAACATCGCGGTATGGATCTGGCAGAAGGTCAAGCCGGCGCTGCCGCAGCTTTGCACGGTAATCGTCCACGAGACGAAGGACTGCCGCGCCGAGTATGACGGACACTGAGCGCCGCGGTCATTTCAAGCGATAGGGCTCCGCCGGTTCCGGCACCAGAGCGGGCGGCGCCGGCGGTGTGATCGGCGCCGCGCCTTTCAAACCCTTGCCGGTGACGTTCGCGATGTTGAGCAGCGGACCGGTCAACCCGGTCAGGTTCACGCGCGCGATGTCTGCGCCTTTGATGTTTGCCATGTAGATGCCCTTGGCGCCGTCGCCGGAGATGTCTTCCAGCGTCAGACCGTCCAGCGGCTTCAGCGGGTGGATCTCGGTGGCGTCCACCAGTTGCGGCACGCCGCGCACCGTGATGTGTGCGAAACGGAAGTTCGCGGCATGCGGGATGCCGGCGACGCCCGGCACCGGGAACTGGTCGTGCAACCCGCTGCTCTCCAGATTGATGCGCAGGAAGCCGAGACCGGTGCCCGTCACGTCGAGGTCGTGCGCTTCGATGTCTTCGATGAAGGCGCCGCGGCCGACGCGGCTCTTGATGTAGATGGCGTTGGTGCGCGCATGGGTGAATTTGCAATGGGCGATGCGCACGCCGCGGATGCCGCCGGAGGTCTCGCTGCCGATGCCGATGCAGGCGAAGATCGCGTCGGCGAAGGTGCAATTGGTGATGACGACATCCTCGGTCGGCCGGCCGATGGCATGCGCCTCGCTGCCGCGCCCGGATTTGATGGCGATGCAATCGTCGCCGGTGGAGATGTCGCAACGGTCGATGCGCACATGCCTGCAGGAGTCGATATCGATGCCGTCGCCGTTGCCGGTGGTCGAACGGATGGTGAGATTGCGCGCCGTGACGTTCTCGCAATAGACGGGATGGATGGACCACATGCGCTCGTAGGAGGTGGAAAAGCCATCGAGCAGAACATTGCGGCAAGAGACGAATTCCATCAGCGCGGGATGGCGCAGCGGATTCTCGGCGGTCGGCCGCCCGCCGAGCGACGGCGCGCCGCTGATCGTGCCGGGACCGATGACGGCGATGTTCTCGGCGTCGATCGCCTGGACGAGCGCGCCATGGCCTTCGATCCACTTTCCTTCCCAGCGCACCTGCGAGACCGGATAGTCGGCAAGATCCGCGCTGCCGACGAGTTCCGCATCCGGCGCAAACCGCAGCCGCGTGTTCGAGCGGATGAAGACCGCGCCGGTGAGAAAACGCCCGGTCGGCACCACCACCTCGCCGCCGCCGAGCACCGCGCAGCGGTCGAGCGCTTCCTGGATCATGGCGGTGTTCTTGGTGGTGCCGTCGCCCTTGGCGCCGAAATCACCAATGTCGAGGGACAGCGGCGGGAAGGACGGAACTGGAACTTCGGCGGCACGCGGCGCGGCAGACGAACGCGCGGCCAGCGCAGGCGCGGCGGCCAATCCCATCCCGGCGGTTTTCAGAAACGCACGGCGCGCAAAGCGTCCCATCAGCGAATCCCTTTCCATTTGCACGGCACCCTAAAGGCGGCTCACGCAAAGGAATAGGCATCCATACGCAGCGACCCGAAAGTGGCGCTGCTATGCAGACGTTCGGCGGCGCCGCCCGCGCCATAGGCGACGAACAGCGGCATGAGATGCTCTTCCGTCGGATGCGCCTGCGCGGCATAAGGCGCGCGGCTGCGATAGGCGGCGAGCTCCGGCTCGTCACGCGCGGCGATCTTCTCGTGCATCCATTTGGCGAAGGTGCGCGACCAATCCGGCTCGGCACCGCCGTTCCAATCGATGGCACGCAGGTTGTGCACGAAGCCGCCCGAACCCAAGATCAGCACGCCTTCATCGCGCAGCGGCGCCAGCGCGCGGCCGAGCGCAATGTGATGTGCCGCACCGAAGGAACTCTGCACCGAGAGCTGCAGCGTCGGAATGTCGGCGCCGGGATACATCAGCATCAGCGGCACCCAGGCGCCGTGATCGAGCCCGCGCGCGGCATCGACGACAGCATGCAAGCCCGCGCCCGTCAGCAGCGCTGCGGCGCGCCCGGCCAGCGCCGGCGCTCCGGGCGCATCGTAACGCAGTTCGTAAAGCGGCTTCGGAAAGCCGTAAAAATCGTGGATCGTCGTGTTGCGCGGCACCGCGTTGAGGGCCGGCGACGGGGTATCCCAATGCGCGGAAGCGACGAGGATGGCCTTGGGCGTCCCGAGTTGTGCGCCGAGGCCGCGCAAGAAATCGCGCGCCGGCACATCGTCGAACGGCAAGGTCGGCGAGCCATGGGAAACGAAGACGGCTGGCAGCATGGATGACACGTGGCACCTCGCTCGCGGCATTTCAACCGCGCGGCGTCAGAGTTTGCATACGGCCTTGTAGAGCCGGGACTCACGCGACACGACATCGGTCATCTGCCATTGCCCCTCGCCGACCTGAAGCAAGGTCTGTCCGGTCGTGCAGTTGATCGCGCCCTGATTACCGCCAGGCAGAGACGGTGGGACATTGTCGGCGGGACCGCTCGCCCAAGTGTAATAGGTGAGATTGCCCTTGGTGTACGTGCTGTCGGTGTCGACATAGAGGTTCGGTCTGTCGGGCGCGTATTGCACCCAATGCATCGCACAGGCAGGCACGACGACAACGCAAGCGGCGGCAAGTCCAAACAGCAGCGCACGCATCGTTTCTTTCCCTGCTCGGCGGCTCCGGGAACCTAAAGCGATTTGGCGCCGGACTCACGCGCCAGCGTGGACGTCCTTGGGCCGCTCCAGGCTCCTGCAAATTTGTTCAATGAAAACAATCAATTGTTCTCAACATACCCCCTGCGACAGCGCAACGCAGGGGCCTTGCCCACTTTCCCCTTGCACTACATTAGAATTATTCTAATTATAACTCGCAACACACAAGGAGCTAAGAGAAATGCTGAGCGTTGGCGACAAATTTCCCGATTTTTCCGTAAAAGCCGTGGTTTCGACCGACCCCCGGACCGCTTTCACCGACCTCACCCAGGCCTCGGATACCGGCAAGTGGAAGGTCGTGTTCTTCTGGCCCAAGGATTTCACTTTCGTCTGCCCCACCGAGATCGCCGGCTTCGGCCAGATTTATGGCGACTTCAAGGACCGCGACGCGGTGATCTATGGCGTCTCGACCGACAGCGAATTCGTCCATCTCGCCTGGAGGCAGAACCACGCCGACTTGAAGCACCTGCCGTTCCCGATGCTCTCCGACATCAAGCGCGAGCTTTCCACCGCGCTCGGTGTACTCGACGCGGACGCGGGCGTCGCCAAGCGCGCCACCTTCATCGTCGACCCCGACGGCATCATCCGCTTCGTCTACGTCACCGACATGAGCGTCGGCCGCAATCCGCAGGAAGTTCTGCGCGTGCTCGACGCCTTGCAGACCGACGAGTTGTGCCCCTGCAACTGGCAGAAAGGCGAAGAGGTCATCAAGCCTGCCGCCTAACTGCCGCAAGGACCCCGCCGGCGTTCCCCCTCCCACCGGCGGGGTCTCCTTTCTTCCAATGAAAGAAATCCCGATGTCGATCGAAAATCTGAAAGACCGTCTGCCTGACTACGCCAAGGACCTGAAGCTGAATCTGTCGACGCTGGCGGCAGAGCCGTCGCTCAGCGAACAGCAGCGGGCGGGAACCTTCATCGCCTGCGCGCTGGCGTCGCGCAACGAGATCACCACCAAGGCGATCACCGCCGAGTTCGCACCCAAGCTTTCGCCCGAAGCGCTCAACGCCGCGCGCGCCGCCGCTGCCATCATGGGCATGAACAACATCTATTACCGCTTTACGCATCTTGCGAGCGCGCCGGACTACAAGACCATGCCGGCACGACTGCGCATGAATGTCATCGGCAAGCCGGGCGTGCCGCAGGCGGATTTCGAATTGTGGTGTCTTGCCGTGTCGGCGATCAACGGTTGTGGCGCCTGCATCGACAGCCATGAGAAGGTACTGCGCAATGCCGGCCTCACTGCCGAACAGGTGCAGGCGTCTGTGCGCATCGCCGCCGTTGTACATGCGGTCGCCGCGACGCTCGACGGCGAAGCGCACGCTGCGGATATTGCAGCACTGGCGGCTTAACCCCTTCACACTTTCACATCATTTGCAGCGATGGTCATGCAGTCGTGAGACTGCGTGGCCTTCGCATTTACGGACCTTTGAGCGAACCGCAATCGGTGCGAGACTATGCGCAACGATCAGAGCGTTTTGTCGCTCGTCGAAAAAATAGGAGGAAAGCAATGCGTGTCGTTCTTTCAAGCGTCGCGCTTGTGTTCGGACTTGCGCTGAGTTGCGGAACCGCGGTTGCAGGCGACGACGACAGCAGCGGCGCGATGCAGCAGTTGCAGAACGCCACCAGCGGCAACCAAACACTGTCGCAGACGTATGGCGACCAAGGCCATGGTGAAAGCTGCCCGGACGCCTGCCCGTCCGGCAATACGAATGTTCCAGATCCGCCGCCGCCGACACCGGCCGACGACAGTTCCGGCCCCAACTGATCTCATTGCATAACGGACTTTCTGGCCCCCGGCGCGCCAAGGCGCGCCGGAAGGGCGCGCGTGTCGCTAGACCGGCTTCGGATTGCGTTCGGAGAACCCGCGCTGGTGCCAATAGGGATAGGCCGGCGTGCGGTCGCTCGCCTTGTCGAGTTTAACCACCTGTTCCGCCGTCAGGTTCCAGCCCACCGCGCCCAGATTGTCGCGCAACTGCTGCTCGTTGCGTGCGCCGATCACCACGGTCGAGACGGTCGGCCGCTGCAACAGCCAGTTGATGGCGATCTGCGGAATCGTCTTGCCCGTTTCCTTCGACACGTCGTCCAGCGCATCGACCACGGTGTAGAGATATTCGTCGTCGACCGGCGGGCCGATATCGTTGGACGCCTGGTCGTTGCGCCGGCTGACCTCGGGCATCGGTTGACCGCGGCGGATCTTGCCGGTGAGCCGCCCCCAGCCAAGCGGGCTCCACACCACCGCGCCGACGCCTTGATCGAGACCGAGCGGCATCAGCTCCCATTCGTAATCGCGTCCGACCAGCGCGTAATAGGTTTGGTTCGCCACATAGCGCGTGAAACCGTAGCGGTCCGCCACGGCCAGAGACTTCATCAGATGCCAGCCCGAGAAATTCGACACGCCGAGATAACCGATGGTGCCCGCGCGCACATACTCGTCAAGGGTGGAGAGAACCTCTTCGGGCGGGGTCATGGCGTCGAAGCCGTGAAGCTGAAACAGGTCGATGTAATCGGTGCCCAGCCGCTTGAGCGAGGCTTCCACCGCGCGGCGGATGTGATGGCGCGAAGAGCCGGTGTCGTTGGGGCCGTCGCCCGAGCGGAACGTCGCCTTGGTCGAAATCAGAACCTTGTCGCGCCGGCCCTTGATCGCCGCCCCCAGTACCTCCTCGGCCAGACCGCCCGAATAAACATCAGCCGTGTCGAACATGGTGAGGCCGTGTTCCAGGCAGACGTCGACCAGGCGCGTGGCACCCTTCGCGTCAACGCCGCCCCAGGATTTGAGAAAACCTTTGCCGCCGAAGGTGCCCGTGCCGAGTGTAAGGACAGGGACTTTGAAACCCGATCGGCCCAATTGACGATATTCCATGCGAAACCTCCACGGTGCGGGACAGGATGTGACCTATGACGAAGATCGGCATGCAGCGCGCCTGATTCAACCGTGCACCGCCTAAGGGCATTGCTCAAACCGTTGGCAGCGCCTGCCGAAGCCGTCCGCCGACGCGTACCGGCTCAATGCGGGTAGCGAAGCCTTTTGTGTCGGTCGCCACGAACACCGCGCAAAGCGTGGCGGGGCCCAAAGCCGGCGTGAAGCGGCTGGAATGCATCTTCCGGGTGAAGCGTTGCACCGGCTCGAACTTCTCCATGCCGATCACGGAGTCATAATCGGCGCAGGCGCCGGCGTCGGTCTGATAGGCGGTGCCGCCGGGGAAAATTTGTGCGTCGGCGGTGGGGACATGCGAATGCGTGCCGACGACCAGACTGGCGCGGCCGTCGCAGAAATGGCCCATCGCCATCTTCTCGCTGGTGGCTTCCGCATGCATGTCGACGATGACGGCATCCGCGCCCTCGCCCAACGGACAGGCGGTCAGTTCGGCGGCAACCGCGGCGAAGGGATCGTCGAGCGCATCCATGAAGACACGGCCCATGACGTTCATTACCAGCACGCGCGCACCGGCACGTGTTTCATAGAGGCTGGCGCCTTTGCCGGGCGTGCCGGGCGGATAGTTGCGCGGCCGCAGCACGCGGTCCTCATGATCGATGAAGCTGAGAATTTCCTTCTGGTCGGCCCAGTGATTGCCGGTGGTGATGCAATCGACGCCCATCGCGAACAGATCGTCGGCGATGGCACGCGTCAGGCCGAAGCCACCGGCTGCGTTTTCGCCGTTGGCGATCACGAAATCGAGCTTGAGAGAATCCCTGAGACGCGGCAGTTCGGCCGCGACAACGTCACGCCCCGGCCGTCCAACGATGTCGCCTATGAAGAGAATATGCATATTTGTCTCTTATCATATTGAGACGCATTGGCCAGCGTCACGACGGCGAGATTTACGCCACAATTGCCTTCCTATTGCCGATGCACAATAACGCTGCCGCGGCCGCCACGGCATGCACGTTATGGTTCTTAGACTCATCATCCGAACGGTTTTCTTCACCGCCATCATGGCGGCGCTGTTGTTCGGCTTCGCCGGCAGCTTCCGCTGGTTCGGCGCACAGGTCTTTCTTGCTGCGATGGGCGCCGGCGGTCTGATGATGGGGCTGTTCCTGGCGCGAACCGACCCCGCACTGCTCAAAGAGCGGATGACGACGTTCAAACAGAAAAAGCAGAGCATCGCCGATCGGATTCTGATGCCGGTCCTGGCCGCGCTTTTCGTCGCCTGGCTGGCATTCATGGCGCTGGACGCCAGATGCAACGGCTTTACGCAGATGCCGGCGTGGCTGAACTTCGCCGGCGGCCTGGCGATCCTAGCCGGGTTCCTCGCGATAATACGGGTGTTCCGCGAAAACACGTTCGCGGCAGCGGCCGTCAAGGTCCAGCCGGAGCGCGGCCACCGGGTGATCGACACCGGACCGTATGCGATCGTCCGGCATCCATTGTACAGCGTGGCCGTCTTCACTTATCTCGCCATTCCCTTCGCGCTCGGTTCCTGGAACGGATTGCCGATCACGCCGTTGCTGATCCTGGGGCTTGCCGTCCGTACGCTTTTGGAAGAACGCATTCTCGCCGACCGGCTCGCCGGTTACCGCGACTATATGACGAAGGTCCGCTACCGCTTCGTGCCCTATGTCTGGTAAGTGCGACACATTTCTTTCCGGCGCGCCGTGATATAGGACAGCCTTACGCGACCGGATTTGGAAACCATGCAAAGCAAAATTCTGGTGTTCGATTTCTTCGGCGTGATCTGTTCGGAGATCGCTCCTTTCGTGCTGCCGAAATACATGCCGCCGGACGTCGCGGTCGAGTTCAAGCGCACGGTGGTGCACGATGCCGACCTCGGCAAGATGTCCCAAAGCGAGCTGTTCGAGACCATCGAGAAGCTGACCGGCGCCCCGGCCAAAAAGTTGGAAGCGGAATTCTACGCGCTGGTGCGGATCGACGGCGAGATGGTGAAGCTGGTCGAAAGGCTACGGCAGACGCATCGCGTCGGACTGCTCACCAATGCGGTGGCCCCCTTCGTGCGCGACATCATGGCCGAGCACGACATCGAGCGGCTGTTCGACACCATCCTGGTTTCCGCGGAAGAAGGCATGGCCAAGCCGGATCCGGCTTATTTCACGCATATGCTGGAGCGCATGGGCGCGCAGCCGGAAGATGCCGTGATGATCGACGACAATCCCGACAATCTGGTTGGCGCGCGCGCCGCCGGGATGGACGGATTGCTGTTCGAAAGCTGCACGAAGCTGAGAAGCGATCTCGCAGCGCGCTATGCGATTACGGTGTAAAGCGCCGTACGCCGTTTTCCGTGACGATCATGTCCAGACGCTGATCGTAATCGTGGTGCGGAACTGCCGCGACTTCCTGACCGGCGTAGGCGACACCAACGGCGAGAACGTCGCCGTCCGCGCGCAGTCCGGCTAGCGTGCGGTCGTAATAGCCGCCGCCATAGCCCAACCTGTATCCGGCGGCATCAAAGGCCAGCAGCGGCACCAGCAGCAGCGACGGCACGGCAATGTCGGCGCTCGCCAAAGGTTCGGTCAGACCGAACATATCGATGAGCGTCGCATCGCCGGGCCTCCAGCGATGGAAAACAAGCGGCGCCGCGCGCTCGGCGACACGCGGCAAGGCCAGCACATGACCTTTCTCGGCGAACGCGCCCATCAGGCCGCGCGGATCGGCTTCGTCGCGGATCGGCCAATAGCCGGACACCACTGCGCCTTGCGACGCTCCGAGATTACCGGCGAACATGACGATGCGCTGTGCAAAATCAGGCAGCGCGCGCGCCAGTTCCATGCGCCGTGCGGCGGCATCTTTGCGAAGGGAAGATTTGTTCATCGAAGCAGACAGGACCGCCTCCGCCGTTGGAACCGGATCCTCACGGGCCTGCATGTGCAGGTGGGCGCCATATATCCGGAACCACGGTTCCAGTCAGGGACAGCTCCCGGTGAGTACCATTAAGGCCCCTGGGCATCGCTCTCCTGACGCACGGGGCAGTACCTGTCCACCGATCACTCTAGGCGTGCGACAGCCTCGCGGCAATGTTCTCGATCCGCTGGGCGGCCGCTTCCAGCGTATCGGCAGCAAATCCCTCGGATTTGTGCAGCCGTCGGTCCAATTCGTCACGCGCCGCCGCAGCAGCGATGTTGTCATGTTTCAGCGCCGCAAGCTGGGTTTCGATGGCATGATGTTCGTCGGCGAGCAGCAAGGCGGCCATTAGGAGCAGGCGCTGGTCGCCGACCTGCCCGACAGACTCCAGGAGTTCGCGCACCTTGCTGTCGACCCGCTCGCCAAGCTCCTTCAGATGATCTTCTTCACCCTCGTCGCAGGCCACCGTATAGGCGCGACCGTTCACCATGATGTTCACGAGGGGCATGTCATCCTCCTGAGTGCCGCGGGCACAGAGTAACCGGTGTCATTGCTCTAACGCCCAAGCGCCGCGCGGATTTCCGCGATGGCGCCGTCGAGCCGATCTTCGACTTCTTCCGTCAAGCCCGACAGCGAACGCGTTTCTTCCTCAAGTTGGGCGATACGTGTCAGCAATTTCTCGCGCTCTTCGTTGAGATGCACAACTTTCTGTCCGGCTTGCGAAGCGGAATCGCGAACATTTGCAAGCGGTTTCATCGCGTCGTCCAGCATATCGAGCGCTTTGACGAGGCGTTCTGCCGCGAGTTCCAATCTGCTCATAATCGCGCCTTCTTCCGCGTGTCCGGGCAAGACCTTAGGCGCATGACGGAAACAGGGTCAACGCGCCAACGCACAAGTTCCTGGGGGAATAACTTGACGGCCAAGGCTCGGGCTCGTTAAGGCCAGAGCCTTATTTGGAAGGTGAAAACGTCCATGAGCAGCAGCGCCACGCCATCCCAATCCGAAACCGAGGAGCAGGCGAAGACCCGCAAACTGGCGAACGCCATCCGGGCCCTCACCATGGACGCTGTGGAAGCCGCCAAGTCCGGCCACCCGGGCTTGCCCATGGGCATGGCGGACGTGGCCACGGTGCTGTTCTCCAAATTCCTGAAATTCGATCCGCAGACACCCAACTGGCCCGACCGGGACCGCTTCGTCCTGTCGGGCGGTCATGGCTCGATGCTGTTGTATTCGTTGCTGTATTTGACCGGTTATCCGGGCATCACGATGGACGACATCAAGCATTTCCGGAAGATCGACAGCCCCTGCGCCGGCCACCCCGAATACGGCCACCTTCCCGGCATCGAGGTCACCACCGGCCCGCTCGGCCAGGGTATCGCACACGCCGTCGGCATGGCCCTGGCGGAGCGTATCCTCAACGCGCGCTATGGCGACGCGCTGGTCGACCATCGCACTTACGTCATCGCCAGCGACGGCGATCTGATGGAAGGCATCAGTCACGAAGCGATCTCGCTCGCCGGTCACCTAAAATTGTCACGGCTGATCGTGCTGTACGACGACAACGGCATTTCGATCGACGGACACACCTCAATCACCGATTCGACCGACACGATCGAGCGCTTCCAGGCGGCGGGCTGGAACACCTGCCGGGTCGACGGCCACGACGCGGCCGATGTGGCGCGCGGGCTCGTCTGGGCGCAGTCGAGCGACGCCCCGGTGCTGCTGGCCTGCAAGACCATCATCGGTTTCGGCTTTCCAACCCGCGCCGGCACGCAGAAGGCGCACAGCGATGCGCCGGGTGCGGAGGAAATCGCCGGAGCCCGCAAGATCCTCAATTGGCCCTGGGACCCGTTCGTCATTCCCGACGACATTGCGGCCGAGTGGCGCGCCATCGGAGCGCGCGGCAAGGGCGCCCATGAAGCCTGGACGAAGCGCAAGAGCGCATCGCCGGCCGTAGCGGCGTTCGATGCGGCGATGGCTGGCGACGTTCCCGCCGGCGTCGACGCCGGCCTGACCGAATTGAAGAAAAAGGTGAGTGCCGAGAAGCCGGCGGTCGCCACGCGCAAGGCCTCGGAAATGGCCCTTGAGGTTATCAACGCCCAGTGGCCGATCACCATCGGCGGCTCGGCCGATCTCACGCCGTCCAATAACACCAAGACCAAGGACAACATGAAGGACATCGTGACCGGCGATTTCACCGGCCGTTATGTCCGCTTCGGCATCCGCGAGCACGGCATGGCCGCCGCGCTCAACGGCATGGCGCTGCATGGGGGTATCTTCCCCTATGGCGGCACCTTCATGGTGTTCTCCGACTACGCGCGCCCATCCATCCGCCTGGCGGCCCTGATGGGCATTCGTGTCGGTTTTGTGATGACGCACGATTCCATCGGCTTGGGCGAGGACGGCCCGACCCATCAGCCGGTCGAACATCTGGCGGCCATGCGGGCAATGCCCAACCTGAAGGTTTTCCGCCCGGCCGACGCGGTGGAAACCGCAGAGTGCTGGTCGCTGACGGTGTCGGACAAGAAGAGCCCAAGTTTCCTCGCTCTCACCCGTCAGAATCTGCCGACGGTCCGCACCGTCCACACTGATGAAAATTTGTGCGCCAAGGGCGCCTATGAACTGGCCGCGGCGCCGGGTGCCAAGGTGACGCTGCTCGCCAGCGGTTCCGAAGTGGAGTTGGCGCTTAAGGCGCGCGACCTGCTGGCGGCAGAGAACATCCCGACGCGCGTCGTCTCGATGCCATGCTGGGAATTGTTCGAGCAACAAAGCGAAACATACCGTGATACGGTACTCGGACCGGGCACAGTGAAGGTCGGAATCGAGGCAGCAGTGCGGTTTGGCTGGGATAGATATATAGGTTCTACAGGCGCTTTTGTGGGAATGCACAGCTTCGGCGCCAGCGGACCCTACAAGGATGTTTACAGACATTTCGCCATTACGCCGGAAGCAGTCGTAGAAGCGGCAAAAAGTGCATTGAAAGCTTGAGTCTTCAGGACTAAGTCAGCGCTGACAATTCAAAGGATTTTATAGGAGGCACGTATGGCCATTCGGGTTGCAATTAACGGGTTCGGCCGCATCGGGCGGCTGGTACTGCGGTCGATCGTGGAATCGGGACGCCGTGATATCGAAGTCGTCGCCGTCAACGATCTTGGCCCGGTGGCCACCAACGCACATCTGTTGCGGTATGATTCCGTACACGGACGTTTCCCCGCCAACGTCTCGGTCGAAGGTGACGTGATGATCGTCGCCGGTCACAAGATCAAGGTGACAGCGATCAAGGATCCGGCCACGCTGCCGCACAAGGAACTCGACGTCGACATCGCGATGGAATGCACCGGCATCTTCAGTGCGAAGGCCAAGGCCGTGGCGCATCTCACCGCCGGCGCCAAGCGCGTGCTGGTCTCCGCCCCGTCCGACGGCGCCGACCTCACCGTCGTCTACGGCGTCAACCACGACAAGCTGACCAAGGAACATCTGGTCGTCTCCAACGCTTCCTGCACGACCAACGGTCTTGCCCCAGTTGCCAAGGTGCTGAACGACAATTTTGGCGTCGAGAAGGGGATCATGACCACGATCCACTCCTACACCAACGACCAGCCGACCCTCGATCAGCTGCACAAGGATCTCTATCGCGGCCGTGCCGCCGCGCTGTCGATGATCCCGACGACCACCGGCGCCGCCAAGGCAGTGGGACTCGTCTTGCCGGAACTCAAGGGCAAGCTCGACGGTCTTTCCATCCGCGTGCCGACGCCGAATGTTTCGCTGGTCGACCTCAAAGTCGTCACCAAGAAGACGACGACGGTCGAGGAAGTGAATGCCGCAATGAAGGCCGCGGCGGCTTCCGGTCCGCTCAAGGGCATTCTTGAGATCGTCGACGGCCCGCTGGTGTCGAGCGACTTCAATCACATCCCGGCGTCGTCCTCGTTCATGCCGGACCAGACCAAGGTGATGGAAGGCAACCTCGTCGGCGTCATGAGCTGGTACGACAACGAGTGGGGCTTCTCCAACCGCATGGTCGATACCGCCATTGCGATGGCGAAGTTCATCTGATGATTTCGACGATAGGCGCCGCCGACCGGCGGCGCCTATCGCTCGATTTCGTCTGCTCTCATAGAAGTCGACCCGCCCTCAAAGGGAGGGTGGGAACATAGGACACGCTCCATGACCACCTTCCGCACTCTTGACGATCTCGACGTAGCCGGCAAACGCGTCCTCGTACGCGCCGACCTCAACGTGCCGATGAAAGACGGTGTCGTCACCGACACCTCGCGCATCGATCGCCAAGCCCCGACCATCAGCGAACTCGCGAAAATGGGTGCGCGCGTCATCGTCTGCTCGCATTTCGATCGGCCGAAAGGCAAGGTCGTGCCCTCCATGTCGCTGGGGCCGGTGGCAAAGCCGCTGGCGGACAAGGTGGGCCGTCCGGTCGCCTTCGCCGCCGACTGCATCGGTCCGGTCGCCGAAGAGGCCGTCGCCAAGCTGAAGAATGGCGACGTGCTTCTGCTCGAGAACACGCGCTTTCACGCCGAGGAAGAAAAGAACGACTTCGAATTCGCCAAGAAGCTTGCCAAGCTGGCGGACATCTATGTCAACGACGCGTTTTCCAGCGCCCATCGCGCGCATGCCTCTACCGAAGCGGTGGCGCATCTGCTGCCCAGCGCGGCAGGACGTTCGATGGAAGCCGAGCTGACGCATCTGCAAAAGGCGCTGAACGATCCCGAACGTCCGCTGATGGCGGTGGTCGGCGGCGCCAAGGTGTCGAGCAAGATCGCGCTGCTGGAAAATCTGGTGAAGCGCGTGGAAACGCTGGTGATCGGCGGCGCCATGGCCAACACCTTCCTGGCCGCCGAAGGCAAGTCTGTCGGCAAATCGCTTTACGAGCCCGACCATATGGAGACCGCGCGCAAAGTGATTGCGCTCTCGGTCGAGCACGGCACGGCGCTGCTGCTGCCGACCGACGCGGTGGTGGCGAAAGAGTTCAGGGCCAACGCTCCGCATCGTACGGTCGCCGTCGACAAGGTCGCGGCGGACGAGATGATTCTCGACGTCGGTCCGGCCACGGTGGAGGAGTTCGGCAAGTTCCTGCACAACACCCGTACGGTGGTGTGGAACGGTCCGCTGGGCGCTTTCGAGACGGTGCCGTTCGACAAGGGCACGGTCGCTGCAGCGCGGCTCGTTGCCGAACGGACCAAAGCCGATCAGCTGCTGTCCGTCGCCGGCGGCGGCGACACGGTTTCCGCTCTCAATCGTGCCGGTGTGGCCGACGACTTTTCCTACGTCTCGACGGCGGGCGGCGCCTTCCTCGAATGGCTGGAAGGCCTCGAACTGCCCGGCGTCGAAGCGTTGATGGTAAAATAGACGGGCTAGAGCCCCGCTCTAAAACGAGTCACCATGGCCGGGCCCGCCCCGGCCATCCAAAGACTGGATGGGCGGCGCAAGGCCGCCCTTGGTGTTTATGGACAATGAGCGCTCAAGCAACAGGAGAGACTGTATGACGGATGCCGTCCAGGAAATCCTTAGCTGGTACGAAGGCGACAATCCCGGTGTGAAGACCAATCTGGCCCGCATGCTCTATCACGGGCGTCTGGGCGGCACCGGCAAGCTTGTCATCCTGCCGGTAGACCAAGGGTATGAGCACGGCCCCGATCGTTGCTTCGTCCCCAATCCGCCAGCCTACGATCCGCATTATCATTTCCAGCTGGCGATCGACGCGGGGTTGTCGGCTTTCGCGTCGCCGCTCGGCATGCTCGAAGCCGGCGCCGCGACCTTTGCCGGACGGCTGCCGCTGATCCTCAAGGTCAACAGCGCCAACCTGCTCTACCCCAAGGAAGGACCGAAGACGCAGGCTGTCACCGCGTCGGTGAAAGACGCGCTGCGGTTGGGTTGCACGGCGGTGGGACTGACGATCTATCCTGGCTCGCTCAAGTCCTACGACATGTTCGAGACGGCGCGCGAATTCGTCGCCCAGGCGAAGGACGTCGGCCTGCCGACCGTGATCTGGTCGTATCCGCGCGGCGAAGATCTCAGCAAGGAAGCCGAGACGGCCATCGACGTCGATGCCTATGCGACCCAGATTGCAGCGCTGCTTGGTGCGCATATCATCAAGGTGAAGCTGCCGACGGGTTTCGTCGACGCCAAGGACATTGCGGAGCTCTACCGAAAGGCCAACGTCAAGCTTGACACCCTCGCCGACCGCGTGGCGCATATCAAGAAGGCGGCGCTCGGCGGACGGCGCATCGTGATCTTCTCCGGCGGCGGCAAGAAGGGCGAGGAGGAAATCCTCGAAGAGGCCCGCGCCATTAAAGCCGGAGGCGGCAACGGCTCGATCATGGGCCGCAATTCCTTCCAGCGCGACAAGACGAGCGCCCTGGCGCTGCTCGACAAGGTGATCGAGATTTACAAAAATTGAATTCGCACCCTCATGCTTCGACAAGCGCAGCATGAGGGTTTATGGATTCCGTCGCCCCGAGCTTGTCGAAGGGTGAGGCCCAGAGCACATCATGACCGAACGCTGTCGCCTATACCTGATCACGCCGCCGAAGTTCGAGCTGCACGACTTCGCGGAAATCTTGAAGCGCACACTCGCCGCCGGTGACGTCGCTTCGCTGCAATTGCGGCTGAAGGATGTGCCCGACGAAGAGATCGTCCAGGCGACGGAAATCCTGATGCCCATTGCACAGAAGGCGGACGTCGCCTTCATCGTCAACGACCGGCCGGACCTGGCCAAGCGGCTGGGCTGCGACGGCGTACATGTCGGCCAAGAGGACGCCTCTTACGCCGAGGCACGGGCCGTCCTGGGGCCGGACCGCATCGTGGGCGTCACCTGTCACGACTCCCGCCATCTGGCGATCGAGGCCGGCGAGGCTGGCGCGGACTATGTCGCCTTCGGTGCTTTTTTCCCGACCCAGACCAAAGCGGCGAAAACGCAGGCAGGCCTCGATCTTCTCACATGGTGGTCAGACTTGATGGTTGTCCCCTGTGTGGCCATCGGCGGGATCAGGATCGACAACGCCAAACCGCTGGTCGAGGCAGGGGCGGATTTCCTGGCGGTCTCTGCAGGCGTCTGGGACCATCCGGGCGGCCCAGAGGTGGCTGTAAAGGCTTTCAACGCGCTATTTTAGGCCTTCTCATCCGCTTCCAGCCAAAGGCGATCCATCCGCAACCTTATGACCTTTTGACGGGGAAAAGGGGGCAGTGTAAGCGATGTCGCAATTCGGCAGATGAGGACGAGATGACCAAGAAATTGCGCCCCGGCGTCGTGACCGGCGAAGAATATTTGACGCTCCTGGCGGCCTGCAAAGAGGGCGGCTATGCACTGCCGGCCGTGAACATCGTCGGGACCAACAGCCTGAACGCGGTTCTGGAAACTGCGGCAAAGGCCAAGTCGGACGTTATCATCCAGCTGTCGAACGGCGGCGCGCGGTTCTATGCCGGAGAAGGCGCCCCCGATGCGCATCGTGCCCGCGTGCTCGGCGCCACCTCGGCGGCGCAGCACGTGCACCTACTGGCGGCGGAATATGGCGTCTGCGTCATTATGCACACCGACCACGCCAACCGTAAGCTGGTGCCGTGGGTCGAAGGCCTCATCGAAAAGAGCGAGGAGCATTTCAAGAAGACCGGCAAGCCGCTGTTCTCCTCGCACATGCTCGATCTGTCGAGCGAGCCGCTGGAGCAGAACCTCGACGAATGCGCCCGCGTGCTGAAGCGCCTGGCACCGCTTGGCATGAGTCTGGAGATCGAACTCGGCGTCACCGGCGGCGAAGAGGACGGCATCGGCCACGAACTCAAAGAAGGCGACGCCGATGCGGACAACGCGCATCTGTACACGCAGCCCAAAGATGTCCTTGCCGCCTATGACCGTCTGAACGACATCGGCCATTTCACGGTCGCGGCCTCCTTCGGCAACGTGCATGGCGTTTATGCGCCCGGCAATGTGAAGTTGCGCCCGGAAATTCTGAAGAACTCGCAGAAGCTGATCTCCGAAGTGCGCGGCGGCGGCGACAAGCCGCTCAGCCTGGTGTTCCACGGCGGCTCCGGTACGGCGACACATCTGATCCAGGAAGCGGTGAGCTACGGCGTATTCAAAATGAACATCGACACCGACATGCAGTTCGCCTTCGCCCACGCCATTGCAGGCAACATGGAGGCCAACCCGCGGGCCTTCAAATACCAGGTCGATCCCGACAACGCGAAGCCTTACAAGTCGACTTATGACCCGCGCAAATGGCTGCGTGTGGGCGAGCTCGGCGTCGTGGCGCGGCTGGAAGAAGCCATCGCGGACCTGGGTTCCAAGGGCAAGAGCCTGGCGGCCGCCTGACCGGCGAAAGAGGCCTTTACCAAGCCGTTTTGACCTGCGTGAGCGGGGCTGATAGAAGGCGCCCGCTCTTTCTCATCGACCGACGCCTTTTTCCCGCGCCAAGGAGCGCGCACGCCATGTCCAAGATCGCTGGAAACGAAATCCGCCCGGGTACGCTCATCGAGCACAATGGCGGCTTGTGGATCGCGATGAAGACACAGGCGGTCAAGCCCGGCAAGGGCGGCGCCTATAACCAGGTCGAACTCAAGAACATCATCAACGGCACGAAGCTGAACGAGCGCTTCCGTTCGGACGCCAGCGTCGATGAAATCTATCTGGAGAAGAAGGACTACCAGTTCCTTTTCGCCACCGACGACATGCTGACCTTCATGGACATCGAAACCTACGAGCAGATCGAATTGCAGCGCGAGTTCGTCGGCGAACAGGCACAGTTTCTGCAGGACGGCATGAAGGTCCTGGTGCAGACCTATGAAGGCAAGCCCATCGGCATCCAGATTCCTGCGCATGTCACGCTGACTGTGGCGGAGGCAGACCCCGTTCTGCGCGGCGGCACGGCGGCGCCGTCGTACAAGGGCGCCGTACTGGAGAACGGCCTAAAAATTCAGGTGCCACCCTTCATCGAAGCCGGCAGCAAGATCGTGGTTTCCACCGAAGACGGCTCCTACGTGCGCCGCGCGGAGATGTAATGCCTTATCTCTCTCCCGCCCTGAATGTGATGGTCAATGCGGCACGCAAGGCCGGCCGCGCGCTGATCCGCGATTTCGGCGAGCTGGAGAATCTGCAGGTCTCAATGAAGGGGCCGGCGGATTTCGTCTCCAGTGCCGACGAGCGCACAGAGCGCATTTTGATCGAGGAATTGTCACGCGCGCGCCCGGGTTATGCCATCCTTGCCGAAGAGACAGGTACAGGCGGCGGCCCCGATAAGAGTCACCGCTTCATCATCGACCCCATCGATGGCACGACGAATTTCCTGCATGGCATTCCGGTGTTCGGTATCTCCATCGCGCTTGAGCGCGAGGGCCAGCTGGTTTCGGCCGTGGTCTACAATCCCGTCACCGACGAGATGTACACGGCCGAGAAGGGCCATGGCGCCTATCTGAACAACAAGCGCCTGCGCGTCGCCGCCCGCAAATCGATGAAGGAAGCCCTGTTCGCCACTGGGGCGCCCTTCATGGGCCGGCCCGGACAAGACGAGTTTCTGGCCGAGCTCAAGGCCGTGCTGCTCCAGAGCCCCGGCATCCGCCGCTTCGGCGCGGCATCGCTCGACCTGGCGTGCGTGGCGGCAGGCCGCTTTGACGGCTTCTGGGAACGCGGCCTCAACCCGTGGGACGTGGCGGCCGGCATCTTGCTGGTGCGGGAGGCCGGCGGCGTCGTCACCGACATGAGTGGCGGCTCCCAACCGATGGACGCCAGGCAAATTGTCGCGACCAACGAGGCGCTGCACCCCCAGATTCTAAAAATTCTGAAAGAGGCCGGTAAGGCCGTGGCTGGTTGAGGGACATTGCCGGTCCGTCTATGGTTGCGAATCTGAAGGACTTGCTGATGCGGTATTTTTTCATTCTCGCACTTTGTCTTGCGACCGCCGCGCCCGCACTGGCTCAGATGTATCCCGGCGAGGATGTGACCGTGAATCCGGAGGCTGCCGGCACGCAGGTGCTGCTTTATCCCGGCGGCAAATATTTGCGCGTCCTTCCGCCTCTGCTGCAGCCCGGCGAGACAAACAAGCCAATCAAACTGCGCAAACCCAGAGAACGTCACCTCGTCCTGCGCGCGCCGAGGCATCGCAGCGTGGTCGCCGAACAGCGGGCGGAAACGCCTGTCGCAGCAGCGCCAAGAAGGGAACGGCACACGCGGGTACGCGCGGCCGAGACGGCGCCCGCACCCGTGCGACAGGTACCGGTGCAGCAGGCATCACCTGCCGTCGCCGACAACGCCCCTGCAGCGGACCTGTCCGAGCTCGGCGACATGGCGCAACCGGCGACACCAAAGCCCGCACCCGTCAGAACCGAACGCAAGCCGCCACCGCAGCGCACGGCCAGCATTGCGCCGCCGCCCGCGCGGACGCCGGCTATGAGAAGTTCTTCCGAAGCCGTGACCGGCTCGCCGCGCGGTAGCATTCTGTTCGCGGCGAACGCCACCGATCCCAACGGTTCCGCCATCGAGGTCGCCAAAAATCTTGCGAAGGAGATCGACGCCGCGCTCGGACAGGATTCGACGCGCGTACAGCTGATCGCCTATGCCGGGCCAAAAGGAGAAAAGACATCGGATACACGGCGACTGTCGCTGCGCCGCGCACTCATCGTCCGTCAGCTGTTGATCGACGACGGCGTACCCTCTGAACGCATCGACGTGCGGGCCATGGGTGGAACCGACGACAACGGTCCGCTGGACCGCGTCGATGTGTTCCTGAAGGGCTAGCCGCTCGGCAGTGCACCAGCCGTCATGTCGATGTCCTTCGCTTCGCGGCCGAAGCCGATTAACAGCGCGATAGCCACGGACGCAGCGATCGCCACAGCGGCCAGCGCCAAGGCGTAATTGTTGCCATGGGCTTCTGCGATCTTCGCCTGCATGACGGCGTTTGACGAAGCGATGAAATTGCCGAGCTGGTACACGGTTCCCGGAAAGGTGCCACGCGCCTCGGGCGGCGACAATTCGTTGAGATGCGCCGGCACCACGCCCCAGGCGCCCTGTACGAAGAATTGTACGATGAAGGCGCCCAGCGCCAGCATCACCGCCGTCTCCGAATAGGCCCACAGCCACACCGCCGGGATCGCCAGCAAGGCGGCGAAGATGATCGTTCGCCTGCGTCCGAATACTTGGCTGATGGAGCCGAAGGTCAGCCCACCGATGATCGCACCGATATTGTAGATCACCGCGATGGCGCTCACCGTGCCGTGATCAAAATGGTGCTGCTTCTGCAGGAATGTCGGATAGAGATCCTGCGTGCCGTGGCTGAAGAAATTGAACGCGGTCATTAGCAGAATGGCGTATAGCGCCAGCTTCCAGTGCTTTTCCAGGATGCCAATGACGGTGACGCGTCGTGCGTGCTCGTGCTTGAAGGCCGGCGATTCCGGGACCTTGCTGCGGATGTAGAGAATGAGCAGCGCGGGCAGCACGCCGACCATGAACATGCCGCGCCAACCGATGTGCGGATACAGCAATCCGAACACGACGGAGGCGATCAGATAGCCGGTCGGATAGCCCGATTGCAGCAGACCGGAGACGAAACCGCGTGCCGCCGGAGGAACCGTTTCCATCGTCAGCGAGGCGCCGATGCCCCACTCGCCGCCCATCGCCACACCAAACAGCGCCCGGATGATCAGGAATACCGTCAGATTGGGTGCAAAGGCGGTAGCGAATCCAAACAACGAGTACAACGCGACGTCAAGCATCAAGATAGGCTGTCGTCCGTAGCGGTCGGCCAGTCGGCCGAAGATGAACGCGCCGACCGGACGCAACGCCAAAGTCAGTGTGATCGCCCAGGCAACCGAGGTCACCGTGGTCGTGAAAGCGGCTGCAACGTCCTTGATGACGAAAACAAGAAGGAAGAAGTCGAACGCATCCAGCGTCCAGCCCAGATAACTTGCGACCACGACATGTATCTGCGTCGAGGTCCAACCTTTCAATGCCTTTTGATTCACGTCCACCCCGTTCATTGTGATTTTGTCATATTGCACGAAATCGAGCGCGATTGCGCGCCTATCAAATGTCGATATAGTCTGACTATTCGCCGTATTTCTGGGGGCCAGCATGAGCAAAAGCACGCTGTCAGTATGTCTGCTTGCGCTCGTTCTTTCCTTTACGTCGTCAGCCAACGCCCAATCGGCCGAAAGCGGCAAGATCGTCTCCTATGCCGTGCCGGCCTTTGCGGTGGGCGTCACAGTGTGGAAGCGCGACTGGACGGGGCTGGCGCAGCTGACAGTCGTGACGGCGCTCTCGGTGGGTACAGCGTATGGCCTCAAGCAGCTCGTGCGCGAACGGCGCCCCTACCAGAATCCGCTTGATCACAGCACCGGCTGGGATTCCTTCCCGTCAACGACGTCCGCATTGGCTGCAGCACCGTCGTCATTTCTCTGGAGCCGTTATGGCTGGGAGTGGGGACTGCCGACATTCATCGTCTCCAAATACGTTCCATATTCTTTGGACAAGGCGCGGAAGAATCGCATCTGGGACGGACTGGCCAGCACCGTGATTTCCTGGGGCTACAACGAGCTGATCACCACCCGATATCACAAACCCTACGGATTCTATTCGGATCTGCAGGCCAGCCCGGACGGCGTCTTCGTCAGCGCCAATTATCGCTGGTAGACGGATTGACGATTTGTATAGTCCTAGGCTGCGCCGGTTCCCGGCACGCGTTTAATTGCCTCCAGAGCCTATGCTATGTAGGGTCGCGAAAGTCTCATTGAGGGCGCCGTGAAGAACAGAATTTCCGCCATCGTGGTCGCCGGCCTGCTTTGCACCGCGGTGCCGGCACAAGCGTCCACCAGCACGGAGACCTTGGGCACCGCTACGGCCATAGCGCTTCCACTGGTCGCCGGCAGCATCACGCTGTGGAAGGACGATCTGACGGGTACGGCGCAGGTCGTTACCACTACCTTTCTGACCGTGGGCACGGTCTATGGTTTGAAGCATTTCGTGCGCGAGTGCCGGCCCTTCGCGACGCCGTGTTCTCACAGCAGCTCGAACTGGGATTCGTTCCCGTCCGACACCAGCGCGCTGGCTTTCGCCCCCGCACAATTCCTATGGCAGCGTTACGGCTGGGAGTACGGCCTCCCGGCTTATGCCGCAGCGACGTTCGTCGGCTGGTCCCGTGTCGACGCCCAGAAACATCACTGGTGGGATGTCGCCACCAGCGCGGCGATCTCGTTCGGTTACAATGAACTGTTTACGACGCGCTATCGCCCGCACAACGGTTTTTCGAGCGACTTGTCGGCGACGCCGGACGGTATCTATGCAAACGTGAATTACCGCTGGTGATCACCCGGCGTCGGTCAACCGATCGACCGTCCTGAGCGGCGGGAACAATTTCATCCAGAGCGCCACGACGCCAAGCGTTCCCAAACCGCCGAGCACCACAGCCGGAATCGTTCCGAACAGCGCCGCCGTGATGCCGGATTCGAACTCTCCCAGCTCATTCGAGGCACCGATGAACAGCATGCCGACGGCGCCGACGCGGCCGCGCATTTCGTCCGGGGTGGCGTAGGTGATGAGCGCCTGCCGCACGAAGACGCTGATCATGTCGGAAGCGCCCAGCACGAATAGCGCCGCCATCGACAGATAGAAATTCTGCGACAGCCCGAAGATGATGGTTGCGACGCCGAAGATAGCGACGGCGACGAACATTTTCGCGCCGGTCTTGCGCTCGATCGGCCGGCGCGCCAGCGCTAGGGCCATCACTGCGGCACCAGCGGCCGGGGCGCTGCGCAGGAAGCCAAGACCGATCGGTCCGACATGCAGGATATCCCTGGCGAAGACGGGCAGCAGCGCTGTGGCGCCGCCCAGCAGAACGGCGAACAGGTCCAGCGAGATCGCGCCGAACACTACCGGCCGTACGCGCACAAAACGCACGCCTTCCGCGACGCGCTCCAGCCGGCTCGCCTCGCCCGTCACCGGACCGCTGCGCCTGCGGCCGCCCAGCGTCAGCATGAAGAGGCTGGCGCCGACGAAACCCACAACGCAGACGCTATAGGTCGCCAACGGACCGAGAGCATAGAGAAAGCCGCCAAGCGCAGGGCCAGCGATGACCGCCGTGGTGAACACCGAGGAATTCAACGCGATCGAGCGCGCCAGCCGCTCAGGCGGTACCAGGAAGGCGAGCAGCGACTGGCCCGATGGCGCGGAAAATCCGCGCGCCGCGCCGAACAGGACCAGCACGGCGTAGAATGCCGCCGCATTTTCGACATGTGCGACACTGAGAGCGAGGAACATCGCCCCACAGAGTCCTTGCAGCAGCAGCGCCAGAGACAGCACCTTGCGCTGATCAAAGCGGTCGGAAAGCTCGCCTGCCGGCAGGGTGAGCAGGAACATCGGCAGAAACTGACACAGCCCGACCAAGCCGAGCGCCAGCGGCGTGCGCTCCATCGCATAGATCTGCCAGCCGATGGCGACGGACTGCACCATCATCGCCGTGGTCATGAAGAAGCGGCCAAGCAGGAAGCCGACGAAGTCCCGATGGCGATAAAGCGTTGTCGATGTTTCTTGATTCATGCGTTTTGTGCGCGCCATTCGGCGCGGCTGATGCTCCAGATGTCGGCGACATAGGCCTTGCCGCTGATGATGATGTCGCGGCGCGGGCCTTTGCTTTCACCCAACCTGAGGGCGACGGCCTGCGATGCCTTGTTGTGCGGATCAATACAGGAGAGCATCCGGTCGACCGGTTGAGTGAGGAAGGCATAGCCGAGCGAGGCGCGGGCAGCCTCCGTCGCGTAGCCATTTCCCCAATAGGGTTTTCCGAGAGTCCAACCGACTTCGAGCCCCGGCCAGCCTTCCGGATTGACCAGCCCGACCCGGCCGATAAAGGCGCCGTCGGTCTTGCGTTCGACCGCCCAGGTGCCGTAGCCGCGCAGCGTCCAATGCCCGATGCTCCCCGCCAGCAGACGCCAAGCATCCGAGCGCGCCATCGGTTGACCATGCAGATAGCGTGTGACATCGGGGTCGGCCATGATGGCGGCAAAAGCCTCGAAGTCCTCGGGGCGATACTCGCGCAGGATCAACCGTTCGGTTTCAAGGCGGGGGATCATGCCGCCATCTCTACAGAATTCGCACGCAGCCGACAATTCGCCGAGCGCATGGGTCTATTGCAGGTGGATCACGATCTCGTTCGCGCCGTCGGACACGGTGAACTTGGTCCTGCCGAAACCAGGTTCGGAGAGGATGGGCCGCGCGTCGCGCGAGAAGCCGTAGGGTTCTTTCGGCAAACCAAGCCAAGTCTGGTCGAACCGTCCGTTGCGGTTGATATCTTGGTAGCTCTTCACGCCATAAACACCCGGCGTGACGTTCTCGAAGGTAACCGTCGTCTCAGGCGGAACCGCCGGTGCAACGCTGTCCACGACAGGTTTGGCGTCGTCGTTCGGCCATGATGCTTGGTCGTAAAGCGCGACGTGCAAGTCGCCGCCTTTTTTGCTGATGTTCTCGACCTTTACGGTCAGCGTGGCGGCGGACGCTGCCAGCGGCGCCAGCACCATCAGACCGGCGAGTAGCAAACGCAACGCCAAGACCCTGTCCTGCCAAGTTTCACATCCCATCAGGCAGGGCCTTTGTGGCGTTTTGCGGGCATTATCCCAGTCTCGGATCCAGCTTCTTGCACGCCTCGATCAGTGTCTGGACCGCACCGGCCGACTTCATTAACGCGGCCTTTTCCGGCTCCGTCAGCTGCAGCTCGACAACACGCTCGACACCGTTTTCACCGATCACCGCCGGCACGCCGACATAAAGGTCCTTGATGCCGTACGGCCCGTTGACATAGGCCGCCACCGGCAGCACGCGCCTCTGATCCTTCAGGTAGCTTTCCGCCATCGAGATCGCCGAGGAGGCCGGGGCGTAGAACGCCGAACCGGTCTTCAGCAAGCCGACGATTTCGGCACCGCCGTCGCGGGTCCGCTGAACAATCTGGTCCAAGCGCTCCTGTTTGATCCAGCCCATCTTGACCAGCTCCGGGAGCGAAATGCCTGCAACCGTAGAGAAGCGCGGCACAGGCACCATCGAGTCGCCATGGCCACCCAGCACGAAAGCCGAAACGTCTTCCACGCTGACCTTCATCTCCTCGGCGAGGAAGTGACGGAACCGCGCGCTGTCGAGCACGCCGGCCATGCCGACGATCTTCTCCGGCTTGTGGCCGGAGAACTGGCGCAGCGCCCAGACCATAGCGTCCAGCGGGTTGGTGATGCACACCACGAAGGCGTCCGGCGCGTGGGCCTTGATGCCCTCGCCGACCGCCGCCATCACCTTGAGATTGATGCCCAGCAGGTCGTCGCGGCTCATACCCGGCTTGCGCGGCACCCCGGCAGTGACGATCACCACATCGGAACCGGCGATATCGGCATAGGAATTGGTACCTTTGAGCACGGCATTGAAGCCTTCCACCGGCCCCGCCTGAGAGATGTCCAGCGTCTTGCCCTGTGGCAGCCCCTCTACAATGTCGAACAGGACAACGTCGCCGAGTTCCTTGAGAGCGATCAGAAGGGCGAGCGTGCCGCCAATCTGTCCGCCGCCGATGAGCGCAATCTTCTTGCGAGCCATAATTAAGTCCTTTCGAAACGGGGGAGCCGCCCGCTAAGTAGCGCGCGCAAGGGGCTTGGGCAAGTTACGGAACGCTCAAAAACAAACCGGACAGGCGCTCGCGCACCTGTCCGGCTCATTTGTCTCAGGCGAAACTGTGCAGACGATCAAATCGACTGCTTCAGTTCCTTCGCGACCCGGAAGGCGACCTTCTTGCTCGCCTTGATCTTTATGGCCTCGCCCGTCGCCGGGTTGCGGCCCATACGTGCGGCGCGCTTCCTGACCACCAGGATGCCAAGCCCATTCAGACGGACGCGGGCGCCCTTCTTGAGGTGCTTGGTGATGAGGCCGATCGCCTCGTCCAGCAGCGCGAGGGCTGCCTTGTTCGACATATCCTCATTCTTGGCGGCGATTTGTGTCGCCAATTGGCGCGTGGAGATGGTCTCGACTTTTGCTTTTGCGGCGGTTGCGCCGGCGGCTTTTGCCATTGGTTTATCCTCTGCGAATCACAAAGAGGCCCTATTCTAGGGCATTTCCTGCAATAGCAAGATGGGTATCGGTCGGAAAAGTGCGATAAAATAGGGGTTTCTGGGGATGATTAGGGGTCTGCCGGCATGCGGTCTGCGAAAAGGCCTCTATTTTAAACCTTTGATGCATCGCCGGTGCGGCATTACGACCAGCAAGCGCCTACCTTTTGGACGGCGTGAGCTACGGTGCACCACGCTGCCGCCAGGGCATCGCGCCGTTCAATTCTCGCATATCAATCAGTCCATACCTCACCCGGCATCAATGAAGCCGCCCATCTGGCGATTCCACAGGCGCGCATAGGCGCCGCCTTTGGCTAGCAGCTCCTTGTGCGGGCCGTCCTCAATGATCCGCCCCTTCTCCAGATAGACAATGCGATCCATACCGGCGATGGTCGAAAGCCGGTGGGCGATGGCGATCACCGTGCGCCCCTGCATGAGCGTCCACAGCGCTTCCTGGATCATGTGCTCGGATTCGGAATCCAGCGACGAAGTCGCCTCATCCAACACCAGTATTTTTGCATCCTTCACGAGAGCGCGGGCGATGGCGACCCTCTGACGCTCGCCTCCCGACAGCTTGATGCCCTGCTCGCCGACGATGGTGCCATAGCCCTCTTCGCGCGACAGGATGAAGTCATGGGCGTGGGCGTCATTGGCCGCACGTACGACTTCGCTTTCCGGTGCGTCCGCACGGGCATAGCGGATGTTGTCGCGAATGGCCCGATGGAAGACACCGGGCGACTGCGGCACTTCGGCGATGGCCTCGTTGAGGGAGTCCCAACTGATGTCAGCGATATTCTGGTCGTCAACGTAAATCGCGCCAGCCTGCGGCTCGTATTGCCGGCGCAGCAGCTTTACCAGCGTCGACTTGCCGGCACCGGACGGCCCGACCAGTCCAACCTTCTCACCTGCCTTGATGTCGAGATTGAGGTCCTCGAACACCGCCTTGCTGTCGAGATGGGCAAAACGGATATGCTCAAAGCGGATGGCCCCCTTGCTCACAATCAGCGGCTTGGCATGTGCGGCATCGACGATCTCGTGCTGCTGGCTGACCAGCTCCAACGCCTCGGTCAATGTACCTACCTGCTCGAAATAGTCGAGCATCCTGAAGGACAGTTCCTGCACCCCACGGGCGATCTGATTACCCAGCAGGTAGACCATTACGAACGTGCCCGCCGTGGTCGCACCGGCATACCAGTCATGCGCCGTCACCAGCACCAGCGTCAGCATAAACACCGTAGTCGCCAGATGCATGAAGGCGCGCATGGCGACGAGGAAAGTGCGCAGCCGGCGCGATGCATTCATCTCGTCAGCAAGAAAATGCGAGAGAAAGCGGCGCTCATAGGCCGCCTTGGCGAAGGCGCGGATCAGGTCGGCATTGGAGATCGCGTCCACCAACCGCCCGGTGGACGTCGACACCTCGTCGGAGAAGGATTTCGACAAGCGCACGCAACGCTTGGCCAGCGCGATTACGATGGTGAGGTACAGTGTCGTCCAAACGCCAAGAATCAAGGCATAGAGCGGTTGCGCCAAGAACATCAGCACCGCGCCCATCATCACCGAGCCCGTCACCCGCACCATCTCGAAACAGATGATCTGTAGGATGGTGAGAGTCGCCTGTCCGGCCTGCTTAATCTTTTGTCCGAGTTTGCCGGCGAAGTTATCCTGAAAATATCGGGGTGAATGGCCCAGCATATAGGAGAAGAGGTACTTCTGTGCCAGGGCGCGCATACGCGGGCTGGTGCCGATGTCCATCGCCTCATAGCCGCGATAGGCCAATCCGGCACCAAGCCAGAGCCCAGCGATCACTCCCACCCAGGGCAGCACCGTGGCGAAGGCCAGATGCAGAGAGCGCGCCTTCAGCACGCCGTTTACCAGATGTGAGAAGCCGAGCGGCGCGAAAGCGTCGACCGTCGCCGCGAAGAGCGAAATGGTCACCAGCAGCAAGACGCGGCGCGCGAAATGCGTCTTCACCAGGTACCATATGAAGGCGAAAGGCCTTTCCGGCACGCGCGCGCCGACGACCGCCTCGGCCAGTGGCTCGGGCAGAGTCAAAACTTCGTCTGGGACGATATGGCGGTCCACGGACTTCGCGCCTGTTTAGAGGGTCGCGGAGAATAATAGGCGCCGGAACGAATGGAAGTGCCGAAAAGGAATTTCCGCCATGCGCGGCTGTTCACCAACAACGAAAGGTTACGCCTTCGCGGCGACGTCGAAGCTTTTGTTGTTCGGCAGTAGAGACGCCGGCGTTATGCGAAGAGCACGCATAGTTCGATTACGTATGTGAAAATGAAATTTGGTGCCGCTGAGCAATAAAGCATACAGAAATATGGAATCGTTCAAACATAACGTATGACATGTTTCTAATTTTCATTATCTACTACGCCTTTAAATTGCGGGTTTATTTCTGATTCATTTCTGCTCTTCTTGCGACGCAGGAAAGGGGTCTGTACCGTAAGCCATTCGTGCTTGGGTTCGCGTGGCAGCAGGGGTTTGCGGATGTCGCGCCGGTGTCGGCACGAATGACGGGGGCGGAAGCCCGCGTCAGCCGCACGGGGCAAGACGTGGTCACGCCAAATGAACACGCATTGGTGATCCTAGAAGACGGCGCCGTTCCTTTCTGCCATTACGAAAATCCGCATTTCCATGCAGCCGCGGAACCTCGTTGGATGGCCCCAGGGCTACTGGCGGGGATTATCCGCCGAGCGCGGAAGGACAAGATCGCCCTGACCTTCCTGCTAGGAAAGACAGCGCCTCCGCCAAAGCTCCAACACCTGATCGACACCGTCGACCACGCCAAGATCGTGCCGTGGGAGCTTCACGGGCGGTATCCGGACGCCGTCGTGGTACTTGATGCCAAGGACAGCATTTCCTTCGCGGAACTGACCAACAACCTGGACCGCAACCTCATCCTGCGCCTGGGCAAACGGTCGCTCAAAAAGTGCAGCGGCCTCGTCGAGGCCCTGTTCGGCAAATTCAGACGGCTGAGCATCCATCTTGTCGACGTCGAAGATTTCACGTCGAGCGATTTCGTCTCGTACGAGAAAGAATTGCGCAAGATGCGCGCGGCGCTCGTTCCCTTCTATCGCGACGGTTACCCGGTCGAGGTTAATGTCCTAACCGACAGGATGATGCTGAGCGCGATGCGCAATTGTGGCGCGGGCGTGGATCATCTGACCATTGCGCCGGACGGCAAGTGCTATCTCTGTCCGGCTTTCTATTACGACGACGAGAGAAGCTCTGTCGGCGCGTTTGACGACAAGAAGGGTCTTGTCGTCAGACGCCTAGCCGCCGCCCAGTTTGTCCGTGCGCCGCTGTGCACGCGCTGCGACGCGTTCCATTGCAAACGTTGCATCTTCCTGAACAAGAAAACGACACTGGAGCTAAATGTCCCGTCCGAACAGCAATGCGCCGTCGCGCATCTCGAACGTGAGGCATCGCGGCAAATGCTGATCGATCTCGGTTCCACCGAACCGTTCCGAAGGATGCCCCGCATAACCGAGCTGAACTATCGCGACCCGTTGGAGTGTATCGATGCTCCACCGCTAGGTGTTCAGTTGCGGGCGACCGATCCCTCCACCGATCCAATGTTGTGAGGATGCCGATGCTCAAGCAGGTCAAGAAGAGAAAAGATGTGAAGAGCCCGGTGAGGCGTCAGGGTACAGGGCAGAATGCCGGCATGCAGGCGATCGTGGTGGGCAAGGTCAGCCCGCGGGAAAAGGACGAGATCCAGACGCTGTTCGAGCGCCGGAATGGCCTGCTCGAACTGATCCAGTCCCTGTCACAGAACGGTAGCGGCCTGCTCGACAACGAGGTTTTCTACGAAAAGGTGATTGCCGATCTGGGGCGAACGAAAAGCAGATTCCAAAAATGGTGGGACGACAAGGCCAAGGCGTATGGCTGGCAGGGGAAGCCCGGGTGGCAATGGTCGATCGACTTCGACACCTGCCAGATCAGTTTGAACAGGCAGGGCAAGAGCGAGTGAAATCAGATTTGACCTTACAGGGAAAGGAACTCTGTCATGACGAAGAAGCTGGAACCAGGAAAGAAGATGGACCGCCGCGGCTTTCTCAAATCAGGGGCCAAGGTCATTCCCTCACTGGCCGTGATGGGGCTTGCGATGACCGCGATGTCGCAGCCCGCACGTGCCGACTGCTTCGGCTCCTGCAAAGCCGAATGCGCCGACAGCTGCGTCGAGAGCTGCAAGGGCGATTGCATGGGCGACTGCAAGGGCAGCTGCGGTGGATGCGACAACACCTGCACGGGCAGCAGCAAGGCGAGCTAGCGAAGGCATTCCTTGGGGGAGGAACGTTCAATGGCGAAAAGATCGAACCCTGGAAAGAGCGTGAACCGGCGCGGCGTTCTCATGGCAGGGGGCAAGATCATTCCCGTTATAGCCATCTTGGGACTCACGCTGGCCGCGCCGTTGCCGGCACGTGCCGATTGCGACTCTCTATGTGAAGGTGGATGTCAGGGCGCCTGCACAGGCAGTTGCACCGCACAGTGCGGCAGCGACTGTGGCGGCAGTTGTGCCGATGGGTGCGCCAACACCTGCTACGCCATCTGCAACAACTCCTGCGAAGGCAGTTGCCAGGATACCTGCAAGCAGACGAGCAGATAGTTTTTGCTTCAAAGCCGTTTCTGCAGAACGGAGAACATAAAATGAATATACGATCTCAACCCACTAAGAACCTAAACCGGCGTGGTTTTCTGAAATCCGGCACGATAGTCATTCCCTCTCTTGCGGTGATGGGTCTCGGATTGACCGTACCTCTGCAGGCGCGCGCCGATTGCGGCGGCGATTGCGAGGGCAGCTGTACCGGCGACTGCTCAGGGAATTGCACCGCCAGCTGCGCCTCCGATTGCTCCACCGGCTGTGAAAATGGCTGCCTGAACAGCTGCACAGCCCACTGCCTGAACGACTGCGAAGGCGCTTGTTCCGGCCAATGCAAAGACAGCTGCATGATGGGCTGCGAGGGAAACTGCCAAGGCAGTTGCGAAGGCACCTGTATGAACGCCTGTACGAACGACAGCAAATACTGACGGTCGCTCCTGAAGCGGCCAGCAACGGAAACACCGCGAGGTCAGATGGTGGAAACAACGCTTCGGGAACCCCTACTGGGTCGCCGCCGTCCCTCTTGGCAGGAAGGGCGTGCCAAGACGGTGACGTTTATCGTTACCGAGGACTGCCAGCTGCGCTGCAAGTACTGCTACCTGGCCGACAAGAACAAGAACAAGAAGATGAGCTTCGACGTCGCCAGGGCGACGATCGACTATCTGCTGCGCGAACGCGAACAATTCGACGAAAGCGCCGTCATCTGGGATTTCATCGGCGGCGAGCCCTTCCTGGAAATCGATCTTATCGATCGCATTTCCGATTATGCAAAGCTGCGAATGTACGAAACCGGCCATCCGTGGTTCGACCGATACCGCTTCAGCTTCTCCACCAACGGCCTGCTTTACGGCAAGAGCAAGGTGCAGCGCTATATCGCCAAGAACCGACAGCACTTGAGCATCGGCATCAGCATCGACGGTACGAAGCGTAAGCACGATACGCAGCGCGTCTTTCCCAACGGCAAAGGTTCTTACGAGGCTGTGGTCAAGAACATCCCGCTCTGGCTGGAACAGTTCCCCGGCGCGGCGACCAAGGCAACAATTTCGCACGACGACATTCCCTACATCAAGGAAAGCGTCGTCCACCTGTTCAAGCTAGGCATCAAAACCGTCAATATGAACGTCGTGAATGAGGATGTCTGGCAACCCGGCGACGATACCCTGTTTGAAAAGCAGCTGGTCGAGTTGGCCGACTACGTCATCGACCACGGTCTCGCCGACAGCCATTCCTGTTCCCTGTTCAGCCGGAACATCGGCCAATCTCTCAGTCCAGAGGACGACAGGAATTGGTGCGGCGCGGGCAAGATGCTGGCGGTGGATGGCGACGGGATTTTCTATCCCTGCGTCCGTTTCGCGCCCTATTCACTAACACACCAGTTGGGTCGAGCGATCGGCAATTGCTTCGACGGGATCGACAAGAACAGGCTGCGTCCTTTCCTCGCCATGACACGCCGGTCGCAAAGCCCGGAGGAATGCCTGTCGTGCGACGTCGCCAGCGGTTGCTCATGGTGCAGCGGCTGCAATTACGACATGTCGGAGGATTCGACAATTTACGAGCGTGCCACGTTCATCTGCAAGATGCACAAAGCACGCGTCCGGGCAAACCGGCATTACTGGTCGAAACTGGAAAAGCAGAGTTCCCGACACGCGACGCGGCATTGACGCGCCCCGGCGACGTTCAACAAATAACGTGCGTCAGGACTTCTCGACGACGGCGGCGCTTTCGTTGTCCTGGCGCTCGGCGATACGGGCCGACTTGCCGCGGCGGCCACGCAGATAATAGAGCTTGGCGCGGCGAACGCGACCCTTGCGGACGACGGTCACGGAATCGACCAGCGGCGAGTAGACCGGGAAGACGCGCTCCACGCCTTCGCCGTAAGAAATCTTGCGCACCGTGAAGCTCTCGTTCAAGCCTTCGCCCTGGCGCGCAATGCAGACGCCTTCAAAGGCCTGCAGGCGCTCGCGGGTCTTCTGCTGCTTGGTCTTTTCGTCAAAGCTGACGTCAACCACCTTCACATTGACCTTCAACGTATCGCCAGGGCGAAACTCGGGGTGGGCCGTCGCGCGCAGAGCCTTCATTTGCTCAACTTCGAGCTGTTGCAGCAGGTTCATTTGGGTCTCCGTAGGCGCGCGAATGTCAAAAGGAGGGGCCGTATAACCTAGCCTTTGTCCTTTTCATAGAGGGTCCAAAGGTCGGGGCGCCGCACCCGCGTCAACCGCTCGGCCTCAGCATGCCGCCATTTCGTAATTTCTCTGTGATTTCCGTTGGTTAGAACCTGCGGGATGTCCCGTCCCTCGAAGCTCTGGGGGCGGGTGAATTGCGGGTATTCCAGTAGCCCAACGCTGAAGCTTTCCTCGGCCGGCGAGGCAGCGTCGCCCAGGACGCCGGGCAGGAGCCGGACGGTGGCTTCGATCAGGGCCTGGGCGGCGATCTCGCCCCCCGCCAAAACGAAGTCACCGATGGAGACCTCTTCCACATTCCGCGCTGCGATGACCCGCTCGTCCAGCCCTTCGAATCGGCCGCAGAGCAGGACGGCACCGGGCCCTTCGGCCAGCGCCTTCACCCGCGCCTGGGTCAGCGGCACACCGCGCGGCGTGAGATAGATCAACGGACGGCCAACGCGTTCGACCGCATCGATGGCGGCAGCCGCCACGTCGGCGCGCATCACCATACCGGGACCGCCGCCCGCCGGCGTATCGTCGACAGTGCGGTGCTTGCCGAGACCGTGACCGCGGATGTCTCGCACCTCAAGCGACCAGAGTTCTTTATCCAACGCCTTGCCCAAGAGCGACATGCCCAACGCGCCCGGGAACATCGCGGGAAACAGCGTCAGGACAGTGGCCTTCCAGGACGTAGCAGGTTTGTCGGACATGATCCTTCCCGGAATTCGGCTTCGCCGATTTCGCCCCCCGGCGGAGACGTGCAAAGGACCATAGCAGAAATCGGATCGCCGTTCAGGGCATCCGTCGCCCGGATGCGTTCCTAGTCGACGATAGCGTCGGCGATCTGCCCATCACTGAGCGCCGCGCCCGTAAAATCGCACGGGCGCAGACCGCCACCGTGCAGCTGAAGCGTCCGCAGGTCGGCGGCGATGAATTTCGCGTGGTGCAGGCATGCATTACGGAAATTCGCCCCGCGCAGATCTGCGCTTTCGAAACTCGCGCCTCTGAGGTCGGCACCTTCGAAATCGGCACCCTGAAGCTCGGTGCAGGAGAAATCAACGCCTACCGCGATGACGCGCCGCGCCGCGATCGCCGTTAGCTTAAAGCGGCCGATCACATCTGCAAGCGGGCGCAGATCCTTACCGTCGAAGATGGCGCTGGTTCCGGCGCGTGCATCCGTGTCGACCCAACGCTGATGGGCTTGAAGTTTGGCAAGCAGATGAGGCGCTTCAGCCAGGACTTCGGGAGAGGGTGGAAGCACGCAGTTCTTGAGCGCCGATGCCGGCACCGCGAGTTCGCTCATATCGACCTCGGTAAGCACCGCACCTTCAAAGGTCGCATCACCGAGGCGCGCGCCCTTGAATTTGGTCGCCTGGATAACCGCGCCGCTGAAGTTAGCGCCGCTGAGATTCGCGCCTTCGAACGAAGCACCGCGCAAAGAGCAGAAGCTGAAATTCACGCCAGAAGCGGCGCCGTTCCGATCAATGACCTCTTCCTTCCCCCACAATCCCTGCCGCGCCAACCGACCGCCGCGAAAGTCAGCATGATCGAGGATGGCTTGCGACAGATTGCTGCCATTCAGCGTGGCGCCGCGCATATCCGCGTGACTGAAATTGCTGCAGCGCCCGTCAACGTTACGCAGGTCTGCACAATACATGTTGGCGCGCCGTAGGTCGGCAAATCGCAGATTGGCACCGTACAGCACCGCCCCCGAGAAGTCCGCTTCCGAAAGGGTGCGATTGGAGAGATCAGCGCCGGCGAGATTGCGCGTGAAGAATTTCGCACGCCGTCCGCCAGACTTGTTCGCGATAAAAAGTTCGTGGGCACGGATGGTGGCTTCGAGTTCGTCACGGGGGACGGCCGCTTCCAGGTTTTCTCCCATAATCGAACCAATTTCCGCCATCAGAGCTCCATTTTACCGTTACCAAACGACAGCAGCGCCGCGATCAGCGGCGTCAGCCAGCATCCAGTTTCGTGTCCTCTGCATTCTGGCAATCGGGAACGCTCGAAAGTGAGCTGAACTGGAAATGCGAAAGAACCTTCTCGAGGCCCGCGAAAACCTTGTCCGCTTCCTCCTGCGATACCTCTGCTCCACCGGGCGCCATCAATCTGACAGCCTTCACGAGCACGACAACTGGCGCGGCGTAAAACAACTTTGCACGCAACAGTCCATCGGTAAGGTCGCACAGGCTGCGCGTCGCCATGTCGAGGCGGTCGTAGCAGAACGTGCCGGCAAGTGTGACGATCTGATCAGCGTGGCGCAGGATGGCGCACATCTCCTCTTCCGTCAGGCAATTGTTGACGTGAGGGGCATAGACAATCGCTTCGATAGTCGCGATAGCCTTGGCGATCACGCTGTCGCTCTCCGCCCGCGATGACTCGAGATTCTTCAACGCTCCCTCAACGGCGGCGGTACCCGTGACGCCTCCGGCGCGGGCCGCGAGCTCCGAAAAGCGAGTCGTCGGAAAATGAACCATCTTCATTAGGCCACCCATTTGGGTAAGTGTGACACGGTCGACTCCTGAGATTCTGCATCTTCGCCGTCGCTTTCCGGCACTGGATCGTCGGAATCGCGTTTGAATTTGCCATCGGGCGGATCGATGGTCCGGAAACGACGATCCGGCCCGATGTATTTGTCCGACTCAATGAAGGGACGCGAGACACGCGCGATCCACACCAAGTGATCAAAGAGAGCTTTGGGCGACGTCGGCTTCTTGACGATGATGTTCGCGCCACCATCACGAGCGGCGGAAATCATTCGCAGCTGCGTATAACCCGTCAGCACAATGGTCGGGACGAAGCGGATCGGCCCCTTTAGCCTGCGAACCCAGCGAATCAGATCTGCACTTGTCATGTCCGGAAGCACCGCTTCCACGATGCACAAATCCGGACATTGGTGCTTGAGAAAATTCTTCGCCGCGGCGCCCGTGTCGGCAAGTGCCGGCGGCTCCATTCCGAAGCCACGGAGCATCTGCGCGACGAGGCCGCGCGTATACGCATCACTATCGACCAGCAGACTTGTGACGTTGCGTAGATTTATTCTCGTATGTGACATAAGACAGAAGTCCTAGTAACCAGTGTCGCGCATCTATGCAGCTTCCCCAGAGCCGCAGGATAGCCTGACGGTGTTAACCACCCGTTGCCGTAGAGCCTAGTTATTCGGATACACTCAGACGGCGAGTGCGCGGCACCGATGGCACGACGCGTCATAAATAAATAAGTAAATAGAATCAATATATTGCGCGCTTCCGACTTATCTTTGAGCGACAGTGAACGTTGCGCGACGGATGTGAATTCTTCCCTTCCCACAGGAAAAGATAGTTACGCACAATGGCCCATAGGCGCCGTTGACGAACCTGGGTCTGTTCACAGCTCGAGCTTGAAGCCCTCATGGCTCTGCTGGAAGCCGAGACGGCGATAGAACAGATGCGCCCGAGGGCGGCGCTTGTCGGATGTCAACTGCACGAGCTTGCACCCGGCGCGTTTTGCCTCGTCCACCGCGCGCCCGATAAGCGCCGAGCCAATGCCGTGCCCGCGCACCGTGGATTTCACGCGCACGCCTTCGATGATCGCACGCATGGCACCGCGGCGTGACAGTCCAGGGATAAAGACAAGCTGCAACACGCCGACGACTTCGCCGCCACTTTCGGCGAGTAGCATATGATTGAAGGGCATACGCATCATCTCGGCAAACGCCTTGGCGTATTCGGGCAAAATCTGCGACCCGTTTTGCTCGCGGTGCCCCGAAATGTCGTCGTCTGCCAGCAATTCCACCATAACAGGAAGATCCGCTTCTTCGGCAAACCGATAGGAAAGTTCGCTCATTCCACGCTGCCTCTGTCGCCGGCTTCCACTTCTTCAGGCACGGCGACGACAAGACGGCCGGCTTTCACGTCGATCTCAGGCACGTTTTCGCGCGTGAACGCGATAAGCACTTCGGCGCCGTCGTCGCGCAGGATGGTCAGCACATCGCTTGCACCATAATTATACACGGCGGCGACTTTTCCGATGTGACGGCCGAGCACGTCTTCCGCCGCAAGACCCACGAGATCGGCGTGATAGAACTCTTCGGCGCCAGCCGGGGGCAGTGCGGCGCGCGCAACAAAGAGCTCAACCCCCCTCAGAGCCTCGGCGGCATTGCGATCGGCGACCTCCCGGAACGATGCGACAGCTTCGCCGTCCTTGCCGGCGCGCTGGCCGGTGAGCGTGAAGACGCGTCCGTCGGCTGCATGCAACGGACCGTAAGCGCCAAGGTTCCCAGGCGTCTCGGTGAAGGTTTTCAACCGCACTTCGCCCTTGAGCCCATGTGCGCCAACGATCGCGGCGAGGAGCACGTCGCGGGGCATCGTCCGTTCTTACGACGCGTCCGCAGGCGCGGCAGCTTTGGCCGCAGCAGCAGCACGTTCCTGTGCCTTCTTCTTCGGTTTGGCCTTCTCGGGATTGTTCCGCACCAACGGCTTGAGCACGCCAGCATTGGCCAGGAAGCGATGCACGCGGTCCGACGCGGTGGCGCCCTTCTTCAGCCATTCCTTGGCCTTCTCAACGTCAAGCTTGATGCGGTCCGCGTGATCCTTGGGCAGCAGCGGGTTGTAGAAGCCGATCTTCTCGATGAAGCGGCCGTCGCGTGGGCTGCGTGAATCCGCGATGACGATCGCATAATGCGGGCGCTTCTTGGTACCGCCGCGCGCCAGTCTGATTTTCAAAGCCATGTCGAGTTTCCTTTTTCGAAGTGTTGAACTATCTGCGACCGGGGAAGATTCCCGGCGGCAATCCTGGCATGCCGCCGCCCATCATTCCGGCGAGCGGATTACCGCGTCCACCCTTGCCGACCTTTTTCAGAACATCGGACATCTGGCGGTGCATCTTGAGAAGCTTGTTGACGTCGCTGACCTCAACACCGGCGCCGGCGGCGATCCGCTTGCGCCGCGAACCGTTGATAACGTCGGGGTCGACGCGTTCCTTCTTGGTCATCGACGAGATGATTGCTTCCTGATGAGTGAGGATCTTATCGTCGAGGCCGGCGGCGTCGAGCTGGTTCTTGATCTTGCCGACACCGGGAAGCATGGCGAGCACGCCCTGCATGCCGCCGAGCTTCTTCATCTGGCGCAACTGCTCGGCGAGATCGTCCATATCGAACGATCCCTTCTTCATCTTGGCTGCGAGTTTCTCGGCCTTTTCCTTGTCGAGCGTTTCCGAGGCTTTCTCGACCAGCGAGACCACGTCGCCCATGTCGAGGATGCGCGCTGCCACACGAGCCGGATGGAAGGCTTCCAGCGCCTCGAGCTTTTCACCCATGCCGAGGAATTTGATCGGCGCACCGGTTACGGCGCGCATCGACAATGCCGCGCCGCCACGTGCATCGCCATCGGCACGCGTCAGAATGATGCCCGAGAGCGGCACACGCTCGTTAAACGCCTTGGCGATGTTGACCGCATCCTGGCCGGTCAGACTGTCGGCGACCAGCAGCGTCTCATGCGGCTTAACGGCATCGCGCACATGAGCGACTTCGGCCATCAATTGCTCGTCGACGTGCTGGCGACCAGCGGTATCGAGGATCACCACATCGTAACCGCCGACACGGGCAGCTGCCATCGCGCGCTTGGCGATATCGAGTGGCATCTGGTTGGCGACGATCGGCAGCGTTGCAACGCCCGCCTGTTCGCCGAGAATTTTCAGCTGCTCCATGGCGGCGGGACGATTGACGTCAAGCGAGGCCATCAGCACGCGCTTTTTATCTTTGGTCTGCAGCAGCAGCGCCAGTTTAGCGGACGATGTGGTCTTACCGGAACCCTGTAGACCGACCATCAAAATCGGCGCGGGCGGCGAACCAAGGTTCAGCGCGGCGTTGTCGCTGCCCAGCGTCTCAACCAGCTGATCATGGACGATCTTGACCACCTGCTGACCAGGCTGGACCGAGCGTATCACTGTCTCGCCAATGGCCTTGGGACGAACCTTGGCGATGAAATCGTCGACGACGGAAAGAGCAACGTCGGCTTCCAGCAGGGCAGTACGAACTTCAGCTAGCGCCGCATCGACGTCAGACTCCGACAACGCTCCGCGGCCGCGGAGCTTATCGAACACACCGCCTAGGCGGGATTGCAAAGAGTCGAACATCGTCTCGATACCCAAAGCAGTAACGCCCCAGGGGGCGCACCTGCGCTGCCTGGGGGCGATCCCAGGCGCCGGGCCCGGGACCGGAAAGGCCTAAGGTCTTTCCGGAAGCGGCCGGGTTTTAGGATGGTGCGCTGGGCAAGTCAAATCGCCGCGCTTACTTGCTATTTTTTACCACCGGTTTGTCGAAACGGATCGTTTGGAAGATTTGCTCGACCGTCGCCCGGCCCTCGGGGCTGGCAACCGTTCCGTGCATCTCCAGCGCGGCCCAGCGACCGGGATATGCGGCATGAAAAACCGCCTGCTGGACGTAAAGGCCGATGAAATACGGCCAGCCTTCGGCTTCCTGCAACGTCGCCTGCCTGACAACGCCGTTGCGCCCATCGACGGACATCGTCTTCTCCGAATAGTCCGGATTGTTCTCGGCATCGCTGAGATCGTTCGAATAGAAACCGAAATCGTACTGCAGGACGAAAGTCTGGCCGGTGATCTCGCCAAGGAACGAATCCGTGCCCGGAAGCTGGTGGAACTGCGTCCCCGGAGGAGCATAAAAGCTGAAGCCTTGTTTGGTGTCGATCTGCGTCCAACCAGGCGGCACTTCAATAGCCGCAACCGAGCGCGTGATGTGGGACAGCGGCTCTTCCACCACTGTGGGAGGGTGGATAAGGCCACCAATCGCCCAATAGCCAAATACCCCTACAACAAGGAGCGTCAAGACGGCGGCGATAGCGAGTGCTGTGGAGCGCGACATGCGGCCAGTATAAACCATAACGGCCGTCGCTTCGCCTCCTCTCTTAACGGGCAAAGGGGTGTTATGGCGCTAATTTTCATTAGATTTGCATCGAATCGACGCGCCGATTTTCGCGTTCTGCAAAGAGCTTGCGGCTACAACAACCTCATGAATGCTGCCATGAGCATCGCCGCGGCAGGCCTCCGCGCCAGCGCCGCCCGTTTCGCCATCGATGCAACGAAGGTCGTACAGGCATCGAACACGACGCTTGCACCGTCCGGCGACCTCGCGACAGCTGTGGTCGGCATGACCACGGATTCTCTGGCCTATCGCGCTAATCTTGCGGTGTTCAAGATGGCGGACAAGACCACTGGCGCCCTGCTCGATATGATGGCGTGAGCCCCGCTACTTCCCCAGTCCGAGATGTCGCGACAAAAAGGCGAAGGACATCGCCCAATAGTCTGCTTCTTCCGCGTGCGTCGAACCCGGTCCGTGGCCGCCTTCTGCCGCCTCGTTGAACAACACGTCGTGGCCCTGCGCCTCCATCTTCGCCGCCATCATACGCGCGAATACAGGCGTGACGCGATCATCGCTTGTCTCGGTGATGAAGAGGATTGGCGG
Organism: Alphaproteobacteria bacterium; assembly: GCA_028865545.1. Lineage (GTDB taxonomy): Bacteria > Pseudomonadota > Alphaproteobacteria > Micropepsales > Micropepsaceae > Rhizomicrobium. Next base: position 15,964 of record JAGWJY010000010.1, on the reverse strand, counting down.
ATAGGTGACGTTTGCCTTGACGTTCTGGTAGGGCGAATAGGTGCGGATATAGGCCGCCATCTTCGGATCGGCAGGATCGCCATATTCACCGATCCAGGAGGCGCCAGCACCGAAGCGCGTATAGCGCAGCATGTCGATCAAAGGCCGCTGGCAGACCACGGCGGCGAACAGATCCGGCCGCTCCGTCATCACGGTGGTAACGAGCAAGCCGCCGTTTGATGCCCCAACGATGCCGAGTTGTTTGGGTGTGGACAGTCCGCGATGTTCGATGTCGGACGCCACGGCCTCGAAGTCGTCATAGGCGCGCTGACGATGATATTTCAGCGCCGCCAGATGCCAGGCAGGGCCGAATTCGCCACCACCACGGATATTGGCGACCGCAATGGCGCCGCCTTTCATAAGCCATGTTTGCCCGGTGTCGAGCGGCATATGCCCGTCGTTCCAATACCAAGGAGTCAACGACAGCTGGAAGCCGCCATAACTGTAGAGGATCGTGGGAACCGCGCCCTTCGCGCCTTTCGGGCGGATCAGGAAATAGGGCACCTTGGTGCCGTCTTTCGACGTCACCCAATACTGGTCGACGGTAATGCCACTGGCATCGAAGCGGACCGGCTGTTCCTTGATCGATTGCGGCACCGAACGGCCGTCATATGCGTAAAGAGTCGGCGGCACGAGGAAGCTTTGGTAGGTGAAATAAGCTTCCGGCCCCCAATCGTTGGCCGAAACGATGCGCGTTGAGCCATCTTTTGGCAGAGCGAGTTCGGTGTCGCTCCATTTGAAGTCAGAAAAGCGGAATGCGTGGACAGAGCCTTTGACGTCGTTATAGATCGAGGCAAAGACCACATGCTCGCCGGGTGTCACCTCATCAATCATTGAATGCGGACCGGGTGCGTAGAGCACCGAAACTGGTGGGATTTTACCGGTGCGCGTGAAATCCAGGACCCGAAAAGCGATCAATGCACCTTGCGGGATCGGCTTGCCGCTCGGCGGTGTCCAGGCACTCTGCAGGGTTGCGATCAGCAAACCATCCGTAACACCGTGCAATTGGGCGTCTTCCGGCAGGGGCAGTTTCAGTGTCGTACCGTCGGAACGTACGTAGAAATAGTCGGCCTTGAAGAAGCTGGGGCGGCGCACGATCAGCGCGACCGTTCCGTATGGTCCATGAAAAACTTGCGGGCCGGCCGACATGTCATTCGGCTGGCCGGTGAACACTGTCTTTGCCGCGGAGAGCGGCGTGCCGCGATGCCACAGCTTGACGATGCGCGGATAGGATGACGGCGTCATCGTCCCGGGTCCGAAATCGGTGGCGAACAGAACCGTATTGTCGTCGATATAACGGGCTGTCGACTTGGCTACCGACAGCGCGAAACCGTCGTCCAAGAACTTGCCCGTCTTGGGGTCGAATTCACGGATTGCTACCGCATCACCGCCACCCGGCGAAAGGCTGACCAGGCAACGATCGAAGCTCGGCGTGCAGTCCGCGCCCTTCCACACCCAATCCTTGTGCGTATCCTTATCGAGCTTGTCGACGTCCAGCAGCACCTGCCAATGCGGATTCTTGCTCGCGTAATCGGCGATGGTGGTGCGCCGCCAGACGCCGCGCACATGTCCCGCGTCCTGCCAAAAATTGAACACCCATTGATGATCAAGCGTGCCCTCCGGAATGCGATCGTTGGCATTCAGCACAGAGAGAATGGCGGTGCGGTCCTTGATATAGATCGGATCACTCTTGAGAGCCGCGTCACTCTTGGCGTTCTGCTGTTTCACCCAGTCGAGTGCCTTGGCGCCGTGGATGTCCGACAACCACAGATAGGGATCGTTGTCGGCCGGCGCGGCATTCGCCGCCTGCCACGCGCATGCCGCCAACGCGACGGCCACCACGAGTTTACGCAATCGCGCCTCCTACTTCTATCGGCCACGTTTTGTGGGCGACCCGAAGCCCGCGGGTCAAGCCGTGAAGCGGACACATCACGAGAGATTTACAACTCAAGTTCACGCGCCAGATAGACGAAACTCAGCGCCCACATCTCGGCCGCCTGCTTATGGTTGGCCGCGGCTGCATGGCCGCCGTCAGTGTTCTCGTAAAACATCACACTGTGGCCCTGCGCCTCCATCTTCGCCGCCATCTTGCGCGCATGCACCGGCGTGACGCGATCGTCACTGGTGGCGGTGACGAAGAACACCGGTGGATATTTCTTCTTCACGCTGACATTCTGATACGGGGAATAGGTACGGATATAAGCCGCCATCCTGGGATCGGCGGGATCACCATATTCTGCGATCCACGAGGCGCCTGCCCCGATATGGGTGTAGCGGATCATGTCAATCAGCGGTACCTGGCAGACGACGGCGCCGAGCAATTCAGGATGCTGGGTCATCACCGTGGAAACCAGAAGCCCACCGTTTGAGCCGCCCATGATACCGAGTTGCGCAGGCGTGGTGATACCGCGCTTCTCAATATCGGCCGCCACCGCGGCGAAATCGTCAAAGGCGCGCTGGCGATGGTATTTCAGCGCCGCTTCGTGCCAAGCGGGTCCGAACTCGCCGCCGCCACGGATGTTGGCAAGCACATAGGTACCGCCCTTGGTCAGCCACAGCATGCCCATGTTCGCCGAATAGGACGGCGTGAGGGAAATCTCGAAACCGCCATAGCCATATAGTATCGTCGGCCGCGGCCCCTTGGCGCTTTTCGCACGGACCACGAAATAAGGCACTTTCGTGCCGTCCTTGGCGGTTGCTTCGTATTGTGTAGTCTCGAGCCCCGAAGCGTCGAAGCGCGCCGGCAGCGATTTGATCTCAACCGGCCGGTCGTCGCCGCCGTCGGCATAGAGCGTAGGCGGTTTGAGGAAGCTTTCGAAACCGAAATAAGCTTCCGGACCGCTATCGTTGGCCGAAATGATGCTCGTCGAGCCGCCCGGCGGCAGGTCGAGTTTCTTGTCTGTCCACTTGCCATCCGCATACCGGAAGGCGTGGATAGCACCCACGACATTATCGTAGATCGAAACATAAACGGCATCACGGCCGGTGGCCACACTCTCGATGGACGAGCGGCGTCCGAGCGCGTACAGCACGTCGACGGGCGGCAACTTGTCGGCTGTGGCGTCCTTGAGCGCGAAAGCGATCAAGGATCCCTTGCCGATGTGCTTGCCGTTCGGCGACCAGTCCTCTCGCAGCGTGAACAGCAATTGTCCATCGTGAAGGCCTTGAAGCTGAGCGGAGAGCGGCACGGGTAGTTTCCACCAACCACCATCTGTACCAACCAAATAATATTCGGATTCGAAGAAGCTCGGCGCCCGCACGATGATGGGCACGCTTTTGTCACCATCGCGCAGAATCTGGGCGGCGATCGCGACGTCTGTCACCTTGCCTTCCATCACGGTCTTGGCGTCCGAGATCGCCCCGCCGCGATGCCAAAGCTTGACGATGCGCGGATAACCTGAGGTCGTCAGCGAACCCGCTCCGAAATCCGTGCCGAAGAACACGGTATTGTCGTCGAGAAACGCGACATCCGATTTTGCTTCGGTCAGCGTAAAACCGTCCTTCGCGAAGTTCTTGCCCGCCAGATCGAACTCCCGCACCACGACCGCATCGCCGCCGCCACGCGAGAGATTCACCAGACAGCGGGTAAGCGTGGGCGTGCAATCCGCGCCCTTCCATACCCAGTTTTCCTTTTCCTCGGCGGCGAGCTTGTCGAGGTCGAGCAAAATCTCCCAATGTGGATTAGCGTTAGCGTAATCGGCGATGGTCGTGCGCCGCCACACGCCTTTGGGATGCTCCGCGTCCTGCCAGAAATTGAAGACGTATTGATGGTTGAGACTGCCATATGGAATACGGTCGGTCGCGTCCAGTACGCTGAGAATGGAATCGTAATTCTTCTGATAGCTAGGGTCGGCCTTGAGCGCGGCCACAGAACGGGCGTTTTGCTCATGTACCCATTCCATCGGCTTGGCGCCGTGAATGTCTTCCAGCCAAAGATAAGGATCGTCCACGATCTTTCCCATATCGGCCGCGGTCGCGGCGGTGGCAATGAGCAGTCCCAGCAACAGCAGGGTGAAACGGCGCATCCGGACCTCCCCAAAAGCGCGAAGTTTGACCGGAAACGCCGCCAAAAGGTCAACCCAGCACTGGTGACGGAGGAAGTCACGGCCTATATAGGCCCGTCATGACACCGTTTCTTAAAATGCACGGCCTAGGCAACGATTTCGTCGTGTTCGACGCACGAAAGCAAGGACTTGCGCTCGACGCGACTGCAGCGCGCGCTATCGCCGATCGCCGGCGCGGCGTCGGCTGCGATCAGGTGATCGTGATCGAACAGGGCGTGAACGACGCCGACGTGGTCATGCGCATTTTCAATGGCGACGGCGGCGAGGTGGAATCCTGCGGGAATGCCGCGCGCTGCGTGGCGCGCTTGCTCATGGAGGAAAAGGATCACGACACCGTCCGTATCGACACGCTAGGCGGGCTGCTGATCTGCACCGACGCCGGCAACGGTATGATTACCGTGGACATGGGTGCTCCGAACTTGATGTGGGACAAGGTACCGCTCGCCCGCCCCGCCGACACCAACCGTTTTGCACTGAATGTCGACGGCGAATCGCTCATGGTGTCGGCGGTCTCGGTTGGCAATCCACATTGCGTGCTGTTCGTAGACGATGCAGACGCAGCGCCGGTGGCAAGCCTTGGACCGCGCATCGAAACCCATCCCATGTTCCCCAAGCGCACAAATGTCGAGTTCGCTAGCGTACGCGACCGGGCCCATCTTCGCATGCGCGTGTGGGAACGTGGCGCAGGCATCACCCAAGCCTGCGGCTCTGGCACCTGTGCCGTGGCTGTGGCCGCACATCGCCGCGGCCTCATTGACGCCAAGGTCGAGGTAGCGCTGGACGGCGGCGTGCTCGCCATTGAATTACGTGAGAGCGACGGCCACATCCTGATGACCGGCCCCGCGACGTTATCCTTTCGCGGTGAAATCGACTTTGCGGGAATCTCAGCGTGACCGGCACCGACGTCATCACCTTCGGTTGCCGACTGAATGCCTACGAGTCCGAGGCCATTCGCGCGCGCGCCGCAGAGGCGGGCCTGACCGATGCCGTGATCGTCAATACCTGTGCGGTGACGGCGGAAGCCGTGCGCCAGTCGCGGCAGGAAATCCGCCGGCTGGCCCGCTTGCATCCCGGACGACGCATCATTGTCACGGGGTGCGCGGCGCAAACAGAACCGGAAACTTATGCCGCGATGGCGGAAGTCGCCCTGGTACTCGGGAATCACGAGAAACTTGAGACCAAGAGCTACACCGACTTCGGCGAACGCGTGCGCGTCAACGACATCATGAGCGTAAAAGAGACGGCCTCGCAACTTGTCGACAGCTTCGACGGCAAGAGCCGCGCCTTCCTGCAGATCCAGAACGGCTGCGACCATCGCTGCACCTTCTGCATCATCCCCTATGGCCGCGGCAATTCGCGTAGCGTTGGCGCAGGCGCGGTGGTGGAGGAAGCGCGGCGGCTGGTCGATAATGGTTTTGCCGAAATCGTTCTGACCGGCGTCGATCTTACCTCCTACGGTAGCGACCTTCCGGGTAAGCCGACGCTGGGCATGCTTGTGAGCAAGATACTGAAGCTGGTACCGCACCTGAGGCGACTACGTTTGTCCTCCATCGACTCTATCGAAGCCGATCGGGAGTTGATGACAGCGATAGCCGAGGAGGAACGCCTGATGCCGCATTTTCACCTGTCGGCACAATCGGGTGACGATATGATCCTCAAGCGCATGAAACGCCGCCACACGCGTACCCATACGATCCAATTCTGTGAAGAGGTACGCCGCCTCCGCCCTGAAGCAGCCTTTGGCGCAGATCTGATTGCCGGATTCCCGACCGAGACCGAAGAAATGTTCGAGAATACTCTGAAGCTGATCGATGACGCCGGGCTTTCGCTGCTGCACGTCTTTCCCTTCAGCCCGCGCAAGGGCACACCAGCCGCACGCATGCCGCAGCTGCCGCGCGCCATCGCCAAGGAACGTGCCGGACGGCTGCGTGCCAAAGGCGAGGCGGCGCTGGCACAGCGCCTCACGGGAATGGTCGGCGGCGAACAGACCTTACTGGTCGAAAAAGACGGGCTCGGTCGCACACCCTGCTTCACTCCCACACGATTCGATGGCGAAACGGCGCCCGGCGTGGTCCTGCGGGCGCGCATCACAGGCGCAGCGCACGATCATTTGACGGCGGATATCCTGACATGAGGCAATTCGGCGAAGCGCCCCCGCCGCCGACCTTCTTCGAGCGGTTGAAAGAAGGCTTGGCGAAAAGTGCCGACACGCTGGGCCTTGCCGATATCCTCATCCGGAAAAAGCTCGACGCCGAAACGGTTCAGGCCCTCGAGGAGGCGCTAATCCGCGCTGATCTGGGCGCGAAGACCGCGCGCGAAATTGCCGCGTCTGTCGCGAGCGGGCGTTACGACGAAGATATTTCCAGCGCCGAGTTGCGCCGCGTCCTTGCCGAGGAAATCTCGCGCGTCCTGGCGCCGGTAGAAAAGCCGCTGCTCATCGACGAATCAAAAAATCCCTTCATCATTCTGGTGGCGGGCGTCAACGGTACGGGCAAGACCACAACCATCGGCAAGATCGCCAGCAAGCTGACACGCGACGGGCATAAAGTCCTGATCGCCGCCGGCGACACCTTCCGCGCCGCGGCGATCGAACAGCTGCAGGTCTGGGGCAAGCGTGCCAACGCCGAAGTCTTTGCACGGACGCCTGGTGCCGATGCGGCCGGGCTGGCATTTGACGCCGTAGTGCGCGCGCGGCAAGCCGACGCCGGCGTCGTACTGATCGATACGGCCGGCCGTTTGCAGAACAAGGCTGGGCTGATGGCGGAACTGGAAAAGATCGCCCGCGTCTTGAAGAAAATAGACGCTGATGCACCGCATGCGGTGTTGCTGGTGCTAGATGCCACTACGGGACAGAATGCCGTCGCACAGGTTGAGGTGTTTTCCGCCGCAGTTCCATTGACCGGCCTTGTCATGACCAAATTGGACGGCAGCGCCAAAGGCGGCATCCTGGTCGCGCTTGCGACAAAATTTGGGCTACCCGTCCATTTCATCGGCGTCGGTGAAAGCGAGGACGATCTGCAGCCCTTCGCCGCCGATACATTCGCCAAAGCGCTCACGGGGGCAGCATGAATCCCCAATTGAGACGCGCGATGCTCGATTTTGGGCCCCTGTTGTTGTTCTTCACGGCATATAAGCTGTTCAATCTTTATGTCGCAACGGCAACCATCATGGCCGCTGCCGTTACCGCCGTTGGTATCGGTTACTGGCTTGACCGCAAAATCCACCCCGTGCCGGTGTTCACGGCCGTCATCGTATTGGTGTTTGGAGGGCTCACACTTTATTTGAATAACGACATGTTCATCAAAATGAAGCCAACGATGATTTACACGCTGTTCAGCTCGCTGCTGCTTGGCGGCCTGTATTTCAAACAACCGCTCGCAAAACACGTTCTCGGAATGGCGATGAGCCTGAGCGAGGAAGGTTGGCGCGGTCTGACCTGGCGCTTCGGATTGTTCTTTTTGGGGATGGCGCTTCTCAACGAATTGATCTGGCGAAACTTTTCAAACGATATATGGGTCGACTTCCACGTTTTCGGCGCCGTCACGTTGACCGTTTTGTTCTCTTTGAGCCAGACGCCGTTCCTCCTCAAGCATCAGGTTGAGGACGAAATACCACGCGCCGATCAGTCCGACCGATGACGCAGCCTGCGTGCCACTAACGGGATAGCGGAGAAGTTGAGGAACGCGCTGCAGCATCCGCGTCAACGTGTGCAATGCAGAAATAACATTTCAAGCGGCGTTTCAACTTTGGACAGCCAGAACAAAAATGGCCGCAATCGCAATTCTCACATTGCCATCGTCTGCTTAAACGCGATAGAGACAGTTGTCTGCGGTCGCGCGCCCGTTTATTGTTCCGTATGCGCGTTATCCGTTAGACGCGCTGAACCACCCGGCGTTCAGGGGATAGTTTTTAGAATTCGAATCGACGCGTAACGTCGAGCGGGGAATTTCAATAGGGCAGGGGTGTCGTATGAAAGGTCAGCGCAGGCCGAACGGGAGCTTCGATCTCGCCGAGGCGCCGTCGCATCTCATCAAGCGTTGCCAGCAGTATTTTGGTGATCTGTATGCGCGTGAATCCGGCAACAGTGAGCTGACCAAACAGCAATTCACCGTGCTCGCCGCTCTCGAAAATAATGAGGGTGTGAGCCAGACGGCGCTGGTCGAGATGACGGGTATCGACCGCTCGACGCTGGCCGAGATGGTGCGCCGTATGTTGGAGCGAGGTCTGTTGTCACGCGAGCGTACGGAAACGGATGCGCGCGCCAATGCGGTTGCGATCACCGGCAACGGACGCAAGGCGTTGCGGTCGGCTCGCGCCGCCGCGGACCGAGCTGAACGGGCCCTGCTCGATCCGCTACTGCCGTCCGAGCGCACCAAGTTCATCAAGGCGCTATCGGCCATCGCGTCCGCCGGGGAGACCTATGCGGCCAACGGCGGGGGCAAACACCGTTTGAAGGCGCGCCGTCGGCGCGGCTGAATCTTACCGTCCTTAAACGCGGATATCGATGTGAGAGCCCAAGGCGGCCTTTTGCGCTAGTTGAGGCCGTGTGACAGGCGTGGGGGCGGCCTGCTCGGACCCGGTGGCCGATTTGAACGACAGCGGCTCGAACGCAGGTTTTTCTTCCGCCAGCGCAGCGGCAAATGCCGTCGGCGCGGGCTGTGCAGAGGGCTTGGCCTGTTGCTGGGAGGCGACCAGAAGGTTTGCGGCGCTGATCTGCATGGCGCCAGCATTTCAGAACATGGTTTCCGAAAGCTGAAGACGCGACGCTACTCCTTGCCTTCCAGGCGGGCGAGCGCCTGCTTGGCCTTGTGGTAGGCATTGAGCGTAAAGGTCGCCATGAGGCCAAGGCCGATCAGGCTGACGGCGTAGGACGTCCAGACGAAAAAGGCGTAGCCGCCCTCGAATATGAAATTATTCATGCGGCCCTCGACAGCATCAGGGTGCGAACGCGGCGGTTCAGGATCTCCGTCCGGATACGGACAATCCACAGCGTGGAGAACAGAAGCGTGTAGCCGACGCCCATCAGCAGCAGCGGCCACAGGAAGACGGGGGAAATCAGCGGGCCGCCCTTGCGCAGGATGCTCTCGCCCTGATGCAGCGTGGTCCACCAGTCGACCGAGAATTCGATGATCGGCAGGTTGACGGCGCCGACGATCGCCAAGATGGCGCAGGCGCGCGCAGACTGGGTTTCGTCCTCGATGGCGCTCCCCAAGGCGATATAGCCAAGATATAGCAGCAACAGCAGCAGGAACGAGGTCAGACGCCCGTCCCACACCCACCAGGCGCCCCACATCGGCTTGCCCCACAGCGAGCCGGTGATCAGGCCCAGGGTGGTGAACACCGCACCCAAAGGCGCCGCCGTCTTCGCCGCCACATCGGCCAGCGGATGACGATTGATCAGAGCGATTATGGACGCTACCGCCATCAGTCCATAAGCCATCATCGCGGTCCAGGCGGCGGGCACATGCAGGAACATGATCCGCACGGTGTCGCCTTGCTGGTAGTCGGGCGGCGTGGAGAAGCCGAGCACCAGGCCGGTGATCAGGCAAGCCGCCGTGGCAGCAGCAAGCCATGGCAGAAACGGGCCGCTGACTTCCATGAAACGCTTGGGATTTGCGAGTTCGAAGAGCATGTCACCTCTCTAGGACGTCAGGTCGCAGGCGGCAATTACGGTTTTCACGTAGCCAGGTTGAGGCGTACGGAGGCGGCGGCCGCAAACGGCGACAACACCACCGAAAGCACGGAAAACGCTGCCAGAAAGAGAAAGGCGCCGTTGGCCAGGTTGTCCTGCACCGCCTGCACCACCCCGCTGCCGAAGATCACGGCGGGGGCCAGCAGCGGCAGCACGATCAAGGGCAGGATCAGCCCGCCGCGGCGGATGGACAGGGTCAGTGCGGCTCCCACGGCACCGATGGCGCTAACCGCGGGTGTCCCGATCAGCAGCGACAGCACCAAGGCACCCGTTGCCTTGACCGAAAGATCGAACAGAACCGCGAGCAGCGCCGACAGGACGGTCAGGGGCAGGCCGGTGGCGAGCCAGTGCGCCGTCGTCTTGGCCAATACCGAGACCTCCAGCGACAGAGGCGAGAGCACGATCAGATCCAGGCTGCCGTCTTCGTAGTCGGCCTGGAACAGACGATCGAGCGACAGCAGCGCCGCCAGCACCGCAGCGACCCACAGCACGCCGCCGGCGATGCGCGACAGCAGATGCAGATCCGAACCGACGCCAAGCGGCACCAGCGTCACGACGCAGGCGAAGAAGGCGAGCGCCAGCGTGGCGCCGCCGCCGGCGCGCACGGCGAGACGAATGTCGCGGGACAGGAGCGCAAAGAACGGACTCATGACATGCGCTCCAGGACCAGCTTTTCGCAGTCCACGTTCAGCGGGTCGTGGGTCGCCGCCACCACGATGCCGCCTTCGGCGCAATGGGTGGTGATCGTCTCGGCCACCAGCTTCTTGCCGGCGGTATCGAGCGCCGCCAAGGGCTCGTCGAGCAGCCATAGCGGCCGCGCCGACAGATGCAGCCGCGCCAGCGCCACGCGCCGCTTCTGCCCGGCAGAGAGATAGAGGCCGGGCAGCTCGGCGAGCGCCGAGAGGCCGAATTTCGCCATCACCGCGGGCGGATCGTAGCTGCGACCATGCAAGCGGGCGTAGAAATCGAGCTGTTCACGGACGCTGAGCTGCGCCTTGACGCCGTCCTGGTGGGCAAACCAGCCGACGAACTTGCCGCGGTCCTCGGCCTCGGAGACCTCGGCGCCGTTGGTCCGCAAGCGGATCATGCCCGACGCCGGCCGTAGGAATCCCGCCAGCATCCTGAGCAGCGAGGTCTTGCCGACGCCGTTGGGGCCTTCCAGCGAAACCGCCCTGCCCGCCGCGACCGAAAAGTTGAGGCCGCGAAACAACGCGCGTTGCCCGCGGATGCAGGCCAGATCGCGAACCTCAAGTGCCAGCGTCACAGCGGAAATTCTTCCCCTCTCGCCGCGGGATCGCGGCGAAAATCTTCGATTTCCGGGGGTAACACAGGCTGCGACAGGCCGCCATCAGTACATATGCTGACCGCCGTTTATGGACATGGTGGAACCGGTGACGAAGCCCGCCTCGTCGGCCACCAGGAACAGCACACCGCGCGCGATCTCGTCCGCCTGACCGAGCCGGCCCACCGGAATGCGCGCCACGATCTTCTCCAGCACATGGGCGGGCACGGCGGCGACCATGTCGGTGTCGATATAGCCGGGCGCGATGGCGTTGACGGTGATGCCCTTGGGCGCCCCCTCCTGCGCCAGCGCCTTGGTGAAGCCGTGGATGCCCGACTTGGCAGCGGCGTAGTTCACCTGCCCGTACTGCCCCGCCTGGCCGTTGATCGAACCGATGTTGACGATACGGCCGAAATTGCGCCCCAGCATGCTTTCCCACACCGCCTTGCACATGTTGAAGCAGCCGCCGAGATTGATATCCATCACATGGTCCCAGCCGGCGCGCTCCATGCGGCGCATGGTGCCGTCATGCGTGACGCCCGCATTGTTGACCACCACATCGACCGGACCGAGATCGGCGGCGACCTTCGCCGCACCCGCCACGCATTGATCGAAATCCGCCACGTCCCATTTGTAGACCGCGATGCCCGTCCGTTCGTGGAACGCCTTGGCGCGCGCATCGTTGCCCGCGTAATTGGCGGCGACTTTGTATCCGGCGTTTTTGAGGGCAACCGAAATCGCTTCGCCGATTCCGCGCGTTCCCCCCGTGACGATGGCCACTCGTGACATGTTCAGCTCCCTACCGTTCGTTGTTTGGAGAAACCCTAAAACAGAAGGCGGGCTTTGCGCGAGCGCCTGAGATGTTTTCTTTGTCATGCGCCGCACAGCCCGCCTTCTGTTGAAAGCAGCAGCAAGCCCTAGGAATCCGCACGTCAGGCGGCAAACCAGTAAGCACCTTTGCTTCCCCCCGGGTTTTACGCCGCCAGACCTTCGCATCGACCGCCCATCGGAATGGCGCGGGAGTCCCTCAGTCCGGCTGCGTGTGGTGGTGCGCGCGACGGTGCACCCAGCCCTGTCTGTCTTGATCGCGGTGGCTCTCGTTCAGATCGGGCCTTTCGGACGGCCCCGTGTCATCGGCATCTCCTCCCTTGCGCAAGGCTGGCAGTTCGGCCCGTGTCGTTGCGCTCGCATGTTCCTCAAACGTACAAACAGAACATATGAAGAACATTGTGGCATTACAACCACTGTTGCGTGCGCATTTTGTCACACTCAACTATTGAGAGTGCCTATAAGGAGTGATCGCAGTAGAGCAGAGACTCGTAACCTGGGCGCCCAGGAACCCGACCGCCTCCCTGGTGCGGCGCGCAGCTCCGTCCCTGCCGAGGGTTTTGGCGGGTGCGCAGACAGCAGGTCGACATCTTCCGCCGGCGACGAGATCGTGCTGCGCGAGAAGAAACGCAGCATGGCGCCGTCCGTTCCGCGCGGGAAAGAAGCGGACAGGTGACCGGCGACAGCAACCTGTGGATCGCGGCGCACGCCAAAGCGGCGGTGCTCACTCTCGTCACCAACAACGAAGGCGAATTCAAATGCGTACCGGGGCTGCGCGTGCCGGGACTGAAGGTGGAGAACTGGGCGGCGTGAGATGGGCAGGGCGCATAGATTTGCTCTGACCGTAAATCTCGGCTGTTCTATCGTGCGGTCGATGCGCAGTTGCGCTGCCTGATCGTCGACATGACAGCCCATGTCGATAAAGCCGACGAAGCCCGTTGATGAGGACCGCGCAATGACCGGTTGCGGATGTGGCGAGGTGGAGGCCAGACAGGCGGGCCAGCGCCGGACGTTGCGCATCGCGCTGGCGCTGAACGTTACCATGTTTGCCGTGGGGATCGTGGCCGGGATCGTCGCGCAGTCGAGTGGACTGATTGCCGATGCCCTCGACATGCTGGCCGATGCCTCCGCCTATGCGATTGCGCTCATGGCGATCAAGCGCAGCGGCGTCTTCAAGGCGCGCGCGGCGACATGGAGCGGGACGGTCCTGCTGATCCTTGGTGCCGGCGTGTTGCTCGACGCCGGACGGCGCGGCCTCTTCGGCAGTTCGCCGCAGAGCATCGTGATGATTGCGGTCGCGACGATGTCGCTCCTGGTGAACGCGACGGTTCTTTATCTTCTGTCGAAGCAGCAGGAGAAAAAAGAAGTGCATTTGCGCGCGACTTACATCTTCACCCGTGCCGATGTGGTGGCGAATCTGGCCGTGATCCTGTCGGGCGCGATACTGCTCGCCACGGGCTACCGATATGTCGATCTGGCGATCGGTGCCGCAATCGGCATTTACGTCATCCGCGAGGCGCTCGAAATCCTCGGTGAAGGGCGGGAAGCCGCACGGCGGGCGAAATAGCCTCAGAGACTCGCAATCACCTTGCGCAGTTTGGCGTCGAACTGCCGTTTCCTATTCTGCTCACCTGATGAGGAATATAGAGGGCCTAATCTGCGCATAGCGTATGGCCGGCCCAATGTGACCACCGGCGCCAGCGGATGACGAAGAATTTCTTGGCGAATACCACGCGCGTCGGTTTGGCAATGATGGAATTCGATCGTCTCATCCGGGGTGTTTGCCGCAAAGACCGCCCCCATCCCGTCTGTCTTCGCTGTGCTTCGCCGGATCGGCCTCCCCACAACGAGGAAGGTGGTTCAAGTCACCCACCCTCCGCCAGCGAATAACTCGTGCTCCGTCCCCCGGCCGCGTCGCGTTTCAAGATGCCGCGTTTCTCCAGATCGTCGATGTCGCGGCCGGCGGTGGCTTGCGACGCCTTGGTGATCTTCGCCCATTTGGATGACGTCAGCTTTTCCGCGAAGCCGTCAAGCAGCAGGTTCAGCATCTTGCGCTGCCGCTCGTTGAGCGCCGCGGTGGCGTGCTTCTCCCAGAACGCCGCCTTGTGGAGGACGACCGCCAAGGTTATCTCCGCGCCTTCGAAAGCGCGATTGAGACAGTGCAGAAACCAGGCGAGCTGATCCGTGATGTCGAGATCGCCTTTCTGCGTTTCTTCCAGACAATCGTAATACCTGTTCCGCTCGCGGCGGATCTGGGCGGAGATGCTGTAGAAGCGCTGTGACGTTTTTTCGGAGCGCGCCAGCGTCATATCCGCAATCGCGCGCGCGATGCGGCCGTTGCCGTCTTCGAAGGGATGGATGGTCACGAACCAGAAATGCGCGATGCCGGCTTTCAGAACGAGATCGCGTTCGCTGTTCCCGTCGTTGAACCATTGCAGGAAAGCCTGCATCTCGCGGCCGACGCGATCCGCCGGCGGTCCTTCGAAATGGACGCGTTGACTGCCCTCCGGGCCCGAGACGACATCGATGGGCGCGGTGCGCCATCTGCCGACCGCGATCTTGTGGAGCCCGCTCCAGCCGGTGGGGAAAAGCGCGGCATGCCAACCGAACAAGCGTTCCTCGGTCAGAGGCTGATCGTATCTGCGCGTTGCGTCGAGAATGACCTCGACGATGGCTTCCACGTTGCGATCGGCGGTGAAAGCGCCCTTCTCCATTCCAAGCCGCCGCGCCAGCGACGAACGAACCTGATCCGCGTCGAGGATTTCGCCTTCGATCCTGGATGTCGTGACGACTTCTTCGGTAAGCGTTCGCAGCGTGGCTTCTTCGCGAAGCTTGAAGCCAAGACTTTCCATACGGCCGAGCAGGCGTCCCTGGTGATGGCGCACTGTGGCCAGCTTCTCGATGAGGCTTTCCTGCCGCCATTGGAAGTTCGGCCAACCGGGCAGCTGGTGGATATAGGTCGGCATAATCTCCTCATTTTATGAGGAGATTATGGGCGTTATTCTGCTCAGAAGCAAGAATATTCTGCTCATATTATGAGGAGAATAGAGAGCTTAATCTGCTCATAGACAGCAAAATCAGTGCCTTACATGCACGCTGGTACACCCGGAAGTGCAGCCCCAGGCGAATGACGATCAGCTATGTCCGCCGTCGCCCGGGCTTTCCCGCAGCAGTTCCCTGATCGCCAGCATGATGTCGAGCCAATCGGCCATGCCCTCGTCGTCGCCTGCCTTCTGCATCGCCACCACCTTGCCGGCGGCGACCTCGGCGGCCTTCTCGCCATAACTCTTGATGAGCTGGCTGGCGGATCGCTGGATGTCGGTTTCGTCCATGGCGGCGGTATAGCACAGGACGGCGGCACCGCAGGATCTGCCAGCCTGCAAGCGCCCGGATACCGCGATGCGCTCAGACCATATCTTCCATGATGCCAGGCAATTCGCGTGGTGCGTTCAACCTTGACGTGTTACATTGCCGTCCAGTCGCGCATCAAAGGGGGCGCGGGCGGAAGCTCGCGGATGTGGCATGCGGAGAATTTTTTGCGCCGCTTTTGCGGCGGCAACATTGGCTGGGTGCGCAGGCGGTTTTGTGGAGTCGAAGACCGCAGACGACGGCGCGGTGGACAACGGCTATTACGCGCTGCCGCGGCTATTCGTGACCATGACCGTGACATCCGCTCCGCAGAAAGCAGATGCGGCACCAGCCACCACGACCACGAGCTCAATGACAACGACGAAGCAGAAGAAAGCCGCCAAGAACGCAAAACCGGCACCCGCCCCGCCGAAGGTCGTTACCGTGCAGTTCGGCGCGCCAATGTATGTGCCCGATCCTGACTATCGATACATGCTTCATCTCGATCATGAGATCTGGAGCAATGATCACATCAAAATCGATACCGATGCGGCGGGACTGTTGACCGGCGTGAACGCAGACAGCCAAGATCAAAGAGGGACGGCCGGCAACAAAGTCGTTGAGCTTGCCGCCGCCGTTGCGCAAGCCACGGCAGCGCTGGGCGGCGGGATGATTGCAGAGACACGGCCGAGCGGCGAAGTCCCGCTTGTG
>JAGWJY010000056.1 GCA_028865545.1 Alphaproteobacteria bacterium | reverse complement strand
TCCAGCGGCACCTGGGTGCGCGAAATCGTGAAGCCGCCGGCGGTGATGACGTCGGCGATGTCGCGCGGCGAGACCGAACCGTAAAGCTGGCCACGGTCGCCGGCCTGACGCAGCAGGACGAAGGTCTTGCCGGCCAGTTTGGCCGACACGGCTTCGGCGTCCTTCTTGCGTTCGAGGTTGTTGGCCTCGAGCTGCGCCTTCTGGGTGGAGAAAAATTCGCGGTTGGCCTTGGTGGCGCGCAGGGCCTTTTTCTCGGGCAGCAGGAAGTTGCGGGCGAAGCCGTCCTTCACCTTCACTTCGTCGCCCATCTGGCCGAGCTTTTCGACGCGTTCAAGCAGGATCACTTGCATGGCTGTTCTCCTTACTCGACGACGTAGGGCAGCAGGGCCATGAAGCGGGCGCGCTTGATCGCGTTGGCGAGCAGGCGCTGCTTCTTGGTCGAGACTGCGGTGATGCGCGACGGCACGATCTTGCCGCGTTCGGAGATGAAGCGCTGCAGCAGCTTCACGTCCTTGTAGTCGATCTTCGGCGCGTTGGCGCCGGAGAAGGGGCAGGTCTTCTTGCGACGGAAGAAGGGACGGCGCTGACCGCCGGCTCCGCCATGTCCACCCTCGCGATCGCCGCGGTCGCCGCGATCGCCGTGTTCACGGTGTCCGCCACCGCCATGTCCGCCTGAAAAACTCATTGTGCGACCTCCACGGATTCGACAGCGCCTTCAGGCTTCGCCCCTTCCGGGCGGTCATCGCGGCGGGCCTTGCTCGAGGAGACCTCGAACGCATCGACCTTCACGGTGAGGAAGCGCAGCACGTCTTCGTTGATCTTGAGCTGGCGCTCCAGTTCGACGACGGCCTTCGACGGCGCATTGATGTTGAGGAGCACGTAATGCCCCTTGCGGTTCTTCTTGATGCGGTAGGCGAGGCCGCGAAGGCCCCAATATTCCTGCTTCTCGACCTTGCCGCCTTCGCCTTCAACGATGGTTTTGAGGTGGGTAGCGAGGGCGTCGACCGCCTGCGCGCTGATATCCTGGCGCGCAATCAGGAGATGCTCGTAAAGAGCCATGTCCCATTCCCTTGTAAGGCTGCGGTGCAAGCGGGCCGGGTTAAGCCCTTACACCTGCATTGGATTCCCCGGAAAACGCACCATGCGCCAACCTGCCTTCGGCAGGCTCCAGGCAACCGCAGCCGCGTGAGGGGCGGGGATATAGCGGATGGGGGGGAGGGTGGCAAGAAGGGGCAAAACGCCGGCCGGGCGCTGTGAATTTTGAAGGCCTTTGCCTGCGTTCACGCAAGGCCTATGGTCCGGCGGAAATCTCGAAAGCACCCCTTTATGCCCAAACTTCCAAGCATGTCCGCCGCCGCCGTCCTCAAGCGGAAGGCCATTACCAAGGCCCAGCGCGCCGAGAGAGCAAAAGAGCCGCCTGCTCCGCCGGTCGTCAAAGTGCGAATTGCAAAGCCGAGATAGGCGCGGACCTAAAGGCCCTTCACGGCGTCTGCCTTCGCGGCCTCGCCGCTTCGACGTGACAGGCGGGGCAACGAGAATGGCGGCGGATTCCCGAGGTCGCGGATCCTTCAGCGCTGCTGCGCCTCGTGTACCGAGACGACCTCGTAATGCGCCGCTTTGGGGTCGTGATAGGAGAGATATTTCCGCCGTTCCTCCGGAATGATGGAGGTCTCGTAGTCCGGGCCGGTCAGCGCTTTGATCGCCTCGATCGAATCCCAGAACATCACCGTGACAAATTCCACTTCGCCGCCGAGGTCGCGGCGCAGCAGATAGCTGTGCCTGAACCCCTTCACCTTGCCGACGCCGGGCAGGAGCTCCGGCTTCAACATCGCCTCATAGGCATTTGCATGTTCGGGTTTGGTGCGGCCGTGCCAGACTCTCGCGATCATTTCACGCCTCCGGCTGGTTTTGATGCGATCCCCAAAAGGCGCGGGCGCTGTCGATTACGGCAGCGCCCCTTTTATGGCCTGGGCATTTAGCTCCAAGGCCGACCGGCCCTCGAGGAGGGTCCGTCTTTGCGCCTCATCTGCCCACGAAGAGCGAGGCAGGAAAAAGTATCCTCCCAGTTTCGTGCAGCGTCAAGAAAAAGCGCAACGCATAAGGGTTTTCCGTTATTGCGTCGCAGCTTTGCGTGATGTCAAAGACAACGTGAGACACCGGGATTATTCAGCGATAATGAGCACTTCCGCAGACATTCTGTCCGCCCGCGTGCCGCGCTACACAAGTTATCCGACGGCGCCGCATTTTCATGCCGGGGTGACGAGTGAAATTTTTCGCGGCTGGCTGACCGATCTGCCAAAAGGCATGCCGCTGTCGCTCTACCTCCACGTGCCGTTCTGCGACACGCTGTGCTGGTTCTGCGGCTGCCACACGAAGATCGTGAATCACTATTCGCCGCTGGCCTCCTATCTCGGCGTGCTGATGAAGGAAATCGAGGCGGTAGCCGCGATCGTCGGGCCGGGTCATCCGGTAACGCATATCCATTGGGGCGGCGGCTCGCCGACCATGTTGTCGCCCGACGACGTGCGCAAGCTGGCGGGGGCGCTGCGCGCGCATTTCGAATTTGCGCCGGACGCCGAATTCGCCATCGAGATCGATCCGCGCGGGCTCAAGGACGATATGATCGCGGCGCTGGCCGACGCCGGCGTCAATCGCGCCAGCATCGGCGTGCAGGACTGTGACGACACGGTGCAGCGCGCCATCAACCGCATCCAGCCCTTCGAGGTCACGCGCAGCGCCGTGGAGCGGCTGAGGGCCGCCGGCATCGGGGCGCTGAATATCGATCTGATCTACGGCCTGCCGCACCAGACACAAGAGAAGATCGCTCACACCATTGAGATGTCGCTGACGCTGGCGCCGCAGCGCTTCGCGGTGTTCGGTTACGCCCATGTGCCGCATTTCAAGAAGCATATGCAGCTGATCGACGAGAAGACGTTGCCCGACGCCGAGGAACGCCTGGCACAGTTCGAACTGGCGCATGCCCTGCTGAGCAACAGCGGCTATGTCGCCGTCGGGCTCGATCATTTCGCGCGGCCCGGCGATCCGCTGGCGGTGGCGCAGCAGGCGGGACGGCTGGCGCGCAACTTCCAGGGCTATACGACGGACGATGCGCCCGCCCTTATCGGGTTGGGTGCATCTTCGATCAGCGCCTTGCCGCAAGGCTATACGCAGAATCTTCCGGAGGTGCCGGAATACCGCAAAGCGATTCTGGCCGGCGAGCTGGCGGTGGCGCGCGGCATTGCGTTGTCGGACGACGACAGGCTGCGCCGCGCCATCATCGAAAAGCTGATGTGCGACTTGGCCGTGGATCTGGACGCCGTGGCGAAGCCGTTCGGTAAATCCGCCGCGAATTTCAGGGATGAGCTGGATGCGCTCGCACCACTCGCGGCGCAGGGCTTCGTCGAATGCGAGGGATCACATGTGCGTGTTGCGCCGTCTTCGAGGGCAACCGTCCGGCTGGTTGCCGCCGCTTTCGATCGCTATCTGAACGAAGGAAAAGCCGTCCACGCCGTGGCCGTATAGTTCCCAGGGGTTGACCTGACCGTTCATCACGGGATGGATGGTACCGGTAACAGCGGGGAACACGCATGGCCGGGGAACGGGACGTCTTTGCCAAGGCTGCGATGCGGCTGCTGCCGCTCATGGCGCTACTTTACGTGGTCAATATCCTCGATCGCGTGAACGTCGGCTTCGCGGCACTCGAGATGAACAAGGATCTCGGGATCGGGCCTGAGGGCTTCGGGTTCATCAGCGGCGTCTTCTTCATCGGCTATTTCATTTTCGAAATCCCCTCCAATGTCATGCTGGAGCGGGTCGGTGCGCGACGCTGGATCTTTGTGATCCTGCTGATCTGGAGCCTCGTCTCCATGTCCACCGCGCTGGCGCACGATATCCGGACTTTGACGGTGTTGCGCTTCACGCTGGGGCTGGCCGAAGGGGGGTTCTTTCCCGGCATGATGCTCTATCTCAGCTATTGGTTTCCCCAGAAGAACCGCGCGCGCTACACCGCGCTGTTTCTCGCCGCGATCGCGCTCGCCAATGTGGTCGGCGCGCCGCTTTCGGGCGCGATCCTGAGCATGAAACCTGTTGCGGGCGTCCATAACTGGCAATGGCTTTTCGTGCTCGAAGGCGCGCCGGCGTTTCTGCTTGCCTTCGCGGTGCTCAGATGGCTGCCGAACGGCCCGAAGGACGCCCGCTGGCTGAGTGCGGAGGAGCGCAAGATCATCCTGGCGGCACTCGCCGCCGAGCCGCCGCGCGAGCATCACGACATGCTGCCGATGCTCAAGGACCGCCGCATCTGGCTGCTGATCGCGCCGGACTACCTGATCGTTCTGGCGCAATGGGGCGTGTGGCTGTGGCTGCCGCAGATCGTCCACAGCCTGGGATACTCGGTTTTCGGAACCACTTTGGTGATCGCGGGATTGTATGCGGTGAGCTTCGTCGGCTCGCTGCTGTGGGCGATGTCCAGCGACCGCACAGGCGAACGCATCTGGCACATCGTCATTCCGTGCCTTGTTGCAGCCGGCGGCCTGATCGCGGCGGCGATTGTTCGCGGCAACATGGAATCGATTGTGGCGCTGGAGTTCGCGGCGGTGGGACTTGCCGCCTGCGTGACGGTGTTCTGGGTGCTGCCGACGCGCTTCCTCGGCGGCACGGCGGCGGCGGGCGGCATCGCCCTGATCAATTCGATCGCCAATCTCGGCGGCTTCTGCGGTCCTTATGTCGTCGGCTGGCTGAAGGCGCATACCGGCGATTACGCAGCCGGCATGGCTGCGATGGCCTTTTGCATGATCCTGGCGGCGGTCATGGTGCTGGTGTTGGGGCGGGCGATGCATCTGCATGCCGCAGGCCGCGCCGGCGCAACCCGGACTGGTGCTTGACTTCGCAGTCATCAGTTGATTTGTCTCCGGCCCAATTTTGGGGCCGTCCATGACGCGCGCATTCATCTTTCCGGGACAGGGCAGCCAGGCTGTCGGCATGGGCAAGGCGCTCGCCGACGCGTTTGCCCCGGCTCGCGAGGTTTTCCAGGAAGTCGACGAGGCGCTGTCGCAGAATCTTTCCCGCCTGATGTGGGAGGGACCGGAAAGCGATCTGCTTCTCACCGAGAATGCGCAGCCGGCCATCATGGCGGCGAGCATGGCGGTGATCCGTGTTCTGCAGCGCGAGGGCGGATTGGACTTCGCGCGCCATGCGCGGCTGGTTGCGGGGCATTCCCTCGGTGAGTACAGCGCACTCTGCGCGGCAGGCGCGTTCACGCTGGCTGATGCGGCCCGGCTTCTGAAGATTCGCGGCCGCGCCATGCAGGAAGCCGTTCCCGTCGGGGTAGGCGCGATGAGCGCATTGCTGGGCGCCGAGATCGCGCTCGCAGAAGAAGCGGCAAAGGAAGCGGTGGCGCAGGCGACCGAAGCCGATCCGGTCTGCGTGGTGGCCAATGACAACGCGCCGGGGCAGGTGGTGATTTCCGGCCGCAAAGCAACGGTCGATCGCGCCGGCGACATCGCCAAGGCAAAAGGTGCGAAACGCGCCATGCCGTTGTCGGTCAGCGCACCCTTTCATTGTCCGCTGATGAAACCCGCTGCCGACAAGATGACCGAAGCCTTGGCCGCGGTGACGATTCGTCCGCCGGCCGTGCCGGTGCTGGCAAATGTCACCGCCACGGAAGCCAACGAGCCTGAAACGATCCGCCGATTGCTTGTGGAGCAGGTGACGGGTCGCGTACGCTGGCGCGAGAGCGTTCAGGCGTTCCGGGCCTGCGGCGTGGAGACCACCGTCGAAGCCGGCGGCAACAAGGTGCTCACGGGCATGGTCAAACGCATCGACAAGGAACTGCTCACGGTCACGCTCGACAGCGCGGCCGACATCGAAGCCTTCGCGAGGACGCTGTGATGTTCGATCTCTCCGGCAAAACCGCGCTCATCACCGGCGCGACGGGCGGCATCGGCGGCGGTGTCGCCAGAGCGCTGCACGCCCAGGGCGCGACGGTTGTGCTTTCCGGTACGCGGGCGGAAGCGCTCGAGGCGCTGAAGAGCGAACTCGGCTCGCGCGCGCACATTGTCGTCTGCAATCTCGGCGATACCGCTTCGGTCGACGCCTTGCCGAAGACGGCGGAAGCCGCGGCGGGGCCGATCGACATCCTGGTCAACAACGCCGGTATCACGCGCGACAACCTCTTCATGCGCATGAAGGATGACGAGTGGGATCAGGTGATCGCGGTGGACTTGACCGCAGCGTTCCGCCTGTCGCGTGCCGTGCTGCGCGGCATGATGAAGAAGCGCTGGGGCCGCATCATTTCGATCACCTCGGTGGTCGGCATCACCGGCAATCCCGGACAAGGCAATTACGCGGCGGCGAAGGCCGGCTTGACGGGGATGATGAAATCGCTCGCGGCCGAAGTCGGAAGCCGCAGCATCACGGTCAATTGCGTGGCCCCCGGATTCATCGTCACGCCGATGACGGACGTGCTGAACGAGGACCAAAAAAAGACCATGCTCGATAAGATTCCGGCCGGCCGGTTCGGTTCCCCCGACGACATTGCGGTGGCCGTAGTCTATCTGGCCAGCAACGAAGCCGGCTATGTCACCGGTCAGACTTTGAGCGTGAACGGCGGGATGTGTATGATTACGTCGTGATTTCAATGAGTTACGCTCTGGTGGCGGGACGGAAAAGTTTGTGTTACGTAACCGGCAACCCCCACTAGATGTGTTTACAGTGAGGGCCCAAGCCGCGGGCCGAAACCAACATAGGTGCGGCGGCGAATGACAAGGAGAGGCGTAAAAACCCATGAGCGATACTGCCGAACGCGTGAAGAAGATCGTCGTCGAGCATCTCAATGTGGATGCGGACAAGGTCACTGACACCGCGTCGTTCATTGAAGACCTCGGCGCCGACAGCTTGGATACCGTCGAGCTGGTGATGGCGTTTGAAGAGGAATTCGGCATCGAAATCCCCGATGACGCGGCTGAGTCCATCGTGACTGTCGGCGACGCCGTCAAATACATCGACAAAGCGCAGGCTTAAGGTCCGCTGGATCCCGTCTCGATGCGCAGAGTCGTTGTTACGGGGTTAGGACTGGTCACGCCGCTTGCCACCGGCGTGGAGGAAACGTGGTCGCGGCTGCTCGACGGTGAGTCGGGCATCCGTCCGATCATGCGTTTTCCCACGACCGATCTGGCCACGAAGATTGCGGGCGAGCTTGTACGCGGCGACGGTTCCAACGGGACCTTCAATGCGGACGCTTGGGTCGATCCGAAAGAACAGCGGCGGATGGACGATTTCATCGTCTTCGGTCTCGCGGCTGCACAGCAGGCGGTGACCGATTCCGGCTGGGAACCCAAGACCGAGGATGAACGTTGCCGCACCGGCGTGCTTATCGGCTCGGGTATCGGCGGTCTCGCCGGAATCGAGCAGGGCGCCATCCTGCTGCACGAGAAAGGGCCGCGGAAGATTTCGCCCTTTTTCATTCCCGGCCGGCTGATCAATCTCGTGTCGGGCTATGTTTCGATCCGCTTCGGCTACAAGGGGCCGAATCACGCCGTTGTGACCGCGTGCGCCACCGGCGCGCACGCCATCGGCGACGCAGCGCGAATGATCATGCTCGACGACGCCGATGTGATGCTGGCCGGCGGTGCCGAAGCGGCGATCTGCCCGCTGGGTATCGCTGGCTTCAACGCCTGCCGGGCGCTTTCGACGGCCTTCAACGACACGCCGCTGAAAGCCTCGCGTCCCTACGACAAGGACCGCGATGGGTTCGTGATGGGTGAGGGCGCCGGCATCGTCATGCTGGAAGAATACGAACACGCCAAAGCGCGCGGCGCGAAAATCTATGCCGAAGTGAAGGGGTATGGCCTGTCCGGCGACGCCTATCACATCACCGCGCCGGCGGAAGACGGCGACGGCGGCTTTCGTGCCATGCAGATGGCGCTCAAGCGCGCAGGGCTGGCGCCGTCCGACATCGATTACGTCAACGCCCACGGCACCTCGACGATGGCCGACTGGATCGAGGCGCGGGCGGTCGAAAGATTTCTCGGCGAGGCCGCAGCGAAGGTCGCCATGTCGTCGACCAAATCCGCCATCGGCCACCTGCTGGGCGCAGCGGGCGCGGTTGAGGCAATCTTCTGCATTCTCGCTATGCGCGATGGCATCGTGCCGCCAACCCTCAATCTCGACGTCCCGGATGGCGAGACCAAACTCGACCTGGTGCCGCATAAAGCCAAGAAGCGCAAAGTTAACGTCACGCTCTCGAACTCTTTCGGGTTCGGCGGCACCAACGCATCGCTGCTCTTTACTTCAGCGCCCTGACCGGGGTGGAATGCCTCCGGCGGCGGGGAGCCAGGGATAGAGCATGAAAAAATTCATCGCGCTGGCGATTGCGCTCGTGCTTCTTTTGGCGGGCGTCGTCGAATGGGTCTATGCCGGCTTTGCCGCGCCGGGTCCGGTGGCACCACACGGCAGCGAGACGGTGGTCCTCATCAAAAGCGGCGCCGGACTGGCGGGGGTGGCGCAGGAGCTCGCAGGCGCGGGCGTGGTGTTGAAACCGGGCCTGTTCAAGCTCGGCGTGCGGTTGCATGGCGAGACGGCGGAATTGAAGGCGGGCGAGTACGCGATCCCCAGTCACGCCAGCATGTACGACATCATGAACATCCTGATGGCGGGCCATTCGATCGAGCACAAGCTGACCATCGCCGAAGGTCTGACCAGTCAGATGGCCTATGATCTTGTGAAGGCGGATCCGGTTCTGCGTGGTGACGCCGGGCCGGTGCCGCCCGAAGGCGCGTTGCTTCCCGAAACCTATCTCTTCGTGCGCGGCACGACGCGCAGCGAGATCATCGCCAAGATGGAGAAGGCCCAGCAGAATCTGATCGACGATCTGTGGCCCAAGCGCGCACCGGATCTGCCGTTCAAGACGAAGGAACAGGCGGTGATCCTCGCCTCCATCGTCGAGAAGGAATCGGCCATTCCGGCTGAGCGCCGTCATGTCGCATCGGTGTTCATAAACCGCTTGCGGCTGGGTATGAAGCTGCAATCCGATCCGACGATCATCTACGGGATCACCAAAGGCTATCCGCTCGGCCGCGGCATCCGACAGAGCGAAATCGACACGCCCACACCCTTCAACACCTATGCGATCACCGGCCTGCCGCCGCAGCCCATCTGCAACCCGGGCAAGGATTCCCTGGAGGCCGTGCTTAATCCGGCGGATACCAAAGATCTTTACTTCGTGGCCGACGGCACAGGTGGACACGTCTTCGCCGCCACCGCCGCCGAGCAGGCCAAGAATGTCGCCAAATGGCGCAAGATCGAAAAAGAGCAGAAGAAATAGCCTTGAATCACCGCGCCTCGCGGGATGACATTCGGCCGTGTGTGGCGGTAAGTTCGGCGCTCTTTGGAGTCGCCCATGGCCCTTGTCAGTATGACCGGCTTTGCCGAAGCGCATGGCAGCCGCGACGGCGCACATTGGCGCTGGGAAGCGAAAAGCGTCAACGGCCGCGGTCTTGATCTGCGTCTGCGTCTACCTCCTGGTTTCGACGGCATCGAACCGGCCGCGCGCGTGCTGGCTGCCGATCGCTTCAAGCGCGGCAATATCCAGGTTGTCTTGACCCACGAATCCGCGCTGGGCGAGCGAGGCCTGCGCATCGACGCCGCCGCGCTCGCCTCCGCCGTGAAGATCGCCAAAGAAGTCGCCAACGAGACCGGTTTGCGGCAGGCGAGCGTCGACGGGTTGCTGGCACTCAAGGGCATCATCGTTCAGGACGAAAGCGTCGAGATGGATTCGCGTATTCGCGCCGGCCGCGATGCCTCGATCCTCGAGAGCCTGGCGGCGGCATTCGATGCACTGGCCCGCGCCAGGGCCGGCGAAGGCGCCAAGCTGGCCGTGGTGCTCGAAGGGCAGATCGCCGCGATCGCGCGCTTGACGGCCGCCGCCGCCGCTGCGGCCGCCACACAACCTGCGGCTTTGCGCGCCCGTCTTACCCAGCAAATCGCGGATCTGATGGCGCCCGGCGCGCTGTCGCCCGAACGCCTGGAGCAGGAAATCGCCTTGCTGGCGGTCCGCGCCGACATCCGCGAGGAACTCGACCGTCTGTCCGCCCATGTCGGCGAAGCTCGGCGGCTGCTGGCCTCCGGCGAGGCCGTCGGCCGCAAGCTGGATTTCCTGTCGCAGGAATTCAACCGTGAAGCCAATACTCTGTGCTCGAAATCGTCGGATATCGCGCTGACGCGTATCGGTCTCGATCTGAAGGCCGTGATCGACCAATTCCGCGAGCAGGCGCAGAACGTCGAATGAGCATGCAGATCAAACGTCGGGGCCTGATGCTGGTGCTGTCCTCGCCGTCGGGCGCCGGCAAAACGACGCTGTCGCGCCGCCTTCTGGAATCGGATTCCAACGTGACGATGAGCATCTCCGCCACAACGCGGGCCAAGCGGCCGAGCGAAGTCGACGGGCGCGATTATTTCTTCATCGACGACGAGAAATTTCAACTGATGGTGAAAGCCGGCGAGTTTCTCGAACATGCCCAGGTCTTCGGCCATCACTACGGCACGCCCAAGCAGCCGGTGCTGGAGGCGCTTGCCGCCGGCCGCGACGTGCTGTTCGACATAGACTGGCAGGGCACGCAGCAGCTTCGCCAGCAGGTGCGCGAAGATGTGGTGACGATCTTCGTGCTGCCGCCGTCGCGCGATGAGTTGGAACGTCGCCTGCGGGCACGCGCACAGGATTCTGCGGAGGTCGTCATGCGCCGCATGGCCAAGGCCAATGACGAACTCAGCCACTGGGCGGAATACGATTACGTTATCGTCAATGACGACATCGTCCGTGCCCAGACGCATGTCGAAACCATCCTGGCGGCGGAACGGCTGAAGCGCGCGCGCCAGCCCGGCATTCCGGAATTCGTCGAAGGACTGATGCGAGAAGCTTAGGGCTTCAGTACCACCCGTCCTGTGATCTTGCCCTGGCGCAGGTCGTCAAGCGTGCGCGACGCCAGCGACAGCGGGCGCGTTGCCACCGGGATGGGCTCGATCTGGCGAGCCCGCACCAGCGCCATCATCTCGTCGGCTTCGTTCAGCGTGCCGACATAAGAGCCGGTGATGGTCAGGGCGCGCAGCGGTATCATCGGCAACGGCATGCTCAACAGACCGCCGAACAGGCCGACAACGACGATCTTTCCGCCCTTGCGCACCGCGGCGTTGGCGAATTTGAAGCTTTCCTCCGAACCGACGAAGTCCACAACGGCATAGGCACCGCCATTGGTATCCTTCATCAGCTGCTTGGCCGAGCCGGGCGCGCCTGTGTTGTAGGTCGCCTTCGCGCCGGCCATCTTCGCCGCGTCGAGGCGACCGTCGTCGATGTCAGCCGCAACGGGACCTTTGCCGAACATGACCTTGGCGAACTCGATGGCCATCATGCCGACGCCGCCGCAGCCGAGCACGACCACTTCTTCGCCCGTCGCCAGCATTCCCACTTTCCGCATGGCGGAGAAGGCGGTGAGGCCGGAGCACATATAGGTCGCGGCGAGCGCCGGCGAGGCTGCGCCGTAATCGAGCAGGTATTTGGGATGCGGTACCACGACATGCGTGGCGTAGCCGCCGGCGGCGTTGGGCGAACAACCAAGTTGCCTCGGCTTGCCGCAGAGATTTTCTTCGCCGCGACGGCAGGCCGCGCATTCGCCGCAACCGATCCAGGGATAGATCGCGCGCCGGTCGCCGATCTTGACGCCCCGCACGTTCGGCCCAAGCGCCACGACTTCGCCTTCGATCTCGTGGCCCAGTGTGTGCGGCAGCGTGAGCGATCCCATCTCGAGTTTGTTGCCCGCGCCCAGATCGAAATAGCCGTCATGGATGTGCACGTCGCTGTGGCACACGCCGCAATGCGCAACCTTGATCAAAACCTCGGTACCTTGCGGAACAGGCGTCGGTGCCTCAATTTCTTGCAACGGTGATCCGAAGGCGACAATGGCCTGACTGCGCATACAAAATTCCCTCTTTGGAATCTCACTCTCGCACGTGCAGCATTGGGCTTTCAACGCAAGCGTTTGCCCGCGCAGTTTGTATTTCCGTAACGGCAGGCGACGTTTCCGACAGCAACTTTACAGGTCGCGGGTTGGCGTCTCCGCAATGCCACAACTGTTAGCGCTATCAGTTTCGGGACGGCCCTACTCAGCGGCGCGCTGCCCAAGCGCGTGCCAGTGCCGCGAACTGCATGACGGACAAGTGCTCCGGCCTCTCGGTCGGGTCCACATCGGCGTCCAGCAGTATCGCCTCCGCGTCGGGCACGAGCGTCTTCAAGCTCTGACGCAGCATTTTGCGGCGCTGGCCGAAGGCGGCAGCCGTCACCGCTTCCAGATCGCTGAGCTCCGCCGGCGCGACGGGCGCTGCGAGAGGCTCGACGTGCAGGACGGCAGACGTCACCTTCGGCGGCGGAACGAAGGCGCTGCGCGATACGTCGAACTGGATTTTCGCGCGCGCCCGCCATTGTGCCAACACCGACAACCGGCCGTAGGCGGACGTGCCGGGTTTGGCGACGATGCGGTCCGCGACTTCGCGTTGGAACATCAATGTCAGGCTGCTCCAGAACGGAGGCCATGTCTTCGTTGTCAACCACTTCACCAGCAGAGCGGTGCCGATGTTGTAGGGAAGGTTGGCGACGACGCGTAGTGGTCCGGCAACGCCGTGCGCGGCGAGAAGGCTCGCTTCCTCGATCGCCATGGCGTCGGCCGGTACGACGTCCAATCGACCGGGATAGGCCGCCGCGATCTCTGCCAGGGCGTCAAGGCACCGCTCGTCGCGCTCGACCGCGATGACGCGCGCGGCTCCTTCCGCCAGCAGCGCACGCGTCAGGCCACCTGGGCCCGGGCCCACTTCATAGATGACGGCGCCTTGCGGCTCAGCGGCGCGTGCGATGCGGCGGGTAAGATTGAGATCGAGAAGAAAATTCTGCCCAAGCGACTTTTTCGCGGAGAGCCCATGCGCGGCGATCACCGCGCGCAGCGGCGGAAGGTTATCTGGCTCTGGCATCGGCCATCATCGCGGCCATCCGGATGGCCGCGATCATGCTGCGCGCATCGGCAAGGCCTTTGCCGGCAATATCGAAGCCGGTGCCGTGGTCAGGCGAGGTGCGGATGATGGGAAGGCCCAATGTCACGTTTACACCCTGCCAGAAGGACAGGGTCTTGATGGGGATCAGTGCCTGATCGTGATACATGCACAAGGCCGCGTCGTAACCGGCGCGGGCCTCGGCATGGAACATCGTGTCGGACGGCAGCGGGCCGATCACGTTATGCCCACGCCGCTTTAATTCGGTAATGGCGGGCGTGATGATGTTGATCTCTTCGCCGCCGAGGACCCCGTCTTCGCCGGCATGCGGGTTGAGGCCGGCCACCGCCAGGCGCGGACGTGCAATCGCAAAGTCCCGTTTCAATGCGGTCAGCGTAATCTCGGCGGTCTCGATGATCGACGCTGTATCGATGGCGTGCGGAACCTCGGCGATCGGAATATGGACGGTTAGCGGAATTACCCGCAATTCGTCGCTCGCCAGCATCATCACAGCACGGGGCGCCCCCGTCAGATGCGCAAGATAGTCCGTGTGTCCGGGGAAGCGGAAACCGGTCTGCATCAGCACGGCCTTGTTGATCGGCGCGGTGACAACGGCGGCAGCGTCGCCTTTCACGGCCAGTTCGACGGCAAGGGTGATCGCTTCCACCGTCGCCGCCGCGTTATCCGGATCCGGCCGGCCGGGTGTCCGCACGGCGTGCGCCGTGGTCGGGATGATTGCCTCGTGCGGAAGTCTGCCGCAATTTCGCAGTACGTCGGGATCGCCAACGAGGCGCAGCGGCCGTCCGCCGATCCGTCCGTTGAGTTCGCTAAACGCTGCGACCGCTACCTCCGGCCCTATGCCGGCCGGCTCGCCCATCGTAAGAAGAAGCGGCGCTTGGCCGGCCTCAACGGAGTTCGATGTCGGCATTTCTTTTGATGTCGCGGTTGTAGCGCCGTGCCAGCGCGCTGATCTGCTCTTCGAACAGCTGCTGCTCAACCTGATCCCGCGTGGGCATCTGGAACGCTTCGATCTTCGGTATCGCCTTATCGCAGCGTACGAAGATTTCGATGCCGGCGGCCGATTGGAACGGATCGGCAGTACCGCCGGGTTCCGTCTTCAGCACCGCATCCCTGATCTGCGCGCTCAGATCCGCCAGTTTCATGTCGCCGAGGGAGAAATACACCGATCCTTTGACCTCTTGCGTCATCTTCTTGGCGACGTCGCAGGTGGTGATGTGCGAACGCATCGCCATGGCGATCTTCAACGCATTCTCGACCAAGGGCTTGGGTGGATTCGGCCCCAGCGGCAGGAGTATGCGCGCCAGGGGCAACGAGGTCGGCGCCGTCGCAGGCTGCTGGGCCTGTGCGTCCGGGATCTTGGTGCCGACCGGCTCCAGCCTTTGACGCAGCAGGAGGATATAATACCCGCCGATCGAGCGGATCGGCGGTGACATTTCGCCGGGCTTCATCTTCTCGAGCTGATTGGTCAGCTCAGGCGCCAACTGGCCTTCGTAGACGAGACCGATGTCTCCACCTTCAGCTGCCGACGGGCTCTGGCTGAACTGCCTGGCGATCGATTGGAAGGGGGCGCCCGCCTGCATCTGCGATTCCAGGTTCTGCGCGTCCTTGAGGACTTTGGCATCCTGCTCCGGCGTGTCGACCGGCAGGAAGATTTCCGACACGACGTAATGCACCTTGTGCTGACCTTCGGCGATGCGCGCCAACTCGGCATCCACCTGATCCGGGGTGATGTGGACGCGGCCGGCATATTCCTGCGAGACGGCTTTCTGCCAAAGCAACTGGGCTGCGATCTGCGCCCGCAATGTCGCGATGTTGACCCGGCCGCGCGCCAGCACTTCCTTAAGCTGGTCCATCGTCATGTGGTTGGAGGTCAGGATGTCCTGAATGTCTTTGTCGACTTCGACCGATGAGACCGTGATGTCGTTCTTCAGTGCTTCCTGGCGCTGCAGCATCTCGGTTTCGAGCTGCTCGAGCACCTGCTGCCGGATTTTCTTTTTGATCTCAGGATTGTCCGGAAGGTTCGACGTGGTCATCACCAGCGCCACGCGCTGGTGCAGGTCGTAAGCGGAAATGGGCTTGTCGTTGACCAGGGCGACGATGTCGTCCTGATAATGTGTCGTATCGGGCGGCGGCGCGAGTGATGCCTGCTGGGTCATGCCGCTGGTGGTTTGGTCATCCGGCTGGGCATCCTGGTCCTGGACGGGCCCATTCGCCGGTGCGGTTGTGGCCGGGGCAGGGGTCGCCAGCGCATCACGCTGTGGGCCGGCGGCCACGGAAGGCACGCCTGCGCTTAACGCGAATGCGGTCAGAACGACTGCAAGGGCCGAACAGGTCTTACGCAGCATCACCAAGGCAAGTTCCCAATCACTAAGCCCCGCCGCGATGGCTTACCCTTAACCGGCGGTGCAGAATAAGCAATTTCCGCTTTCGTTCAAGGACGGGTATACGAGAACACGTCCTGCGGAAACAAGCTGAACGGCCGGATCGGCTCGTCCGTGGTCTTCAGGTTAAGGCGCAGGATGATCGAGGTCGAGGGGGGAAGGTCGCGATCGCTGGTGTATTTTCGGCGGTAGGCGATTGAAAATGCCAAGCATTCGTCCTCGTAGCCCACGCCGAACTCGTTATCGAGCATCTGCTGGGAGATCAAATCGCGGCGAATGGCCGCGAAAGCCTGCCAGTTTTGATAGAAATTGAGGTCCGCCTGCGCATTGACCTCCTCCCGCGCCGGCAGGCCCAGCGTCGGGCTGAGCTGCACATAGCTGATCTGCGTGCTTGAACGGCCATAAATCCCGGTAAGGTAAACTTCGTTGCGCCGCACGGTCCCGGTCGCTTCGTCGACATCAACACGGTTCGTCAGATCCAAATATGGCGGGAATTTAATGCTGAAGCGGCCGACGATGTCCGACGCCGTTCCCGTCAGTCCGGTATCGGCGGCAAAGACGGGGTCGGATTTCAGCCGGAAGGTCTGTCCGACGAGCCCTTCGACATAGCCCGTTCCGAAGCGCGACTCGGCACGCAGACCGAAATTGGCGCGGGGGCCCGTCTGCGCCAGATCGTAACCGGGCACCTGGTCGAAACTGAAGATGTTGTTCTCGTCGATTTCCAGATTGAGGCTATCTTCGTTGGGAATGCCCACCGGGTTGCCGCCATAGGGCGCGACGATGACCTGCGCGATGGGCTCGAGGATGACGGACCTGTTGTTCTTGCCATAGGCGATGAACGGCCAGCGCCAGTCGAGCGCCGCATAGGGCAGCCCGCGCGTGATGAAGTGGCCGCTCGACGGCAACGGCGCAGGCGTGTCGGTATGATAGAGGTCGCCGCGGGCGTCGAGCTGCAGGGTCCACAACTCGCCATCGCTCGCCACGATGGGAACGCGCCAACGCGCCTCGGCGGTCATGCGCTGATCGTTGGTTCCGACGTCTCGCGACAACGCCACGCTGTTGACATCCATCCGGAACTGGCCACCGAGCCATTTCTGCATTGGGATGTAGGTGTATTCGATCAGGGGAAGCGCGATCGGGAACGTCTGGTTGTTGTCAGAGGCCCTCAAGCCTTGAAAGAAATAGCCGGTGATGGCGAAGCGGCTGCGCCCCTGTTCTCCGCTGATGAAGAAGTCATTCATCAGCCGGTCGAATTGATAGAGGTTGTAGCGCTTGAGATAGGTGTCGTTGGAGGTGATCTGCGTGTCGAAGCCCACCTGCCATATGGGCGACAGGTTCCAGCGGCCCGCGCCAAAAATGTGCGAATAGACCTGCGATTGTTCGCCGGTATAGCCGCCGTTGGGATTTTCGGCGACGCTGCCCTGCAGCCACATGCCGCCGTTGCTCCAGCGCTGACGGTATTCGCCGAGCAGGACGTTGCCGCCGCCGGTTGTGAAGATCGGCTCGATCGTGGCGTCTTGCGACGGCGAGATGGAGAAATAATAGGGCAGGCGCAGGAAGTAACCGATGGAACTCGACGAGCCGACGTCGGGGGTCAGGAGGCCGCTGGCATAATGGACGGTTGGATCCGGCTCGGTAAGATACGGGGTGTAGAAGAATGGCACACCGAAGAGCGCCAGCGTCGCATCTTTGAACGAGATCGTGTGCTTTGCTTCGTCGTGTACAACGCGATAAGCCTTGATCTGCCATACCGGCGTGCGCTGTCCCGGCTTGTTGCAGATTTTGCAGGGCGTGTAGGCGACGTGGTAAGCGGTCGTGAAGCGTCCCTCGGTGCGCCGCGCGCTTGCCGCGACCATCCGGCCGCTCTTGCCGATCAGCGCGCCGAAGCCCGTCAACGCACCGTCGCGCATGTGGTCGGTCAGCGTGACGTGATTGGCGAATACGACGTTGCCGTTCTCGTCCATCAGACTGACATGGCCGTCGGCGGTCACCACGTCGGTCTTCTGGTTGTAGGTGACCGAATCCGCCAGAAGGATGCGCTTTTCGTAGTCGATCTCGACATGGCCTTTGGCCGTCACGATCGACTGGTCGGTGTTGTAGATCGCCTCGTCCGCCTGCAGCAGCACGTCGTTGTTCGGCTTCGGCTCGGCGGCCGCCCTTGCGGACGGTGCAAGGCAGATGGGGACCAGCGCCGAAAATCCAAGCGCCAGCGCTTTGAGCCGCAATGTCGGGCGCATGTTCATCCGTCCTCCTGATGGAAGACGAGGGTCATGCCGATGAGGATGGCGGCGGCAGCGGGCGCGGTAGCGGCGAGCGCAACGGGAAGGATGCCAGAGCGGCCGAGGGCGGTGGTCATCTCACTGAAGAAATAGACGCCGAACCCGGACAGCGCGCTGATCAGAACCACGCGGCCGATGCCTCCTGCGCGCGAGAGCTTGAGGGAAAAGCTTGCCGCCATGAACACCATCGCGGCAAACAGCGCCGGCAAGGTAAGCAGCGCATAGAGGTACAGCTTGTAACGGACCGCCGAGAAGCCGGCACTTTGCGCGGCGCGGATGAAGTGCGGCAACTCCCAGAACGATAGCGTGTCCGGCGGCGCAAAGCTTTCCTGGATTTGCGCGGGGGTCAGCGTCGTCTTCAGATCGTAGCGGTCGAAATGCACGGCGCGCCCGTCCGGGCCGCTTACCCAAGCATTCCGCAGAAGCCAGGCGCCCGTCGTGAGTTGCGCGCTCTTGGCGTCAATGCGCCCCGCGACCTGGTCGTTCGGGCCATAAAGAAACACGATCACATTATCCAGGCGGACGCCCTGGTCCGAGACGGTCAGCGCATGGATCACGGACTGCTGATTCCGGTCGCCCTGTCTCAGCCACAGCCCGTTGCTGGAGATCGAAAGCTGCGATGCCTCGCCTTTGATGTATTTCGCTTCGAGGGCGCTGAACTGGGCGAGCATGCGCGAAGAAATTGGCGTTACGGCCAGGACGTGGATCACGCCGATTGCCATGGCCACCGCAAGCGGCGGCACCAGGAAGTCCCAGGCCGAAACGCCTGCCGCACGCGTTGCCACGAGCTCCTGACTGCGCGAAAGCCTCACAAAGCAGTAAACGCCGCCCAGCAGCACGCAGAAGGGCAGAAGCCTCTGCGCCAGCTCGGGCAGCTGCAGCAGCGCCATGCCGACCACCACGAGGCTTCCAACGCCGCGTCCGGCCGTGCGGTTGATGAGATCGACGATATCGATGGAAAAGGCGAGCACCAGGAAGGCGGTAAAGATCATCGCAACGCCGAGCAGGAACTGACGCGCCAGGTAGCGGTAGAGTGTCCACGACCAGCTCACGAGACGGCCTCGGCAGTTTGGACGGGCGGGCGCGCGGAGAAGTCGGCGACAAGCGCGACCAGGGCAAGGAGCGCGCCCAGCAACGGGATGATATAGAAGAGCAGGCAGAACGTCTGATTGTTCTCCGCCAGACCTTGGACGCCGTATCCCGCGATCCTGACGGCCGCCGCGGCAAAGCAGGCGAGCGTCATGCGCAAGGCGTTGGCGCCGCGCGCGCGACGTCCGCGGGTGACGGCGGCAAGCGCGATCAGGGCGAAGACGATGCAGTATAATGGCTGTGCAATCCTGTTGTTCGCCTCAGCGAAATAGGCATTGCGCATCCGCGGCGTCGCGGTGGGCGGCGGCGAGAACAGTTCGTTCAAATACAA
Source organism: Alphaproteobacteria bacterium (assembly GCA_028865545.1). Taxonomy (GTDB): domain Bacteria; phylum Pseudomonadota; class Alphaproteobacteria; order Micropepsales; family Micropepsaceae; genus Rhizomicrobium. Next base: position 2,258 of record JAGWJY010000056.1, on the reverse strand, counting down.
CTCGCTGGCGGCCCGGTTGATGACAGGCGCCGGACCGGCGAATTGGTCGAGATCGAAGACGTCGCGCTGGAATTTGAGCACGGACAAGCGCGCCCCGCCGTCGGCGCTCACTTCCACCGTTCCGTCGAGCATAATGAGGCGGGCGCCCGCTGGCGTCTGCACCATCTCCCCGCTTTCGGCGAGATAAGTGATCGGATGTTTGGGATTGCGGCTGTCATGCACCAGCACGCCGCGGATGCGTCCATCCTGGTCGATTTCGCGGATGAACACCGTGACACCCTTGGACAGCGGATTGAAGGTGCCTTCGTTCAGCAGTGCCGCGCCGATGTCGGCGCGGATGTCGACCACTTTGTCCTTCATGGCGCGCTGGCCGGCGGGCATCAGGTACAAGCCGGACAGATAGGTCAGCGACATGACGATCGCCGCGGCGATGAACACCGGCACGGCGAGCTGACCGCGGCTGAACCCGGCCGACGCCATGACCACCAGCTCGCTGTCGGTATTGAGCTTGGACAGCGCGTAAAGCGTCCCGGCAAAGAACGCGATCGGCAGGATGATGACCAGTAGGCTGGGCAGGACCAGGATCGTCAGATAGACAAAGGTCGGCGCCGACTGCCCACGATTGATAACCAGGTCGAGGAGACGCAGGGCTTGCGTCAGCCAGACCACGCAAGTCATCAGGAACGCGAACAAGGCGACCGGCCCGATCAGCTGTTTGAGGACATAAAAGGACAATCGCGGCATATGGTTATCCGGTCGGCGCGTGTGCCTTGCCCCCTAGGCGATTCGACATAAACTAGCGCTCCCTCTTTAGCATTCCCATCCGCCCCTTGGGCAAACGGACTTTTCTGCAAACAAACTGGAGAAAATCGATGCAATTAGGCTTTGCCGCATCTTCGGCTGTCGCTTCGGGCGTCTGGGTGGTGGGTGCGGTCGATGGTGCGACTCTGTTGCCAGCGGCGGCGAAGGCAGACAAGGCGGCGGGCGGAGCGATCAGCCGCGGGCTGGCGGTCAACCGCTTTACGGGAAAAGCAGGGCAGGTGCTGGAGGTTCTGGCGCCGGCCGGCCTGAAAGCGTCTCGAATTCTGGTTGTTGGTCTGGGCAAGCCCGAGGATTTCGACGCCAACGCTGCCGAAGCTGCCGCCGCGGCGGCCGTCGGCAAGCTCAAGGGAACGATCGAGACCCAGATCAGCTTCGAGATCGACGCTCCGAAAGGCGGCAAGATCAAAGGTGCGCAGCTGGCGGCCCATCTGGCGCTGGGGGCCAAGCTCAAGACCTATGCCTTCAACCATTACCGCACCAAAGATCTGGCCGAGCACGAATCCAAGCTCCAGAAGGTCGTCGTTTTCACGGTCGACCCCGCAGCGGCGAAAAAGACCTGGGAGGCCTGCGACGCGGTCGCCGAAGGCATGTTCCTGGCGCGCGATCTGGTGAACGAGCCGCCGAACGTCCTTTATCCGGCGGAATTCGCTCGCCGCGCGAAGACGCTGTCCAAGTTGGGGTTGAAAGTCGAGGTCCTGGGCGTTGCCGAGATGAAGAAACTCGGCATGGGCGCCTTGCTGGGCGTCGGCCAGGGCAGCGATCGAGAAAGCCAGCTTCTGGTCCTGCAATGGAACGGCGCCAAGAAGAAGACCGCGTCGCCGGTCGCCTTTGTCGGCAAGGGGGTGTGCTTCGATTCTGGCGGTCTGTCGCTCAAGCCGGCGGCGAGCATGATGGGCATGAAAGGCGACATGGGCGGGGCTGCGGCGGTGATCGGCACCATGCGGGCTCTGGCGGCGCGCAAGGCGAAGGTGAACGCCGTCGGCGTCGTCGGGCTGGTGGAGAACATGCCGGACGGCAAGGCGCAGCGTCCCGACGATGTCGTGAAGTCGATGTCCGGTCAGACCATCGAAGTGCTGAACACCGACGCGGAAGGCCGTTTGGTGCTGGCCGATGCGCTTTGGTATGCGCAAACACGCTTCAAGCCGCGTTTCGTGATTGATCTTGCCACGCTTACCGGCGCCATCTTGGTGTCTTTGGGTGCGGAGCATGCCGGGCTGTTCTCCAACGACGACAAATTGTCGGAGCGCTTGGCAGACGCGGGCAAGGCTGTCGGTGAACCGGTGTGGCGTCTGCCGCTGGGCGGCGGTTACGACAAACTGCTGCGTTCCAAGATCGCCGACATGAAGAACATCGGCGGGCCGCAGGCAGGCTCGATTACCGCGGCGCAGTTCCTCCAGCGCTTCGTGGTGGAGAAGACACCGTGGGTTCACCTCGAT
>JAGWJY010000055.1 GCA_028865545.1 Alphaproteobacteria bacterium | reverse complement strand
CTCGACCTTGCCGGGGGCTGCGATGCGCGCCTCGCCGACGATGGCTTCCGACTTGTTCTTCTTGAGCAGGAATTCGACGCCCTTGGTGAGTTCGCCGACCACCTTGTCCTTGTGCGCCATCATGGTGGGAAGATCGAGACTGACCTGGGCCTTGATGCCGAGCTTGGCGAATTCCTTGCCCGCTTCCTCGAAACGCTCGCTGGCGTGCAGCAGCGCCTTGGAGGGAATGCAGCCAACGTTCAGACAGGTGCCGCCGAAGCGGCCGCGCTTGTCGACGCAGGCGGTCTTGAGGCCGAGCTGGCCGAGCCTGATCGCCGCGTTGTAGCCGCCGGGTCCGCCGCCAAGGACAACGGCATCGAATTGATCAGCCATGGGTGGTGTCTTTCGTTCTGGGGAGACGGATTTACTTATGTCTTCGAGCGCACGGATGCAATTCGCACGCAGCGTTTTTGCTCACGGAATGTGGCCGACGGCCGCTCCTTTGAGGCCGCTGACACGATAGACGACATAATGGGCGATGGGCACGCCCTCGCGCTTGCGGTCGATACGGGCGATTTCGGTCACATGGGCGAAATGCGCGGCGATGAGAGCGCTGTCGTCGCGGCGGATTTCACTGACATAGAGCACCGGATGGGCGAACAGCGCGGGATCGGCCGCGGGGTCGTTCGCCCAGCGGTAGTCCTGACCGACCGCGACGACGGGCCCGGGCCCGTAGAAGGTGAACCAAGCCGTGGAAGCATAATCGGTGGTCAGAATCGCGTCGGCGTGCGCCGACATGCGCAAGGCTTCCACCTTGGCGACAACCTCGGGAAAGCCGACGGCAAGAAGGCGTGCTAGAGGATCCTTGCGCCCCATCGGCACGACGCCGAACAGCGCCTGGGCGTAGGCGATCGTGAGCAGAACCGCGGCGACGGGGATAGCCAGACGTTTCGACCAATGCACGACCGGCGCGCGCCAACCCGACCAGTCGGTGCGTTGCCACGCCGTCGCCGCCGCCATGCTCAGCAACGGATAGAGAAAACACGGCCAGTTGCCTTGCACATTGGCGTGCAGGGAATGGAAGGCGAAATAGGCGACGGGCGGCCAGATGAGCGCGGCGACCATCGCATATCGTTCGTCGTGCCAGCGCGTCGTCGCCCCCAAAACACCGAGCACGAGAAGGAATGGATTGGCGAGCAGGAGCTGTGCGCCGAGGAAGCCGAGCAGATAGCGCAGCGTAAAAGCTTCGGCCTCGATGCGCCCGAACTGGAAAGCGAAGGTTCCCCAGCCATGCGTCGCGTTCCACCACAGATTCGGCGCGAACAGGAGCAGCGACAGCACGGCGCCGAGATACGGCCAGGGCGAAAGAAGCCAGCGGCGCATCGGCGGACTTGAGACAAGCCAAGCCAGCGTACCGAGACCGAGGAAGAAGGCGGAATATTTGGACAGCAGGCCGAGACCGGCAGCAACACCCACCGCCAGCCACCAGCGGCCATCCTTGTTTTCGACCACTTTCGCCAGCGTCCAGAAATAGACGGCCGAGGTGAAGATCGACGGCGTGTCGGGCGTCGCCGCCAGCATCTCCACCGTGATCATCAAGGTGAGATTGAAAAAGAGACAGGCGTAAGCGCCGACCTTCTCGTCGCGGCTCAGGATCGCGCCGGTGCGCCAGACGAACCAGCTGGCGGCGAAGGACAACAGAATGCCACCGATGCGCACGCCGAACGCGGTGGCGCCGAATACCAGCGTACCGGCGCGGATAACGAAGGCGACAGCCGGCGGATGATCGAAATAGCCCGCCGCCAGATGGCGCGACCACAGCCAGTAATAAGCCTCGTCGGCGGAGAGCGGCAGCAGCGCGCCCGCCAGCAGACGCAGCGCGGCGAGAACCGTCAAGACAGCAAGAAACCGCGCCTCGCGCGTCAGGCTCATCGCGTACGCCAGATGAACATGCTGGACATGGCGTAATTCCACAGCACGCCCATCAGCGCGCCGGCGAGACCGGCCACCCACCAGACTTCGCGTTCGGCATAAAGCTGCGACGCCAGGCCGACATCGGTGACGGCGCCGATGGCACCGATCACGCAGAAGCCGATGAAGCCGCGCAGCATGCCCCAGCCACGCAGGCGGCGGTCGCGATAAGTCAAGCTGTTGTTGAGCAGGAAGTTGCTGGTCGTGGCAAAAAAAGTAGCGACGCTTTTGGCCAGCATGAAGGACACCGGCCAGACCAGCATGGCGACATTGAGAACAGCCAGATTCACCGCTACGCCGAGGGCGCCGACCACGGCGAAGAAGATGAAGCGCGGCTCGACCAAGCCGTTCGACAATTTGGCAAGCAGCAGGCCAAGAAACTCCAGGCCGATCTGGACGTTGAACTTGCTTTCGCCTTCGTGGCGTTCACCGAAGGTGTAGGGCTGTTCGGCGATGCGCAGGCCCTCTTTCGCGGTGGCGATGTCGAGCAGAATCTTGAAGCCAACCGGCGACAGACGCTCGGCCATGGCGTCAAAGGCGTCACGGCGCATCATGAAGAAGCCGCTCATCGGATCGCTGAGCGAAGTGCCGAGCACGCGCTGGGTGAGGCGCGTGGCAGTGCGGCTGATCTTGCTGCGGCTCTCGCTGAAGGATTGCGCGCTGCCGCCTTCCACGTAACGCGTCGCCGCCACAAGATCGAACTTGCCGGTGCGAAGCTTCGCGAGCATTTCCGGCAGCACGGTTTCGTCGTGCTGCAGATCCGCGTCCATCACCGCAAGATAGGTGGCGCTCGACGACAACATGCCTTCGATGCAGGCGCCCGCCAGCCCACGGCGCCCGACGCGGCGCAGACAACGAATGCGCAGATCGTGTCCGGCGATCGCCTTCACGGCATCGGCAGTGCCGTCGGGAGAATTGTCGTCAACGAAAACCGCCTCCCAATCGACGCCTGACAGCGTGCGGTCGAGCCGCGCGATCAATTCGGCGACGTTGCCACGCTCCTTGAACGTCGGAATGACGACGGAGAGTTCGACCCTACGTTCGGGAGCGGCATCGGGCTGTTTTTCGACGACAGAAAGCGACATCGGTGCACCTCGGGGCGCCTTGGTGACCGCACCCGCCCGTCCCGTCAAGAGGCGACGGCGCATAGCAGCGCCCGGACCCACAATTTTCGATTTAGATAAATTATATCAGAATGTTAGCAGAACATTCCCGCGTTGCAGGCGAAATGGTTCCGCCAACCCTGCCGGTAGGATTATGATGATCCGGCGCGTGTGTTCGTCCGTATCATCTCTAGAGCGGGAGCTGTGATGAATATGATAGCGAACTCTTTTATCGAAACGGGCTGGCTCGAAACACTGACGCGGCTGGAATACGGTACGCTCGAATTTGTTGCGCCAAACGGCGAGGTGCATGTTCACAACGGTCGCCTGCCGGGGCCGCATGCTCGCTTTGCAATCCACGACTGGGGCGTGCTGCGCCGGGTGTTGGCGCGCGGCGACATCGCCCTGGGAGAAGACTATATCGCCGGCGCGTGGGAAACCGACGACATCGAAAAACTCATATCGCTGTTCCTGATGAACGCTGATGTGCTTGAGAGCTACGTCAACGGCAATATCTTCAGCCGCCTCGCCCTGATGATCCACAACAAGTTCGTCCGGCGCAATTCGCTGAGCGGCAGCAGACGCAACATCGAATCGCATTACGACGTCGGCAACGACTTCTATGCGCTATGGCTCGACAAGAGCATGACCTACTCCTCGGCGCTGTTCGGCGACAGCGCGAAGAATCTGGAAGAGGCACAGAGCAACAAATATCAGCGAATTCTGAGCCGCATTGCAAAACCTGGCTCAAGCATTCTCGAAATCGGCTGCGGCTGGGGCGGCTTTGCCGAGCGCGCCGCCGAATACGGCCACCGCCTTACCGGGCTGACGATTTCGCCATCCCAGTATCGTTTCGCCCGCGAACGACTGAAAGGCGCGGCGGACATCGTGCTCGAGGACTACCGCAAGGCGCGCGGCGCTTTTGACATGATCGTTTCCATCGAGATGTTCGAAGCGGTCGGCGAACAATATTGGCCGCAATATTTCCAGACGGTGGCCGAACGGCTGAAGCACGGCGGACGGGCACTAATTCAGACAATCACGATCCGCGACGAGCTGTTCTCCGGCTACCGCATGCGCAGCGACTTCATCCGCCACTACGTTTTCCCGGGTGGCATGCTGCCGTCTCTGCAGCGTTTCCGCGAGGAGGCGGAGCGCGCCGGATTGAAGGTCGCGGACCAGTTCTCCTTCGGCAAGGATTACGCCAAAACCCTGCGCGAATGGTCGGCGCGCATGCGTGCCAAGAACGATGAGATCAAGGCGCTCGGTCACGACGACCGTTTCCTCCGCAACTGGCAATATTACCTCGGCATCTGCGCGGCGGCCTTCAACGTCGAGCGCACGGACGTCGTGCAGGTCGAATTGGTTCGCGTCTAGCACACGAGGAGCCGCGCCAGCAGCCCCCGCTCTTGCCGCTCGCGTTCAGATGTCTTATCGCAACGCATCCGCGCGTGAGCCGCGTGGACAGCATGCTGCCTAAGGGGGCGCGATGACCGCGTGGCGCAACTGGCCGGCGATGGCCTTGGGTCTGGCGACGATCCTGCTGATCGTCCCGCTATGGTGCGTGCACTCCCCCGGCATGCCCGACTATCCGGCCCATATTGCCGGGTTCTATATGATCGCCGGCGGCGCGCGCACGACGCCTTTGTCCACCTATTACGACATCCATTGGACGCTGGTCCCTAATCTTGCCTCCGAACTGGCCGTGCCTGTGCTCATGAAATTCTTGCCGTTGGAGGTCGCGGCCAAACTCTTCCTTAGCGTCGCCGTGGGGCTGTGGACGCTGGGACCGGCCGCCATCCAGCGCGCCTTGTTCGGCAGGGTCGGTGTGGCGTCACTGGCTGCGGCATTCTTCGCCTATAATGCGAATTACACCTGGGGCTTCTTCAATTACTATTTCGCGGCAGGTCTGAGCTTCGTCGTCTTCGCGGCGTGGATCGCCAGTGCGGGAAGGTGCAATACGCTCCGTGTCCTGGGATTTACGCTGGCCATCTGCGTCCTTTATCTCTGCCACCTGGTGGCGGTCTTCATTCTGGGCGTACTGATCTTCTGCTACGAACTCTCGCAGGTGATCGAAGAGCGCGACTTCGCCATCAAGGCCTTGTTCTTCCGCGCCTTGCCCGTTGGCTTGATTTTTCTCCCCGCCGCCAGCGCTTTTCTCTTCTTCAAACCGACCGGCGGCGAAGGCGGAAAGCTGGCCTTTGATTTCACCGACACGATCGGCGACCGCCTCGCCTCGACAATCCAATACGCTTACAGCGAGCCGGCCTATCTGCTGATAGGGGCTCTGGCCGTCCTGGTTCTGGCAGGGCTGATGTACGACAAGCTTCGCATTCACCCGTCGATGAAGATCCTGGTGCTCGTACTTGCCGTGCTGACGGTTGTGTCGCCGGAATGGGCGCTGGGCGGCTGGGGTGTGCATCTGCGCCTGCCCGCCGTGCTGGGGGCGATGCTGTTTGCAACCATGGAGCTGCGGGTCGGACCGCGCAGCAAAGCGCTGGTTGCGGCCGCGTTGCTGCTCTCTGCCGTGTGGATTTCCACAGCGCTGGCGCAGAGCTGGCGCGGTTACGACCGGCAATACAGCGAATTCCGCGCGGCGCTGCACCAAGTGCCGGAAGGCACAAGATTGGTGACCGTGCTGGATAGCGATTCGCTGGACTATTCGCCGGACGTCACGGTTCCCGACCAACCGTATTGGCACATGGCGGAATTTGCCATCGTCGATCGCGACGCCTTCACCCCATTGATGTTCGCGACCAAGGGACAGCACATCGTGCAGGTGAAACCACCCTACGACAATTTCGCAGCCAAGACGGCCCAGCAAGGTTCGCCACCGGATGTCAGTGACCTTAGCGACCTCTCCACCGGCAATGTGGTCGACGATCCCGACATTGCGGAGACCTTTCCCTATCTAAAATTCTTCCAGTGCCATTTCAATATGGCCGTGGTGATCCGTGGCAAAGGCGCGCCGAGCGACGTCCCGGATTTCCTCACCTTGCGTCATCAAGGCAGCTTCTTCGCACTCTACGACATCCACCCCACGAAAGCCTGTGCGCGGAAATGAGCGACAGGCACGCTCAGCGGAATTTCAATCTTGTTGTGTTCGCCACGGCGCTGTTCTGCGCGCTGGGCTTCTGGCGCACCACCGCCTTACTGGGTCTGCACGTGCCGCTCGACCCCAATGAAGGTTGGAACGCCTATCACACAGCGGCGGCGATGACGGGTGGCCCCCTCTATCCCGGGCCGCACAGCTTCATGGTCAACAATTATCCGCCGCTGTCGTTCTACATCGTAGGGGTGTTTGGCCACTTCGCCGGCGACAATATCATTGCCGGCCGTATCGTTTCGCTGCTGTCGCTGGGATTTGTGGCCTTCGGCATTTTCGCCATCGCACGTCGGATGAATACCGAACGCGCAGCTGCGGCGTTCGCGGCGCTCTGGTTCGTCGGCGGCATGCTGGCCTTCACCGATTATGTCGGCATGGACGATCCGCAATTGCTGGCGCATGCGGTTGCGATTGCGGGGCTTCTACTGCTGCTCTGCGCCCCGCGGGACATGTTCCACATCGCCGGTGCGGCGTTGCTTTTTGTACTGGCTGCCTTCGTGAAACATAATGTGGTGGCACTGCCATTGGCGGCGACGGCGTGGCTCGTCCTTGACGACCGGCGCAGCGGCCTGCGCCTCGCGGCCTTTGGTCTCCTTTTTCTCTTTACCGGCCTCGCCCTGTTCCAAGTGATCTTCGGCAGCAGCCTACTGTCCCACCTGGTCTCGGCGCGCACTTATTCCTTCGCCAATCTGCGCGACGGCCTCGAAATCTGGCTGCCATGGAGCGCCGTGCCGCTCATCGGCTTGGCGACCCTCGGCGTGCAGCGCGGTGCCGACAGACATGTACGATTCTGCATTGTTTATGCGTCGATCGCTGTCGTGCTCGGTGTCGGATTCCTGGGCGGAGCCGGCGTCGACGCCAATGTGATGTTCGACGCGGACATAGCCTTGGCCTTGAGCATCGCCTTGCTGCTCGACAGGCTGGCTCGCGGCGCCCCCGCTTTTCTTGCCGCGACATGTTTCGCTCTGCCGCTGCTTGCCGGTGCCTGGACCAACGCCGACGACAGCTGGAACACCGGCTCCTACTGGCTGCATCCAATGCGCGACGAAGCAAGCCTGTCACGACAGGACATTGCGTTCGTGGCAGCACAGCGGGGGCCGGCGCTCTGTGAGATGTTGTCTTTCTGTTACTGGGCCCACAAGCCGGCCACAGTCGATGTCTTCAATATCGGCGAACAGTTGAAGACGGGTGCGCGCAGCGACGCGAAACTCGTCGGCATGATTGCCGCACACGAATTCTCCGTCATCCAGATCGATCCGGATTCGACAAATCCTCTGGGGCGACAGGCCGGCGCCGCGATTGCACGCCATTACCGCCTGGATCACACCGACGATAACGGCGCGTTTTACCTGCCGCGCTAGAGTGTCAGGCCTTTCTGGCCTTGACGGTTCCGGTGCGCTCGATCTTGCCCCAGCCTACGAAGACACCGCGCAATGCCGTCGAGATCGACCGTACGACGACGTAATACATGATCTGGCGATAGCCGAAGCGCTGCAACACCAGCCACCACAGCAGGCTCCACTTCTCGCGCTTCTCCATCAAGAAGCCGAACACAGCCGCAGCGAGATCCACCACCATGAAGATCGCGTAGTAAATGCCCACTTTGACCAAATTGTCGTTCGAGAATTCGGCGCCGTGCTGGACATAGGCGATCCACTGCGTCAGCAACTGCCAGACCAGCAGCAGATCGGCAACCGGCGCCAGCGCCGTCAGTATGATCTGGAACAGCCACACCTGCGGCATCGCCACCAGACCAAGCGCGCCATAGCGCGGGTTGAAGGTCATGCCGCGGTATTTCCACAGACATTGCAGCGTGCCATAGGCCCAACGGAAGCGCTGCCGGGCCAGGCCGCGCACCGTGGCGGGTGCCTCGGTCCAGGCAACGGCGGTGTCATCGAAACGCACGCGATATCCGGCGCGCTGCAAAGCGATGGTCAGATCCTGGTCTTCCGCCAGCGTGTCAGTTGGGAACCCGCCGGTTTCCACCAGTACCGCGCGCCGCCAAGCACCCACGGCACCCGGCACGACGGTGAAGGTTTCGAGCGCATCGAGGGCCCGACGTTCCAGATTCTGCGCCACGATGTATTCCAACGCCTGCCACCGCGTGATCATGTTGACGCGATTGCCGACCTTGGCATTCCCCGCGACGGCGCCAACCTTGGGATCGGCAAACCAGCGTACGAGACGCGAGATCGTGTCGTGGTCGAATTCGGTATCCGCATCGAGCGCCACCACAATCTCACCGGTGGCGCGCGCCACGCCTATATTCAAGGCCTTGGCTTTGCCGCCATTAGGTACGCTGACCAGCGTCACTTTTGCTTCGTTCCCGAAATTCTCGTGCAGTACCTTCGCCGTGCCGTCTTGCGAACCGTCGTCCACGACGATGATCTCGACGTCGCGGTAATCGCTTTTCAGAATCCGCGTGACGGTGGAAACGATCACCTTCTCTTCGTTGTAGGCGGGGATGATGACGGACACGGGCAAGCCCGTGGTGGAAAGCTCCGGCGTCGCCTTGCGCCGCAAGCGGTTCCACAAACTCAGACCACACAGCAGGAAGAGCCGAGCGAAGCCGAGAACGATGGCCGCCAGGAAGCAGTAATAAAGGACACTGCCCAACCAGCTCAGGGTAAGGAACACCAGACGATCGGCGAACAGGCTCATGGTTGGCGCCAAGGGCGGCATTGCCTGATTGCGGGTCAGGCCCGCAAGCTTCGACACCAGAACGAAGTGATAGCCTTTGGCACGCAGCTGATCGATCAACTCGGGCAGAAGCTCCACGGTCCGCGAGCGATCGCCGCCGCCGTCATGCAGCAGGATGACGTTACCGCGGACGTCGGGATCCGGATCGCTGACTTCCTGCAGCACGCGCTGCATCATCAACGCCGGATCCGGCTTCTGCCAGTCCAGCGGGTCGACGTGCACGCCGATCGTGATGTAGCCCATGTCCTGTGCGACTTCGACCGGAAATATCTCATCCTTGGTGGACGGCTCGGCATCGCCCATATAGGGCGGCCGGAACAGGCGCATCGACCGGCCGGTCAGTGCTTCGAAAAGGCGTTGTGTCGCGTTCAGTTCCACCTTGTCGGCTTCGACGGAGGTATCGGCAAGATTGGGATGCGTAAAGGTGTGGTTGCCGACCTCATTGCCGTCGGCGAGGATGCTCTGGACCAATCCAGGATTGGCTTCGGCATTGGCGCCGATAATGAAGAAGGTCGCCGGCACCTTCTTTTCCTTCAGGATACGAAGGATTTGCGGTGTCCATTCGGCGTCCGGTCCATCGTCGAAAGTCAGGGCAAGCGCGCGCGGCACATCGCCGACGCGGCGGATTTCGTAGCTCGTGGGCAGCTTCGTATAGAATTCGTCGTCAATGTCACCGGTCTGCGGGTCGATCTCGATCTTGCGGCTGCCCGGCGAGGGGTTGGCCTCGACGCGCAGAATTTCACCCTCGCCTTCGAAGTCCACGTCTTCGTTGGTGGGAATCTTGTCAAGCGCGGCGGGCGCGCCCGCGCCGTATGGCCGCCCCATCACCGACCACACCGACGGATCCTCGCTGCCTAACCTCCACAAGGCGTAACCAGCAGGTTGATAAATGTCGGCCGCGTGGATCTGGTTGTAGGCGGTCACGCCATCCAGGAACCAAACGTCGTGCTTCACATTGTTGTTTTCGATGTAGGAAAAATGCGGGTTGTTGGTGGCCGGGTCGAAATCGACTCTGGCATCGGAATCGCGCGCGGCAATGGCCGCGTCCTGGAAGCTGAGGTCGTCGGCGGAGTCGCCGCCGTGCCAGTCATAAGCGTAGCTGCCGATGGCAATGATCGTACGGTTCGGCGACAACACCTTCATCCGCGTATCGAGCGTACTTTCGAACCAAGGTTCGCCGGCAATGGCACCCGGCTGATCGAATTCGTCGTGTTGGTCGTAGGCCATGAGCATCGTGTAATCGATGGACTTGGCGAAGGTGGCGTAGGGCCATTTGTTGTCGTCGTACGGCGCCGCCTGCACGATGACCCAACCATGCGGTACGAAGTCCGCCGAAAGTTCGCTGAGGAAGGTGCCGAGATCGTCGTAGGCGGTTGGAGGCACTTCCTCGAAATCGATGATGACGCCCTGCAGTTTCTCTTTCGCCAGAAAAGATACGATACCGTCTTCGAGAGCCGTGCGGCGCGCCGGATCGGCGAGAAGCGCTTCAAGGCCGGTGCCGTCCCAGGTGCCTTGCGAGGCGTTCTGAATCACCGGAAGAATTGGCACGCTCGGCCGCGTTTCGCGCACCAGTTTGAGCGCCTTGTCGTCCATGGTGATCTTGAGCTTCATGTCCGGCCCCTCGACGGACAACCAGCTCGGCAACACCCAGTCGAGCTTGGGCAGCGCGCGCTTTAGGGCCGGATAGCTCGTGTCGTCCCAATTCACATAGAAGCCGAGCGCCAGCGGACGGTTCGGCAAGGGACGAAGGGCGGCCGCCAATGCGCGCGTCGGCGTACCGTGGGCGTTCTTATAGCGCCAGCTGCGGATCAGCTTCGCGCGGGTGCGTGCCTCGGCGGCGAGCCGTGCCGCGGATTTTAACAACGCCGGATCCACCGCCTTGGGAACCAGCTGATTGTCGGCCGTCATTCTGACGGGCAGTTGAGGGCTCGGCACGCGCTGCGTCGCCAGGATGCTCGCCACAAAGGCGACGCCCAACACCGTGCTCAGGATCGCGCCAGCCCATCCCAGTGTGGTGAGCCGCGCGGCACGCCGGCCGGTCGCATCGAAGAAAATAGGTTTCTCGGACATGTCTCGGGAAGTGACGCCACCAACGTCAGTATACGCAAGCACTTTGTGCGTGTTGATTGATACTAGTTAATGTGTTGGATCGACGGCCCCTCCGAACCTGCGCGACACCTTTGGCAGAATGACTTAGGGCCGCGGTGGCCCTAAGTCATGTGCTGGTTGCGGGGACAGGATTTGAACCTGTGACCTTCAGGTTATGAGCCTGACGAGCTACCGGACTGCTCCACCCCGCGTCGTCGCCTTTTTCGCCCGGCTTTTGGCCGTGCGAAGGGTGCGCGGATATAGGACATCGCTCCCCCCCTGTCCACCCCCGGAATATGCCGGTTTCAAGCCTGCCGCCGCCGCACTGTCGGTACCCAGCGTAGCGTGCGACACCAGCCAGATCTTGCGCTCAAAGCGGAAATCCCTTGCCGGAATCGGCACAAGGTCCGGCGCGTGCGTCGCAATCCCAAGCAGACAGCCGCCGACGCCGAAGCGGTTTAAGATGCATAAGCTGGTCGCGGCGGATGTCCGTGCGCAGTATGGAGAGGTCGCAGATAACGCCGATGGGCAAAGAGGATACCCGACAGCTTTTCGAGCCTGCGCACTGTCAATGCTTTCTGCGTCGGCGCGATCATGCGGTGATGTCGGCGTCGCGCCGTGGAGGATTCCGGTTGCGGTTCAGCGGCACAAATTCGATGTCGATCCTGGATGCGCGGCGCATGGGGTTTGCCAGTCGAGGCGCGCATCGACCGCGGCCGGCACCAGATCACGCTGCGAGCGCGCAAGCCGCGCAATGGCCAGGGTCGCTTCGCGGGTTTCGGCATGTGGGCCGGGCCGGTGGAGCGGGCGCCCACCGCTGCGTCAACCTTGACGCCGCCGTCGTGAAACGTTAACCGCCTGAGAAATCCGCAAAATCCACTTTAACGCCGTCTTGGATTCTCGATTGATGCGCGGGGGAGACGCCGCTATAACCCCCGCCCATTAACCGGCTCACCTCGCGAAGGAGTGTGCATGGGTACCCAACTTCCGCCCGGCTACAAGCCGTCGGAAAGCGAACCGTTTATGAACGAGAAGCAGCGCGAGTATTTTCGGCGCAAACTTCTCAGTTGGAAAGACGAGATTCTTCGCGAGAGCCGCGAGACGATCCAGAATCTCCAAGCCGAAACCGTGCCGCATGCCGATCTCGCGGACCGCGCCTCCACCGAGGCAGAACGTCAACTCGAGCTCAGAACTCGCGATCGCCAGCGCAAGTTGATCGCCAAGATAGACGCGGCGCTGCGCCGGATCGAAGATGGCACCTACGGCTTCTGCGAAGAGACCGGCGAACCGATTTCACTCAAGCGGCTGGATGCGCGTCCGATCGCAACGCTTTCGATCGAAGCACAAGAGCGCCACGAGCGTCGTGAGAAAGTCTATCGCGACGACTGACGCGCGACGGCGCATATCTGAAAAAAATAAGGTGCGCCGGCCAAGCCTGCGCACCTTATTTGTTTGTAACGATCTTAGCCTACCACGGCATCAGGATATCGTAGAGCTGACTGCCAAGCCGCGGCTCCTGCACGTCGCTGACGGTGCCTTCGCCGCCGTAAGATATGCGCGCTTCCGCGATCTGCGTCAGATCGACCGTGTTGTCGCTGGTGATGTCTTCGGTGCGCACGATGCCCGACACCTGCAAATCGCGCAGTTCGCCGTTCACCCGCACCTGCTGATGGCCGGCGATTACCATATTGCCGTTGGGCAGGATTTGGGTGACCAACGCCGCCAATGTCAGATTGATCTGTTCGGATCGATTGACGGTCCCGGCGCCCACATTCGACGTATCGGAACCCATGCCCACCAGCTTGGACGGATCCATCGATGACGGCAGCGCCTTCTCCAAGCCGAAGAAGTTCGTGAGATTGGCGTTATCGGAATTGGTACGCGAACGGCTGGTCGTGTTGGAGAGTTTCGCTGCGTCGGCGACGGAGATATTCACGGTCAAGATGTCGCCGACGCGGCTGGCGCGCGGATCGTGAAAAAAGCTGCGCGCACCAGGTTGCCAGAGCGAGTCGGCGGAGGGTTTTTCGGGCGTTGGCGCCGGCATGGGTACGGAAACCTGCACTCGCGGATCAACCATCGGTGCAAGTTTCGGCTTGCTGCCGATGTCCTCCAACCGCTGGAACGTACTGCAACCCGCCAGCAGGCTGGCAGCCCCGAGGACAAAAAGAACCCTGAATGGTGTCATGATAGGAATTCCTGATTACGGCCGGTTGCTGGCAAGAAGCGGCGACGCCGATGCACCAGCGCTGAGCGCGCGCACCTGCCCGGGGCCGGTGACGACGGCGCTGATCTGACGGAACGAGACGGGATTTTGCACAGTCACGGTCTCACCCATGCCGCCTTCGCTCATGGCGCGACCGACCGCGGTCAGCTGGATCCCAGGCGCTTCGAAGGTCATGGTCACCGTCGAGCCCTTTACGACCAGCGTCGGAGGATGGACATCTTCCATGCGCACGCCGTCGCCGGCGCGCAACATGCGGCGTGCGGCCATGCCGACGAGATCTTTCATCGACGTCACGGTGTTGAACATGGTGTTGTCGGCCACCGTCTTGTAGGTGAGATCCGACTGCTGGATGGTCTCTCCTCGTGCGATGTCGTGGTTCGGCACCACGATGCGCACGCCGGTATCGGCGAAGGCCGGCCAGCAAAGCAGAAGAGCCCAGGCGAAAAGAAAGAAGCGGAACATCATCCTAGCCTCCCAGTTGCGCAGTCATCTGCAGCATGTTGTCGGCGGTGGTCACGACCTTGGAGTTCATTTCGTAAGCGCGCTGCGCCGTGATCAGCGACGTGATTTCCTCCACTGCATTGACGTTGGAGGTTTCGAGGAAGCCCTGTTGAAGCGTGCCGTAGCCGGTGGACCCGGGAACGCCGGCCTGTGGCGCGCCCGATGACGCGGTTTCGGTGAACAGATTGTCGCCCTGCGCCTTGAGGCCCGAATCGTTGGGGAAGCGCGTCAGTTCGAATTGACCGACGGTCTGCAACGCGGTCTGGCCCGGAATGGTCGCCTGTACCTGGCCTTGCGCATTGATCGACACGGCGGTCGCCGTCGTCGGGATAGCAATGCCGGGCTGCACAACATAGCCCTGGTCGGTGACGATCTGCCCCTGCGGCGACAGCGAGAAGTTGCCGGCGCGGGTGTAAGCATCGGTGCCGTCCGGCATCTGAATGCGGAAATAACCAGGACCGTTGATCGCTATATCATAGGGATTGGACGTGCTCTTGAGATCGCCCTGGCCGGTGATGCGGTAGACGCCCGCCGTGCGCACGCCGGCGCCGAGCTGAATGCCCGACGGCACGACGGTGCCTGTATCGGACGACTGTGCACCGGCCTGTTCGATATTCTGATAGAGCAGGTCCTGAAAGTCTGCGCGTTGTTCCTTGTAACCCGTCGTGTTCATGTTCGCCAAATTGTTGGCGATGACTTCGACGTTGGTCTGCTGTGCGAGCATTCCCGTCGCCGCGATGCTGAGAGCGCGCATTGGTTATTCTCCTTAATTTGGGACACTGCCCAGCTGGTCGATGGCTTTTTGTTTCAGAGTCGCTTCGCTTTGAGCGAGGGTGGCCGTCGCCTGATAGGCGCGCATGACCTCGATCATGTGGGAAATTTCGATCACCGGCTCGACATTCGAAGTCTCAAGCGAGCCTTGCAGGATGTAGGGCTTCTCCACCGCGATCGGATTCTGGCTGGTGGAATAAAGGCTCTCGCCTTCCTTCTGCAGCGCCCGCTCGTCGGCGAAGTCCACCAGCTGGAGCTTGCCGATCTCACCCTGCTTGCCGCTGATCGTGCCGTCCGGGGCGATGTGGACGTCGCCGTCATCCGCCGTGATCGTGACCGGCCCGCCGTCGCCCAGAATGGGATCGCCAGCGTCGGTGACGAGTTCGCCGTCGCCGTTGAGCGTCAGGTGGCCATTGCGCGTATAGCGGTTGCCGGCGGCGGTCTGTACGACGAAATAGCCCTTGCCGCTGATCGCCAGATCGAACGGCGAATTCGTGGTCTGCAGATGCCCTTCATTCAGATCGCGCACGATGCCGCTATCCTTGACGAAGCTGACGGTCTGCGGCCCGGTCTGGCCCTCCATGGGCTGGACCTGCTGGATGTACTGCTCGAACTTCACCTCTTCGCGCTTGTACGCAGGAGTTGACAGGTTCGCGAGGTTGTTCGCGATCACATCCATTGACCGGTAGGCAGCGAGCTGCTGGGACAGACTGACGAGAAGCGTATTATCCATGGGGCAGGGATCCTTTCTGGTCCTTAGCCATGCCTCACCGCTGCAGACCCCGTGCCATTCCAAAAAACCCGGAAACTCCGGTTTTTCACGCCCCCCTCAAGGCCACCCCGGCAAAGCCTGCCGAGCGAAGTCTGCCGTTGCCTGCAATTACAGGGATGATTTGAACCACTCCTTAACCACGTCGTCCTAACGTCGCCTCAGATTTCCAGGCGCAGAAGGCGATGGCGAAGAAAGACAAGAAAGACCAGGTGGCTGAAGGCGACGACGCCGAGAAGCCAGAGGGCGCGGAAGAGGGCCAAGAAGGCGCTGCGTCGCAAGGTTTCGTTAAGAAACTCCTCGGCAACAAGAAGCTGCTGATGATCGCCGGCGGCGGCGTGCTGGTGCTGTTGCTGGCCGTCGGAGCCGGACTTTATTTCTTTGTGTTCAGTGGTTCCGACGACAGCGCCAAGACTAAAGTCGCTGCGGCCCAGCAGACGCCGATCGTCCCGCCGCAGGTCGCCTATTATGATGTGCCGGACCTGATCGTGAACATCCAGACGCCAGACGGCACGCCGGCCTATCTCAAGCTTTCAGTGGCGCTTGAACTCTATACCGGCGACGAAAAGGCCGGTTTGCAGGCTTTGATGCCGCGTATTGTCGACCAGTTCCAGGGCTATCTGCGCGAACTGCGCGTCGACGACCTCAAGGGGTCGGCCGGCATCATGCGCCTGAAAGAAGAGCTGCTGCGCCGGATCAATGTGGCCGCGGCGCCCTATCGCGTGCGCGACGTTCTCCTCAAAGAAATGATTGTTCAGTAGGACCCATGGCTGACGAACCGGAAAACAAAGAGACTGCCGAAACGCCAGCAACCGACGCGCCAGCTGTCGATGCCGCGGCCGGTGAAGAGACGCCCAACGTCGCCAGCGGGCCGGCGGAGCGCATCCTCAATCAGGATGAAATCGACTCCCTCCTGGGTTTCGACGTCAACAACGACCAGCTGCAGGACAAATCGGGCGTCCGTGCCATCATCAATTCGGCGCTGGTGTCCTATGAGCGCCTGCCGATGCTGGAAATCGTCTTCGACCGGCTGGTCCGGCTGATGACGACGAGCTTGCGCAACTTCACGTCGGACAACGTGGAAGTCAGCCTGGACAACATCACTTCGATTCGTTTCGGCGATTATCTGAATTCGATCCCCCTGCCCGCGATCCTGGCCGTGTTCCAGGCCGAACAGCTGGGCAATTACGGCCTGTTCACGGTGGACTCCAACCTCATCTACTCCATCGTCGACGTGCTCTTGGGCGGGCGGCGCGGCTCCTCGGCCATGCGCATCGAAGGACGGCCCTACACCACCATCGAACGCACCCTGGTCCAGCGTATGATCGAGGTCATCCTGGCGGACATGACACAGGCTTTCGAGCCTTTGGCGCCGGTCAATTTCCATCTCGAGCGTCTGGAGACCAACCCACGCTTTGCGGCCATTGCACGGCCGGCCAATGCGGCGATCCTGGTCAAACTGCGCATCGACATGGAAGACCGCGGCGGACGCACGGAACTGCTCTTGCCCTACGCTACGCTGGAGCCGATCCGCAAATTGCTGCTGCAGCAGTTCATGGGCGAGAAATTCGGCCGCGATTCCATCTGGGAAAGCCATCTGGCGACCGAGTTGTGGTCCACCAAAGTCGAGATCGACGCCATCCTCGACGAGCAGATCATGCCGCTCAACAAGATCATGAATCTGGAAGTCGGCCAGACGGTGATGCTCAACGCCAATCCCGATTCCAAGATCGAGCTGCGTTGCGGCGGCGTGCCGTTGCTGCGCGGCCGCATGGGACGCGCCGGATCATCCGTCGCCGTCCGCGTTGAAGAAGCCATCGAACGCACAGACGCCTCGCGGGCGCTGTAGGAGTAACGATCATGACGCTTTCCGTTGTTCTTGAATCGACCTTGACCGTTCTGCTGGCGGCGACGCTGATCTATTGCATCGTGCTGGAACGGCGGCTGTCCTCGGTCCGCAAGGGTCAGGAAGGCCTGAAGACCATGATCGGGGAGCTCAACGCGGCCATTGCCGGCGCCGGCGCCTCCCTGCGCGCTCTCAAGGCTGCGGCCGGCAGCGCCGCCGAGACCCTGGACGACCGCCTCAAACGCGCCCGGGCGCTGGCCGACGAGCTGTCGCTGTTGACCTCGTCCGGCGAACGCATCGCCGAACGTTTCGACCGCACGGCCCTGAAGCCGGCCGCACGGGTGGCGCCCGCCCATCTTCCTTCGGGCAGCGTCATGCACCGTCTTGATGCATTGAAAGCCGTGCGATGAAATCTATTCTGCGGCATATCCGGCTGCTGCCGGCGGTCATTGCGGTCAGCGCCGTGCTGCTCGGCCTGAAGGGCGAGGGCCTGGTTCGCACCGCCTGGGCGCAGGAGCAGTCGGACGCCACGACGAAGACCGATGCGGCCTTGCTGTCCCAGGATACCGCGCCGCTGCCCAAAGACGTTGCCGACACCGACAGCGAAGGCGCCAGCGCCGCCGAGGTTGACGTGCTGACCAGCCTGGCCAAGCGCCGTTCCGCTCTCGACGCGCGCGCCGCCGACCTCAAGATGCGCGCCGACGTCATCGCCGCGGCCGAGACCCGTGTCGACGGCAAGATCTCCACTCTCAAACAGCTTCAGGACCAGATCACCAAGTTGCTGGCTCAACGCGATTCCGAACAGGAGAAGCAGGTCGCTTCGCTGGTGAAGACCTATTCCGCGATGCGTCCCAAAGATGCCGCGCGCATTTTCGACAATCTCAGCGACGATGTGCTGATCCCGGTCGCCCAGGAGATGAAGTCGGACGCGCTGGCGCCGATCCTCGCCGCGATGACCCCGGACAACGCGCAGAAGCTGACCGTCAAACTGGCAAACCGCCTGAACCTGCCGCAACTGGCGGCGCCAGCGGTTGCGACCGCGGCGCCGGTCTGCCTGCCGCAGACGGCGAATGCGACGCCGACGACAGCGGCCAATCCCGCCGCGCCACCGGCCGCGACCCCACAGGCCCCTGCCCCCGGGAGCCACGGATAGGGGTTAACGAAAGGTTAAGCGCCCGCGCCGATACTGGACGACGTCAAAGGCCTGCATGATGAACGCGCCACACATCCGTGCTTTTCGCATCGCCGCGACGGTGCTGGCGTTCGCCTGCCTTCTCGGCATCCGTCCGGCGTTGGCCGCCGACGCGGTGACGACCTCGACCGCGCAAGGTTATGCGCGTCTTCTTTTCAGCTTGCGGCCGTCGGGCCCGATCAAGGCCGCGCTCACCGGCGCCGTCCTCAAGCTCACCTTTGAGCGCAAGGTCGACATCGCGCCGGCGAGCTTGGTCGTTCCCGGCTATGTCGAGAGCGTTCACGTCGACCCGGGTGGCAAAAGCATCAGCTTTGCCCTGAACCAACCGGTGCGCCTGCACACCAGCAGCGCGTCCGGCAGGACCGCCATCGACCTTGTACCGCAGAGCTATGCCGGCACGCCGCCGGATCTGCCGCCGCCGCCGCCGCCGGAACCCAAAGCGGTCGACATCGCCACGCTGCCGCCGCTGACCGTGCGCGCCGGCGCCTATCACAATTTCACCCGAGTGGTTTTCGACTGGTCGCGCAATGTTCCGTACACCGTGTTCCCGGGCGCCGGACATCTCACCGTGCGCTTCGAGGCGCAGGCCAAGCCGGATTTCTCGGCGATCACCCGCGAGCAGCCGCCATGGGTGAAGGCGGCCGGCTGGCATATCGAAGGCAAGGCCACCGTCATCGATCTGGAAACCGATTCGGATTCCGGCTTTCACGACTTCCGCGACGGGACGCATGTCGTCATCGATGTGCTGGCGCCCAAGACCGATGCCGACGCCTATAACCCGCCGGGCGATGCGAAACCGACGATCACCAAGTTCACGCAGCAGCCTGCCGACAAGAAGACACTGCCGGTAAGCGCGGCGCAGGTGAAGGCCATCGACTCCGCC
Organism: Alphaproteobacteria bacterium; assembly: GCA_028865545.1. Taxonomy (GTDB): domain Bacteria; phylum Pseudomonadota; class Alphaproteobacteria; order Micropepsales; family Micropepsaceae; genus Rhizomicrobium. Next base: position 2,743 of record JAGWJY010000055.1, on the reverse strand, counting down.
GCAGCAAAACTCAACACGCACCCAGAAGCCGCTGATAAACCGGCCACGGCACCGCCTGCCAAGCTGGGACAGCCGACCAAGCCCGCGGACACTACGCCGCCGCCGGCCGGCACACCGGCAACCGGCACACCGGCAACCGGCGCACCGGCAGCAGGAACGCCGGCGCCCGGCACGGATGCCGGCGCCCAGTCGCAAGCCGCCCCGGCGGTTCCCGATGTCCAGGACGCCGCCAGCAAGCTCATCCGCAACGGCGCCGTGCTGACCTTCCCCGGCGCGGGACGACGCGGGTCGGCGGTGTTCATCCGCGGCATGACGGCGTGGATCGTGCTGCAGAACGCGGCCCCGTTGAACGCGGCAAAACTGAAGGCGCAACTGGGCACCTTCCCCGACGCGGTCGATGCGGCCTCGAGCGACAACATCTCGGTGCTGCGCCTGACCCTCAAACAACCGGAACAGATCGCCGCCATCGGCGAGGGTTCGACACTGAAGGTGATCATCGCACCGCAGGTGAACGCCAGCGCGATCGCCATCGGCTTCTCGCGCAACCAGGACAGCCCCGGACATTCCTCGCTCTCGACCTTGCTGCCGGGCGCCACGAACCCGGTGACGCTGGTCGATCCGGTCGCCGGCGACCAGCTGATCGTCATCCCCGGCGCCGCCGGCCGCGCCATGCTGAACGAGCGCAACTATGTCGACTTCGCGGTGCTGCAGACCGCCTCGGGCATGGTGCTTGAGCCCTATGTCGACGATCTGTCCGTCGCCATCAACCAGACGCGGGTGACGATCACCCATCCGGGCGGCCTCGACCTGACGCCGCCGACCATGCCCTTGGCCTCGACGCCGCAAGCGATGGCGGAAGGCGGCAGCGGACCGTGCTTCCTGGATTTCGCGGATTGGAAGAAGGTGACCGGCGGCAGTTTCCTGGCGACGGAACGCCGCCTGCGCATGGCCACCGCGCGGCTGAAGCCCGAAGACGCCAACCACGCGCGCCTGGCCCTGGCGCGGTTCTATCTGGCGAACCACTTTGCCGCCGAGACGCTGGGCCTGCTCGACATCATGCAATCGATCGATCCGGCGCTGCAGAGCGACATGCAGCTGCAGACCATGCGCGCGGCGGCGGATTACGACATGGGCCGCTATCGCGACGCGCACAATGCCATCGCCGGCACGCAATTCGACGCCGACCGCAACGCCGCCCTGTGGCGCGGCCTGATCGAAGCGGCGCTGGAAGACTGGAATGACGCCCATACCGACCTCGATCGCGCCGGCCCGGTTCTCAGCCGCTACCAGCCGGAGATGCAGGCGCGGGTGCGCATCGCCAATGCCCAGGCCGCGCTCGGCATCGGACGCCTCGAAATCGCCGACGCACAAGTGGCGCGACTGCCGGCCCGTCTGCCGAAAACTTTGGCGCTGCAGGCCGATCTCGTTCGCGCGCGGCTCTACGCCGCCGAAAACCGTCACGGCGACGCCAACAGGCTGTTTGCAACAGTGGAAACCGCGGGCGACGATCATGCGGCGGCGCAGGCGATCTATTATCGCGTCGGCGCGGCCCTGTCCGAAGGCACGATGTCGACGCCGGCGGCGGTCAACGCGCTGGAGCGGCTGCGCTTCCGCTGGCGCGGCGACATCCTCGAACTCGACACGCTGCGCAAGCTGGCCTCGCTCTACTTTTCGGAAAAGCAATGGCGCAACGGTTTGCGCACGCTGCGCATCGCCACGCAGAATTTCCCCAATGACGATCAGGCCGGCAAGGCGCAGGACGACATGCGCGCCGCCTTCGTCAATCTGTTCCTCAAAGGACAGGCCAATGCCATGCCGCCGGTGGAAGCGCTGGCGCTGTTCTACGATTTCATCGACCTGACGCCGATCGGACCGGACGGCGACGAGATGATCCGGCACATGGCGGACCGGCTGGTCGCCGTCGATCTTCTCGGACCGGCGGAAGACCTGCTGCACTATCAGGTCACCAAGCGCCTCGACGGCATCGCCGCCGCCCAGGTTGCGACGCGTCTGGCCATGATCCAGCTGATGGATCACAAGCCGCAGGCGGCGCTCGACACCTTGAACGCCACGCGCCTCTCCACCCTGCCCGACGATGTCCTGCACCAGCGTCTGCTGCTGCAGGCCCGCGCCCTGGCGGAAGAGAAGCAATACGACCAGGCGCTGGACCTCATCGCCGTCGATCAGGCGCCCGACACGGTGCGGCTGAGAGCCGATATCTATTGGGAAAGCGGCAACTGGGCGCTCGCCGCCCAGAAGGCGGAAGAATCGCTCGGCACCACCTGGAGCGACGCGGCGCCGCTCTCCGACGGGGATCGCCAGGAGGCAATGCGCGCCGCCGTCGCCTATTCGCTGGCCAATGACGAGGCCAGCCTGGAGCGCATCCGCGATCACTTCGGCGCCAAGATGAAGGGCACGCCCGACGGCAACGCCTTCGCCGTCGTCACCACGCGCATCGACATGCACGGCCTGGCGTTCCGCGACGCCGCCGCCAAGGTCGCGTCGATCGATACGCTGACGACCTTCATGCAGGATCTGCAGAAAAATCCGATGGCGTCGGATTAGCGCCATCAGCCTGCCCCTTTAAATAGGCGAAAAGCGGGTGCCGCGTCGGCACCCGTTTATCCATCACGATGTGTGGTGCGCGCGGAAGACCCGCTTTTTCGCTGGAAACTACGGCAAGCCCTAGGAATCCGCACGTCAGGCGGCAAACCAATGAGCACCTTTGCTTCCCATTACTCCG
>JAGWJY010000054.1 GCA_028865545.1 Alphaproteobacteria bacterium | reverse complement strand
GCTGCGCCATGCTCTGCTACGTCACGCCGAAGGAACATCTAGGTCTGCCAGACCGCGATGACGTGAAGGCTGGTGTCATCGCCTATCGTATCGCTGCGCACGCGGCCGATCTGGCGAAAGGCCATCCGGCGGCGCGCCTCTGGGACGACGCCATGAGCAAGGCGCGTTTCGAGTTCCGCTGGCACGACCAGTTCGCCCTGGCCCTCGATCCGGAGACGGCGCAGTCCTTCCACGACGAGACGCTGCCAGCCGACGGCGCCAAGGTGGCGCATTTCTGCTCGATGTGCGGGCCGAAATTCTGCTCGATGAAGATCAGCCAGGAAGTTCGCGATGCGGCGAAAGGTCAGAACGACACGTTGTCGACCGCAGAGATCCGCGCCGCGATGGAGAAGAAGGCCGCTGAATTCCGCGACCACGGCGGCGAGATTTACCTGCCGAAGCCTGCGGCGGAGTAGGCGCTCAGCAATTCATCCAGGCATCGAAACCAAGCGGCACCGGACGGCTTTGCAGCGACGTCGCCCAGGTGCTGAGCGGCGTGGCCTTGCCGTGATCGATGATCCATACCGCCGACTGGTTTTTCTCCGGCGGCTGTTTCGGCGCCGGGCCTCCGTCGCCTTTCCCACCGGGAATATCCAGCTGCAGCCGCAAAACGGTCTGGCCCGCCTTCGCGCCGTATTCGGGGTTATCGGCCTTGAGCAGTTCGACCCATGAGGTGCTTTTCTCGATCGTGATGCCACAATGCTCGATGCGCTTGGCCAGGGATATGCCCGCCGCGGTCGGAATTCCGTCGAGTGTCTTCGCGACTTCCTTCCAGTCGCTTGTGGGCGCCGCATCGGCCTGGACGGCGAACGCCGCAACGCACACCGCGGCGACAAAATATCTGAACATCTGGCATCTCCTGGCCGAAGGGGTTGTCGAATAGCCCGGATATCGCATTGCGCCCGTACCGTGCAAGCGATGCCGGCCATTCCACGGGAACGCAGGATTGTGTCTTTTGGTTGGCGACCGCAGTCCCTGACGGACTTTGCGGCGGCGCGTTTCGTGCTCTGCCACGCATGACAGCCAGAGTCAGCGCAGCGTCTTGCTGCCTGTCACCGCGTGGTAGATGTAGAGGACGATCACCGCGCCCAGGACGGCGACGAACATCGACCACAGACTGAAGTGGAAGAATACCGGCTGACCCAGGAAGGAGAAGATTGCCCCGCCGACCACCGCGCCGACGACGCCCAGGGCGATGTTGAGAAAACAGCCTTCGCCCCGATCGTTGACGATCTTCGAGGCGATGAAACCCGTGATCAGACCGAAGATGATCCAGCCGAGAATAGACATCGCTTGGCCCCTGATATGTCCTTACTTACATGGGGGCAGCCGCACCGTCGTGCAAGCCCCTAGGATTTCCTTTTTTCCGTCAGATCTTCCAGCATTTCCGTCTGCATCTGCTGGATTTCCAGCAACCGTGCCCATTGGTTATGCAGCAGCTGGTCCACTTTTTCCGACAGCACGCGGATTTCGATCTCGGCCTTGAGATTGACCTGATAATCGTTCTCGGCCCGTAACCGGTCGCGGGACTCCTGCCGGTTCTGGCTCATCATGATGATCGGCGCCTGGATGGCAGCCAGCATCGAAAGAATGAGATTGAACAGGATGAAGGGGTAGGGATCCCAGGGATGCCAGAGGAAGTAGACGCTGTTGGCGACGATCCAGACCGCCATCACCGCAAAGAAAAGGATGATGAACTTCCAGCTGCCTCCGAATGCGGCGACTTTGTCGGCCAGCTGATCGCCGAAGCTCAGTCCTTTGGCGAATTCCTTGTTCAGGTTGTCGGTAACCAGCTGGTCGTCGTGAATGCTTTTGAGGACTTCCTGTTCGAGCGTGGAAAGTTCGCCGCGGTCCTTCTCCATCTGCTCGCGGACGAACTCGGTACGGCAGCGGTTGAGGCAGGATGTGCAGATGAAGCCGTCATTCGCCCAGTTTGGAGTTTTCCGCCGGATCAGGGCGTCGATATTCGGTCGCACCAGAATGGCCGGAAGCGTGTCGCTGGCCGGCTTGCTTTGGCCGCAGATTGCGCAGGTGTTCCTGTGCCCCGACATGATCACTCCATCGTCACGACTACTTTGCCCAAGGCTTTGCGGTCCATCAGCATGCGGATCGCCCGGCCGGCATGCTGCAGCGAAAACGTCTCGGAGACTTGAGGCTTGAGTTTGCCCTCGGCGATCCAGCGCGCCAGTTGTTCCAGATCCGCGAAGGCGCCTTTGGGGTTGCGCGCCGTGGCGACACCCCAGAACACGCCGACGATATCGCAGCCCTTCAGCAGTGCGAGATTCAGCGGCACGCGTGGAATGGCGCCCGCCGCAAATCCGATCACCAAATAGCGCCCCTGCCACGCCATAGCTCGCAAGGCGGGCTCCGCGTAGTCATCGCCTACGGGATCATACAGGACGTCGGCGCCTTCGCCGCCGGTCAGCCGCTTGATCTCTTCGGACAGCGCCTTCTGTTGGTCCTTGGACAGCGGCACCGGCGGATAGACAAAGCCGTCTATGGCGCCGTGCGCTTTGGCGAACGCGACTTTTTCGGGCGTGGAAGCGCCGGCGATGACGTGTGCGCCCATCAGTGCACCCAGCTCCACCGCCGCGATCCCGACGCCGCCGGCGGCGCCGAGCACGACCAGCTTCTCGCCCGACTTCAGATGCGCGCGGTCCTTCAGCGCGTGATAGGAGGTGCCGTAGGTCACGATGAAGGAGGACGCGACGTCGTAATCGACTGACTTCGGAACATGGATGCAGCGTTGTGCCTCGGCCAACGCCTCTTCGGCGAAGCCACCGCTGCGGATGGTCGCGGCAACCCGGTCGCCGGCCTTCAAGTTGTGCACGCCGTCGCCGGCTTCCTTGACGATGCCGGCCACCTCACCGCCCGGCGCAAAGGGCAGCGCGGATTTGAACTGATACTTGTCCTGTATCATCAGCGCGTCGGGGAAATTCACGCCGCAGGCCTTTACGGAGATGACGACCTGGCCGGGACCGGCCTTGAGCGGCGGTATGTCGGTCAGGCGCATGTCCTCAGGCGGGCCGTAGGCTTCGCACAGCATGGCCTTCATGAATGTTTCCTCACCTGCCAGTGATTGCAAACCATAGAGGCGGCTCATCAACGCGCCAAGGGTCGCAATTCTGCCGGGACCGTTGTAAGATGTGGAGGTGAGGGGCGCCTTGTCTTTGAAGAAGGATCGGGAGCCATGAAATTTTTTCTTATTTCCGCCGCGTTACTTTTGGCAGCGGGCGCTACGCCTGCGTTTGCCAAGGATGACGTCTGCCTGATGCATCGTTACGTTGACGGCTGGGGTGCACACGGCGATCACGCGATGATCGTCAATGACACCTTCGGGCGCAAATATCTGATCAGCCTGGCCGGCCTGTGCGACGACCTCAACTACGCCTTTGCGGCCGGTATCAAGTCACCGGTCGGTGGCGACCCCTGTGTCGAACGTGGCGACAAAATCATCATGCGCGGCGGCGGTGCCATGGGCCACGACGTCTGCTGGGTGACCAAGGTTGAGCGCTACACGCCGGAAATGGAAAAGGCCTACAAGGAAGCGCTTGAAGCCAAGCGGCACCAGCACTCGGATTAGTTCAGCGTAATTTCCGCCAGAGCGGGTGCGGGCCGGCGTTCGCCGACCGTAGCGCCGCGGGTGTTGGTCACCGGCGCGACAAGAAGGTCGCGTGCGCCGTCGCCCAGGACGCCGAGCTTGTCGAGGATCGCGGCGATCGCCGTCTCGGCGGCGCGCGCCGCGCCGTCGTCGATCTTGAGTGCAATGCCCAGACCGCGCTCGGGCAGGATGCCGGCATAGACGCCTTCGGCGCCGATCTTCACCGCCGCGTGGCCGCCACTGGCCCGCATGATGGCCGTGCAGCTACGTCCGCTTCCTGCGACAAGTTCGGGGTGTGCCATCATGCTGCGCAGGATCCTCTCTGCGCCCTTCGTCTTGTACCCCGCCAGTTTGGCGAGGGCGCGGGCGAAGCCTGTCAGCGGCAGGGCGAAGTTCGGTGCCGCACAGCCGTCGACGCCCCAGGGTAACTCCTCGACCCCGGAAAGTGTTCTCAGCGATGTAGCCACCGCCTTCTGTACCGGATGATCGACCCGCTCATATCCCGCTGCTGACGTATTCCAATACCGTGCCAAGGTGAGAAACCCGGCATGCTTGCCGGAGCAATTGTTCTGGAGTCTCGAGGGCTTCCCGCCGACTTTTAACATCGCTTCTAAAGTAGGTTCGTAGCGCGGCGCCTGTGGCCCGCAGGCGAGATCGTCCTCGCTCAGCCCGATGCGCGACAGCCACGCCGCGACGCGCTCTGTGTGCATCGGCTCGCCGGAGTGGGAGGCGCAGGCCAGCGCCACTTCCTCGTCGCTCAGGCCGAATGCCTCCGCTGCGCCCGATTCGACGAGCGGCAACGCCTGGATTGGTTTCAGCGAGGAGCGTGGATAGACGGGCGTCTCAATATCGCCGATCGCGAAGCGAATCGCGCCGTTGGCATCGGTGATGGCGATGGAGCCGCGATGGATACTCTCCACCAGATTGGCGCGCGTCACTTCGACAAGGATGGGATTGGGCATGCCGTTCTCCGCGCCCTTCGACAAGCTTTGGATCAGGGCTTATCTATGGTTCGTCATGCCGAACATGTCGAAGCATGATGGGCAATTGCAAGTGGCGGGATTACAATGCGCGGCTATTTCGCGGCGGGCGTCGATGGCATTTCAAAACCGATGAATCTCGGCAATCTCATGCGTATCGCGCATGCGTTCGACGCAAGTTTCTTCTTCACGGTCAATGCCCAGGTCAAACTATCCGATGCCCAGTCCGATACCTCGCGCACCCAGAAGACCGTGCCGGTGTACACATTCCCCAATGTCGACGAGCTCCGCCTGCCGATCGGCTGCCGGTTGGTCGGGGTGGAGATCGCGGATGACGCAACGGAACTTCCGCGCTTTCGTCATCCGCAACGTGCGGCCTATGTCTTCGGTGGCGAACGGACGTCGCTATCGGAGGGGGTGCTGAAGCGCTGCGAGTTCGTCGTCAAAATTCCCACGCGTTTCTCGATCAACGTCGGCATGGCAGGGGCTATTGTTCTGTACGACCGGCTGATCAGTCTCGGCGGTTACCCCGGCCGGCCGATCGCGCCGGGGCGCGAAGTTGCCGACATCCCGCCGTCGCACAAATGGGGGGCGCCCATCATCCGGACGAAGGAGGTATAGGGCACGTGCCTTCGTTTTTGGCGAAAGCGTTACCCGTCCGTCGGCCGCTTGTATCCCGCCGCCGCATAGATCGCGTCGATGCACGCCATGTTGGCGATAGCGTCGGCGCCGCCCGTAAGAGGCTGGGCCCCGCGCAGCAGCACATCGCCGACATGCGCTAGCTGGGCCGCATAGGTCGACGGCCCCTCTGTGGGTTCCTCGCGGCATTTGTCGTCTATCTCCACCGTAAACCGGCAGCCGATTTGGGGCGCCAGAAAGTTGGTGATTTCCATCACGCCCTTCTCGCCCCTGATTCGCAGTGGTGCCGTGAAGGCGGGTGATTTCATGGAGGTGTGCATCTTCGCGCGCAAGCCGCTGGGGAACCGGAGCTCCGCGACGGTCGTCTCGTCCACGCCGTGCACAATGGTGCAATCGGCCGAGACGATGGTCGGTTCACAGCCAGCAATGGTGCGCAGGGCATGCACGCAATAACAGCCGAGATCCATCAGCGCACCACCACCCTGCGCGGGTGCCCAGCGCAGTTCTGTCGGCGAATAGGGTATCTCCACGTCGAACACCGCTTCGGCCTCGATTAGCTTGCCCAGCTCTCCGGACGCGATGATCTCGACAGCGCGCCGCATCACCCGGTGGAAACGGTTGTGGAACGCCTCGATCAGGGGCAGTCCTGCTTCTTCGGCGGCCGCGGTCATGATGCGGGCGCCGGCCGCGTTCATCGCGAACGGCTTTTCGCACAGCACCGACTTGCCGGCCTTGAGCGCGGCGATGGACCATTCCTGATGCGCCGCGTGCGGCAGCGCCACATAGACCAGATCGACATCCTGGCGCGTGATCAGTGCCGAATAGCCATCGGCCACGAAGGGAATACCGTATTCGCTGGCAAAAGCCTCGGCGCGGCCCTTGTCACGCGCCGCCACCGCCACTATCTGGAATTCGGGGTTGTCTCGTGCCGGGTCGATCACCGCCTTGGGAGCGATGCGCGCCGCCCCAAGTATTCCAACGCGTATAATTTGCATGGCCGTTTCCAAGTGCTGGCCGGCCATGATACTCGATGCGGTCCATGACTCCAGCTTTGTCCATCACCAACCTGCGCAAGGTCTATCGCGGCGGCACTGTCGCGGTGAACGACCTGTCCATGACCATCGAGCCGGGCGACTTCTTCGGGTTCCTCGGGCCGAACGGCGCCGGCAAGTCGACGACCATCCATTGCGTCACCGGCATCGCCACGCCGACCTCCGGCACCATTGAGATTTTCGGCGTCGATGCGGTGAAGAGCTACCGCGAGGCGCGCCGGCTGATCGGTCTCAGCCCGCAGGAATTCAACGTCGATCCTTTCGCTACGCCGCGCCAGATCGTGGAATGGATGGGCGGTTATTTCGGCCTGCACGCCGCCGAGCGCAAGAAGCAGACGGACGCCCTGATGGAGCGCTTCGATCTGGTCGAACACCAGAAGAAGGCGTTCCGCGAATTATCCGGCGGTCTCAAGCGGCGGGTGATTCTGGCTCGTGCCCTGGTCCACAACCCGCGCCTGCTCATCCTCGACGAGCCGACGGCGGGCGTGGACGTCGAACTCCGCCGTGACCTCTGGCGTTACCTGCAGGAACTGAACCGCGACGGCACCACCATTTTGCTCACTTCGCATTACCTTGAGGAAGTCGAACGGCTCTGCCGCACCATTGCCATCGTCAGCAGGGGCAAGATCGTGCGCCATGGACCGAAAGAGGAATTCCTCTCGGCCGGGCTGGAAACCGCCTATCTTTCGGCCACCGGTGCGGTGCCCGACCACATCGCGGGGGCAGCATGAACCTCGTCAACTGGGTCGGTCTGTGGACCATCATCCGCCGTGACACGGCGCGTATTCTGCGCGTGCCCATCCAGGTGTTCATCGCGCCATGGATTTCGGCGCTGCTGTTCATCTTTATCTTCGGTTTCGTCGTCGGGCCGCGCATCGCTTCGATCGGCGGCCACCGCTATCTGGAATTCGTGCTGCCCGGCATCCTGATGATGAACGTCATCAACGCCGCCTTCCTGCAGTCGTCTTCGCAGGTCTATTTCGCCCGTTTTCTACGCTATATCGAGGAGGCGCTGGTCTCGCCGCTCTCCTATATCGAGATGATTATTGGCTCGCTGGCAGTGGTGGTCTTCCGCTCGGTGGTGACGGCGCTGGGCATCCTGGTTATCGGTGCCGCCTTCGGCGTCGTCACGATGCATGCCATGGGCGAGTTCCTCTTCTGGGTGGTGGGCGTGTCGGCGATCTTCGGGCTGATCGGCATCATCGTCGGGCTGTGGGCGAAGAACTTCGAACAACTCACCATGCTCAATGTCTTCTTCATCACGCCTCTGTCCTTTGTCGGCGGTGTCTTCAACACGGTCAGCATGCTGCCGCCATGGCTGCGCTGGCTGGCTTACGGCAACCCGTTCTTCTATTTCATCAACGGGTTGCGTCACTCCATGATCGGTTTCAGCGAAGGCTCTGAGACCTTCGGCGCCGTCTTCACGGTGGCACTGTGCGCGATTTTGGGAGCGTGGGTCTGGCGGCTTTACGCCATCGGCTGGGGCTTGCGCGAATAGTCGCGTACCCCCCGTTAACGCTTTGACGTTGCGATTTTTTTAGCCTTTCGGCATGGACGTGTTGCACTCGCGACCGTATTCTCCGCGCGCGTTCACCATCAGGTTCGCCGTTGGAAGCGCCGTGCGTAGCTGAGGAGACGGAAATCCTATGCCTGCCTTTTTGCGTTTTGTGTCGATAATGGCCCTGGCTGGCGTTTGCGTCGCCGGTTCGGCTTTGGCCGACCAGAAGCCGACCCTGTTGGGTGTGTCGAGAGACTGGTCCGCCTATCAGACGACGACGGGCGACGGAAAGGTCTGTTACGCACTCTCGAAGCCAAGATCGACCGAGCCGCGAAAGGTTTCGCGCGATCCGATCTATTTGCTGGTCAGCGACTGGCCCGATCGCAAGGCAGACGCGGAACTGGAAGTGGTGCCGGGCTATCCTTACAAGGATGGCGAGCCGGTGCTGGCCCAGGTGGGTTCCGACAAGGTCGAATTCTTTACGCGCAACGACGGCAACTCCGGGTCCGCCTGGGTCAAGGACCCTGGTGACGAAGCGAAACTGGTGGCGGCGATGCGCCGGGGCAGCACGATCACGATCAGCGGCGTGTCTCAGCGCGGCACGCACACCCGCGACACCTATTCGCTCGGCGGCATTTCCGCGATGCTGGACAAAATCCACAGCGCCTGCTCGAAATGAGACGCGCGATTGACTGAGACCACCAGCCTCGTCGGCCTTTCGCCGGACGAATTGAAGACGGCGTTGATCGCCGCTGGCGTGCCGGAGAAGTCCGCCGCGATGCGTACGCGCCAGTTGTGGAACTGGATGTATGTCCACGGTGCGCGTGACTTCGCGGCGATGACCAATCTCGCCAAGGATTTTCGTGCCCAGATGGCCGGGCGCCTGTCGTTGGCGCGGCCCGAGATCGTGACCGAACAGATTTCCTCCGACGGCACGCGCAAATGGCTACTGCGCTCCGGTGGCCAGGAATTCGAGACCGTATTCATCCCGGAGCCCGGTCGCGGCACGCTCTGCGTCTCCAGCCAGGTCGGCTGCACGCTGAATTGCCGCTTCTGCCACACGGGTACGCAGAAACTGGTGCGCAATCTGACGCCTGCCGAGATCGTCGGCCAGGTGCTGGTGGCGCGCGACTCCCTCGGCGACTGGCCGAGCACCGGCGAGAACCGCCGTGTCACCAATGTGGTGATGATGGGCATGGGCGAGCCGCTCTATAATTTCGAGAACGTCAAGGCGGCCCTCGCCATCGTCGCCGATGGCGATGCGCTGGCGCTGTCGAGACGGCGTGTGACGCTCTCTACGGCCGGCGTAGTGCCGATGATCAAACGGGCGGGCGAGGAGATCGGCTCGGCCTTGGCGATCTCGCTGCATGCCGTGCGCGATGAAATCCGCGACGTCATCGTGCCGCTCAACAAGAAATATCCGCTCAAGGAATTGCTGGATGCCTGCCGGAACTATCCCGGCGTCTCGAATGCGCGGCGCATCACCTTCGAATATGTGATGCTGAAGGGCGTCAACGACTCCCTGGCGGACGCACGCCAGCTGGTGAAGGTGATTGCTGGCATTCCCGCCAAGATCAATCTGATCCCGTTCAATCCCTGGCCGGGCGCACCGTATGAATGTTCGGAGTGGGGGCAGATCGAAAAATTCGCCGAGATCGTCAACCGCGCCGGCTACGCCTCGCCGGTGCGTACGCCGCGCGGCCGCGACATCATGGCCGCCTGCGGTCAGCTGAAAAGCGAAAGCATCAAGCAGCGGGCCAGCGAACGTATGGCGCAGATGCGCTCGGCGGAACTCGCCCGGATGCCGTCCTAGTCCGTCCGTTGATATTCGACCATAGTTTTCATCAGCGGTCCGCGGCTCTATGCTCTGCGCCCACCGAGGTTTGATTCAAGGGACAGACATGGCCAAGAAGGCAAAGAAGGCGCCGACGCGCAAGGCCGCCGTGAAGCGCAAATCCAAAGCGAAAGCCGTCAAACCCTCCCGGGGCAAGCGTGCGGCGCCGCGGAAGAAGGTCGCCAAACGCAAGTTGGCGAAGAAGCGCGAAAGCACGCTTGAGAAGATCGAGAACGCCATCTTGGTCGGCGCGGCGGAACTCGACGACGTCGCGGTCGGGCTGGGATTGCTCGCCGCATCGCCGCCGCCGAAGGCGCGCAAGAAGAAGCGGTAGGACGATCGGGTCCCCGCTCCGGCCGCCTTTCGTGGGGGCCTGGCAAACCGGAGCGGGGCATCAAGACGGCTGGAGGGGGGGAGGGCCGTCTTGAATGGGATAACTGTTACTTCGCGGAACGGGGCCCTTTGGTTACGCGTCGATCAGCGCGCTGTTCCACTGTTTCGCCGCTTCCGCGACGCGTCTGCCGAGATGTTCGGCGGTTTTCTTGTCTGAAGCCGACGGGCCGACATCGGGGCCGGCATCGACGGGAGATTGCGCGCCGGCGCCGATCGAAATGCCAAGACGGTTGAAATCTTCCACCGAGCCCTTGGTCGAATTGTTGCCTGGCGGAAGTCCCAAGCTGACCCAGACCATGCCGTGCTGGGCCGCCAGGGTAACAAACTGCATCAAGGTCGATTCTTTGTCGCCGCTCTGGCTGCCCGAGTTGGTGAAGCCTGCCGCCATCTTGTTGCGCCATTTCTGCTCGAACCATGGCTTTGAGCTCGCCTCCATGAAGGCTTTGAATGGGGCCGAGGCGGAGCCCATATAGGTCGGCGAGCCGAAAATGATGGCGTCGGCTTTCTCCAGTTTGGCAAGGACTGGTGCGAAATCCTGGCCGGCGTTTTCGATTCGCAACAGTTCCGGTTCGATGCCCGGCACGCTCGCGGCTCCGGCCGCCACGGCCTTGGCCTGTTCATGCGTGTGGCCGTAGCCGGAATGGTAGACGATGGCAACGCGAGTCATGGCTTGTCCGCCTCTTCATGGTGATCGTAACTGTAACAGTTACATTTAGGTCGATGGCGGGCTTTTCAAGGGGGCGGGGTATAATTTTTGTTGAACTTCAGCGGGCGGCGGCTTCCAGCTTTTTCAGCAGGTCGGCCAGGGTCAGCTTGGACAGCGCGCCTTCCGAGGCCCGTTGCATGGACTTGATCAGACCGCAGATCACGCCGGGGGCGGCACGGCCCACCGGGCAGCCCGAATTGCCCTTGGGGCGGAAACCCAGTCCCTGCGGTTCCTGGACGGAGGCATAGATGTCTCCCATGCGGATTTTGGCCGGTTTCTTGGCCAGCCATGCCCCGCCATTGGCGCCGGCCCGGGTCGACACCAGCTTGGACGCCGACAAGGCTGCGAGCACGCGACGGACCACCACGGCGTTGGCGCCGATGCTGTCCGCCAGAAAGCTCGACGCTATGGCGCGTTCCGGCGCGTCCGCCGCCTTGTGAGCCAGCAGCAGCATGACGTGGACGGCGGTGGCGAATTTCAGGCTGGTCATAGCGGCAATAGGAATAGTGCCTGTTGCGGCGGTTGCAAGGGGCACTGGCAATTCGGGCGGCGGTCCGTATATTCCCGGCTTCCTTAAGGACATGGGAACGTGGCTGCGAAGAGCGTGAAGAAAGTCGTGCTGGCCTATTCAGGCGGTCTTGACACCTCGGTGATTCTGAAATGGTTGCAGACGGCCTATGGTGCGGAGGTTGTAACCTTCACCGCTGATCTGGGGCAGGGCGAGGAACTGGGGCCGGCCCGCCAGAAGGCCGAGTTGCTTGGCATCAAGCCGCAGAACATCTTCGTCGAAGACCTGCGCGAGGAGTTTGTCCGCGATTACGTGTTTCCCATGTTCCGCGCCAATGCCGTCTATGAGGGTGTCTATCTGCTGGGCACTTCCATCGCCCGTCCGCTGATCGCCAAGAAGCAGATAGAGATCGCCGAGCAGACCGGCGCCGATGCCGTCTGTCACGGCGCTACCGGCAAGGGCAACGATCAGGTGCGTTTCGAACTCACCTATTATGCGCTCAAACCCGATATCAAAGTGATCGCGCCGTGGCGCGAATGGGATCTCACCAGCCGCACCAAGCTGATTGAATTCGCCGAGAAGCACCAGATTCCGATCGCCAAGGACAAGCGTGGTGAGGCGCCGTTCTCGGTGGATGCCAATCTGCTGCATTCGTCTTCGGAAGGTAAGGTGTTGGAAGACCCCGCGGTCGAACCGGACACCATCGTCTATCAGCGCACGCTGAGCCCGATGGACGCGCCCGACAAACCCACCGAGATCGAAATCGGTTTCGAGAAGGGCGACGCGGTGTCGGTCGACGGCGTCAAGCTGTCGCCGGCCACCTTGCTCGCCAAGTTGAACGAGCTCGGCAAGGCGAACGGCATCGGCCGCCTCGATCTGGTTGAGAACCGCTTCGTCGGCATGAAATCGCGCGGCGTCTACGAGACGCCGGGCGGCACGGTCCTGCTCACGGCCCATCGCGCGATGGAAAGCATCACGCTCGATCGCGGCGCGGCGCATCTCAAGGACGAGATGATGCCGCGCTATGCGGAGCTGATCTATTACGGCTTCTGGTTCGCGCCCGAGCGTGAAATGTTGCAGGCCGCCATCGACAAATCGCAGGAATTCGTCACCGGCTCTGTGCGGCTGAAGCTCTACAAGGGCAACGTGATCGTCACCGGCCGTTCGTCGCCTTATTCGCTCTATGCGAAGGATCTCGTGACCTTCGAGGACGACCAGGGCGCTTATGACCAGAAGGACGCGCAAGGCTTCATCAAGTTGAATGCTTTGCGTCTGCGTACCCTGGCGATGCGGAAAAGGAAGATCGGGCGTTGAACCCCAACCTCAAGCAGATCGAGCATTGGAACGGCCCGTTCGGGCAGTTTTGGGCTTCACGGCACGAGATCAACGAATTCCGTCTGGCAAACGTCCACGAGGCGCTGATGGCGTTCGCCGCCCCGCAGCCCGGCAGCCATGTGCTCGATATCGGTTGCGGCTGCGGTTGGACCACGCTCGGTCTGGCCGAAGCGGTGGCGCCGGGTAAGGCGGTGGGGCTGGACGTCTCCGCTCCGATGCTGGAAACGGCGCGCCTCAATGCCAATGCCGAGAAACTGGATGTCGACTTTATCGAGGCCGATGCCTCGATCTATCCTTTCACACCGGAATTCGATCTCGTCTTCTCGCGCTTCGGCGTGATGTTCTTCGCGCATCCGGTGGAGGCGTTCGCCAACATCAGAAGGGCCGTCAGGCCCGGCGGCCGTCTGGCCTTCGTCTGCTGGCGGGCTTTCGCGGAAAATCCCTGGACCTATGTGCCGTTCGAAGCGGGGCGGGAACTTTGTCCGCCGCAGCCGCTGCAAGAGCCGCACGCGCCTGGTCAGTTTGCCTTCGCCGATGGCGATCGTGTACGCGACATTCTTGCGCGTGCCGGCTTCCGCAATATCCGTATCGAACGCGGCGATGTGCCGATCAATCTCGGCGCCGACCTCGACGAGGCGGCGGCGGCGTCCCTCGGCACCGGCACGCTGTCGCGCGCCGCGGCAGACCTGGACGAGGCAACGCGCCAAAAGATCCGCGACCGCGTGCGTGCGGCTTTGGCGCCGTATGCGACGCCGGACGGCGTTTCGCCGCCGGGTTCTTGCTGGCTGGTGGGAGCGGAAGCTTAAACCTCGGGCGTTGTGTCGAGCTTCTGCGTGTAGATTGTCATAGCCAAGACTTGGTCCACAGTCTCTTGCGCACCCAGCGGTAGCCACAGGCTTTCGATCGCAAAGACTTGGTAGAGGTCTTTGCCTGGCCGCTGCGCTAACACCCGCACTGGCTTTGCCGTGCTGACGACGTGACGCAAGGGTCGGCCAAGACGCGCGCGTGCGCCCTCGTTGGGTTCTTCGGAAAGCAGCTTGCCGGTGGAGTCGATGCCTTTGCCGATGAAGACATCAGTGCCCATCACGCGCGTACGAAAGTCCAGACCGCCGTCGACGACGTCGTACATATGAATGTGCTTCAAGAGCCGCTTGATCGGGGCTAGTGAAATCTCGGTGCGCAAAGGCATGAGCTTCTCGCCACGCACGCAATGCCAATAATCGTACAATGCACGAATATCTGGCGACGCTGCGCCATCGGCCGGTACGAACTCAACCGGCTCGATGGCTTTGCCATTCGAGATGACAACCCGCGCGCCCATCACGCAGAGTTTCGTCTACCTACCTTAATCACTTGTGAAGGCGTGCGCCTTGTTAGCGCTCACACATCCAGCGCGGCGTATAACGCATTGTCCTGTATGAACTCTCGGCGCGGTTCGACGACTTCGCCCATCAGCTTGGCGAACAAATCGTCGGCTTCGTCGGCATGCTCCACTTTGACACGCAGCAGGGTGCGGGCGTTCTCGTCGAGCGTGGTTTCCCAGAGCTGCTGCGGATTCATCTCACCCAAGCCTTTGTAGCGCTGCAGTGAGACGCCCTTGCGGCCCCAATCGAAGATCGCGCCCAGCAGTTCGGTCGGCGAGCGCACCTCGCGCGTCTCGTCCTTACGCGTCAGCACGCCGAATTTCAGATAAGCGGCCTGCAGATCGGTTGCCATGCGGTCCAGCTTGCGTGCGTCGGTCGAGGCGATCAACGCGCCGTCTATGGCGACGGCTTCGCGCACGCCGCGCACTTCGCGCCAGAATTTGAGACCGCCATCTGGCGTCGGCTCACCATGCCAGCCGCGCTCGGTCTCGTCGGACAAAAGGTCGAGCCGCCGTGCGATATACGCTGCCGCGTCGTTGGCCTTGGCCGTGTCGTTGAGTATCTCCGGATTGAGCGCGCCCGCGATGGCCGCTTGTTCCAGCACAAAGCGCGGATAATGACGCGGGAAGCCGTCGAGCGCCGCCGCGGCCGTGCGCGCTTTCTCCACAAGCTCTGCGAAGTCCGCGCCGGTCACGACTTCGCCGGTGTGCAGTGTGAACACCGCACCGGCCGTGCCTTCGGCGATCAGATGATCCTGCAGCTCGTGCTCGTCCTTCAGGTAACGCTCGGACTTGCCGCGCGCCGCCTTGTAGAGCGGCGGCTGCGCGATGAAGAGATGCCCGCGCTCGATCAGTTCCGGCATCTGCCGGTAGAAGAAGGTCAGCAGCAAGGTGCGGATATGCGCGCCGTCCACGTCGGCGTCGGTCATGATGATGATCTTGTGGTAGCGCAGCTTGTCCGGGTTGAACTCCTCGCGCCCGATGCCGGTGCCGAGCGCGGTGATCAGCGTGGCGATTTCCTGGCTGCCCAGCATCTTGTCGAAGCGCGCGCGCTCGACATTGAGGATCTTGCCGCGTAGAGGCAGTACCGCCTGGTTGGCGCGGTTGCGCGCCTGTTTGGCGCTGCCGCCGGCGCTGTCGCCCTCGACGATGAAGATCTCACACTTGGAGGGATCACGCTCCTGGCAGTCGGCGAGCTTGCCGGGCAGGGAGGCGCCGTCCAGCGCGCCCTTGCGCCGCGTCAGTTCGCGAGCGCGCCGCGCCGCTTCGCGGGCGGCAGCGGCTTCGATCACCTTGCCGACGACCGTCTTGGCTTCGGCGGGATGCTCTTCGAACCAGTGGCCGAGTCGTTCGATCACCACGCCCTCGACGATGGGGCGCACTTCCGACGACACCAGCTTGTCTTTGGTCTGCGAGGAGAATTTGGGGTCCGGCACCTTCACCGACAACACGCAGGTGAGCCCCTCGCGGCAGTCGTCGCCGGTCAGCGCCACCTTGTCCTTCTTGGATCCCATGGATTCGTCGGCGTATTTCGTCACCACGCGCGTAAGCGCCGCGCGGAAGCCGGCCAGATGCGTGCCGCCGTCGCGCTGCGGGATGTTGTTGGTGAAGCACAGCATGCTCTCGTGGTAGCTGTCGTTCCAGGTGAGGGCGACTTCCACGGTGATGCCCTCGCGTTCCGAGACCATCAGGATCGGGTTGGGGATCAGCGCGTTCTTGGCGCGGTCCAGATAGCGCACGAACTGCTCCAGCCCGCCTTCGTAGTGGAGCTTGGATTCCTTGGTCTCCACGCCGCGCTTGTCGGCCAGCCAGATCGTTACGCCGGAGTTCAGGAACGCCAGCTCGCGCAGCCGGTGCTCCAGTGTGGAATAGTCGAACTCGGTCATGGTGAAGGTTTGCGTGCTCGGCAGGAAGGTCACTTCCGTGCCGCGCTGGCCCTTGCCGTCGCCAATCGCCTTGAGCGGCGCTTCCGGCTCGCCGTGACGGAAGCGCATGTAATGCTCTTTGCCGTCGCGCCAGATGCGCAGATCGAGGAATTCGCTGAGCGCGTTGACCACCGAGACGCCGACGCCGTGCAAACCGCCGGAGACCTTGTAGGCGTTCTGTTCGAATTTTCCGCCGGCATGCAGCTGGGTCATGATGACTTCCGCCGCGGACACGCCTTCGCCGGCGTGGATGTCGGTGGGGATGCCGCGGCCGTTGTCGCGCACCGTCACGGAACCGTCGGGGTTCAGCACCACGTCGATGCGGTTGGCGAAGCCGCCCAGCGCCTCGTCGATGGCGTTGTCGACGACTTCGTACACCATGTGGTGCAGGCCGGAGCCGTCGTCGGTGTCGCCGATATACATGCCCGGCCGCTTGCGCACGGCATCGAGGCCCTTCAGCACCTTGATGCTGTCGGCGCCGTAATCGTCCGAGGCCTGTTGTGCGGCCTGTTCCGCCGTCTGCTGTTTTGCCGCTTCGCTCATCGTTTCACCTTAACTCACCGCCACGCCGACGCCGGCGCCCACCATGATTGCTGCGGCTGTTTTGTTGATGCGCCGGCGTGCCGCCCGGCTGGTCAGGAACGTCCGCACATGCGACGCCAGCGCCGCATAGCTCAGCGTGATGACCGGGATCAGCACGAAGGTCGCCGCGCACAATTGCAGATACCCGAAAGCGTCGAGCCGGTTCAGATCGACCACGGTCGGCAGCAGCGCCACGAAAAAAGCGATCGCCTTGGGATTGCCCAGGGTCAGCGACATCTGCGCCAGGAAACCTTGGCGCGCACTGGCGGGCACCACGGTCTCCATCTCGGCGACCGGCGCCGTCCAGTATTTGTAGCCGAGATAGACGAGGTACGCCGCGCCCATCAGCTTGACGATCAGGAACAGTCCGCCCATCGCCTGCGCCACCAGCGCCAGACCGAAGGCCGAGAGCGACATCAAAGCCCAGTCGCCGACCGCCGTGCCGATCGCCGCCGGCACCGTCGCGCGGAAACCGCTGCCCAACGCCCGCGCCACGATGGCGACGATGCCGGGACCCGGCACCGCGATGGCGATGGCGTAAAGCCCGCAATAGAGCAGATAGGCGTGCAACGAAAGCATGCGTCACTCCTGGCGCGCGAAGCGGCCGTTCTCGACCGTGAAGACATCGGCGCGCGCCGCAAGACTGTCGAACAGCGACAGATCGGTGCCGGTCATCCAGGCCTGTGCACCCAGCGCCAGGATTTCCTCAAACAGGGCGGCGCGGCGGCGCACGTCGAGATGCGCCGCGATCTCGTCCAACAATAGCACAGGCGCCAGCCCGTCGCGCGCCCGCGTCAGTTCCCAGGCGTCGGCCAGCACGATGGAGACCAGCAGCGCCTTCTGCTCGCCGGTGGAGCATTCGCGGGCGTCGGCGCGCTTCTGCGTGTGGCGCACCGCCAGATCGCTCAGATGCGGTCCGAAGGTCGTCCGCCCGGCTTCCGCATCGCGGATACGACACCGCGCAAGACGCTCGCGCATATCGGCTTCGGTATTGTCGCCGCGCTCGGCCAGCAGCGCGTCCGTTTCGCCCTCCAAGGCCAGATGCGCGCAGGGGAAGGCGCCGGCTTCGCCGCGTTCCGCCAGCATGGCATTCAGCCGCGTCACGGTCGCCGCGCGCGCCGCCGCCATGGCGACGCCGGCTTCCGCCATCTCGGCTTCCAGCCCGTCCAGCCACATGGGGTCGCGCGGCCCGAATTTCAGCAGCCGCGCGCGTTCGCGCATCGCGGTCTCGTAGCGCGCCGTACGCCGCGCATGCGCCGCGTCGAAGCCCAGCACCAGACGATCGAGGAAACGTCGCCGTCCGCTGGCGCCTTCGGCGAACAAACGGTCCATGGCGGGTGTCAGCCAGGTCATCTGCACGATCTCGCCGAGATCGGCCGAGCCTTGCGCCGCCACGCCGTTGAGGCGCACCACGCGCCGCTCGCCGCCATTGGGGCCCACCGTCAATCCGGTGCCGACCTCGTAGCTTTCGGCGCCGCGCGTCACCACAGCGGCCACCGCCCACAGCGCGTCGCTGGGAACGGACGGTCCGCGTCGCACATGTTCGGACAGTTTAGCGCCGCGCAGCCCGCGCCCCGGGGACAGTAGAGAAATCGCGTCGAGGATGTTCGTCTTGCCCGCGCCGTTCGGCCCTGCCAGCACCACCGGCCGTCCGCCGACCGCCAGTTCCGCCACCGCATAGGAGCGGAAATTGGTGAGCTGCACGCGCGTCACGGCAAGGCGCGCGTCGCCCGTCAAGGCTCGCTGCGCTGGCACCTCAGAGTGACGCGCTATCTCCATGCAACTCCCATATCGTCATCCCGAGGTGCGCCGCAAAGCGACGCCTCGAAGGATGGCGCGGTCCAAATCATCAAACCCGCATCGGCATCAGGACATAGAGCGTGCGCGTGTCGTCCGTGTCCTCGATGATGGTCGGCGAGCCGGCATCCGACAGCAGAAAGCGCACCGATTTGCCTTCGATCTGCCCGGTGATGTCCAGCAGGTAGCGGGCGTTGAAGCCGATCTCCAGCGGCGCCGCGCTGTAGGTGGCGCCGAGGTCTTCCGTCGCCGTGCCGCTCTCCGGATTGACCACCGACAGCGTCACCTTGTCCTTGGCGACCACCAGCTTCACCGCGCGCGTCTTGTCTGCCGAGATGGTCGAGACGCGATCGACGGCCTGTCCGAACTCCTTGGACTCCAGCGCCAGCACCTTGTCGTTGCCCGCCGGAATAACCCGTGCGTAATCGGGGAAGGTTCCGTCGATCAGTTTCGACGTCAGGTCCACGCCGTTGAAGGCGAACTGGATCTTGGTGTCCGATAGCGAAATCTCGATGGCGCCGTCGGCGTCCTCGAGCAGGCGGCGCAGTTCCTGCACCGTCTTGCGCGGCACGATCACGCCCGGCATGTCCGAGGCGCCTTCGGGCAGCTCCAGTTCGTAGCGCGCCAGCCTGTGGCCGTCGGTCGCCACGGCGCGCAGCGTGTGGGCTTTGCTGTCCTTCGCCGCGTGCACATAGATGCCGTTGAGATAGAACCGCGTCTCTTCCGTCGAGATGGCGAAGCGCGTCTTGTCGATCAGCCGCTTCAGATCGTCGGCCGCCAGACGGAATCTGTGGGGCAGGGCCCCCGCCGCCATCTGCGGGAAATCCTCCTTCGGCAGGCACGCCAGTTCGAAGCGCACTGTGCCGGCGCTAACCGCCAGCCTTCCGCCTTCGCTGGTGAGCAGCTCGGCCTGCACCTGCGAGCCGTCCGGCAGCTTGCGCACGATGTCGTACAGCATATGCGCCGGCGCCGTGGCCGAGCCGTTGCGGAGCACGTCGGCCGGAATGGCTTCGACGATCTCGATATCCAGATCGGTGGCCGTGAGCTTCAGCGTACCCTTGGCCGCCTCGATCATGACGTTCGAGAGGATGGGGATCGTGTTGCGCCGTTCGACGACACTTTGGACATGGCTGAGCGCCTTGAGGAAAGCGCCACGTTCGACGTTGATTTTCATGGGTCTTTCGACTGCCGTGAGGTTCCTAGAAATGCCCCTTCCGGTCCCTCGTTGCGGTGTCCGGAAGCCCTTGATTTACTTGAGCTTCTAAAAGCCAAAGACTCAAGTCAGAAACTATAGCAGGCGCAGGGGCCAGTGGCCAGCTTTGACGGGGGTATTCTGCCGCCCCAAGGCGGGGAGGGACGGGGGCTTCTGCCCGGGGTGAGACCCCGCGGAGGGCGTCGCGCCACGGCAGATAATCCGTACACGCCCTATCTTCTCCGCACCTTCGTTTCGCATGGCGCGCGCCTTCGGGAACAATCGTCCAACATGTCCGCGTTTTCACACCGTTGTCACCCGTGCGTCGTTGACATCGCGGGTCGCGGATTCCACGCAGGATCATCGCCGCACGGCGTTGCCGCAGCCCGGCATCTCGCGGCGCAACCGCACACGAAAGCGAGGCAGACATGATATCGCATGATGACCGGATACGCTTTTCCCGGCGCCGCGCCATGACGGCCGCTCTGAACCTGCTGGCGACGGCGGGGACTGCCCTGGCCGTGGCCGCCCCGGCGCTGGCGCAGACCAAGTTGGCGCAAAAAATAGTGCAGTATCAGGATCACCCGAAGGACAAGCACCAATGCTCGATCTGTGCGCACTTTCAGCCGCCGCACAGCTGCAACATCGTGGCCGGCAACATCAGCCCGAACGGTTGGTGCCGGATGTACTCGCCGAAAATTTCGGAGTGATCGGCCGCCGCTCCAGCCGCATCAGCGTGGTGATGCCTGCGATGGTGACGGCATAGAACAGCAGTTGTGCGCCGTTGGGCGCATCGGAATAGCCCACCAGCGTGTGCAGCAGCCGGCCGAGGATGCTCTCCTGCGGCAGCAGCCATGAGGTGTCCCAGACCGTCGCGGTGAAGAACTCCAGATAGCCGCCTTGCTGCAGGAAGAGGATCGCCTGCGCCGCCATGCCGGCCGCCAGGAGCGTGATCAATCCCGAGGTGACGGCGAACAGCCGCTGTACGGGGATCGCCAGCAGGCCCATATACATCACGATCGACAGCGCCGCGCCCGCCGCCATTCCGAGAACGCCGCCGGCCATCATGGCCGCGAGCGACGCCCCGCCCTGGCTGGCGATGCCATAGAGGAAGAGCACGACTTCGGATCCCTCGCGCAGCACCGCGACGCCGACGACCACGGCCAGCGCCGACAGCGTCCGCTCGCCCGTCGCCACGGCGGCGCCCACGCGGCGCATCTCGGCGGCGATCTCGCGACCATGGCCGGCCATCCAGACATTGTGCCAGGTGAGCATGCCGACGGCCAACAGCAGGATGCCGGCGTTGAACAACTCCGCGCCGGAACCGGAGAACAGGTTCGAAATCTCGCCCGCGAACGCCGCCAACAGGCAGGCGCCGGCGACACCGGCGCCGATGCCGATCGACACCCAGCGTCCGCGATGCGGCACGCCTTTGCTCGCGGCCAGCACGATACCCACCACAAGGCCCGCCTCGATGACTTCGCGGAATACGATCAGAAGACTTGCCAGCATAATCTTACTCCGCGATCACGACGCCTTGCGCCGTGTCTGAATGGAATTCACCCATGAACGGATAACGGCCAGGCGCCAGTGGCCGCCAGCGCATGACGCCCGTCGCATGTCCGGTCACCACCTTCTCGATCTTGAGCGAGGTGGAGTCGAATTCCTCGGTCTCGCCGTCGTCGTTGACGAGCGTGACAGTGGTCGGCGTCTCCGCCTTCACATGGATCTCCGCCGGCGTGAACTTGTGATCCCTGAGTGTCAGCGAGACGGTGTTGTCCGCGCCGAACGCGGGCGCCGCCAGCAAGGCGAGCAGGGCGGCGAAAAGGAATGGTTTCATGGCGTGTTCCTTAGGTTTGCTTCTGCCTGCCACGGCCGGCTCGGAGGCCGCTCATGGTGGGGACGGTGCGTCTGTTCATCCTCAAAAGTCGCTCGCGATCCGCAGGCGCACGCGGAAGTGTTCGGCGCCCGCCAGATAGCCGTTCTCGATCGTGCCCGGCGTATGCGTCGGATCGCTGGCCCAGGGCATTTGTGCCTGCGCACCCAGCACCACGCGGAAGGGATGGCCGACATAGGAGATCGTCGGGCCGAAGAAATAGGCGTTGTCGGCATAGGTCGACGAGCCGCCGAGAATTTCACCTTCGAAGCCGCGTTCGTTATCGAGCTCCGCGGCGACGCTCCATTCGGGTGTCAGGTTGTAGGCGAGGCCGCTGTAGAACTCGAGCGCGCTCGACTGGTCGTAATGCCCGAGGGCGTTTTTCTCCCAGCGGTCTTCGGTGTTGATGTTGAGGGCGAAGCGCAGCCGGTCGTTCAGGAAATTCTTCTGCAGCAGTGTCTTCACTTCGAAAGAGCGCGTGCCGTTGCCGATGGCGGGTTCCACATAGACCGCCAGTCCGATCGGATCGAAATACACATTCAGGAAGCGATAGATGAATTCGCCGGAGACGCCGGGCAGGCTGG
>JAGWJY010000053.1 GCA_028865545.1 Alphaproteobacteria bacterium | reverse complement strand
TCGTCTATTGGTCGCAAGTTGCTGGTTGTGAACGGCAAGGCCTACTGAGGCTACTACAGCAGCGGGCTCGAACGTGGAGCCAACGCGATCGGAAATCGAAGCGTTCAACGCTTCCATGGGTACCCAAGCGATCGGGACCGTCTTGAGGTCGAGCTGTACGACGTGTACTGGCACTACGCCGGGAGCCGGTGCTTGAGCGACCGCTTGCAGGGCCTGCAGTTGTTGACGGTATTGACTGACCATCGGTCGCACGGATTGCCGCTTTATCGCGATAAAGACATTCGCGACGGCAACGCAAAGCCCGAGCGAGACGTTACATGCAGCAATTTCATCACGTAAGCGCCGTCGTCGCTCTGTTCGAGCGGCGATTAGGGCCGCAGCCAACGCACCAAAGAGTGCACCAAAGGCAGCGCTGAAAAAGTTTGAATCCAGAAGCGATAGGAATTGCTCGTTCACGGTGCCCCCGCAGCCGCACTGCGCTCAAGACCGTCCCCCTACCAACTGTCGTCGGACACGCAACGAGCTCGTCACTTCGGCCCCCCAGACGCAGCCAGATGTGACTGGGCCGGAACGCTATTGGAACGAAACTGTAAAATTCGCTGTAAAACCGGTCGGGTGATTTGAGCTAAGTGCTGGAGCGGGCGAAGGGAATCGAACCCTCGTATGCAGCTTGGGAAGCTGCCGTTCTACCATTGAACTACGCCCGCGGGGGGCTCTGATTAGCATGCCGGACGGGGCGGACGGAACGGCTTTGTGCGTGCGCCGGTCAGACCACGCCGAAATAGCCCAGATGCCAGCGCATCTCGTCGTCGGTCAGCGGGAAATCGACGCCGCCGCGCGCCGGCAGGAGGTCGTGCCCCTTGAGGCGCATGACGGCGCTCTGCAGCTTGAAGGCGATGCGCATGCTGAGGCCCGCCCGCCAGGCCAGCGCGGTGACAGCCTTGGCCGATCCCGAATCCAGGATGCGCCGCACGATGTTCTCGTCCACCTTGGCGAGCACCGACAGGGCGCAAGCCACGGTTTCGCGCTGGCAGGCCTCGGCGGCCGCGGCGACGAAGCTGTCGTCGAGCTTGCCGGCGCGCCGGGCGGCGTCCACGTCGCGCGCGGCGTTCGCCGGTTCCTGCTCGCTCTTTGAGTCCTGCCGCTGCCGTTCCTTCAACGTGCGCGCCAGATGCGTGCGCGTGGCATCGTCGAGTTTGTGCTTGCTCGCCAGGACGTCGACCAGCGCGCTGCTGACGAAGGCGGCGATGCGGCGGATGACGCGCGGCGACAGCTCGGCGCGCAACACCAGCGGGCCGTGCCACTCGGCGATTTCGGCGGCTTGCGAGATGATGGTGTCGAGCGTCTTCTTGCGGATGGTGGCGTCGACGTTCGCCAGCAGGATGGTCACGGCCTTGGTATCGCGCGTGGCGACAACGGCGGCGCTGACGTCGCCGGAAAGACCCTTGCGCCGGGCGACGGCGCCCAACATGGCATTGGCATGCGCGGTAGAGGCGATCTCGATGAGATCGGCGTCGCTGAGCAGCGGCGAATATTCGATGATCGGCGTCGCGACGATTTCCTCGGCGTCGTGGGCCAGATCCTTGACGACATGCTTGGGGACGCAATCCAGGTGTTTGATTTCCTCGGCCAGCATGGCGCGGACGCGCGGTTCCTCGTCGCGGGCGAGCAGCTCCAAGGTTTCGATCGTCAGATCCCGCAGATGTTTTTTCTCGGCGAGGAGGAGGCCGGGGAAGAGCCGGCCGATCTTGCGCGCCAGTTCGAGGCGGACGTCATCTTCGTCGTCGTCGGCCAGCAGCCGGTTCGACTTCGGCGAGGCGGCGGGGTTGGCCGCCACGGCGCGCCGTGTTGCCGTCGCGCCGTTCTCCGCAAGGTAATGCAGCACCTCCTCGCCGGCATCGGTGCGCGAGGCCAGTTCATTTTGCGCCGACTGCGCGCGCTGCTCCAAGAGGCGCAGCGCTTCGCTGGGCGTCAGGACGTTCTCGTCCTGCATGCGTGCGGGTTCGGCCAAGTTGTTCCCCTTGCTTTGGGGACAGAGTGGCGCAGCACCTCTTAAGCCCGACTGAAAAATCAGGGTTTACAAATTCCTACATGGCCTCAGGCGAGGGCCTCATAGCGGAAATCGCGAAAGCGCACCTCGCCGGCGCCGCCGGCATAGAAGCCTGGCCGCAGGCTGAGGAAATCGCCCGCCGTGTTGTGGTGGTAACCCGAGACTTCCATCTCGACGCCGTATTTCGTCCAGTTTTGCCCGTCGCCGCTGGTGTGGATACGCACGACATGGCGGTCGTTGGTGACGCGCAGAAACAGGCGGCGGCCGGGTTTGGTGTGCGAACGGCGCTCCGTGCCGTAGCGGTGCATGACCAGGCCGTCGTCGTCGAAGCCGAGGCCGGCATAAAGGCGATGGCTGTAGAACAGCAGCGCGCCTGCACAGGTGCCGGGATCGCGCTCGATCTCGACCTGAAAGCGATAGGCCTGATCGCCGGCGACACAGGTGAGCGGCGAGGCGTCGGCCGGCACCGTGCCCTTGCCTTTAAGGATCAGGGCGCGATCGGCGAAGCGGACGCGGTCGTGCTCGTTGTCGGCCGGTGCGTAGAAGGCCCATTGCAGGCCGAGTTTGCCGCTCGAAAAATCGTCCGACAGTTCGAGGCCATGCGGCACGGCGCTGCCGCCGCGCGGCTTGGGCAGGGCGCGCGAAAGATCGCCGCCGGTAGAGGTGAACCAGCCATCTCTGGTCCAGCGGATCGGCGCCAGCAAAGTCTGGCGGCCGAGCGTCCAGAAGCCGTTCTCGTAGCCGTGGTGCATGATCCACCACGATTTATCGGGCGCCTCGACCAGCGTGGCGTGACCGCGCGACCACCATTTCTCGTTGCGCGTCTTGGTGCGGACGATGGGATTGTAGGGCGAATTCTCCCACGGCCCGTGGATCGAGCGCGAGCGCGCCGAGACCACAAGATGACTCGTCGGCGGGCCGGCGGTGCCGCCTTCCGCCAGCGTCATGTAGAACCAGTCGCCGTGGCGCCGCATCTTCGGGCCCTCCGGCGAGAAGCTCTCCATGTCCCAGCTCTCGGGATATTTCCAGCCGTCATAGACGTGTCTGATCTCGCCGTCGGTGGCGAGGCCATCGTCGGTCAGTTTCACATAGTCGCCGCCGCTGAGGAACAGATAACGCGTGCCGTCCTCGCCGACGATGTGACCGGGATCGATATGTGCGGGAATCTTCAGATCGATAGGAGCGCTCCACGGTCCGCGGATGTCGGCGGCATGGACGACGAAATTGTTGGTGGCGGTGCGGCCGTGGCCGGGAAAGTAGATGTAGTAGCGGCCGTTGTGCTTGACGAGATCGGGCGCCCACACCGAGCCGATATTCTCAAACAGCGTCGGCTGCAGGGGCTGCCAGTTCACCAGATCACGCGAATGCCAGACCACCAGGCCGGGATAGGCGTCGAAGCTGGAGAAGGTCATGTAGTAGTCGTCGCCGTCCTTGAGGACGGAAGGATCGGGATGGTCTCCGGCCATGACGGGGTTGAGGAAGGTGCCGTTGCCGAGATCGGCTTTGCGCTGCCCGTCCAAGCCGCGCTTCCAGTCGCTTTCAAAGGCCCGGGCGTTGGTCGCCGTGCCGGCGATGGCGGCACCGCCCATGGCCGCACCCAAGGCACCGCGTCGCGTCAGCTTCATCTTGTGTTCCTCCTGCCTGCGCCCGGCTGCCCCGGACCTTAGTTCCGGCGGGTACCGCGCCAAGGCGTCACGGAAACCCACACTTGGTTTCCATGGTAACCGGTGTCAGAATTACTGCAAGCTATTGCCCTACGTTGGCGACGGACCCTGCGAAGGCTAAGAAGGGGCGGGACTCAAACCCCCGGACAGATTGTGAACCTACGAAAGAAGCCTGCCGCCGCGCCGCAGATCAAAGCGGCCAGTGTCGATCCCAAACGCAAGAAGTCGACGATCAACGACATCGCGCGCATGGCCAACGTGTCGAAGAAGACGGTGTCGCGGGTAATCAACGACTCGCCTTTCGTCAAGGAAGAGACGCGGCTCAAGATCAACACCATCATCCGCGAACTCGGCTTCGCGCCCGATCCGCAGGCGCGCGGCCTGGCGTTCCGCCGTTCCTTCCTGATCGGCATGATCTACGACAATCCTACCGCGCAATATGTCGTGAACATGCAGCAGGGCATTCTCGACGCCATGCGCGGCACCAGCTTCGAACTGGTGATCAGGCCCTGCGATCGCGCGGTGCCCACCTTTCTCGCCGACATGCGGCATTTCATCGAACGGCAGAAATTGTTCGGCGTCATCCTGACGCCGTCGGTATCGGAAGACGACCGGCTGGTGAAGCTGCTGCACGAGATCGATTGTCCTTATGTGCGCATCGCCGCGGTGTCGCTCGACACGGCGGCGACGATGGTGGTGACGCACGACGTCTCGGGCGCCGCCGACGCCGCGCGCCATCTCGCCGATCTCGGTCACAAGCTGATCGCGCATATTTCCGGTCCGCCGACCTTCCGCTCGGCGCATGAGCGCCGCCGCGGTTTCGCAGAAGGTCTTTCCGAACGTGGACTGAAGCTGGCGCGCCAATATGACCGCGAGGCCGGTTACACCTTCGAGAGCGGCATTGCCGCGGCAACGGAGCTGCTGTCGCTGAAGCCGCGGCCGACGGCCATCTTCACCGGCAACGACGAAATGGCGGCGGGCGTCTACAAGGCGGCGCGCGACCTGGGCCTGGAAATTCCGCGCGATCTCTCGGTCGTGGGTTTCGACGACAGCCCTGTCGCCTCGCGCATGTGGCCGCTTTTGACCTCGGTGCGCCTGCCGATCCGCGACATGGGCCGGATGGCGGCGGAGAAACTTTTCCACCGCCGCACCGAGAAACGCGCGCAAAACGACGATGCGACGGACGTCATCCCCACCCTGGTCGTCCGCGAATCCACAGCCAAGCCGCCGGCCGCGTAAAGACGGTTGAAGAGCGCCGCGTCTGGGCGTATGACACCGGTTACCAAAACAACGGAAACGCAATGCCGCGCGACCAGCACGGCCCAGTCGAGAGGTCTTCCCATGTATAAGAAAGTGATCCAGGCATCGCATCCCGACAGCATGGCGGGCGCGGACAACCAGACCTTGCGCGACCGTTTTCTGATCAACGGCCTGTTCGTACCCGACGAGGTGTCGCTCACCTACTGCCACTATGAGCGCATGGTGATCGGCGGCGCAGCGCCGGTGAAGAAGTCCATCAAGCTGCCGGCGCAGACGGAACCAAAATCCGCGGAAGGAAAGCCCTTCCTCGAGCGGCGCGAGCTCGGCATCGTCAATGTCGGCGACGGCGTGGGCAAGGTGACTGTCGACGGCAAGGCTTATGACTTGCAGCCGCGCGACGGCCTCTATGTGCCGATGGGCACCGCCGACGTGGTGTTTGAATCCGCCGACGCGTCGAAGCCGGCGAAATACTACCTGGCCTCGACCCCGGCGCATGCGCGCTTCGAGACGGTGAAGATCTCGATCGACAAGGCGGTGCCGCTGGAGCGCGGCTCGCTGGCGCAATCCAACGAACGCACAATCTATCAGTACATCGTACCGGCGACCTGCAAGTCGGCGCAGTTGCTGCTGGGTGTGACGGTCCTCAAGACGGGCAGTGTGTGGAACACCATGCCGCCGCATCTGCACGACCGCCGCTCGGAAGCCTATTTCTATTTCGGGCTCAAGTCCGAGGACCGGGTGTTCCACTTCATGGGGCAGCCGGAAAGCATGCGCCACATCCTGATCGCCAACGACGAGGCGGTGGTCTCGCCGCCCTGGTCGATCCATATGGGCGCGGGCACCAGCAATTACACATTCATCTGGGCGATGGGCGGGGAGAACCTCGACTACACCGACATGAATGTTCTCGACATCTGCCAGTTGAAATGAGGTCTCCATGAAATCGAATCCGTTCAGTCTCGAAGGCAAAGTGGCGCTGGTCACCGGCGCCAACACCGGTTTGGGGCAGGGCATCGCCGTGGCGCTCGCTCAGGCCGGCGCCGACATCGCCGTGGCCGGCTTCGTTCCTCCTGTCGAAACCGCAGAGATGGTGAAAGCCACCGGCCGGCGTTTTCTATCGGTCGACGCCAATCTCATGACGCTCGAACCGATCACACGCGTCGTGGCCGAAACCGTGAAGGGGTTGGGCAAGATCGACATCCTAGTCAACAACGCCGGCATGATCCGCCGTGCGGACTCGCTGGAGTTCAGCGAGAAGGACTGGGACGACGTGATGAACGTCAACATCAAGGCGGTGTTCTTCATGTCTCAGGCGGCGGGCCGCGAGTTCGTCAAGCAGGGCCACGGTAAGATCATCAACATCGCGTCGATGCTGTCGTTCCAGGGGGGCATCCGCGTACCGTCCTACACGGCGAGCAAGAGCGGCGTCGCCGGCATCACGCGACTGCTGGCCAACGAATGGGCGTCGAAGAACATCAACGTCAACGCCATCGCGCCAGGCTACATGGCGACCGACAACACGCAGCAGCTGCGCGACGATCCCGAGCGCAGCAAAGCGATCCTGGACCGTATTCCGGCGGGACGCTGGGGTGAGCCGTCGGACGTCGGCGGCACAGCCGTGTTCCTGGCGTCGTCGGCCGCAGACTATCTGAATGGGGCCGTTATCCCGGTCGATGGCGGCTGGCTGGCGCGCTGATCGGGCGGACTTTTCTTTTGCGAGCGCCGGGAAGCGATTCCCGGCGTTCGGCTTTTGCGCGTGGGCGGGTATATCATCCGCACACGGATCAAAGTGCGGTTTCGTCGAAACGTTCGCGCGTGACGCGAGAGCCGGCGCATCAGCCTTGTTGACAATGCATCGCACTATGCGGTCTGGTCTGGCCGCAAAGCCGATACATATCCGGGGGCGTTGCGTGGCCAGACTGCTCGTCGTGGAGGACAACGAGGATTTGGCCGGACTTCTGGTCCAGGGGTTGACGCGTGCGGATTTCGTCACCGACCGCGTCGCGACCATGGCAGATGCACGCGACGTCTTGTCCCGCAACCAGTACTCGATCGTCATCCTCGATCTCGGCCTGCCGGACGGCGACGCATTGACGCTGCTGCGCTCCTTGCGGACGCATGACGATCCCACGCCCATCCTGATCCTCACCGCGCGCGGCACGGTGCGCGACCGCGTGGAAGGCTTGCGCGCGGGCGCCGACGACTATCTGGTCAAACCGTTCGCCTTCGAGGAGCTTCTCGCGCGGCTGCAGGCTCTGCTACGCCGTCCGGGCGAATTTCTTGGTAAGCCGCTGAGCGTCGGCAATGTGACGTTCGATACCGCCGCACGACAGGCCTTCGTTGACGGCGCGCCGCAGGTTCTTTCCGCGCGCGAAATTTCCGTTCTTGAAATCCTCATCAGACGCGCCGGTCGCGTCGTCCAGAAAGGCGCGGTGGAGGACCAGCTTTACGGTCTGGCAGGAGACGTGCGGTCCAACGCCGTCGAAGTCTGCGTCCATCGCCTGCGCAAACATCTCGCCGACGTCGGGGCTACGGCCAACATCCACACGATCCGCGGCGTCGGCTATCTCATCCGCGAAATCGAGCCATGAGCTCGCATTTCCGGTCCATTCTCGCGCGGATCATCTGGCTGCAGATCGTCGCCTTCGCGGTGGCTGCCGCCGCCGTGGTGCTGGCGATCTATCTGCTGCTGAACTCGACCTCGGTGCGTTTCGAGAACCAGTCCCTGCACGTGCATGCGGCGAACATCGCCAAATATCTGAAGCAGCAGCCGGACGGCTCGTTGACGTTCGATCTGCCGAGCGAACTGCGAAGCTATTATGCCAACGGCCTGGGCGGACTGACTTATGCCATCACCGATAATGACGGGCATCTACTGTTCAGTTCGACGTCCGGGGATGTCCGCATCGTCAAGAATCCCCATACCGGAAGACCGACATACTTCCAGTCGGCCAACAGACGCAGGTCGTACCTCGCCAGCAGCCTTCCCGTGCAGGTCGGCAGCCAGCAGGTGTGGGTCCAGGTCACCAGGAACATCCGCCGGCCGGGCCTGGTTACCGACGACGTCATCGTCCACTACCTGAGACATGTCGGATGGTTCGCGATTCCCATCATCTTGTTCGTTCTCATCACGGATTTCTTTGTTATCCGCCGCGTCTTGCGGCCCGTCGTGCTGGCATCCCACAAGGCGCGGACGATCGATCCGCAGCGCCTCGATGTCCGCCTGCCGACGCAGGATCTGCCGCGCGAGGTCATGCCGCTCGTCGAGATGATCAATCAGGGACTGTCGCGCGTGGAGGAAGGGTTCCGCGTGCAGCGTGATTTCACCGCCGACGCGGCGCATGAACTGCGCACGCCTTTGAGCGTCCTGCGCATGCGGATAGACGGCCTGGAAGATCGCGAGGCAGCCAAGCATCTGCGCGCCGATGTCGACGCCATGAGCCATGTCGTCAATCAACTGCTCGAAGTCGCGGAATTGGACGGCGTCATGCTCGATCCCAGCGAAACCGCCGATCTGCATCGCGTCTGCCTAGACGTTGTGGAGCTTCTGGCGCCGCTCGCGCTGTCGCAGGGAAAGGACATCGCGCTCACGGGTAGCGAGGAGAAGGTCCGCGTCCGCGGGCATACCGGCATGCTGATCCAGGCGGTGCGGAACCTCGTCGAAAATGCCGTTAAATATTCGCCCAAGGGAAGCACCATCGAGGTGAGAGCCGAGCCGCGGGGGATCGTTCGCGTTCTCGACGAGGGGCGCGGCATCTCCGAACTGGAACGCGAAAAAATCTTTCGCCGCTTCTGGCGACGCGACCGCATTCAGACAAGCGGAGCGGGACTTGGTTTGGCGATTGTCGCGCGCGTCGTGGAATTGCACGGCGGTTCCGTCAACGTCGAAAACCGTCCGACAGGCGGCGCGGCGTTTTCTCTCGATTTGTCGAACGCGCTGATCGTTTAGATATCGCGCGCACTGCAATCACGTTGTTAAGCAAAAAAACTGCGGCATGTTGTGCAGGCCGCAATTCGCGCAGCGTGCATGTGTGTTGCCCGGAAGCCTCGCCGCGGCGCCAATTCGCGCTCGATTGCAGATGTCTTGCCGCCTGTAAGGTTGGTGTAAGCCGCACAGTCTAACGATTGCCACCGGTGTCATTTTGTAGAGCCTCAAGCGATCGCGAGGTTCGTGAGGACGTGACGCCGGGTTTGCCGCGGGAAACACCGCGTCGGCAGCCGAATAACGAAGCTGCACAACGAAGTGGCTTCGAACCGGGAAACACCTTTGTTCGCTGCGGGAACAGCCCACGGCGAGCGCCTGCTAGGGAGGGCAGTCTATGTTGAATTTGAAGAACAACCGGCTCGTGCACGGGCGCATGATGCTGGGCGCATCGGTTTTGGCGCTGGCGACAGTGATGGGCACCAGCGCCGCGTTGGCGCAGAGCACCGGCGGCGGAATGGAAACCGTCGTCGTTACCGGCTTCAAGCAGAGCTTGGAGAAGGCGCTGGATCTGAAGCGCAATGCGCTGGATTCGTCCGACTCCATTCTGGCCACCGACATCGCCAAATTCCCCGACCTGAACCTGTCGGAATCGCTGCAGCGCATTCCTGGCGTCGCGATTTCCCGTGAAGCGGGCGAAGGTCAGGAAATTTCCGTGCGCGGCCTCAGCCCGGATTTCACCCGCGTCCGTATCAATGGCGTGGAAGCCCTGGCAACAGCCGGGTCATCGAGCGTGCAGGGAACCAACCGCGGCCGCGCGTTCGACTTCAATATCTTCGCCTCGGATCTGTTTTCGGCAATCACGGTACACAAATCCGCTTCCGCCGAATTGGAAGAAGGTTCGCTGGGCGCCACGGTCGATCTTCATACGGGCCATCCTTTCGATCATCCGGGCTTCGTGCTGACCACCTCGGCACAGTACGGTTACAACGACCTTTCCGGCTCCTCCAATCCGCGCTTCGCCGCGTTGGTGTCCGACACTTTCATGGGCGGCCATGTGGGCGTCCTGGTCTCCGCGGCATACGGCATCCGCAACACGCTGGAAGACGGCTGGGACACGGTGCGGTGGATGAACGACAACACCTCTCCGACGACCACCACCTCGGCGAGCCAGCAGTTCAAGAGCGTTGACGGCTACACCAAGACCAACGACCCCAACGGCACATACGCGCAGATCAACGCAGGTTTCCACCCGCGCTTTCCACGCTATGATCTCGTGACCAACCATGAAAAGCGCCTGGGCCTGACCGGTTCGGTGCAGTGGCAGCCCGACGACGACACGCTGTTCACCCTGGACGGCCTATTCGCCGACTATGCGATGGTCCGCAACGAGGAGTATCTGGAAGCCAACTCCTTCAGCGCCAATTTCGCAACAAAGGCCCTTGGCGGCACGGGAACACCGGTCAGCCTGGGTCTCGGAAACATGGACATCACGAAGTACACCTACAATGCCGCCACCAACAACATCACCTCGTTGACGGCAAATGGCGTCGGCCTGCGCGCCGAGCATTTCCTTGCCAACATCGACTCGCGTTTCGAACAGTTGACGTTGGACGGCACGCACAGCTTCACGGACAGGTTCAAGGTCCATGGTCTGATGGGCTGGTCGGAATCGCACATGCGTAATCCGGTGCAGACGACCCTGACCTACGACTACAACGGCGGATTGGTTCCCGGCAGCACGACCCAGTATGCCGGCGTGACGGGGTACAGCTATGATTACGGCGGCGGCTATACGTCCACGCCGGCCCTGAAATACGGCAATCTTGCGAATTCCGACGGCAGCGTCGGCAGCCTGTCCAACTGGTTCTTGTCGCAGGTTCGCGAGCGTGCGGACTACAACTTCAACTCTTACCGCACCGCGATCGGTGATGCGGAGTACGACGCCTATGACTGGCTGACGTTGAAGGCCGGCATCGACTACAAGGGCTATGGCTATCGCACCGCTTCGCTGCAGCGTTCCAACGGCTCAACCGCCAACCAGGACTATGTGATCCCCGCCGACATGCGGGCTGCGGACCTGACCAAGTACTCGGAATCCGTGACGGTAAGGGGCATCAACGCGCCGGCCGGCTCGGCCACGACGTGGATGATCCCGGACCTCGCGAAATGGAACGCTGCGTTCAACATCTGGAATCCGACGGTGGAGAACGGCGCTTTCAAATTCGGCATCGAGCCGGCGCTGAGCTCTAACGGCTCCGTGCACGAAAACGATCTCGGCTACTGGCTCCAGGCCAATTGGGACTCGACGTTCTACGGCGTGCCGTTCCGCGGCGACATCGGTGCGCGATATGTCAGCACCGATACCGAATCCGTCGGTTACAGCTACGACAAGACGACGGGCCAGGCTGTGGCTTCGGACGTGAAGCAGAGCTATCACGACTTCCTGCCGGCATTGAACGCCGTGTTCGAACCGGCCGACAACTTCCTGGTTCGCGTCGACGCCGCTTACACCATGGCGCGTCCGGGTCTGACCAACATGCTGCCGGGTGCGTCCGTCAGCATTTCGGGCGCCAATCGCAACGTCAAAGTGGGCAACCCATACCTGCAGCCCTATCGTTCGAAGAATTTGGATCTGGCTTTCGAATGGTACTACCACAAGGGCGCCATGCTCTCGATCGCGATGTTCTACAAGCACATCGACAGCTTGGTGCAATCGATCGCCCAGGACATCCCTTATGCCGGCAATCCGTTCAATCTGCCGAACAGCTTGGCGGTTGCAGCCTGCGGCAGCGCCTATGCGACGCCGCCGAGCGCCGGCTGTAACGAGAATGCGATCTGGCACTTCACCACGCCGGTCAACAGCAAGGGCAGCCCGCTCTACGGAACGGAAATCAACTGGCAGCAGCCGTTCGACTTCCTGCCGCATCCGCTGGACGATTTCGGCTTTCTCGGAAATGTGACCTTCGTGCAGGCCAAGCAGTACTATTACAACAGCGACGGAACGGTGAACACGTACGCCGATCTGTCCGGGCTGTCGCACACCAGCTACAACGCGACGATCTACTACGACAACAACATCTTCCAGGCGCGCTTGTCGGCGGCATTCCGCAGCAAGTACCTGGACGGCATCAATCCGGGCAACCTGAACAACATCTTGGTCACGGCTGCGACGTTCAACCTGGATGGATCCGCCAGCTACAAGTACGACGACAACTTCACCATCACGTTCGACGCCATCAACATCACGAACCAAGCGCAAAACGAGTACGTCGATTCAGTCGGTCAGCGTGGTTACGTCTGGCACCAGACCGGCCGCGAGTTCTTCCTCGGACTTCGTTACAACTACTGACGAACCCGACCCTCTCTGCGGTCGAGGACGCCGGGGGGCCCATCCCCGGCGTCCATTTTTTTGGAGACAGCGGAACGGCTGCCTCCAACGCCTGCTTCCGAATAGCATGACCGATAAGCAGCACTTTACCGCATTTTGAAGGTGTGACGGATGGCGTCAGTTTAAGTATCTGAAAATAAAAACAAAATTTGATATTTGAAAACTTACGCGAACCTTAGACCTGTGGCTGAAATACACCATTTGGACGCATTTGCATGTATGAGTGGCTGCGTGCGCTTGCCCACCGTCGAGATACGATTATGCTCCTCGCAGACAATTGCAGATGCAGTTGGGTGGCACCGGCAATGACACCGGTGTCAGACGATTTGTACGGATGTCGCTCGCAAGGCGCAGTTATTGCGCATCAGGGCGGCAGCAGAGGAGGAACTGTCGTCGTCCGCCGAGGATGGGAATTGTCCCTCGCGGACGGTGTGAGAGGGTAGGGTTACGATATTGGGGCAATGCAGGTCATTGTAACGGTGCCTTCCTTTTCGCTGATGCGGAAAGAGGCGGAGCCGGTGCGATGACAGCCTCGGTCGAGGTCACTGTGTTCGCAGCGAATGCGGTCGGGAACCTGAGTTTAAAGAGTCCTCCGTTTTCGACGCGAGCCTCGTGGCTGTCACCGCGGAGCAGAACTTCAATATTCGCCGGCCAGGCCTTGGGAAGTGTCGCTGCAACGTTTCCGGCTCATCGCATCCGCGTGATGGCCGCGGATCGGCTGTAGGCGAGACACCATAAGGCTATTCGGGGCGACGTCACACGACGTCCGGAATCCAACTCAATTGACACCGGTATCATCTGTCGGACGGGCGGTTCCGCGCGGCGCGCGAACGCTGGGACGCAGAAGTAAAGCAGTCGTTGAAGCGCAAACAATTGGGATCCGTCGAGCCGGAAGCGTCTGGTCGCCGGATATCTAGCAGGGAGGGTAAAGTACAATGTTGCATTCACGGAATAACCGGTCGGTGCACGGGCGCATGATGCTCGGTGCATCGGTTGTGGCACTGGTGACGGTCATGGGCGCCGGCGCCGCATTCGCGCAGGACGCCGGCGGTTCGATGGAGACGGTGGTTGTCACCGGCTTCAAAGCGAGCCTCGAGAAGGCGTTGGATCTCAAGCGCAACGCGCTGGATTCGTCCGACTCCATTCTTGCCGAAGATATCGCGAAGTTCCCGGACTTGAACTTGTCCGAGTCCCTGCAGCGTATCCCGGGTGTCGCGCTCGAACGCCAGCAAGGCGAAGGTCGCGAAATTTCGGTGCGCGGTCTGAGCGCCGACTTCACGCGCGTCCGCATCAACGGCATGGAAGCCTTGGCAACGGCGGGCTCATCGAGCGTCGCCGGCGTCAATCGCGGCCGCTCCTTCGACTTCAACATCTTCGCTTCGGATTTGTTCTCGGCGATCACCGTGCACAAGTCGGCGTCCGCCGATCTTGAAGAAGGCTCGCTCGGTGCCACCGTCGATCTGCATACGGGACATCCCTTCGATCATCCGGGCTTCGTGTTCACGACGAACGCGCAATACGGCTACAACGACCTCGACGGCGGCTCCAACCCGCGCGTTGCGGCCTTAGTCTCGGATACGTTCATGGGCGGCCGTCTCGGCGTCCTGGTTTCGGGCGCTTACGGCATCCGCAATACGTTGGAAGAAGGCTACAGCACCGTTCGCTTCACGAACGACAATACGCCGCAAAACGCGACCCACAGCTCGCCGAGCGTCGGCGGCTGCTCCAGCACGACGACCGGCACTTCAGCCGGCTCTCCGGTACTGGTCAACGGTCAGTCGGATACCTGCAGCCAGGCGCAGCGCTTTTTGAGCGTCAATGGTCTCTCGAATCCGGCAACTCCCGCCGGCGGCACCGCCACGACGTACGACACGGTGAACGAGGCCTTCTATCCTCGCTTTCCGCGTTACGACCTGATCACCAACCATGAGAAGCGCCTGGGCCTCACCGGTTCGGTGCAATGGCAGCCCGACGACAACACGCTGATCACGGTTGACGGTTTGTTTGCCGACTACGCGATGGTGCGCAATGAGGAGTACCTGGAAGCCAATTCGTTCGCCAACAACTTCAGGACGAAGGCCCTGGGTGGGAGCGGAACGCCGACCAGCCTCGGCCTCGGCAACATCGCCGTCACCGGCTACACGCTCGACACCACACACAACAACCTAACGACGTTGACGGCAAATGGTGTCGGGCTGCGGGCCGAACACTTCCTCACTGACATCGACTCGCGCTTCATGCAGACCACGGTGGACGGCAGTCATACCTTCTCCGACGACTTCAAGGTCCATGGTCTCGTCGGCTGGTCGGAATCGCACATGCGCGAGCCGCTCGAGACGACACTGACCTATGACTACAATGGCGGCCTAGTTGCAGGCAGCACTACCAACTACGCCGGCGTCACCGGTTACAGCTACGACTTCTCCGGCGGCTACGACGCCATACCGATGCTGAACTATGGCAGCGCGACAAACGGCAGCGGGGCGGTCACCAGCCTGAACAACTGGTTTATCTCGCAGATGCGCGAGCGCTCGGAAGCCAACTACAATTCCTACCGCTCGGCGGCGGGTGACTTCGAATATGATTTCTCGAAGACGTTCACCTTCACCGGCGGCGTCGACTACAAGGCCTTCGGCTACCGCACGGTGTCCATGCAACGGACGAACGGCACGACGGCGAACCAGGACTTCGTGATTCCGTCCGACATTCGCGCGGCGGACCTCTCACAATATTCGATGGCCGTGAACTTGCACGGGATAAGCGTGCCGACAGGTGCAACCACGACCTGGCTGATCCCTGATCTCACCAAGTTCAACAAAGCCTTCGACATCTGGAGCCCAACCGCCGAAAATGGGGCCTTCCAGCAAGGCATCCAGCCGGCCCTCAGCTCCAACGGCGCAGTGCATGAAGACGATCTGGGCTTCTGGCTGCAGGCTGCGTGGGATACGGAATTCTACGGCGTGCCGTTCCGCGGCAATATCGGTGGCCGCTACATCGAGACCTCAAGCGAATCGGTCGGCTACGCCTATGATTCGGTTGCCAAGGCGGTGGTCCCGGCGGACGTGAAGCAGAGCTATCACAACTTCCTGCCGGCCTTGAACGCGGTGTTCGAACCAACGGATAACTTCCTGATCCGTATCAATGCTGCGCAGACGATGGCACGACCCAGCCTGACCAACATGTTGCCGGGCGCGTCGGTCAGCATTTCGGGTGCCAACCGCAACGTCAGCGTCGGCAACCCGGGCCTGAAGCCGTACACCTCCAAGAACGTCGATCTCGGGTTCGAGTGGTACTACCACAAGGGCGCGATGCTCTCGATCGCGATGTTCTACAAGCACATCGACACGCTGGTTCAGTCGATCGCACAGGACATCGTCTACAGCGGCAATCCATTCGGTCTGCCGAACAGCCTAGCCGTCGCCGCCTGCGGTACCGCCTACGCGCCGCCGCCGGCCTCCGGGTGTAACGAAGCCGCGATCTGGCACTTCACCACGCCGGTCAACACCAAGGGCAGCCCGCTCTACGGAACGGAAATCAACTGGCAGCAGCCCTTCGACTTCCTGCCGGATCCGCTCAGCAACTTCGGCTTCCTGGGCAATGTGACCTTCGTGCAGGCCCGTCAGTACTACTACAACAGCAACGGAACGGTGAACACGTTTGCCGATCTCAGCGGGTTGTCGCACACCAGCTACAACACGACCCTGTACTACGATGATGGCACGTTGCAGGCGCGCATTTCGGCGGCGTTCCGCAGCAAGTACATCGCCAGCATCAATCCGGGCAACCAGAACGATCAGCTCATTACGGCGCCGACCTTCAACCTGGATTGGTCGTCCAGCTACAAGTGGGACGACAACTTCACGCTGTCGTTCGAGGCGGTGAATCTGACGAACCAAGGTCAGGTGCAGTACACCGACTCCATCGGGCAGAGGCCTTACGTCAATCACGTGACCGGCCGCGAGTTCTTCCTCGGAATTCGTTACAACTACTAACGATCCGACCCTCTCTGCGGTCGCGAACGCCGGGGTGCCCAACCCCGGCGTTCGGCTTTTTGGGGTGCCAAATTCATTCTGAAAATGCTTTTGCGACACAAGTATAACTGCAAAGAAGTATCATTATTTAGAAGCATAGATTTTGGGAAAATGGTGATTTTACTGGGAAAAATGGCAATTGCTGCAACGTGTATGTTGCATGATTACATCGAGATATTGCCATTTTCGCGACA
This sequence comes from Alphaproteobacteria bacterium, assembly GCA_028865545.1. GTDB lineage: Bacteria > Pseudomonadota > Alphaproteobacteria > Micropepsales > Micropepsaceae > Rhizomicrobium. The sequence continues at coordinate 5,435 of JAGWJY010000053.1, read as the reverse complement.
CTGTCCTGGTTTCACTTGTGTGGTCTTCCCGATCGTGACTTAGGTATCAGTGATACCGGTGTCATTGCGTTGGTAACGCGTCGGAATGACACCGGTATCAAATGGGGAAGAACTCGGACTAGGCGCCGACATCTTAAATGGGCACGAGCGGTTCCCGCTCGGGGATGTCGGCCAGGGAGGGTATCAGTGTTGAAAACAACTCGGACTCGGGCTGCGTCTTCGCGGCTCAAACTCAGTGCGTCTGCCGTTGCGCTGCTCACGGTCATGGGCACCGGGGCAGCGTTTGCGCAGGACACCGGCAGTGGAGCGATGGAAACGGTGGTCGTCACCGGCTTCCGTGAGAGCTTGGAAAAAGCGTTGGACATAAAGCGCAATGCGCTCGACTCGTCCGACACGATCATGGCCGAAGATATCGCCAAGTTCCCGGACTTGAACCTGTCAGAATCGCTGCAGCGCATTCCAGGCGTCAACCTTGCGCGTGACGCAGGCGAAGGGCGCCAAATCTCGGTTCGTGGTCTCGATCCGACATTTACCCGCGTGCGCATCAACGGCATGGAAGCCTTGGCCACGACGGGCTCGGAAGACGCTTCGGGGGGCACCAATCGCGGCCGCGGCTTCGATTTCAACGTCTTCGCGTCGGACCTCTTCAGCCAGTTGACGGTTCACAAGTCGTCTTCGGCCAACCTGGAAGAAGGTTCGTTGGGCGCTACCGTCGATTTGTACACCGGCCATCCTTTCGACCATCCGGGCTTCGTGTTCACGACATCGGCCCAATATGGCTATCAGGACCTTCCTGGCAGCAGCAATCCACGCGTGGTCGCCTTGGTATCCGATACCTTCCTGGGCGGTCGTCTCGGCGTCATGGTGTCCGGTGCCTATGCTATCCAGAATACGCTCGAAAACGGCATCAGCACGGTGCGCTGGCAGAACGACAACACGGCGCAGAACGCCACTCACTCCTCGCCGGGCGTAACAGGATGTGTGACCGTTCCTGGCGCGACGTCGAACTGCAGCGCCAGCCAGCGGTTCAAGAGCGTCGGCGGGGCGACATCCGGTACGGCTTACGATCTCGTGAACGAGGCGTTCCATCCGCGCTTCCCCCGCTATGACAATGTCCAGAACCACGAGAAGCGTCTCGGCCTCACCGGCTCGATCCAGTGGCAGCCGGACGACGATACGCTGTTCACGTTGGACGGATTGTTCGCCGATTTCGCCGTGGTGCGCCAAGAGTACTATCTGGAAGCGGAATCGTTCAGCAACAACTACAAGACCAGCACACTGGGAACAGGTCTGCAGCCGACGCTCGGTATTCAGAACATCGATATCCTTGACTACTACGTCGACACGACCAGAAACAACATGACCTACGCGAAGGCGGCGGGTGTCGGTCTTCGTTCGGAGCATCGCCTCGATCACCTTGACACGCGGTTTGAGCAACTGACTCTCGATGCCACGCACAGTTTCTCGGAGTCGTTCAAGATTCACGGCTTGCTCGGCTGGTCCGAGTCGCACCATCGCAATCCTGTTCAGACAACCCTGACATTCGACTACAACTGCACAGCGGCCGATGCTGGCGGCTCGACGGCAAATTGCCCGGGCGGCGCTGCAGGCGGCGCCGGGACATCGGCGAAACCGTATATGTACGATTACCGTGTCGGCGATCTGCCAGCGATCAGCTATGGCAACGTCGACGTAACCTCGTCGACAGGGTGGTTCCTGTCGCAAATCCGCGAGCGTGCGGCCTACAACAACAATGCCTATCGCACGGTCCAGGGCGATTTCAAATGGGATTACTTGAAATCGATCCAAGTCGAAGGTGGTTTCGATTATCGGAACTTCGGCTACAGCACGGCCGATCTGCGACGGTCCAATGGCGGTACGGGCAATCTGGACAGTTCGATCCCGACGGCTGTCGAAACGGCGGCGTTATCGGGATACACCCAGCTTATCACGATGAAAGGTCTCAACGCTCCGTCCGGGACGCCGATGACCTGGATGGTGCCGGATTTGCAGAAAGCCAACGCGCTGTTCGGTATCTGGGATCCGACGGCGTTCACGACGACCGGAACGGGCGCTTGCGCCAGTGGTTGCGGCGCGTTCCATCTTGGGCCCGAGCCCAGCCTGTCCAATAACGGTTCGGTCAAGGAGACCGATTACGCAGGTTGGCTGCAGGTCGATTGGGACACGCTGTTCTACGGTGTGCCGTTCCGCGGCAATATCGGCGGTCGCTACATCCTGACGGAAACCGAATCGATCGGTTTCAGTTACGATCCGATCGCCAAGGCCGTGGTCGCCGCCGACATCAAACAGACCTATCACGACATCTTGCCGGCACTGAATGCAGTGTTTGAACCGGCAGACGACTTCCTCGTCCGCATCAACGCGGGTTACACGATGGCGCGACCGGGTCTGACCAACATGCTTCCCGGCGGCACAGCCTCTAAGTCCGGCAGTAATCTGACGGCAAACGTCCGCAATCCGTACCTAAAACCATTCCGATCCAAGAACGTCGATCTGTCGTTCGAGTGGTACTACCACAAGGGCGCGCTGCTCTCGATTGCCGTGTTCTACAAGCACATCGACTCGCTGGTGCAGACGTTGACGGATAACATCGTGTTCCACGGCAACCCGTATGGCTTGCCGGACAGTCTGGCGGTCGCCGCCTGCGGCACGTCCTATGGGGCGGCCTGCAACGAGAACCTGGTGTGGACTTTCCAGCACGCCGTGAACACGACCGGCAGCCCGCTCTACGGAACGGAAATCGACTGGCAGCAGCCGTTCGATTTCTTGCCGAACCCGTTCGATAACTTCGGGTTCCTCGGTAACGTGACGTTCGTCAAGGCACAACAGACCTACTACAACAGCAACGGCACCGTGTTCGTGAAGGCCGACCTGAACGGGCTATCGAACACCTCCTACAATGCGACTCTGTACTATGACGACACGGTCTTCCAGGCACGTGTGACAGCGGCGTTCCGCAGCAAGTACATCGTTAGCGGCGGCGTCAACCCGGGCAATCTGAACGATGTGCAGATCAACAACTCGACATTCAACCTCGACGCATCGTCCAGCTACAAGTTCGACGAAAACTTCACCATCACTTTGGATGCCCTAAATCTTACCAACCAGGCACAACAGGGCTATGTCGATACCATCGGCCAGCGCCCATACTACTGGCATCAGACCGGCAGCGAGTACTTCATCGGTCTGAGATACAACTACTGACCCTTCCTCAATAACTTTTGTCGCGCCGGGGATGACTTCCCCGGCGCTTTTTTTTAATGATGAGCCATGAGAAATTTTTCCGTCATGTCCCGCAGGACAATCCTCGAGAGCGCGCTGGCGCTCGGCGCTGGCGCAACGCTCGCGCGCGGTGCATCAGCGTCCCCTTCCTTTGCCGCTTTTGTCGGGCCCGTCGCGCCGTCTGGCGCCGTGGCTTATCCGACGCTCGCGGCGGCGGTGGCGGCAGCGCCGGCGGATGGCACCAAACCGTTCCGCATCATGGTCGGCAAAGGCCAATGGCGTGAACGCGTCGTTATCGACAAGCCATTTGTGCATCTGATCGGCGAGAGCCGCGATGAAAGCGTTGTCGTCAACAATTGGTACGCAGGAACGCCAGGTGCTGACGGTAAGCCGATTGGCACTTTCGGTACCGCTACCATTTTTGTCCGTGCGCCCAATTTTTTGGCACGCGATCTCACCATCGCCAACGATTTCGACTACCCCGGCCACATGCGGCAATTGTTGAAGGAAACCAGCGCAAGCTCCGGCGGCGAACAGGCGGTGGCGCTGGCAATCGAAGGTGAGGCTGACCGTTCGTTCCTCGAAAACGTTCGCCTCGCCGGCTATCAGGATACGCTGTACGTGCAATCAGGCCGCAGCCTTTTCCGGCATTGCCGCATCGAAGGCTGCGTGGACTTCATTTTCGGCGCGGGGCGCGGCGTGTTCGATCGCTGCAACATTCTGTCCCGCCTGCGCCCGGGACAGGATTTCCAGGGCTTTGTCGCGGCTCCGGATACGGACATCAAGCAGCCCTACGGGCTGGTATTCCACGATTGCCGACTGGAGAAAGAAAAAGACGTGCCCGTGCATAGCGTGGCGCTAGGGCGGGCGTGGCGGCACACGCACGACTTTTCCGACGGCCGATACGGCGATCCGGACAATGTCGGCGCTGCCGCCTATCTGCATTGCTGGATGGACGATCACATCATCCCGGAAGGTTGGGTGGGGATGGGCTACAACCGCAAGGGCGGAGGCCGGGCGATCCTGATGCCCGAAGAGGCGCGCCTCTTCGAGTTCGAGAGCAGGGGCCCCGGTGCGGGTGCGGTGTCCGCGCGGCGCCGTCAGCTGACGGCCGATCAGGCATATGGCTATGCCGATCGCAATGTCTTGCAAGATTGGGTGCCAACTGCGACGGATTAAATGTTGCTTCCGGCCTTGAAGGTTGCTGAATTGCGCGCCGCGTGGCCGAGGCGGGCCATAAAACAGTGGAGAACAGGGAATGATAAAGGACCGTATGGCTGTCCTGACGGCGATGATGGAGCAGGGCGTAATTCCCGTCTTTTATCATCCTGATGTCGAAGTCTGCACCAGTGTAATCCAGGCTTGCGCCAATGGCGGAGCCAAGTGCATCGAATTCACCAATCGCGGCGAGTTCGCGCCGCACGTCTTCCTGGAGGTGGCGCGCCATTTCGCCAAGGCGGATCCGAGCGTGATCATGGGCGTCGGTTCGGTCGTGGATGCGCCGACTGCCGGCATCTATATCGCCAACGGCGCAAAGTTCGTCGTCGGCCCTATCCTCAACGCCGACGTGGCCAAGGTCTGCAATCGCCGGAAGATTCCCTACAGCCCGGGCTGCGGTTCCGCCTCCGAAATTTCCTATGCCGAAGAGCTGGGTTGCGAGATCGTCAAGATCTTCCCCGGCTCCTCGGTGGGCGGGCCGGAATTCGTCAAGAACGTGCTCGGCCCGATGCCATGGACGCGGCTGATGCCGACGGGTGGCGTCGATCCGACGGAAGAATCGCTTACCAAATGGTTCGGCGCCGGCATCGTTGCGGCCGGCATCGGCTCGAAGATGATCACCGCCGACCTGCTCAAGGCCAAAGACTACGCCGGCATCGAGAAAAAGGTGCGGGACACCGTTCAACTCATCAAGAAAATCCGCGGGAAATAAACATGGCTGAAGAAATCCTGAAAATCCGTCCGGCAAGCGAGTGCAAGTGGGACTGCGTGTCCTTCGGCGAAGTGATGCTGCGTTTCGATCCAGGCTTCGGCCGTGTGCGCAATTCGCGCCAGTTCACCGTCTGGGAAGGCGGTGGCGAGTACAATGTGGCGCGGGCGATGCGCAAATGCTGGGGCAAGCGTTCCTCGGTGGTTACGGCGCTGCCGATCAACGATCTCGGCTGGTTGGTGGAAGACTTCATCATGCAGGGCGG
>JAGWJY010000052.1 GCA_028865545.1 Alphaproteobacteria bacterium | reverse complement strand
CGCCCCCGTATTCCCTCTTCTAGAGGGAGAATGGTGGAGGCGCCGGGTACCGCCCCCGGGTCCGGGCCGCTTATTACGCAGTCGTTTATCGCCATAGTCCGGGCAAGCCCGAACAGGCGTAATATAGGCATCGCCGGTTAAGACTCCTAGGCCTTGACGGTTTATTTTTTTGTAACTACAATTAAATGAAGATCGAATTTGACCCGGCCAAAAGCGAGAAGAACGCGCGCGAGCGCGGACTTGCCTTTGATCAGGTTGCGGACTTCGATTTCGACACCGCGCAGATCGTAAAGGATGAGCGCCGGGATTATGGCGAGGTACGATACCGGGCGGTCGGTCGGTTGAACGACGCAGTTGCCGTTGTTGTTTTCACGCTGCGCCATGACGCCGTACGGGTGATTTCGCTCAGGGTTGCAAACCGTAAGGAGCGGTTGCGCTATGAAGAAGAAGGGCAAGGTCAGGCCTGACACACCGGATGAGGAAAATCCGGAATGGACCGACGAGGATTTCGCGCGGGCGAAGCCTTTGGATCACTTTCCGGAACTGGCAAAGCTGGTTCGCGGACGCGGTCAGCGCGGACCGCAAAAGACGCCGACCAAACAGCAGGTGACGCTCCGGCTCGACCGCGACGTGGTAGAGCGCTTCCGCGCCACGGGCGAAGGCTGGCAAGGCCGGATCAACGACGTGCTGCGCAAGGCGCGGGTGGGATAGCTGCAGCCTTTGGTCGCTCGTCGCCAGAGCGCCTGATCGGAGCTTCTGTGTGATTTGGCTGAACAACCTCCCAATTAAGGTAGCCACCGGATTTGCGATAGTCGTCGCGATCTACATGGCAGCCCTATTTCTTGGTTATGTGCCGGACCCCTGGCATAGCCAAGGGCGCGGGCCGGGGTGGGAATGTGATGTGACAAGTGGCGGTGCAACCACGTGTGCCAAGGACGTTCCTCCAGATCTTCAACGGCAAAAATCAAATCAGAACACGACCAAAGCCGCGCTAGACTTGGCGCTGGAATCAGTAGGCTAGTGAATGCGCCAATATCTCGACCTGATGGACCGCGTGCTGAAAACCGGCGTGGAGAAGCACGACCGCACCGGCACCGGCACGCTGTCGGTGTTCGGCCATCAGATGCGCTTCGACCTGGCCGAAGGCTTCCCGCTGGTCACCACCAAGAAGCTCTACACCAAAGCCATCATCTACGAGCTTTTGTGGTTTCTGCGGGGCGAGACCAATGTGCACTGGCTGCAGGAGCACGGCGTCACCATCTGGGACGAATGGGCCGACAAGAACGGCGAGCTTGGTCCGGTCTACGGCCACCAGTGGCGCTCCTGGCCGCGCGATCATTCCGGCACCATCGACCAGATCGCCGAAGTGGTCGATGCCATCAAGCGCAATCCGGATTCACGCCGCCTGATGGTCACCGCCTGGAACCCGGCCGATGTGCCCAAGATGGCGCTGCCGCCCTGCCATTGCCTGTTCCAGTTTTACGTTGCGGAGGGACGGCTCAGCTGCCAGCTCTATCAGCGCTCCGCCGACATCTTCCTCGGCGTGCCGTTCAACATCGCGTCCTATGCCTTGCTCACCCTGATGATGGCGCAGGTGACCGGCCTGAAACCCGGCGAGTTCGTCCACACCTTCGGCGACGCGCATCTTTATCTCAATCATCTGGAGCAGGCGCGCGAGCAGCTCTCGCGCACGCCTTATCCGCTGCCGGCGATGCGCATCGATCCGTCGGTGACCGACATTTTCAATTTCAAATACGAAGACTTCAAATTGGAAAACTACCAGGCGCACCCGCACATCAAGGCGGCCGTCGCGGTCTGACCCGCTTTGGCGGAGGAAGCGGCCGCGAGGCGGCCGAAGGGGGACTTTTTTGGCAAACGTCTCAATCCGTCCGGCAAACCCCTCCGACGCTGCGCTGATCCTGTCCTTCATTCGCGATCTGGCGGCATACGAAAAGCTCTCACACGAGGTGGCCGCCACCGAAGCCGATGTCCACGCCAAGCTGTTCGGCGCCAATCCGCGCGTCTTCTGCAACATTGCCGAGATCGACGGCGAGCCGGCCGGCTTCGCCGTCTGGTTCTTCAATTTCTCCACCTTCCTCGGCAGGCACGGCCTCTATCTCGAAGACCTCTACGTGCATCCGCAATTCAGAGGCAAAGGCGTCGGCAGGGCCTTGCTCGCGCATCTGGCCCGTCATGCGGTGGCCGAGGGTTGCGGACGGTTGGAATGGTGGGTACTCGACTGGAACGCGCCGGCGATCGACTTCTACAAATCGCTCGGTGCGGTGGCGATGTCGGATTGGACGGTATTCCGTGTCACCGGCGACGCTTTGGAAAGGTTGGCGAAGGCATGACCGCGCTCACCATCCGCGCCGCGCAGGCCGGTGACGAAGATTTCGTCTATGCGACGCTCTACGGTCTCGCCGAATACGAAAAGCTGCTGCACCGCTTCTTCGTCTCGCGCGAGAACATCACCCGCGATTATTTCTGCGCCAACCCGCTGATCCATTGCGAACTCGCCTTCGAAGACGGCCAACACGTCGGCGGCGCCACCTGGTTCTGGACTTATGCCGGTTTCGCCGCGGCGCGCGGCCTCTACATCGAAGACCTGTTCGTCTCACCGCAGATGCGCGGCCGCGGCTACGGCAAGGCGCTGATCGCGCACCTCGCCAGAAAGGCGGCCGAGGTGGGTGCCATCCGCGTCGATTGGGCGGTGCTCGACTGGAACCAGCCTTCGATCGACTTCTATCTGCGCATCGGCGCCGAACCGGTGACCGGCGTGCCGCTCTACCGTCTCGCCGGCGAGGCGTTCCGGAAGATGGTGCAGTCTTGATCTCTCTCATCCTCGCCCGTGCCGACAACGGCGTCATCGGCGACAAGGGCGCGCTGCCCTGGCGGCTGCCCGACGACATGCGCCGCTTCAAGGCGCTGACCATGGGCAAGCCCTGCATCATGGGCCGCAAGACCTGGGAGAGTCTGCCGAAGAAGCCCTTGCCGGGCCGCGGCAACATCGTCGTCACACGCAACGCCGCGTTCGCGGCCGAGGGCGCCGCGGCGGCACCGTCGTTCGACGCGGCGTTGGTGATCGCCCGCAGGGAAAATCCTTCGGAGATCATGGTCATCGGCGGTGCCGAAATTTACGCCGCCGCGCTGCCGCAGGCCCGCCGCATCCATCTGACGGAAATTCACGCGGCGTTCGACGGCGACGCGCACATGCCCGCCTTCGATCGAAAAATCTGGCGGGAAGCCGCGCGCGAAGATCGTCAGACGCCCGACGGTCTCGCCTACAGCTATGTCACATTGGAACGCGCCGCCGCGCCGCCTATATGACGCGTCAACCAATCGGGAGCAGCTGATGCGGTCGATCGTTCTTGCGGTGTCGTTCCTGGCTGTCGCGGCGGGCGCAGCCTTCGCCGGCGACGATCCCATGGGCACGCGCTATGGCAACACCACGCTGGCCTTGGATCCGGACGGCACGGTGACGCGGCTTTACTACCGCGCCGATCACACACTCCTGGCCAAACGCGCCGATTGGCAGAGTGACGGCAGCTGGGACGTCGAGGACGGCAAGCTCTGCCTCCATTACAAGATCGCGCGCCCCGGCGTCGGCGATTCGGAATGCGTGTCCTCCGAGCCGCATGCCGTGGGAGACGTCTGGATTCATCACGGCCGTAACATCACGCTGGTGGCCGGGCTTCACATGACCGATGACCCCGACACCACGGCGGCGCTGGCGGCGGCTTCGCGCGTCGGCAACACCGTCGTCGCCAGCGATCCGGACGGAACGCAGACGCGGCTCTATTGGCGCCCTGATCACAGCTTCGTCGCCCGCCGTCCGAACTGGCAGAGCGAAGGCACCTGGCGGATCGACGGCAGCAAGCTGTGCCTGCATTACGACGTCGCCCGCCCCGGCATGGGCACGGACGAATGCATGACCACCGCCAAGCCGCAGAAAGTCGGCGACGTCTGGGGCATGGCCGACCGCAAAGTGACGCTGGTCGCCGGCGAGCAGTAACGCCGCGGCGTGCGCCGCGCGGCAAACGGGTTTATGCTGCGCCGCCAATATGCAGGGAGGACCGCATGCGTCTCCGCGTCATTTCAGGATGGCTGGCGGGCGCCGCTGTGCTTGCCTTTTGTGCGGCGCCGGTGTCGGCCGACGACATCATCTGGCCGACCTATTCGCAGGTCTCGCACACCACCGACGCCGCGCTGACCTGCAGCCAGCTGCACGCCGAGATCGATCATGTGTCGTCCGATATCGATCTGCTCGACAAGGCGCGCCACCGCACCCAGGAATCGATGCGCACCGCCTTCGATCTGGACCGCTACGTCGCGACGCGCAATCAGGGCAGCGCGACGTTCAACGGCAACGGTTCCGGCGAGGAGCGTTTCGCGAAAGCCCGCGACGAGATCATCGCCTCGAAGAAAGTGGCCGTGGCGCGCAAGGATTACCTGACCAATCTTCTGGCGATCTGCAAGAACCCGCCCGCCTAGGCGGCGGCCCCATCTTGCCCTAGCGGACACTTGCGCGGGGCCGCGCATCGATTAGCGTCGTGGGCAGCGAGGTGGCGCCCATGCAGATCGAAGAACTGGCGAGTGGTTTGCGGTTTCCCGAAGGTCCGGTGGCGATGGCGGACGGTTCGGTCATCGTCGTGGAAATGGCCGAAGGCCGTATCACGCGCGTCAGACCGGACGGCGTGAAGCAGACCATCGCCACGCCCGGCGGCGGACCGAACGGTCTCGCCATCGGTCCCGACGGCGCGCTTTACGTCTGCAACAACGGCGGCAATTTCACCCTGCACGAACTGAACGGCATGCTGATCCCCGGCCACACGCCGCCGGAGCACAAGGGCGGCCGCATCGAGCGCGTCGATCTCTCCACCGGCAAAGTCGAGACGCTCTATGACAGCTGCGACGGCGCGCGGCTGATCGCGCCCAACGATCTGGTGTTCGATGCCGCCGGCGGCTTCTGGTTCACCGATCACGGCAGCACGACGAGCGCCCACCGTCTGCATGGGGCGCTCTATTATGCGCGCGCCGACGGCTCGAAGATCTCCCGCGTGCTGCAGGAACTGACCTCGCCCAACGGCGTCGGCCTGTCGCCCGACGGCCTGCATGTCTATTACGCGGAAACGCTCACTGCGCGGCTGTGGGATCTGCCGCTGTCGGCGCCCGGCGTCAGCGCCATGCCGCCCGGCTTCGTGCCGGCGAATTACCTCGGCGGTTTTCCCGGTCTCGCCTATTTCGACTCGCTCGGCGTGCAGGAGGACGGCGGCGTCTGCGTCGCCACCATCCTGGCCGGCGGCATCTCGACCTTCTGGCCCGGCACTAACCGCTTCGAGCACGCGCCGCTGCCCGATCTCGTCGTCACCAATATCTGCTGGGGCGGCGCCGGACGGAAGACGGCCTTCGTCACCATGTCGGCCACCGGAAAGCTTGCCGTGATGGAGTGGCGCGCGCCGGGTTTGAAACTCGCGTATAACGCCTGAACCACACCTCGCCGGGAGCACACATGAAACGCATCTTACTCGCCGCCATCGCGGTTCTTTCCGTCTCGACGGCGGCGCAGGCCGCGGATCCCTTCGCCAACGCCTATGGCAACACGGTCACCCAGGTGCTGCCCGACGGCACCAAGATGATCACCTACATCAATGCCGACATGACCTGGGAGCAGCACGTCGGCGAGCAGACGATGAAGGGCACCTATGCCTGGAAAGATGCCTCGCATGCCTGCTTCACGCTGACCGATCCGGCGCCGACCGATCCGGCCCAGGCGACGAGCTGCACCGAGATCAAGGGCGAACACAATGTCGGCGACACCTGGACCGAGATGACGGCGGACGGCAAAACCATCACCATCTCGCTTTCGGCCGGGCGCTGAGCGGCCGCGTCTTCATCCTGTAAACGGCGGCAAACGGCCCTTATTGCTGCAACGCAAGAAAAGCGCCCGCGGACGCGGAAATACGCGTACAGTGCCGGACCAACCCCCGAGGGCATCTGCATGCGTTCGACATTCCTTGCCGTATCGCTGCTGGCGCTCGCGACGGGTGTGGCGTCCGCCGGAACGGACATCATGGCCGCGCGCTACGACAACACCGTCATCGCCACCCACAGCGACGGGAGCACGACCAAGCAGTATTACCGCGCCGATCACACCTTCACCGCCAAGCACGGCTATGACTGGAGTTCGGACGGCACCTGGTCGGTCGCAGACGGCAAGCTTTGCCTGAACTACAAATCTGCGCGCGCCGGAAAAAGCAGGAGCGAATGCGAGGTCGCCCAGCTTCGCCAGGTCGGCGACACATGGGTGGACAACGGTCGCCGCACGACGCTGGTCAAAGGCATCCAATATTAGCGTTACGGCAGGCTCGGCCGCGGCTTTGCGCCCGCTTTACGATGCGATGACGCGCCCTCGGACTCCTGATAAAGTAAACGGCACGGAAACGCTCATAAGATCGGCAGGGCGAGATTAAAACTCGCTCGCAAGGCAACCAGCTACGAAGGGGGCACCATGCGTTCGATTCTCATTGCAGCGTCGCTTCTCGCATTGTCCGCCGCGGCCTATGCCGGCGACGACGACATCATGGCCACGCGGTACGGCAACACCTTGGTTATCCACGACACCTTCGGAACGTCGCGGGTCTATTACAACAAGGACCACACCTATTCGGCGGCGAGCTGGCTCGGCGATGTCAGCGGCCACTGGAAGATCGAAAACGGCAAGATGTGCCTGTATGCCGACAAGCATCCGGCGCTCTATTCCCTGCGCTACTCCAATCCCGAATGCGACGCGATCGCGGCGCACAAGGTCGGCGACAAGTGGACGGAGAGCGGCCGCGACTTCGAACTGGTGCAAGGCATCCAGAAATAGCGTCTACGGCACCGCGATGTCGAATTCGACGACGATGCGCTGGCCGTTGCCTTCGTAGCGGCGTTCGCCGCGCGGCTGCCACGACGGGTGCAGGATGATCATGCCCGATTGCGGGCGGATCAATTCCGTCTGTCCGGCGGTCAATCCGTTGGGCACGCGGAAGCCGAGCTGCGGCGCGATCATCGCCGGCAGCACGCCGCGCGGATCGGCGAGTTCGCATTCCCCGCCCAGCGCTTCGTCGTCGGATTTCTGATAGCCGTCGTCGACGTAATAGACGCCCGACCAGAAGGCGCCGGGACGCGCCGCGCGTTCCAGATATTCGCCTTTCTGGCGCATCGCCACGAAGGCGGTGATTTTCCAGTCGAACGTCACGCGCGTGCCGTTGCGCGTCGCCGTCAGGCTGTCGGCCAGGTCGCGCAGCACGCGGAACAGCGTCTGGGCCTGCAACCCGCCCCAGATGTCGAAATCCGGCGCCGAGCGCCAGCCTTCGCTGCTGCGGCCGCCGCCGTCGGCCTGCGCGCGCTCGAGGATCAGCGGGCGAAGCTCGACATTGGCTTCCTGCGCCACAGGCAGAAAATGGACGCACACCGGCGTCGCGAACATGCTGCGGATTTGGGGTTTGGGGGCGACCATGGCTTTCGGGCTGTGAAATCTCTTTTATTCAATCACGATTTTGGGCGCGGCGCGCTGCGATGTCGCGATTTTCGCCGCCACTTGTTCGGCGATCAATAGAAAAGCCTTGGCTTCCGGGCTTTCCGGGGCGGTTGCGACGATTGGCGTACCGGCGTCCGAGGTCTCGCGAATGACGGGAACCAGCGGAATCTCGCCCAAGAAGGGTGCATCGAGCGTCTTCGCCGTCTCACGCGCCCCGCCATGCCCGAAGATGTGGCTCTCGTGCCCACAATGGGGACAGACGAAGGTGCTCATATTTTCGACAATGCCGAAAATGGGCACCTGCGTCTTGCGGAACATCGCCAGGCCCTTGCGCGCGTCGATCAGCGCGATGTCCTGCGGCGTCGAGACGATCACCGCGCCCTTCAGCGGCACGCGCTGCGCGATGGTGAGCTGCGCGTCGCCGGTTCCGGGCGGCATGTCGATCACCAGCACGTCCAGCGGCGCCCAGGCCACGTCGTTCATCATCTGCGTCAGTGCGTTCTGCACCATCGGGCCGCGCCAGATCATCGGCGTGTCTTCGCCGACCATGAAACCGATCGACATCGCCTTGATGCCGTAGCGCTCGATCGGCGCCACCTTGTCGCCTGCGGCTTGCGGCTTTTCGGTGATCGCCAGAAGCCGCGGCACGCTCGGCCCGTAGATGTCGGCGTCGAGCAGTCCGACCTTCAATCCCAGCGCTTTCAACCCCAGCGCCAGATTCACGGCCACCGTCGATTTACCGACGCCGCCTTTGCCGCTCGCCACCGCGATGATGGCGCCGACACCGGGAATGCCGGCCTGCGGCGCCGCCGTATGCTGATGCGCGCGATGGCCGTGTGGTTTGGGCGCCGCCGCGCCGGTATGCGCCGTCAACACGGCCGTCACGGACAACACGCCGGGCAGCGCATGCACGACGTCTTCGCACGCCTTGCGCAGCGGTTCGGCCTCGCGTCCGCGCGCCGGATCGACTTCCAGCGCAAAACCGATATGGCCGTCCTTGACCACCAGCCCCTGCACCATGTCTTCATGCACGACGCTGCGGCCGCTTTGCGGATCGATGACGTTATCGAGTGCCTTCAACACATCGTCTTTTGTGGCTTGCGGCATGGTTTGCGCCTTTGTGCGGATGCACATATAACGGTGGCGAGGCGGAAAACAAGAAACACGGAATGCCTTGGAGTAATCAGAGCGGCGGCAACGGTTCGGGCGGCCAGGGTCCCAAAGGGCCTTGGGGTTCGGGTGGGTCCAACAACAGCGGCATGCGGCCCCCCGATTTGGACGAGCTGCTGCGCCGTCTGCAGGAGAATCTTAAGCGCTTTCTGCCGGCCGGCGGGCTGGGAAGAGGCGGCTGGGCCGTTGCGGGTCTGGCCGTTGCGGTTCTTTGGCTGCTCAGCGGCTTCTATATCGTCAGCCCGTATGAGCAGGGTGTGGTGCTGCAATTCGGAAAATTCATCCGGCACACCCAACCGGGCGTCAATTACCATCTGCCGTGGCCGATCGAAACCGCCTACACGCCCGAGGTCACGCGCCAAAAGCAGACCAATATCGGCTACCGCATCACCTCCGATAACAGCAATCAGTCGCAGACGGAGGACGTTCCCGACGAAAGCCTGATGCTCACCGGCGACGAAAATATCGTCGACATCAATTTCACGGTCTTCTGGCAGATCAAGGACGCCAACGCCTATCTGTTCAACGTCGAGAATCCCGAAGCCACCGTCAAAGCCGTCGCCGAAAGCGCCATGCGCGAAGCGGTGGGGCAGGATCAGATGGATCTGATCCTCACCTCCGACCGCGAGAGGATTCAGGTCAAGGTCCAGAAGCTGATGCAGGAGGCGCTCGATTCCTATCGCGCCGGCATTCAGGTGACCGACGTGCAGATGCAGAAGGCCGAACCGCCGGACGACGTGCGCGCGGCTTATCTCGACGTGCAGGCGGCGCTGGCCGATCAGGATCGCAAGCGCAACGAAGCCGAAGCTTATGCCAATCAGATCATTCCCCAGGCGCGCGGCGAGGCGGCCCAGATCGTTCAGGACGCCGAGGCCTATCGCCAGCAGGTGATCGCGGAAGCCACCGGCGCCGCCAAGCGCTTTCTGCTGATCGACGCCGAATACAAGAAAGCGCCGGAAGTCACCCGCCGCCGCATCTATCTGGAGACCATGACGCAGGTTCTTGCGCCGATGAACAAGGTGATCGTCGACGACTCCGCCAAGGGCGTGGTGCCCTACTTCCAGCTGCCGATGTCGAAGGTCATGGCCCCGCCGTCTGCGCCGCAGCGCCGGCCGGGCGACCAGTCCTCCGCGCCGACGCCGGCGCCGCCGACCGCGGCCCCCTCCGATCAGGGAGGTGGCCAGTGAGCCGCACGCTTGGCATCACCATCGCGGTCGCCGCCCTCTTTGTGCTCGGCGTGCTGTTCTCCTGCGTCTTCACCGTCAACCAGACCCAGCAGGCGCTGGTCGTCCAGTTCGGCGCGCCGCAGCAGATGGCCACAGAGCCGGGCCTGCATTTCAAGCTGCCCTGGCAGCAGGTCTATTTCTTCGACAAGCGGCTGCTGGATCTCGACGCCAAAAGCGAAGAGGTGATTTCTCAGGACTCCAAGCGCATCCAGGTCGACGCTTTTGCGCGCTGGCGCATCGTCAATCCGCTGCTGTTCTACCAGACGCTGGTCAACCAGGACACGGCGCTGGTGCGCCTGACGCCGATCCTCTCCGCCAACATCCGCCGCGTCCTCGGTTCGCAGAACTTCGCCGCCATGCTGTCGGCCAAGCGGTCGACGCTGATGCACGACATTCGCGACAACATGAACCAGAACGTGAAGGGCTACGGCATCGTCATCGCCGACGTGCGCATCAGCCGCGCCGATCTGCCGCCCGAGAACAGCGTCGCCATCTATCACCGCATGCAGAAGGAGCGGCAGCGCGCCGCCGCCGAGTTCCGCGCCGAAGGCGATGAAACCGCGCAACGCATCCGCGCCCGCGCCGAGCGCGAAGTGACGGTGATCAAGGCCGAAGCCACCCGCGAGTCGGACATCCTGCGCGGCGAGGGCGATGCCGAAAAGACCAGGATTCTGGCGCAGGCCTATGGCCAGGACCCGGACTTCTTCGCCTTCTACCGCTCCATGCAGTCCTACAAGACGGCGCTTCCCGGCGACAACACCACCATGGTCCTCTCGCCCAACAGCGACTTCCTCAAATATCTGAGCAAGGGCCCAGGCGCATCGAGCGGACGGAAATAGGCGCCGGCCAGGAGGAACGGAACTTATACCTCCACCATGGGCGGCCTCCGTCACGTGCCATGCCTAGACCAAGTGGCTTCGTCTACATCCTCGCCAGCAAGCGCAATGGAACGTTCTACATCGGCATCACGTCGGACTTGCAGGGCCGCGTCCAAGCGCATCGCGAAGGGCGAGGCTCCGAATTCTGCAAGAAGTACAACGTGACGCGTCTGGTCTACTTCGAAGAATATCCGCTTTACGCCGATGCAATCCGTCGAGAGACCAACCTCAAGCGTTGGAAGCGCGCCTGGAAAATTGCCCTGATCGAGAAAGTGAATCCCGACTGGGACGACTTGATCGAGAAATGGCACCACTGACACGACTGGTAACCACCATGGGCGGCCTCCGAGCCGCCCATCCAGTCTTCGAACATCGCGGATCGCCGCCGCCATGGATGGCCGGATCGGGCCCGGCCATGGTGGCGAGGTGGGGTGCGCGCCGGGGCTTCACCTTCAACACGCGTTCAACGCACGATCCACGCACCTTCCATGCACCATGGGCGGCCTCCGAGCCGCCCATCCAGTCTTCGAACATCGCGGGTCGCCGCCGCCATGGATGGCCGGGTCGGGAGAGGTGGCGTCCGCAGAACGCCGCCGCACACTGATCCCTGTCATTCCTGCCGCGGCATGCCTCTTACCGAACTCATCCAAGCCGTCCGGAACGGCCGTATAATGGGCTTCGTCCGCCGCGTCGGCGCGGACGTCCCCCGGGATTTCTCCCAGACCGGAAAACAACCTTCAGGAAATTATGCAATAAAATGAATGACTTAGCGAAAATACCCCGGTTACGGGTCGAGAACCAGGGCGGTGCGCCGAAGGGCAACCGCAACGCTCTGAAGGCCGGAATGGACACCGCCGGGATGCGCGCCTGGTGGGCGCGGGTTCGCGATCTGCGGCAGCGTGTACGGATCGTCCCCGCGCAGCGCGATGCGAAATTGGCAACGCCGCGTAATTAATTTCGCCGCCCTCTTTGTTTCACAAGGCAATCGCCTATGCTGCGCCGGATTCCCGTTTTGCTTCGGAAGCGTTGATGGGCATGCGTTTTTTTGGCTTGTCGGCCGTCTTGAGTCTCGCCCTGGCGTTTGGCGCGCCGGCTTTGGCGCGCGGCGCCCCCGACTCCTTCGCCGATCTCTCCGCCAAGCTGCTGCCGACCGTGGTCAACATCGCCACCACGCAGACGCTCAAGGCCAATCAGAAGTCGCCGCTGCCCGATCTGCCGCCCGGTTCGCCGCTGCAGGATCTGTTCAAGAACTTCCTCGGCCCGGGCAGCAATCTGCCGCGCCATGTCACCTCGCTGGGCACCGGCTTCATCGTCGATCCCAGCGGTCTGATCGTCACCAACAATCACGTCGTGGAAGGCGCCGAGCAGATTGCGGTGACGCTGAACGACGGCACCACGCTGCCCGCCAAGCTGGTCGGCCGCGACGAGAAGACCGATCTGGCGCTGCTGCGCATCCATTACCGCAAGCCGTTGCCGGCGGCGCATTTCGGCGACTCCGACAAGGCCCGCATCGGCGATTGGGTGATCGCCATCGGCAATCCCTTCGGTCTCGGGTCCACCGTCACCGCCGGCATCATCTCGGCCCGCAACCGCGACATCGAAGCCGGGCCTTATGACGACTTCATCCAGACCGATGCGCCGATCAACAAGGGCAATTCCGGCGGCCCGCTGTTCGACACCGACGGCAATGTCATCGGCGTGAACTCCGCGATCTTCTCGCCCACCGGCGGTTCCGTCGGCATCGGCTTCGCCATTCCCTCCGATCTGGTGCGCGACGTCATCGGCCAGCTGCGCCAATACGGCGCCGTGCGGCGCGGCTGGGTCGGCGTGCGCATCCAGTCCATCACCGGCGATATCGCCGAAGGCATGGGACTGCCGTCCACCGCCGGCGCGCTGGTCGCCGACGTCACGGCGAACGGTCCCGCCGCCAAGGCCGGCATCCGCAACGGCGACGTCATCGTCGGCTTCGACGGCAAGAAGGTGTCGGATTCGCGCGCCCTGTCGCGCATCGCCGCCGACACGCCGATCGGCAAGACGGTGGCGGTCGACCTGCTGCGCAAGGGCCGGAAGGTCACCACGCGGCTGACGGTGGAGCGCTTGAACGAAGGCGGCGCCAAGCCGGACAAGCGCCCGCCGGATCCCAACAAGATAAAGTCGAACTACTCCCAGCTCGGGCTAACGCTGTCGCCGCTCGACGCCGACGCGCGCGCCGAGTTCAAGCTGCCCGGCGGCGTGCACGGCGTCGTGGTCACCGATGTGATCCCGGACAGTCTGGCGGCGGTGAACAACTTCCAGGCCGGCGACGTCATCGTCTCGGTGCAGAGCCAGCCGGTGCATACGCCCGCCGATTTTCTCAAGCGCGTCGAAGCCGATGCCCGGGCCGGCCGCAAGGTCGAGATCCTGCTGGTCGACCGCGACGGCGCCCTGACCTTCGTGGCGCTGCGGCTGAGCTAACGCTCCAATTTGTTCAGCAACGGCTTGAGCAGCGGCGTCAGACGACGCAACTCGTCGCGATGCGCGGCGGTCAAACCCGCCAGCAGCTTTTCGGCATCGTCGCTCAGCGCCAGCGTCACCCGTCTGCCGTCCGCCGGATCGGCCCGGCGGGTCAGCAGCCGCATCTTCTCCAGCCGGTCGACCAGTCCGACGGCGCTGTTGTGGCGAATGGACAGGCGCTCCGCCAGATCGCCGATCGTCGTAGGCCCTTCGGCGCCCTTGATCGCCAGCAGCGCTTGATGCTGCTGCGGCGACAGGCCGGCATCCAGCGCTTCCGCCTCGCTGAACGCCAGGAACTGTCGCAGCAACCGGCGGAACTCCGCCAGCAGCCGGTAATCGGCCTGGGTCAGCTCGCGGGGAGCCGCTGTGCTCCTTGTCCTTGCAGTCATGCCCTTGTCTCCGCCGCGGTGCATTGCATTATATCGTATAACGATATAATAGCCGCCCTCCGCAATCACTCACCCTTGTAGCGCGCGTGCCGAACAATTCCATCTCCGCCGAGCCCGAAGCCTCATCGCCCCATAAGGACAGGCTGCGGGATTTCACCGCCGATCATCGCCTGCTGATCCTCACCGCCATGGCGCTGGTGACGGGCGCGATGGGTGCGGGCGCCGCCTGGGCGCTGCTCAAACTGATCGCCGTGCTCACCAATCTCGCCTATTTCCAGCGCCTGTCCGCCGACACCGTCTATCTGTCTGGCGCGCATCTGTCCGCCTGGACCATCGCCATTCCGGTGATCGGCAGTGTCGTCATCGGCCTGATGGCCCGCTACGGCTCGGAGAAGATTCGCGGCCACGGCATCCCGGAAGCCATCGAGGCCATCCTGATCGGCGAGAGCCGCATCGAGCCGAAGGTGGCGCTGCTCAAGCCGTTGTCGTCCGCCTTGTCGATCGGCACCGGCGGGCCGTTCGGCGCCGAAGGCCCGATCATCATGACCGGCGGCGCGCTGGGCTCGCTGTTTGCGCAGTTCTTCGATCTGACCTCCGCCGAGCGCAAGACCTTGCTGGTCGCCGGCGCCGCGGCCGGCATGACGGGCGTCTTCGGTACGCCGATCGCTTCAGTGCTCCTCGCTGTCGAGCTGCTGCTGTTTGAATGGAAGCCGCGCAGCTTCATTCCCGTCGTCGCCGCCGCGATCATGGCGCAACTGCTGCGCCCCTGGCTGATCGGCGTCGGGCCGCTCTTTCCTTATGCCGGCATTCCGCAGCTGCCCTGGTGGGGACTGATGCTGTGCTGCGGTGTCGGCATCGTCGCCGGTTTCCAGTCGGCGCTGATGACGGTCTGCCTCTATGGCGTGGAGGATTTGTTCCGCAAACTGCCGATCCATTGGATGTGGTGGCCGGCGCTCGGCGGTGTCGTCGTGGGCATCGGCGGCTATTTCGATCCGGCCGTCCTCGGCGTCGGTTACGACAACATCCGCCATCTGCTGAACGGGGAGCTTTCCGTGCCGGCCGCGGCGGCGCTTCTGATCGGCAAGACCGGCGTGTGGATCGCGGCGCTGGCGTCCGGCACCTCGGGCGGCGTGCTGGCGCCGCTGCTGATCATGGGCGGCGCGCTCGGCACGCTGGAGGCGCATTATCTGCCGTTCGGCGATCCCGGATTCTGGGCGCTGCTCAGCATGGCCGCGATCCTGGGCGGCACCATGCGCGCGCCCTTGACCGGCACGCTGTTCGCCATGGAATTGACCGGCAATATCCACGTGCTGGCGCCGCTGCTCGTCGCCTCGGTGGCCGCCTTCGCCGTCACCGTGCTGGTGATGCGCCGCTCGATTCTCACCGAGCGCATCGCGCGCCGCGGCCAGCACATCGCGCGCGAATACACCGTCGATCCGTTCCTGCAGATGCGCGTCGCCGACATCATGACCAGTCCGGTCGACACGCTCTCCGCCTCGATTCCGGTCGGCGAGGCGATTTCCTTTTTCACCTGCGTCGACGAGTCGAAGCGGCACAAGAGCTATCCGGTGGTCGACGGCGGCGGCATCGTCGTCGCGGTGGTTTCGCGCTCCGACGTGCTGCGCTGGACGCGCGAGGGCTGGGCCCAAAACGCAACGCTCGGCGAACAGCAGCGCGGGCAGCACCTCTTCGTCGGCTATGGTGACGATCTGGTCGGCCATCTGGCGGACCGCATGGCCTCCGCCGATATCGGCCGCGTGCCCATCCTGGACCGCGTCACCGGCAAGCTGGTCGGCCTGGTCGCCCGGCGCGATCTGCTGCGCGTGCGGGCCCGGATCGCCGCCGAGGAACGCGACCGGCGCCGGCTGCTGAAACTGCCGGGTCTCTAGCGCTCCAGCTCCCGCAGATCGCGGCCGCGCGTTTCGCGGCCGTAGAGCACGATCAGGCCGAACCCCAGGAGCACCGGAACGGCAATGGCGATCGCCGCCGTGCCGATCGCGGGGACGGCGGCTAGAGCGCTCAACCCCTGGCAGATGAGGCCGCCGGACTTGCTGCAGCCGGCCACCCAGCCGGTGGCGCGTCCGCGGATGCGCAGGGGATAGTTCTCCGCCGCATAAGGCAGAAGAATCGAGATGACTCCGGTCGAGCCGATGATGAGCAGCGTCACCGGCAGCACCGGGTTCGCCGCCACCACCAACCCGCTCTGCCGCAGCATCACCGCGATCAGCCCAAGCGCGGTCAGGCCGATCATGACGAGCAGCGCACCCTTGGTGCTCCACTGCGTATAGAGAAAGGCGGCGAGCACGACCACCGGCACCGCGATGAAGGACGACTGCGCGATGATCGTCGCCGCCATGCCCATGTCGCGGCCCTCCGCCATCAGTTCGCCCGGCAGCCACAGCAGCAATCCGAAGGTGACGAAGCCCCAGGAAAGCGCGGCAAAGGTGAGCGCCACCGTGGTGCCGAGATAGCGTTTGTCGGTTGGCGGCAGATGGGAATGATCGAGCTTGGCTTCCTCGTCCCAGTCCTCTGATTCCGTGATGACGACGGAACCAAAGCGCGCCAGCGTGGCGCGTGCCTCTTCCGGCCGGCCGATATGCATCAGGAAGCGGGCCGATTCCGGGATCAGCGGACTCAAGGCGATCAGGATCAGTCCCGAGGGCAGGTTGAGGAACCACATGATCCGCCAGCCGAAGATCGGCTGCAGCAAAGCCGACAGGCCGGAAGCCGCGAGATAGCCGCCGACCGCGCCGATGCCGCCCACCAGCACCAGACTCCAACCGCGATGACGGGTCGGCATGATCTCGGCCAGCAGCGCGTAAGCCACCGGCAGCATGCCGCCCGCCGACAGGCCCATGAGAAAGCACATGAACACATTCCACCAGAACGAGGGCATCGCGCCGCAGATGGAGGTGCCGATGAACATGACGGCGGACAGCAGAAGCGTCGCGCGGCGTCCGTAGAGATCCGCCAGGGCGCCCCAGATGAACGAGCCGAGCGCCGTGCCGAGGAGCGCGGAAAACGGCAGGATCGCGACGGTCGTCGGGCTGATCATGTATTCGGCCTGCATGCCCGGCGTCACGAAGCCGAGGCTTGCCGGCTTCATGATGTCGATGATGAGCGCCATGGCGAGTGCGCCGCCCGCTGCCCAGTGCCAAAGCGTCAGCGGCGCGTCTTCCGGAGCGACGATCCGTTCATGGGAGCGCATGACGTGCAGGCTGGCCGCCTTGGGCTGCAGCCCGTAGGCCGCGGCCGCTCCGCCGCCGATGATGTAGGCCATGCCCCACAGCATGTCCTTGCTCATGGGCATGCCCGCCAGCATGTAGTGCATCTGGCGCGCCATCAGGAACATCGGCAGATGCAGGAGAACGCCGACGATGACGAACAGGCTGCCGATCCAGAACATCGGCGCGCTGCGCCGGTCCGCGAACATGAAAAGCTCGTACATCGACGCCCCCCGCCGCGCGGCGCGCGCGGTTGATGAATGGATCGCTGCGCCGCGTTCAACGCGCGCCTGCGTCCACGAATTTTGCGATTGATGCGCCGCGGCCCTCGAGCGCGCGTGCGCATCCCTGTATAGCGTTATCTTTGGAATTAATGCAATTCTAAAATTGGCAGA
Source organism: Alphaproteobacteria bacterium (assembly GCA_028865545.1). GTDB lineage: Bacteria > Pseudomonadota > Alphaproteobacteria > Micropepsales > Micropepsaceae > Rhizomicrobium. Next base: position 5,772 of record JAGWJY010000052.1, on the reverse strand, counting down.
GGCGTGGCGAACGGCACATCATGCGCTATATCGCTGTTTCACCTTGAGCCGCAGGCGGAGGGCAATGTTCCATGACCGACAGGCGCATTCGCAGTGTCGTGATTGTCGGCGGCGGCACCGCCGGCTGGATGGCCGCCGCAAGTCTGGCCAAGTTTCTGGAAAACATGGATGTCCGCATCCGGCTGGTGGAGTCCGAGCAGATCGGCACGGTGGGCGTCGGCGAGGCCACCATTCCGCCGATCATGGATTTCATCCGTGTGCTGGGCATCGACGAGAACGACATCGTCCGCCGGATCAAGGCCACCTTCAAGTTGGGCATCGCCTATCGCGATTGGACCCGGCCCGGCAATTTCTATTTCCATCCTTTCGGGCCGACCGGATTCGGGATGGGGTCGGTGTCGTTCAATGCCTACTGGCTGAAGATGTTCCTGGAAGGCAAGGCGGAACGGCTGGAGGAATACAACATACAGGCGAAGGCGGCGGAAATGGGCTGCTTCATGCGTCCGGTGCACGCGCCCAACACGCCGCTGAACAAGATCACTTACGCGCTGCATTTCGATGCCTCGCTGTTCGCGCGCTATCTGCGGCAGTTTTCGGAGGCCCGCGGCGTGGTGCGCACCGAGGGCAAGGTGCAGCACGTGTCGCTGCGGCCCGAGGACGGCTTCATCGAAGCGATAACGCTGGAGAACGGCGAAAAGATCGAAGGCGATCTGTTCATCGACTGCAGCGGTTTCCGCGGTCTTCTGATCGAGCAGGCGATGAAGACCGGCTATGAGGACTGGACCAACTGGCTGCCTTGCGACCGCGCGTTGACCGTGCCCAGCGAGCACGCCGGACCGCCGCCGCCCTTTACGCTGGTGACGGCGCGCGACGCCGGCTGGCAATGGCGCATTCCGCTGCAGCATCGCGTCGGCAACGGCCATGTCTATTGCAGCGGCTTCACCAGCGACGACAAGGCGCACGAGACGCTGCTGGCCAATCTGGAAGGCAAACCTTTGGCCGATCCGATGGCGGTGCGTTTCACGACCGGGCGGCGCAGGAAGGCCTGGAACAAAAACTGCATCGCGCTGGGGCTGGCGTCCGGCTTCCTCGAGCCGCTGGAATCCACCAGCATCCATCTCATCCATCGCGGCATCGCCATGCTGCTGAAGTTCTTTCCCGACCGGACTTTCGAGCGGGCCGACGTCGACCGCTACAACAAGATCTTCGAATTCGAGTTCGGACGGGTGCGCGATTTCCTGCTGATGCACTACACGCACACCGAACGCCAGGGCGCGTTCTGGGAGCATTGCCGCAACATCCCGCTGACCGACAGCCTGCAGGAAAAGATTGATCTGTTCCGCAGCCACGGCCGCATCCTGCGCGAGGAAACCGAACTCTTTCCGGTGCAGAGCTGGCTGTTCGTGATGATCGGTCAGAACATCGTGCCGCGCGGCTACGATCCGATGGCCGACAGCCTGGATCCGCGGAAGATCAAAGCCAATCTGGACGACATACGCGGCGTGGTGAGAAAGTGTGTCGAAGCCATGCCGCGGCACCAGGATTTCATCAACAAACATTGCGCGGCCGGCGCGTCGGGGCCTTAGCGGCCGCGTACGGCGCCGGAATTAGGCCCGCGCGATCTCGTCGTCGCGATAGCCCTGCAGATAGAGCAGCGCCTTGAGGTCGTTGTGATTGATGCTGGCGCCCGCCGCCGCCGCCACGACGGGCTTGGCGTGATAGGCGACGCCCAGTCCCGCCCGCTGGATCATCGCCAGATCGTTGGCCCCGTCGCCCACCGCCAGGACGTCGTCCGCCTGCAATCCGTACTGCTCCAACGCGCGCTCCAGCGCCGCCAGCTTGGCCTCTTTTCCCAGAATCGGATCGCGGACTTCGCCGGTAAGAACTTTGCCGTCGTCGATCAGCACGTTGGATTGATGCTCGTCGAAGCCGGCCGCTTCGGCGACGCGCGCGCTGAAGAAAGTGAAGCCGCCCGACACCAGCAGCGTCTTCGCGCCGTTGGCTTTCATCGTCGCCACCAGTTCCTTGGCGCCGGGATTGAGGCGCACGCGTTCGCGCCACACCCGCTCCAGCGCCTCCAGCGGCAAGCCTTTCAGCAGCGCCACGCGCTCGCGTAAGGCGCCTGCGAATTCGATCTCGCCGCGCATGGCGCGTTCGGTGATGGCGGAGACTTTCGCCTTCAGTCCGGCCATGTCCGCCAGCTCGTCGAGGCACTCGCAGGTGATGATGGTCGAATCCATGTCGGCGATCAGCAGTTTCTTGCGGCGGTTGGCGGCGGGTATCACGTTGAAGTCCATCACGGCGTCGCCGACCGCCTCGCGCGCCTCGTCCAGCGTCGTATGCGGGTCGCTGACGATGGAAATATCGAAGGCGCGGCGCTTGGAAAGCCACGTTTCCTCGCCGATCCAGCGCATCTTCGGCGCCAGGTTGTCCGCCATTTCGCCGATGATATTCAACACGGACTGGGTCATGTCACTTGAGCCAGCGGAATTGGTGGTCGTAGACCGCCTTGATGTGGTCGCGGCGCTTGGTCAGCCGCGCGGCTTCGTCCTGGAAGCCGATCTCGACGGCGATGTCGATGGCCTTCTGCATGTTCATCAGCGCGTCCTCCGCGAAGTCTTTCGGTTGGCGCGAGTCGTACATCGCGCTGTAAGCCTCTTCCGCCAGCGCTTCGAACCGTGCGATGTCTTTGCTGTAGTGCAAGGACTGCAAACCCGTGACCGTCGATGCCGTGCTTATCGCAGGGCCCACCGCCAGCGGCAAGTCGGCCGCCGCATTGGCGCTCGCCGAGGCGTTGCGCGGCGCCGTCATCAATGCCGATTCCATGCAGGTCTACCGCGAGGTGCGCATCCTGTCCGCGCGCCCGTCCGACGCCGAAATGTCGCGCGTGCCGCATCTGCTTTACGGCCATGTCGGCGTGGCGGAGCACTATTCGGTCGGCCGCTATCGGAGCGACGCCGTCGCGGCGCTGGCCGAGGCGCAGGCGCGGCAGCGCCTGCCGATCTTTGTCGGCGGCACAGGACTTTACTTCGCCGCGCTGACCGACGGTCTGGCCGATATTCCGCCCATTCCCGCCGCTATCCGCCGGCAGGCGCGCGAGAAACTCGACGCCTTGGGCGTCGCCGGCCTGCATGCGGATCTTGCGCGTCGCGATCCGGAAACCGCCGCGCAGCTTCGGCCCACCGATCCGCAGCGCGTGCTGCGCGCTTATGAAGTGTTCGAAGCCACCGGCCGCCCGTTGCTGCATTGGCAGAACGAGACCGCCGCGCCGCTGCTCGCCGGTCTCAAGCTGGCGAAATTCGTCCTCGAACTGCCGCGGCCCTTTCTGCGCGAGCAGATCGAGACCCGTTTCCGCACCATGCTCGCCGCCGGCGCCCGCGCCGAAGCCGCCGCGCTGAAGGGCCTTGATCCCACGCTTCCGGCCGCGAAACTCCTGGGTTTGCGCGCGCTTTGGGCCCTCGAAGACGGCACCATGAGCGAGGTCGACGCCGTCACCGCCGCGGTGACCGCCACCCGTCAATTCGCCAAACGGCAGGAGACCTGGTTCCGCCACCGCATGGCCGACTGGCGCCGGATTACCCCCACAGATGTTAGCAATATTATTACCAATATGCGACAAAATCTCTTATGAAATTTCTTGACGGCGTATATCGCCGACCGTAGTTTGTGCACCGCGAAACAAGGCAAGTCATGAAAACCGTGCTCGTACTTATTAGCAGGCCGCCAACCGGACGGGATTGACCCGTCTTCCGGAGTTGGCGGCTTGGTACCAAAGGGGCGGCGACGCCCCTTTCGCTTTTCTGGCATTGATAGATCGAAGGACGTTCCGATGGACAAGGAAACCACAGTCCCCCCGCAGACAACCGCCCGTGAAATGACCGGTGCGGAAATGGTGATCGCCGCACTGAAGGATCAGGGCGTCACGCATATTTTCGGCTATCCCGGGGGCGCGGTCCTTCCGATTTACGACGCGCTGTTCGCCGCCAGCGACATCGTCCACGTCCTGGTCCGCCACGAACAGGGTGCGACGCACGCCGCCGAAGGGTATGCGCGCTCCACCGGCAAGCCCGGCGTCGTGCTGGTCACCTCCGGCCCCGGCGCCACCAACGCGGTAACCGGTCTCACGGACGCGCTGATGGATTCGATTCCGCTGGTCGTGCTGACGGGACAGGTCGCCACGCATCTCATCGGCAACGACGCCTTCCAGGAATGCGATACGGTCGGCATCACGCGGCCCTGCACCAAGCACAACTGGCTGGTGAAGGACATCAACGATCTGTCGCGTGTGCTGCACGAGGCCTTCCAGATCGCCACCACCGGCCGTCCGGGTCCCGTGGTGGTCGACATCCCCAAGGACATCCAGTTCAAGAAAGGGCCGTATGTCGGCCCCGCCAAGATCGCCCATCGCACCTATCGCCCGAAGATCGATCCCGATGCCAAGGCCATCGAGCAGGCCGTCGCGCTGATGGCCGAGGCCAAGCGGCCGATTTTCTACACCGGCGGCGGCATCATCAACGCCGGCCCCGCCGCCAGCACCGCGCTGCGCGAACTGGTGGCGCTGACCGGCTTTCCCATCACCTCGACGCTGATGGGGCTGGGCGCCTATCCCGCCTCGGGCGAGAACTGGCTCGGCATGCTGGGCATGCACGGCACTTACGAAGCCAACAACGCCATGCATGATTGCGATCTGATGATCTGCCTGGGCGCGCGCTTCGACGACCGTGTCACCGGCCGCGTCGACGCCTTCTCGCCGGGCTCCAAGAAGATCCATCTCGACATCGACGCCTCGCAGATCAACAAGAACGTCCGCATCGATCTGCCCATCGTCGCCGACGCCGGCAAGGCGATCTCCGAGATGGTGCGCGTCTGGAAGGCGCGCAAATACCAGGCCAATGCGCCGGCTCTCAAGGAGTGGTGGGAGCAGATCGACCGCTGGCGCGCCAAGCGCTCGCTCGACTACAAGCCATCGACCAAGCTGATCAAGCCGCAATACGCCATCGACCGTCTCTACGAACTCACCCGCGGCCGCGACGTCTACATCACCACCGAAGTCGGCCAGCATCAGATGTGGGCGGCGCAGCGCTTCAAGTTCGAGGCCCCCAACCGCTGGATGACCTCCGGCGGTCTGGGCACCATGGGCTATGGTCTGCCCGCCGCCATCGGCGTGCAGGTGGCGCATCCCGACAGTCTGGTCGTCGACATCGCCGGCGAGGCCAGCGTGCAGATGACCATGCAGGAGATCGCCACGGCGGTGCAGTACAAGCTGCCGATCAAGATCTTCATCCTCAACAACCGCTATATGGGCATGGTGCGCCAGTGGCAGCAGTTGCTGCACGGTTCGCGCTATTCGCATTCCTATTCGGAGACGCTGCCCGATTTCGTCAAGCTGGCGGATTCCTTCGGCGCCGTCGGCTTCTGCGCCGAAACGCCCGACGAACTCGACGCCAAGATCCTGCAGATGATCGAGGTGCCCAAGCCGGTGCTGTTCGACTGCCGCGTCGATCGTTTCGAGAACTGCTATCCGATGATCCCCTCGGGCGCCGCCCACAACGAAATGATCCTGTGCGACGCCGAAGAAGAAAAGACGGAAGTCAGCGAAGCCGGAAAGATGTTGGTCTGATGCGCTATCTCCACGTCAAATGCCTGCACAAGAACCCCAACGAGCCGGCGCATCTCTACAGCGAGATCGGCGACGATTCCTATGAGCGCCGCAAGGTGGAGCTCTATGCCGACGGCCGCAAAGGCTTCGCCGACGAGACCGAAGTGGCGGGC
>JAGWJY010000090.1 GCA_028865545.1 Alphaproteobacteria bacterium | reverse complement strand
CTCTGATTTCATCCGGTGCGTTACGCCGGACTTCCTCAGACGCCGATTGCACCCCGCGATACGGACGGTCCGGGCCGCCCCCTCTTGGGGTCCAACACTACTGATGTGGGGACTAATCCCTGCAATTAAAGGGGGTGCGACATAATTATACAGCTGGTGCGTGTAAGAGTGAATTTCATCCGCATAAGGACGATGAACATGGCGCAAACCGTCGAGTAGATGGCCGCGCAGCCACAAATCCTCACCCGGCCCCATTTGTGCGGCCGGGTGAGAACCACCTCATATCGAGGCCTAGACGGCCTTAGCGGTCGATTGTCGCCGACCAGGGCATCAGAGGGCCGTGTCCGCAACGGTACTGACCGGAGACCGAGAGGCCACCGCCCGGCCCTCCATCCGAAAACCGTCCGGCATAATGGCAGCTGTTGCCGTCGCTGGAATTCCGGCGCTCGACCTTGACCTTGTCGGGACCGTCAAACTTGATCTCGAGCGTCGCCGTCACCCGTCCCGGGCCGGTCCACACCGCATCGAAAACATTGGTGTCGCCGCGGCGGCGCCACAGCCCGCTCCAGCCGGCTTCCTGCTCCCGCCACACCCGGCCCAGACGATCGCCGCGACCGTGATCGCCGTCGCGCGAATGGTTCTGGTCTCCGCTCCAGTTCTGATCCGATGTGCTGGCGGGCTGCTCGCGGACAATGCGCGTGTCGCCGCTCTGCCTGTCCAACACGAGCCAGCGTCCGTCCCCCATCGAGGTCAGGAGATAGCGGCCAATATCAATCTGCCGCTGGCCGCCATTGTCCCAGTTCGAACGATCATCGGCATGCGCCGGCTGCGCAAAATGGAAACAAAGAGCGCCCAGCAATGCCAGAACCGGTACCTGCCAGCGCAACGCCCGCATCATGGAAGCCCGGCGCACCGCCTGGCTGTTCTGTTGCCGATGAAAAATCATGCCATTTCCCCCTTTGTGGCCAATATGCGCGGCGCCCTGAGACACCGACCCGGCAGATCCCGACAGGGACCGTGCCCGGATGAACCTTGGCGCGCCTCTGCGCCGTTGACAAGTCAGGGTTGCATAAAGCCACGCAGCCGAGTTTGTCAGAAACCGTCCCTATCAGCCGTAGAACTCGCTTGCGAGAAAAATACCCAGCATCGCAGGGCCGACGCAGAAGATCGTGTAGACCGCCGAGACGGCGATGAATGTGACCGCCGTCCGAGCCCAGCTCTGTCCGTAAAAGCGGCGCATCGCCAGGAGCAAATAGAGCCCCAACACGGCCAAGGTCAGCCGCGCCACCAATGCGCCCGGCAGGACCTGGGCCAGCCCTGCCGCCACCAGCAGGAGCACGAAGCCAAAGGTGTGGAATCCGAGCGAGAATACCAGGTGATCCACGAGATAGAACTGCCGGCGCCGACGCCAGTAGAACGCCGCCAGCACCAGCGCGAACAAGGGCAGAAGCAGGAACAGCGCGCGCGGTATCCAGGCCGTCAACGCACCGGTGAGCGCGGCTGGGTTCGTCGCGAGCTCACGATTGGTGCGCCGGGCAGCGCCGATCATCCACGCCGCGGTGGAACTGCCCGCATCGTTCTCGGCGGCCTCAAACTGCCGCTCCATGTCCCTGATCGCACCGGCCGGTACGTTCGGATGCAGCGAACCCTCGCGCGCAAAGTAGACCGTGTTGCCCATCGTGATCGCCTCATGCGGCTTTCCGTCGTTGAGCACGGACGGAACCTCCGTCTTTCCACCGCCCCGCGTCACCGCGTAGGTCCTGCCGTTTTCGACGACGATCTTCTCGGGCGTCACGATCGGAACGAACTGGACGATGGCGATGCGGGTTGCCGCCAGGATGAGGAAGAAAATCAGGGAGACGAAAAGATAAAGACGTACGGCGGGCACGTAACGCTGGGTACGTCCCTCGCGGAAGGCCACGGCCAATTCGCCAGGCTCAAACAGCAGCGCGCGCGCCGTGCGAAGGATGCGGCTGTCGAAACTCGCGACGTCCTTCACCAGTTCGTGCACGAGATGCACCACCGAGCGCCGGTGCGTGTCGACGGGCTGGCCGCAGCGGCCGCAATAACGGTCGGTCACCGGATAGGCGCAATTCGGACAGGGCACCACCCGGCCGCCGCGCTCGAGAAGCGCCGAGACGGCCAGCTCCGCGGCGGCGGCGCCACCCGTATCCGGCTTCGCCTCGACATCATCCATGGCCGACTTCTAGCAGCACCACAGCCGGCTCTTCAACGAGCAGGGCGACGTGCGGCAGCGCGCCTAACCTGCGACTATTGCTTTTCGATCGCCCGGCGCATGCGGAAGTCGATCTCCGCGCGTTCCGTGCTGCCGATTGTGCCCATATTGATGTCGTACAGCGCCTTCAGATAAGCGTCGTCGGCGAAGGTGAGCGCTTCGGGCCGGGCTTCGCCGCAGGCCGGCGCCAGAAGGTCCATGATGCTCGGCAGCTCGCCGCAGGCGTCCAGAGTGCGCGCACGCGACAGCACCACCATGGCGATGTAGTCCGATATCGGCCCGAGAGGCTTACCTTCGAGTTTGGTGAGATCGGCAATGACCAGGACATTGACGATCTCGCTTCTCAGACAATGCGTGAGCCTGCTGCCCGCACAGCCCGGCGGCGTCGGGCCGTAGGCATCGTCGATGTACCGCACGGTGCCGCCCTTCGTCGCCGTGATGTACCAAGCCTGGATGGGATAGTGGATGGTTTTAAGCTCGTTCTCTTCCGGAATGTAGTGATAGCCGAGCACGAACGGATGGCGTTTCACGAAGCCGTCCAGCAATGCCTGCGGCTGATCGGTGAAAAAGATTTCGACATCGGTCTCGCAGGATGCGGCCACGGGCGCGCCGACCTTGGCGGCCACGTCGCGAACGCGCGCGATCAGCGTCTTGTCGAGGGGCGGTTTCAAGCCGATGACGACCGGACAGACCGGCGTGCGCCAACGGGAAAGCTGGTCGATATGCGTGTAAGTCCCGTGGGTCTGAATGAACTGGGGAATGAGGACGTCTTCAAGCCGATCCTTGTCGTATCGGCGCTGGCCGGTGACGACGACCGTTTCCTTGGACGCCTGTTCGCCGGACGCCGCCAAGGCCGGCATAACGGCCGACAGCATCGCCAAGCCAATCAGCCAGGCACAGGCCGCGCGCGATGCCCCTGCGTACCCCATAAGAGAACGCTAGCATCGCGCCCGACCTTGCACAATTTCCGGCGACTAGGCGCGCCCGACGCGGCAGGAATAACAGCCGCGGCCGGCGTAATGGATGTGGACATAGGCGCTGTCGGGACGGCCGAAGAAACGCTCCAGCGCAGCCTCCACCTCGGCGCCGGGCACAACATCGGCTTCGACGATCATCGCGTCGGCGTCGTAAGCCCGCAGCGACAACAGCCGCGAGCGCAGGACAGGCGGAACATCCGTGCCGTCATAGGCCGGCCCGGCCGCTTCGCGCACGAAGATCGGACCTTTGGCGCGATAGGGCGAATGCGCCGGCTGGTGTTCGAAGTTCGTCAGCAGGACGCGCTCGCCGGGTTCGGCGTCCTCGAGGCTGACGCGGCAGGGAAAGCCGGGCTTGGCGTCGCAGAGCATGCGCCGCATGCCCTGCTCTTTCAGCGCCTCGTCGCTGAGGGCGAACAGAGGCTGAAACGGCGCGATCGACAGACCTTGAAAGCGGAACTGCATAAAAACCTCCGTGGTTGGGAGGCGATAGGACACACGCCAAGTGCCTGGATCGACCCGGTTCTTGCGGGCATGGCTCTTGCGACGTCTGGGGCTCGCGTATCAGAACGAGACAGGCCCCATGAACCGTTTTGCCGCCGCCGCTTTCGCCCTCGCCGCCATGGCCTCCATGGCCGCCTACGGCCAGGGTGCGCCCGCCGCCGACCCCCACGCCGTCGCCTCCATCAAGGCCGGCGACCACAATTGCCCGGGCTGCATGCTGGCCGGCGCCGACCTGACCAACCAATGTGTCAAAGGGGGAAACCTCACCGGCGCCGATTTCGACCACGCGCGTCTCGTGCTGATGTGCATGAGCTTTGCCAATTTCACGAAGGCCACGTTCCGCGGCACCGACCTGTCGGGCGCGAACCTGGCCCATGCCGATCTGGATGACGCAGACCTGACCGGTGCCCGGATGGACGCCACCTCGGTCAAAGGCACCGATCTGCGGCACGTCATCGGCCTCACGCAGCAGCAGCTCAGCGAAGCCTGCGGCGACACCAGCACCAAGGCACCGGCCGGGATGCAGGTGAGAACCTGCACCTACTGAATTTCCTTTAGCCTCCCAGGGACACGACCTTGGCCCCGCCCTTTCGGACGGGGCTTTTTTCTTTTTCGATTTGTCGAAACCGCCCCCGCCCGAACCGCTACGCGGTTCGACCTCCCCACAAGGGGGAGGTGGGTTTTACTCCGCTGCCTTGGGCATGTCCTTCGGTTTCCAGCGCAGCACCGGATTGCGCGCGCCCGCGGTCTCGTCGAGGCGGCGGCGCGGCGCCAGACGCGGCGCGCCTTCGAAGCGCTCGCGCTTTCCGGCCTTGGCTTCCAGCGCCATGGTACGGAGCACATGAATGAAGCGGTCGAGGCTTTCCTTCGATTCCGATTCCGTCGGTTCGATCAGCATCGCGCCGTGGACGACCAGCGGGAAATACATCGTCATCGGATGATAGCCCTCGTCGATCATCGCCTTGGCGAAGTCCAGCGTGGTGACGCCGGTATCGTCGAGGAAGTGATCGTCGAACAGCGCCTCGTGCATACAGGGCCCTTCGAAAGGCGCGCTCATCGTGTCCTTCAACGACGCCAGGATGTAGTTGGCGGAGAGCACCGCGTCCTCACTTGCCTGGCGCACGCCGTCGCGGCCGTGACTGAGCATATAAGCCAGCGCCCGCACGAACATGCCCATCTGGCCGTGGAAGGCGCACATGCGCCCGAAGGGTTGCGCACCGGCCGGAACGTCGGCGCGGTCCTCGACCAGGCGGAACCCCGTGGCGTCGTGCACCAGGAGCGGCAGCGGCGCGAAGGCCGCCAGCCGCGCGGACAACACCACGGGGCCTGCCCCCGGGCCTCCCCCACCATGGGGTGTCGAGAACGTCTTGTGCAGGTTGATGTGCATGGCGTCGATGCCGAGATCGCCCGGCCGCACGCGTCCGGCGATGGCATTGAAGTTCGCGCCGTCGCAATAGAAATAAGCGCCGGCCTTGTGGACCAGATCGGC
>JAGWJY010000051.1 GCA_028865545.1 Alphaproteobacteria bacterium | reverse complement strand
GAATTTTCCCGCATCGGCGGCCTGAGCGTCGAAGACTGGCGGGAAGGATAATCTCACGGCGCAAGAACGGGGCGGGGTGAATTTAATCGACGAGCGAAACCATTCCGTCCAATCGCCGCAGGAACGTCCGCCGTTTAAATTTGCTCCGCCCCCGTATCTACGAGTCCTCAATCCCTTGACGGGCGCCCCCAAGCCCTAGCGGCTGGACTCCGGACGCGTTTTGTTCTTGTATTGTTCTTGTCACCAAATGAGGACAAACCCATGAATTCCGAAGAACTGATCTTCAGAATCGAGACCTGGACACAGAGCGACAGCACGGACCGCGTCTTGGCGAAGGTCGGCAATCTGATCATCGCGCACGCGACATTCGGCGCGGCGGTGCAGGCCTACCCGACGTCGCGCATCGTTCTGCGCCATCATGCGCATGTCATCTCGCGGCATGAGCCATGACGGTGGAGGCGCCGCCCGGCGAAGGCTGCATAAGCTTCACGCAACGTCGCGAGAGCGAGGCAATGGTTTATCCTCCCAAGCCGCACATGAAATTCCGGCCTTGGCGCGAGCTGTGGGCGCTGTACAAAATTACCGAGGATGTGCCGGCCAAGCCGATCACCCGCAAACCCAAAGATTAGGTTGCGTTGCGGATTGGTCTGCCATCCGTGGCACACTTGAAAGAAATGGGGTCTGAGGAAATTTAAACGGCAGACGTTCTTGCGATGCTGGGGCGACTTGCGCGTCGATGAAATTTACTCTGACGCCATACTTCAGACGCGCATGCACTGAACAATTTGCTGTATTCTGTTCACGCGCCAGTTATTACTCTGACCCCCATTTTCTCAGCCCCGCCAATAATCGAGAGTCCCGGCCGGAACGAAGACCATGGCGGCCAGCACCAGCGGCGACAGCACGCTGGAGAGAAGCACTTGTCTGTGGGCCGGGCTCATCGTCGGGATGCTAGCACCTTTCGAGCCATCCCGAACCCGGCCCCAACGGGAAGGACAATCTTACGCCTGTCCCGATACGCTCGGCGCAAGAACGGCGACACGGTCGCGGAAACCACGGCTCATGCGCAGCTGCGTGCCGTTCTTCAAGGTCAGCATCGCGTCGCCCGCGCCGAGAGATGTGACGGCGCCGATGCGGTCGACGGCGACGATCATGCGGCGATGCACGCGCACGAAACGCTCCGGGTCGAGCCCGCGCTCGAACCGGGACAGGCTTTCGCGGATCAGATGCGCCGCCGGCCCGATATGCAGCGCGAGATAATTGCCCTGGGTCTCGATCCAGTCGATGTCGGAGACCTCAACCATCGTCACGCGGCCACGCGACTTCACCGGCACACGCCGGAGATAGACCGGTGCGGCGGCATCCGCGGCCGGAACCATTACGCGGCCGTCGTTCCGGCTCAGGAAACGCACGGCATGCGCAATCGCCAGCAAGCCGACGATGGCAAAGACGAGCAAAGGCCCGTTGCCCTCCAATTCCTGCAACAGCGCAACGCCGAACGGCCGATGTTCCGAGGGCAGAAACCAATCCGCGAGCACGCAGGAGATCAAGATAAGGACGGCCGCCACGCTCACACAGCCGGCCGCCTCCATCGCCGCCCGCCGCACCCAGGTCGTTCCCTCGATCGGATAGCGCCGGACCAGTGCGAACAGCGCCGGCGTGGCGGACGCGCCCAACGTGCTGGCGGCGATGATCCGGAGGAATTCCCGGCTCCAGACCAGGCCGTGCGCGGCCCTCAGAATATTGCCCGGCTCGAGAACCAGCAGAAAGAAGAGCCAATAGCCGAAACCAAGCGCCAACGCCTGCGCCAGCGCCTTCGGATGCGGCCCGCCGGCCGGCTTTTCTGAGATCGCGATATCCGTCATTCGCACACTTTGAAACGAACCAACCAAGCGGTCCAGGGGGGCCAATTGTGCCGAATGGCACCGGGCGCGGGACGAAACGCGGGCGAACCGCCTTGCCGGCGCAAGGATGGGCGATCAAATCTGCTGCGTCCGGCATCCTCTCGATGTCTCCTCATCCACAGACGGGACCAGCATGGCATTGTTGCGAAATTTCGTGATCGTCGCCGCAGCCGCGGCTTTCCTTTGCGCGCCGGCTGCCGCGGCGGTGCAGACGGAGACAGGCCTGATACAAGGCGTCCGGACAAATGGGCTGACCATCTACAAGGGCATCCCCTATGCGGCACCGCCCGTCGGCGAACTGCGTTGGCGCGCGCCTCAGCCTCCTCAATCGTGGAAAGGCGTGCGCAAGGCCGCCACCTTCGCGCCGGCCTGCGTGCAGACCGGCGTCTCCATGCCGGGCGAGAGGCCGCCGAAGATCAGCGAGAACTGTCTCTATCTCAACATCTGGACGCCGGCTCGCAGCGCCAGCGCCCATCTGCCGGTGATGGTGTGGATCCATGGCGGCGGCTATTCCAACGGCTCGGCGTCCATGCCGCTTTATTGGGGAGACCAACTGGCGCGCAAAGGCGCGGTGGTGGTCACCTTCGGCTACCGGCTGGGGCCGTTCGGCTTTCTCGCCCTGCCCGCGCTCACGCGCGAGTCGCCGCATCACGCGTCCGGCAATTACGGCCTACTCGACCAGATCGCGGCGCTGGCCTGGATCAAGCGCAACATTCGCGCCTTCGGCGGCGATCCCGATTGCGTGACGATCTTCGGCCAATCCGCGGGCAGCGACGCGGTCAGCATCCTCATGACGTCGCCTCTGGCGAAAGGCCTGTTCGAACGCGCCATCGGACAAAGCGGCGGCCTGTTCGAACCGCTGACCCTGGCGCCGAACTATCTGCTGAAGAACGCCGAACAGGAAGGCGAAGCGTATGAGGCCTCGCTGAATGCGAAATCCCTGGCCGCATTGCGCGCGCTTCCGGCAGACGAGCTTCTCAAAGGCACGGCCGGCATGATCACCCATCCCGTCCTCGATGCCTATGTCCTGCCGGAGTCTCCCTACGACGCGTTCGTCGACGGGAAGCAAAACGACGTGCCGCTTCTCCTCGGATCGAACGAAGAAGAAGCGCGCTCCCTGGTCGCGGATTTGAGCGCGGTGACGGCGTCGACCTATGACGCGGAGATCGTCAAGCACTGGGGCGCATTGCCCAAGCCGCTATACGATCAATATCCCCACGCGACGGACGAAGAAGCGCGGCAGGCGCGTCTCGATTTCGAACGCGACCTGCGCTTCGGCTGGGACATGTGGGCATGGGCGCGGCTGGAAGCGACGAAGGGCAAAAGCCCGGTGTTCTATTATCACTTCACGCACAAGCCGCCGTTTCCGAAAGGGTCGGTGTATGCCGGCTGGGGCGCCAGCCACTTCGCCGAGCTGTGGTACATGTTCGATCATCTCGATCAGGAACCCTGGCGCTGGACCGCGGCGGACCGGCAGCTGGCGGATACGATGGCGCACTACTGGGTGAACTTCGCCAGAACCGGAAACCCGAACGGCGTCGGACTACCCGAATGGCCCGATTTCCGCACGACGCAGCATGTGCTTTATCTCGACGATCCGGTCTCCACGGGCGGCGTCGCAGATATCAAGACGCTGCGGACGTTCGATGTCGTCTACGATCAAGCACGCGGCGCGCCGTTCGGATCGCGACACCAGAACTGACTAATGAGATCGCGCCCGCTTGCTCACGGGCTCAGAACCCGCCGCGGCGATGCACGCCGCAACCGGCGGACAGGCTCAATCGAAATAGACGCAGAAGGTTATCGCCCATTTGCCGGTGCGATCCGCCGGGGTGACCGGCATGATCAGAAGCTCGGTGTGCAGGAGATTCATCGGATGCTTGCCGACGATGCAGTCGGCGAATTGCGGCGCATCCTGCTCGATGGCGGTCAGCACGGACCGCAGGCGCTCGCCGGAAGGATTGGGGTCAGAGTAAATTCAATCGGCCGACAAAACCGCCCGCTCCGCCATCGCAAGAACGTCCGCCATTTAAATTTACTCTGACCCCATACTTCATGCTGACCCCATACTTCATGACATCCGCACTCTTCGATCAACGCGGTAATCGCAAATGCCTCATCGCGCGAGAAAGGTTGGCCTTCGTCTATGCCGGAAGGAGCTCTCTACGGGACAAGGCTGCAGACGGCGCTGTGCGACTCGCTGCGCGAAAACTGCGGATCAATCCGGCTTGCAGACGGCCGGCTGGTTGTGGCAGATGTTATCGATGTTCTTGTACATTTTCTCAGCATACGGCCACCGCGCACAGGTGACGGCGCCGCTTAGCGGCGTGTTGTAAGTGACCGGTGATCCATTTTTTGATTCAGGAAGGCGGTCGCCTGAGCAAGCCCACCACTTCACCGGCTGCAATCCATCTCCCTCGCTGTATGACCGGCCGGCACGGATAGCAAGATACGCAATGGTCGCCCCTTGCTTGTTCGGTTTTGTACCTGTGAACGCGTGCTGAGAGTGACTTGGCCACATTTCCGCAGGTTGAGCCAGAAGGAAGATTGCGTCTTTGGAGCCGCAGTTGGTCAGTACCGCGATGTTTTCGCCATCGGAAGAGTTGGTGACGTGCAGGCAGTAGCCCCCCGTTTGGCCATTTGCCGCTTCGCCAAAGACAACAAACGCAAGGCCAGCGACCAGCCCAACTATCTTGCTCATCCGACCATCCCCTCAGTCCTAGCGTAACGTAGTAACGCACCTGCCGAATTGTCAATGCGGAGTGGCACATCGGATGCGGGCAGTGCGCCGCCGCGGACCGCCCCCTATTCAATCGCTGCGCTTCCTAAGTCCTGTCGAGTTCGAAAACGCGAGCAATGGTGCTCTTCAACCCTGTCCGGGAAAGCCGGGCTAGCTCACTCCGACCCCATACTTTTCTCGCCGCCCTCGCTCTTCTCCGCCAGCTCCGCCATGCCATGGCCGGCCTCAATATACGAAACGATCTGTTTCGTTTCTTAAATAAGGCGCCGCTTGTCAACCGGAAACGAAACGGCTATTTTCGCATCCGGGAGGAACCGGCATGAAGGCCAAAACAGCGACCGCCGCCCCGTCAAAGACCCAGGGCAGACCGCGAAGCGACGAAGCCCGGCGCCAGATTCTGGAAGCCGCCTACACGCTGCTGAAGGAAAAGCCGACCAACGCGATCACCGCCCAGCAGATCGCCGAAGAGGCGGGCGTCAGCACGGCCACCCTGTACCGCTGGTGGAAGACCAAAGAAAAGGTCCTGTTCGAAGCCTGCCTGGAGCGTTTGAAAACCGGCCCGCTGCCCGGCAAAAAAGGCTCGCCCGGCGCGCGGCTTCACGAAAGCGCCTGCAACAGCGCCAAGTGGATGCGGTCGGAATCCGGCCGGGTGATGGCGCGCATCATCGGCGGAATCCAAGGAGACGAAGAACTCCGCCGCAGCTATCTCGCAAAGTTCTACGCGCCGCGGCGGCAGTCGCAGAGACGGCTGGTCGAAGAGGCCATCGCGGCCGGCGAACTGAAGCCGGGCACGAACCCGGAGCTGTTGATCGACGCGCTCTTCGGCCCCCTCTTCTTTCGCTGGATCAACGGGCATGCGCCCGTCGATCAGGCTTTCGCCGATGCCGTGGCCAATGCCGCGCTGCGGATGTTCGCGCGCTAGGCAACGCCAAGCGGAACGCGCCGTCCGACCGCCGCCTTCAAAGCGCCCGAAAGCGCGCTATCATGGCACTGCGAGAGGGACGTCATGGTGCCACGCGCCCTGCAACGAATGGCCTTGCCGGCGTGCCTGTCGCTGGCGCTGGCCGCCTGCGCGACGACGCCGCGCGCGCCCGTCATCCCCGTCGCGCCGACGGCGCCGAATGTGCGCGTCGAAATACCGGAGCGGCCGCTCACCTGCGTGCCTTATGCGCGCGCCCATTCCAGCGTGGAACTGCGCGGCGACGCCTGGACCTGGTGGCGCGGGGCGGAGGGCCGCTATGCGCGCAGGCATTGGCCGAGCCTGGGCGCCGTCATCGTCTTCTCGCGCGACGGCGGGCCGGCGGGCGGCCATGTCGCCGTGGTGCGCGCCGTGACCTCGGCGCGCGAGATCCGCGTCGATCACGCCAACTGGCTCGGCCATGGCCGCATCTATCTCGGCGATCCGGTGCGCGACGTCAGCGCCGACAACGACTGGAGCCTGGTCAATGTCTGGGACAGCGAGACCGGGCAATGGGGCGTCCACGATTTTGCGATCTCGGGCTTTGTCGGTCCGGGGCCGGCGGAGGTCGAAAGCTCGCGAGCGAGGGACGTTCGGTCGCCAGACGGAACACCGGGCGGCGCGTCTCAGGCCGGCTTCAGCCCGCCGGCCGCGGCTGGAGCGAACGTCCGCTGAGCAGCGCGAACGACGTGCCCAATATGCCGATCACGACGGAGACGAGCACGATGATGGCCGCCAGCGTGAAGTTGTGAACGGCTTGCTGCTCGGTCGCCGCCGCCAGTTGTTCGCGATACACGTCTTCCGCACGCCGCATCGCGCCGATGGCCCCGCGCGCCGCATCGATGGAACCGCGCGCCTGATTGGCGTTACGCAGGTAGAGGGCCAGCTTGATGGGAGGGTCCGGCTTCATGCTCATGGCGTGGCCGACGATCTTCATGCGGACGGCGACGGCATCGCGGATGTGCGCCACCGCCAATTTGTCGGCCGGCGTATCGGAGGTCAGCGTGTCCAGCGCCGCCAGGGCGACCGTGAGCTTCCTCCGTTCGTCCTTGTAGCGGACGAGCAGGTTCGGATTGCCGAACAGCGCATAGCCGCGCACCTCGACTTCGATGCCGAGCAGATGGTTCGCCGTCTGATCGAGCTGCTCGATGAGCTTGTCGGCACGGCGGTCCCGGTCAACCTGGCGATGGAGATCGACGATGTTGAGCCCGAGCAGCACGGCCGCCGAACACAACAGCGCCACGGCGACCGAGAGCAGCTGCACGCCCAGCGGCCGGGTCGCGCGGTGATGCACGAGCCTCGCCGTCGTGTCGAAAAAAGAGCGCGATGCGGTCATCCGTCATGCCAATAAATCCGCGAAGCCGCAGTGTCGCGTCACAATGCTTAAAATCAGGTAACTCAGACGCATGAATTGGCCGTGAAGCGCCGGGCGCGGCACAACCAGTGGTACGCCTGCCGCCTGGAGCGTGATCGCGTTGCCTTGAGATCTCTCACCATGGCCGGGCTTGACCCGGCTATCCAGCGGACCAGCGCCCGTGAGCCGAAAGATTCTGGATGGCCGCCTCGAGGGCGGCCATGGTGAGCGTGGGATGATTCAATCCCACCCGATCACATTCTAGAAGCCGCCGCGGCGGCGCATGCCGAAGCCTTTGCGCTGCACGGCGCGCTCGCCGATGAGCTTGCGTTCGGCCGGCGTCAGCGTCGCCGCGCTTTCCGACACGACGCCGAGCGCTTCGGCCTCCAGCGCGGCGTCGGCGCTTTTCACATTGTCGAGCGCCTTGGCAAAATTCTGCGGCGTGTAGTTGGGATCGGCGAAGCTGAGCATCGCCTGATGGCGCGCCTCCATGGCCTCGATGCGCAGAATCTGAATCCGTTCGGAATGGCTTTCCATGATCTTGCGGATCTTGTCCGCCTCGTCCGGCGCGAAGCGGATGAGAGTGTGCGGATTGAGCGGTCCCTGCCCCAGCCCCAGCTCATGTCCCTGCCCCGGCCCCATGCCGAACATCGGATGCGGCATGTAGGTCCGCCACAGCGCCATCGCGATCAATCCAACCAGCAGCAGGTTGAGGCACAGCGAGACGATCAGCGCCACGTTCGATCTGCCCTGCGGCGCCACGGGTCCGTGTCCGAGGTCGTTGCTCATCTCAGAGATCCTTCGCAAGGTCCAAGGCCGGCGTCGTATCATAGGCCAGAGACTGGGATTGAACGGCGCCGGCGGCGGGCAGCACATCCGACGACGGCACGACGGCGCCGGCAACCAGACCGACGATCAGCGACAGCGCGAAGACCACGGCCGGCTTCCACATCGGCGCACCGGGCCACACCGCGTCGCGCATCCCCTGCGACCGCCGCGCAAGCCAGGAGCGGTACAGTCCCGCCGCCGCCGCACGATCGAAACCCGCCAGGATCGACGCTTCGAGCGCCGACGGCACGGCGACGCTCGGCAAAGACGACAGGACGCGGCCGACGAACTCGGCATCGCTCTGGGCGTCCGCCTGCAACGGACCGTTTGCGTTTTCTTCGGTCATGCCCGTCTCCTACCGCTCCTTCAGATGCGCCAGTTTCGTCCTCAAGGTCCGCCGTCCGCGCGCCAGAAGGGACTCCAATGCTTCAACGCTGACGCCCAAAATCTCCGCCGCTTCAATATTGCCACGCTCCTGGTAATGGCACAGCAGGACCGCCGCCCGCTGGCGTTCCGGCAATTCCGCCAGCGCCGCTTCGACCTCGGCCGCCAGCGCCGCATTCTCCAGCGCCGCCTGCGGACCCGGTTCGGAATCGGCGATCTCCGCCGCCGCGTCCAGCCCGAGCGTCGGCTTCCGCCGCAGCCGGTCGTAACACTGGTTCAGGGTTACCCGGTAAAGCCAGGTCTCGAATTTCGCCGCCCCGGGCCGCCAGCGCGCCGCATGGGTCCAGAGCCGGAGAAACGCCTCCTGCACGCAATCTTCCGCCTCGCTCCGGCCGGGCAGCATCCGCCGGGCCAAACTCAGCATTTTCGGCAGATGGCGCGCCATCAAGGCCTGCGCGGCCGCGCGGTCGCCCCTGCCCACGCGGGCGACAAGTTCGGCATCCGGATCGTGGTTCATTCCGGCGTCCAAGCCCATCGCTCCCACCGTTAAACGCTGGCAGGCGGATTTTCCGTCGCAGGGACGATGGGAGCCGGTACCGGCAGGAATGGCAAGGCCGCGATGCGACACAGCCGGCCGTTCACCAGGACATCCGTGCCCGGCGCGGCGGCGGCATCGACGACGGCCAGCGCCACGGCCCGGCGCAGCGCCGGAGAATAGAGTGAGCCGAGCGTGCGCCCGACGGCGCGGCCGGCCAGGGTCAATGCCGCGTGGGGCGCGGGCATTTCGGACGGCAGCAAAACGCCGATGAGGAGCTTCGCCGGTCCCGCCGTGGCGACGCGGCCGTTGAAGATGTGCTCGCGATCGACCAGCGATGCGAGGCCGAGCGATTGCGGCGACGGCTCCGATGCGAAATCGTCACTGGTCGGCGTGAAATCAAATCCGGGCCGCACGACGCCGCTTTCCAGCGCGAGAATGTCGAGCGCGGTCTGCCCAACCGGACAGAGCGCGAAAGGCGCACCGGCCGCAACGAGCCGGTCCCAAACGATCAAGGCGTCGTCGGGCTCGCACCACACTTCATAGCCGTCGCCGAAGCGCGACAGCGCCACATCGAGGCCGCGCCAGAAGAATTTGCGCAAGCCCAGCGGCGCGATATTCGTGTCCAGTCCGGCCGCGGCCAGCACCTTGCCGGCGGTGACGCCGACGACCGACAGCACGCCCTGCTCCGGGGTCAGGTCTTGCACGGCGACGCCGTAAAGCTGCGCCGCGCGCGCGACCCAGCCGGCATCGGCCTGTTCCGACACCAGCAGAAATGACTCTTGGCCGAAGCGCGCCACCGTACCGGCGCCGCGCACGCCGCCGCCGTCGCTCAGCCACAGCACCGGCAGCGCCATGCCGGGCTCGAGGCGCGCCACGTCGCGCGTGACCAGACGCGACACGAACTCCGCGACGCGCGCGCCCGTGAGCATGATGCGCCAATGCCAGGAGATGTCGGCCAACGCCGCGCCGAAACGCGCGGCCAGCGCCTCGCCATGCGGATCGCCATAGCTCGACGACAAGGTGAAGCCGTTGCAGTTCTCCCAGCGATTGAGCCTGTTGGCTTCGCCGGCGCGGGCGTGGAACGGCGTGGCGCGGAGAAGGTCTTGCGTCATCGCGCGCCTCCTTTCGAACGCGCCAGCGCCAGACCGGCCGCGATGCGCGCCGCGCGTCCCGACACCGCGGGCACCGGCTCCGCCGCTTCGCCACACAGCAGCAGGCCGTCGATCGGCGTGGCAATCCGTTCGCGCCAACCGGCGAGCAGATGCGCGACCGTCAGCGGATCGCGCTCCGGCATATTCGGGGTGATGGCATTCGCGGCCAGCACGCTGGCCCGCAGGCCCGGCGCATGATGATCAAGGATCGACAGCACCGCCTCCGCCAGCCGCGGCGCCAGCTGCGGCCAGCCCTCCGCCGGCGAGATCGGCAGCGGGCGCACCAGCACCGACAGCAGATGCGTGTTCCCGGCGGTAAGAGAGTAATCGGTCAGCGTCGGCGCGACGACTTCCAACATCAGCTCGGACGGCAGACGGCCGGCGCGCGCTTCCGCGTGTGCGGCGATCGCGCCTTCCAAACGTTCGGCGAAGATGAAGCGGCCCGTCGGCTGCGCCGCGGCAAATCCCGGCGCCGCAGACAATGCCAGCACCAGCTTGCCTTCGGTGGCCTGGGGCATGCGACTCAATTGCTGCGATGTGGCGAAGCCGGCGGCGGCCGTGGGCGCGAGCTGCAGCAATGTGCGCCGGCGCGACAGGCTCGACAGGACACACGACGCCGTAACTTCTTCTCCAGAGGCGAGCGCCACGCCGGTCACGGACTGGCCGGACAGAAGCAGATGCGCGACCCGCGCATCCGTCCTGATCTCGGCGCCGGCCGCCTGCGCGGCGGACGCCAGGACATTGACGAACGCCGTCATGCCGCCGCGCGGGATCGCGACGGCGCCTTGCAGACCGCACATCTCCTGCGCCGCACGCCACGCCAGCAGAACGGAGGAACCGGAATCCGCCGGCGACAAACCGCTCGCCAGCGCATCGAAGGCATAAGCCGCTTTCACCGCCGGCGACTCGAATGCGGTATCGAGGAAGGCGGCGGTACCCGTGACGGCCAGACGCCGCAGCTCGTCGCGATGGGCGGCATCGCCGAGTTCGCCATCTTCCCACCACATCGCGCGCAGAGCGCGCGCCAGCGCGAAGAAATGACGCCGGAATTCGGCAAAGCGCTCGGCATCGCGCGGCGACGACGCGGCGATGGCGCGCGCAGCGGCGTGGGCGTCGCGGCCGAGCACCAGCGGCTTGCCTTCGCTGCGCATGCCGACCAAGGGCATGTCGCGCACCGCGAATTTGAGGCCGAGGCGGACAAGCTTCAAATCCTTCACCACGCCCGGATCAAGCGCGTACAAAGACTGAGGACCGGCGGGAACGGCGAAATCGCCGACGGGCACGGTGTTGGCGCAACTGCCGCCGACGGCGGCTTCGGCTTCCAGCACGACGACGCGCAGACCGGCCTTCGCCAGATAGCTCGCTGCGATGAGGCCGTGCGGCCCCGCGCCGATCACCAGAATGTCGGCCGCGCTGCTCATCGGAACTTGCCTGCTGCGAAGTCGGCCATCAGCGCGCCGGCGGCGGCAACGCCGGAGGCGCAGGTCATCAGCGGACCAAGCGCCGACGAGCCGCCCGCCAGATAGAGTCCGTCCACCGGCGTGCGCGTGCCCGCGCAGTCGGCGAAGGGACGGAAGCCGAGCATCTGATCGGCGGCAATCTCTCCGCCCACGAGGTCGCCGGAGGTCGCGCCGAGCCGGTGCTCCATGTCCGGCGGCACGATCAGTTCCGCGGCCGTCACATGCTTCGTCATACCCGGCAGAACGGAATCCAGCGTGGTGAACACGCCGTCGCGCAGCCGGTCGCGCTTCTCATGCGTCCAGGCGCCGTCGAACGGCGTATGGGGAATGGCACCCAGCGTGACGGTCATGCAGGCGCCGCCGTCCGGCGCCAGCGACGGATCAACGGCCGAGACGAGGCGCAACTGCATGGGCGGATGCTCGGGCACAGCACCTCTGCGCCACGCGCGATAGGACTCTCCGAGCGCGTCGGGCGCCACATGGATAGGACCGCGCAGAACGGCGGCGTCGCTGCCGGCCGGCGGCGCGGGCGGCGCATCCAGCGCCAGCAGCAGCCGCGCCGTGCCCGGCGCCGGGCGGAAGGCGCCGAGGCGATCTACGACGGCGCGCGGCAGATCGCTCCAGGAGAACAGCGACAGGAAGGTCCGTTTGAGGTCGAGCGTCGAGATGACGGCCCGCGCCGACACCTCGCTGCCGTCGGCCAGGCCGACGCCGGCGGCGCGGCCGCCCTTGCGCCGTATGTCGGCCGCTTCCAAGCCGCAGCGGATTTCCGCACCGGCATCTTCGGCGGCGGCGCGCAAGGCGTCGCCGAGCCGGCCCAGTCCACCAGCCGGCATGCCGCCCGGTCTGCCCGCGAGGAGATGCAGCGCGCTGCCGGCGACAAAGGGATCGCAAGTCTGACCCGCCAGCAGCGACGCCATCCGGTGATCGTTGTCGGCGGAACCGGCCTGCGATTCGTCCACGAGATCGGCGAGCGTGCCGGCGGCAAGCTCTTCGCCGGGCCATGGCGTGTGCGGTTCGCGCGCCGCAAACAGCGTGCGGCGCGGCGGCCTGGCGGCATCGGCCGTCACACGCGCACGGATCGCATCACGCAACGAGCCGGCGCGCGCAGCCATCGGCGACTCGTTCGCCCAGGGCAGAGACAGGCTCGTGCGGTCGGGCCACAGCGCCAGAGAGGTGGAAGCGGGCGCCAACAGCACGCCGCGGCGCGCCAGATCGAGCGACCAGAAGATGTCGGCGGGAATCGCGGCCAGTTCGTCGACGAAAGGCGAAGCGCGGAAGCCGGGATGGAATTCGCGGGTGGCGCAGCGTCCGCCGGCGCGCGCATCGCGCTCGACGACGACGATCTTCAAGCCGCGCCCGGCAAGCATCGCCGCCGCGGCAAGTCCTTCCGCGCCCGCGCCGATGATGCATGCGTCGTATCGCAACTACAGCCGCCCTGGTTGCCCCGCGCCATTATTGCTTAAACGCGGTTGGAACGCAGTTAATGCTGGCTAATCTTCGTGGCCGAAAAGTAAGAAAAAGGGCGGAAACGGTTTTGAGAACCATTTCCGCCCTTGGTTAATTCACGCTTTGAGGCTGATTACAGCACGCCGCGCTTATGCTCGCCGATGACGAGACGGCCGGGATTGAAGGCCGCCTTGAACACGGACAGTGCCTTACGGGGTTCGGCTTCGCCGCACATAAACACGTCGAAAGCCGCGTATCCCTTTTCAGGCCACGTATGAACGCTGATATGGCTCTCCGCCAGAACAGCGACACCAGAGATGCCGCCGCCGTCGGTGAACGTATGCAAGTGAATGTGCAGCAGGGTTGCCCCGGCCGCTTTCACCGCATCGATCAGCGCCGTTTCAATCCGATCACGATCGTCAAGACCTTCTGCGTCCCACAGATCGATGATCAGGTGACTGCCCGCATAGGTCAGTCCGTTGCGAGTAATGAAGTGGTCTTTGTGTTCCACGGCTGCCGGTTGAACGGCAATCGCAGCGGTCTTCGCCGAAGTCCGGACGCGGGGCGCCCTTGCTTCTTTGGTCGCCGTAACAAGTTGGAGTCTAGCCATTTCGGGCACCTACCCCTTCGGTAAGAGTTGACACCTGCGCCTTGGCCTTACGGACTTCCGGACGCGCCTCAAGAAGAAAGCGGCGGACGGAAGGCCGCCTCGCCGCTTTGTCCCCCGAGGGAGACGGGCGAAATATAGGACTGTTGCCCCCTGACGCAAGAATTTTGTCACGCCAGTGTAAATTTTCTTTGGACGAGCGTGGCGCGGCTGCCGACGCCGGCTGTCACAATTCGCCTCGTCGAGCGTCCGACACGCGCGCTTGCCAGCGAAGACAAGCGGCCCTAAAAGCGCCGCCTCCACACCGATCAAGCTGAAGGAAGCCACGATGCCGGCCACGAGCTTCAAAGAGCGTCTCCACAAGGGTTACGCACAGACGATGGAACTTGTCGGCAAGCCGCTTGCCGAGGAAAAGAGCCAGTTCCAGCGCATTAAGATTTTCGATTCGGTGGCCAACGGCCGCGTGCTGGTGCTCGACGACATCGTCCAGATGACGACGCGCGACGAAAGCGCCTATGCCGAAATGCTGACACATTTGCCGATCCTGGAGCACGGCAAGGTCGAGCGGGTGATGATCGTGGGCGGCGGCGATTTGTCCATCGCCGACGAGGCCCTCAAGCACAAAGGCGTCAAGGAAGTGGTGCTGGTCGACATCGACGGCCGGGTGGTCGAGCTGTGCAAGAAGCACTTCGCCGAGATCAACGCCAAGGCCTTCAAGGACAAGCGCCTCAAGCTCGAGATCGCCGATGCCTTCGAATATCTCGGCCGCAAGGAGAGCAAGGCCCGCTTCGATCTCATCATCGGCGACCGCCCCGATCCCATCGGCCCCGGCAAGGCGCTGTTCGGCGAGACCTTCTACGACCGCATCAAGCGCGCGCTGAAGCCGGGCGGCTTCGCCACCTTCCAGACCGGCGTGCCGCACTACCAGCCCTGGGAGATCACCGAGGCGCTGGAAGAACTGAAGGCGTTCTTCCCGCAATCGGGTCTCTATCTGACGGTGGTGCCGACTTATATCGGCGGCTTCATGGCGCTGAGCTGGGCCGGCAAGGGCGCGCGGCTCGGCACGCCGAAGGGCCTCAAGCGCGCCGCGGCGGCATATAAGAAGAGCAAGCTGAAGACCGACTACTACAATCCGGCCGTGCACGCGGCGGCCTTCGCGCTTCCCGAGTGGGTGAAGCGGCTTCTGCCGGCGTGAGAGTGCCGCCGCTGCGGCGGGCGCCTATTGCGGAAACCACTCCCAGGGCAGCGCGTCGCCGGCTTCTCCCGTCGACGATCCGCCTCCTGCGGCGCTGACGCTTTCCGTCAGCTGGTAGCCGACGCGCGGAACCGTCTCCAGCGTGAAACCGCCGCGCGCTTCCGACAGGCGCCGGAGGCGGGCGATGCAGCGATGGATGGCGTCGTCGCTGACCGCGTAGCCGTCCCAGCAGCTCGCGATCAGCTCATCGTGCGAGACCACCTCGCCGCGGCGCCGCGCCAGCGCCACCAGCACCTGCATGATGCGCGGCTGGAGCAGCTCGCGATTGCCGCCCGCGATCACCGCCCGTTTGGACGGGCAGACCCGCAAGCCACCCAGCGAGAACTCTGTTTCGTACGCGAGAACGATCTGTCCCAATGGTGCAACAACGCCCAATTGCGGTTCTGCTGCCGGACCGGATGCAGCGGCGCTCAAGCGAGCGGCTCGCGCCACAGAACCACTGTTCAACTCATAATTTCGCGACCGCACAAAAAAGTAAAGTGATGATTTTGTGTATAAATTCGGCAAATTGCACAAAAAATGCTGCAGTACGAGGCAGTTTTCCCGCGCTGCACAAAAATCGGCTCGCGAACGGCATCCGATCGGCAAATGATCGGGCTGCGGTCCTTTCGGCGTCGGCGGCGCGCGGCTCTTCTGAAGGCGCGGTTCGAATCGAGCCGCGACCATATAAAGGAGAAACTCAATGTCTCGCGTTCACGGAATAGCACTTGCTGCGGTGATGGCGTTCGGCGGTCTGGCGTCGTCGGCATCCGCCGACAGCATCATCCGGCGGGACGTCCAGGTCAGTTACAGCGATCTCAACTTAAGCACCGAGGCAGGTGCCAGCACGCTGCTCCACCGTATCGATCTCGCCGGGCGCCAAGCGTGCGGCGGATCGCCGTTCCTCGATCCCATGTACAAATTCATGCCCGACACGGTCGCCAGCGCGTTCAACACCTGCCACCACGCGGCCGTCGCCAAGGCAGTGGCGGCCGTCGGCTCGCCGATCCTGGCGCAGGTCTATGCCGAGAAGGGTGTGCCTTCCTTCCAACGCTTCGCGGACCGGTAAACATCTGCCGTGCAACGAGGGCGGCCCTCTTCCGGGAGGGCCGCCCTTTCTTTTTTACTGTACGTGCGCGGTCAGCTCGATGCCGATGACGCGCGGATCGCCGACGAAGCCGGTGTTGTTGTTGAAGTCGATGCCACCCTGCAGGTTGGCCTTGTTGGTGATGTTGCGGGCATAGGCGGCAAGCTCGAACATCTTGTCCGGGAACTTGTAGCCGACCCGCAGACCGCCCTCATAATTGCCGTTGGTGTGGAACTCCGCCGATTTGTAGAGGAAGAAATTGGTGTAGCCCTGCAGCCACCAATCCGTGTAGGCGAAGATCTCGCCGCCATTCGCCAGCGGGATGCCGTAGCGCGCCGTCAGCGACAGCATGTAGTCCGGCGCCTGCGGGAAGGGATTGCCGTTCAGATAGGCGTTGCCCGCGCCGTCGGTCGGATTCTCCACGGTGCACTGGGCGCAAATCGCCGTCTTCAGAGACGGGTCCCTGATTTCGGTATGCGTCCAGCTGGCGCCGCCGGTCAGCAGGAAATTGTCGGTCACCGCATATTCGGCGTCGGCTTCCAGGCCATAGGCCAGACCGGCGCGTGCGTTTTCCAGAATCACCGAGTTGAACGCCCCGCCGATCGCCGAGAACTGCGGATGCTGGAGGTAATAGGTGAAGCCGTCCATGTTGAAGCGGATCCGGTGATCGAGCAGTTCCGTCTTCACGCCGGCTTCGTAGGAGGTGATGGTCTCGGAGCGCGCCGTCGAATAGCCGCTGCCGAAGGCCAGATTGCGCCCCTGGATCGACGGAGCGCGGAAGCCCGTGGCGACGCGCGCATAAAGCCTGACGTCGTCGTCCACCGCATAGTCGGCGCTGACGTCCCAGCTGACGTTGTCGCCCGACAGGCGCACCGGATTGGTGATCGGCGCGATGAGCGGCCCGTTCGCCGTCATGCCCTTGGTGTCGGTGGTCCAGCGCACGCCCGCTTCCAGCGTCAGCGCGTCGGTCACCTTGTAGCTCGACTGACCGAACACGGCGTAGGAGATGTTGGTCTGCCGCACGAAGGTCGGGCCGACGAAGAAGGGATAGGTGGCGTCCTCGTAGTCGGTGTCGAAATAGAAGGCGCCGACCTGCCAGAACAGCGGCCCGCCGGCATTGGTCGCCAGATGAAGTTCCTGCGTGTACTGGTGCAGATAGGTCAGGCCGTCCTGTGTATCCGACGGGAAGGGAATGAAGCCGGGGCCGGTGACCATATTGCCGCCGTCGATGTCGCCGCGGCTGTAGCCGTGGGTCTCTTCGTAGCCGGTGATGGAGGTCAGCTTCACGGGACCGAAATTGTAGGTGATCTGCGCGTTGCTGCCGATGCCGTCGTATTTCTGCGGGTTGTTCTGCGAGGTGGGCGTGACGAAGCCGCCGTCGAAATAGACCTTGTTCCAGACGTAATTGCCGTTCAGGTGGTTGTTGCCCGGCCCGATGATGTTGGCGCGGAAGATGGCGGCGGTGCCGCTGAGCGAGCGGCCATGCACGTTCAGGAGCACGCTGAGATCGTCGCTCGGCTGCCACAGAAGCTGGATGCGGCCGGCGCGCTCGTCATAACCGCCCAGCGCGTTGTTCACGCCGGTATAGGCATTGTCGATGTAGTTGTCGCGATGCTGCCAGAGGCCGGAAATGCGCGCCGAAACCGTGTCGGTGAGGGCGCCGCCGACGGCACCTTCCAGGTTCGCCGTGCCCAGCTCGCCATAGGAGCCGGTCATCGTGCTCTCGAAGTCCTGGCTCGGCCTGACGCTGGTGAACTTGATGACGCCGGCGGTGGAGTTGCGTCCGAACAGCGTGCCCTGCGGCCCGCGGTCGACTTCGACGTCCTGGATGTCGAACAGCGGCGAGCTTTTCAGGATGGTGTTTTCCATCACCACCCCGTCGTAGATGATGGAGACGGGCTGCGAGGCCGCCAGGTCGAAATCGGTGTTGCCCAGGCCGCGGATATAGAAGCGCGGCGCGACGCGGCCGTTCGACGATTCGGCGTAGACGTTCGGCACGTGGTTGGCCAGCGCCTTGATGTCCTCGCCCGATTCGAAGATCGAATTGACCTGCTCGTTGGAGAGCGTGGTGACGGACATGGGCACGTCCTGCTCGTTCTGGGCATAGCGTTGTGCCGTCACGACAACTTCTTCGATCTGCTGGGCGCGCGCCGGAAGCGTCGCCGAGGCCACGGCGGCGGCCGAAAGGAGAAGGAATTTCGTCAGGTTCTTGGTATTCGCGTGTCCGCGCGTCATTGGCAGCTCCATTGCCGGCCGGTGTCGGCCGTTTGTTGGTGAGCCTTCCGCGTTCTTCCCGATAAATGTCATTATTGTAATTGTAATGATCGTGTGACGGCGTCACAAAACCTGTCAATCAAGCGGGACCTGGAAGATGTGCACGGCGCGCAGTTTTGTTCTCTCTGTGACTTATTAAGTACGTATGCCGGGCCCTGTGGATTGTTTCGGCGCCCGAACCCGGCACACAATTCGGCCAAGAGGTTGGAAAGAGCGATGCCTGATAGCGGACTGCCGCCGCCGGAGAAACGCGAAGCCGCGCTGTACGAGCGGCTCACGGCGCTGAACATCGCCTGGAAGACCTATGAGCACATCCCGGTGTTCACGGTCGACGAAGCCGATGCGGTCCACGACAGCGTCCCCGGCGGCCATACCAAGAACCTCTTCCTCAAGGACAAAAAGGGCGGGCTGTGGCTGGTCGTCGTCCGCGACCGGTTGCGGGTGGATCTGAATGCGCTGGCCAAGCAGCTGGGCGCGCCGCGCTACTCCTTCGGCTCCGCCGAGCTGCTGATCGCCACGCTCGGCATCGAGCCGGGATCGGTGACGCCCTTTGCCCTGATGAACGACACGACCTGCGCCGTGCGGCCGATCCTAGACGAAGGCATGCTGGCGCTCGACCCGGTGAACTTCCATCCGCTGCGCAACGACCGCACCACGGCGATCTCGCCGGGCGACTTGTTGCAGTTCGTGCGGGCTTGTGGTCATGACCCTCTCATCGCCACGCTGCCGGAGATCGCGTCATGAAACCTGTCTTGCCGCTCGAACCGCGTACGCTGACCGGACGCTTCGTGGTGCTGGAGCCGCTGGAAGGACGTCACCACGCCGATCTGATCCGTGCTGCCGCCGATCCGGCGATCTGGACCTATATCCCGCTCGACATGACGCAAGGTTACGCGGCGCGGCTCGGCTGGTTCGTCGAGGAGATGGCGAAAGGCACGCAACTCACTTACGCCGTGCGGCGGCTGTCCGATGGCGCCGTCGTCGGCTCGACCTCTTATCTTGCGATCACCCCGAAGGACGCCAAGCTCGAGGTCGGCGCCACCTGGTACGTCGCCGGCGCGCGAGGCACGGCGGTGAACCCGGAGGCCAAATATCTGCTGCTCGAAAACGCCTTCGGCGCCGGATATAATCGCATCGAGTTCAAGACGGACTCGAAGAATTTGCGGTCGCGTGCGGCATTGAAGAAGCTGGGCGCCATCGAGGAAGGCACCTTGCGCGGCCATATGTGGATGCCGCAGGGCTATTTCCGGGACTCCGTCTATTTCTCGATCCTCGCGGCGGAGTGGCCTAAGGTTAAGGCCGCGCTGGAACGCCGCTTGGCCGTTTAGGCTCTTTTCTTTCGTGGCGCTTGCGCCCATGTTTCACGCTGCAAATTAGGAAAATGTGACTATGACGTTGATCGGTACCAGCGGACGGCCTCTCGGGCAAAGCGGCAGCCAGCCGGCGGCCAGCACCAGCCCGTATGTCAAGGACGCTTCGCTCGCGACCTTCGCCGCCGATGTGCTGGAGGCCTCGCGCGAAGTGCCGGTGATCGTCGATTTCTGGGCGCCGTGGTGCGGGCCGTGCAAGCAGCTCGGCCCGGCGCTGGAGAAGGCCGTGGACGAAGCCAAGGGCGCCGTCCGGCTGGTCAAGGTGAACATCGACGAAAACCAGGAGATCGCGCGCCAGCTGCGCATCCAGTCGATCCCGACGGTCTATGCCTTCAAGGACGGACAACCGGTGGACGGCTTCATGGGCGCCATCCCCGACAGCCAGATCAAGACCTTCGTGCAGACACTGGCCGGCGGCGGCGAACACGGCGGCGCCGACCATGCCGCCGAAGTGCTTGCCATGGCGGACGAGGCTTTTGCCTCCGGCGATATGGGCCAGGCCGCGCAGGCCTACGCCCATGTCCTGCAGGACGATCCGGGTCACCCCAAAGCGGTTGCCGGACTCGCCAAGTGCTATCTGAAAAGCGGCGATCTGGAACGCGCCCGCAATACGCTCCAGTTGGTGCGGCCCGACGGCGCCGCCGACGAAGCGGTACGCGCCGTCGAAGCCGAATTGAAGCTGCGCGAACAGGCCGCCAATATCGGCGACGCCGCCGGACTGCAGGCCACGCTCGCCGCCGATCCGAACAACCATCAGGCGCGCTACGATCTGGCGCTGGCGCTCGACGCCAAGGGCGAGCGCGAAGCCGCTCTCGAAGCGCTGCTGGAAATCGTCAAGCGCGATCGCAAATGGAACGACGAGGGCGCGCGCAAGCATCTGGTGACGCTGTTCGAGGCCATGGGACCGACCGATCCGCGCACTATCGCAGCCCGGCGCAAGCTCTCGTCCATCCTATTTTCCTGAGGCCGTATCGTGGGCGGAAACTATCATGCACTCGACGATCTACCGGCGACGCTCGACATCTTCCCGCTGACGGGCATCCTGCTTCTGCCGCGCGGACAGTTGCCGCTCAACGTCTTCGAGCCGCGCTATCTGGCGCTGGTGGACGCCACCATCGCCGGCACGCGTCTGATCGGCATGATTCAGCCGACGCAGCACGAGGACAAGGTGCTGAAACCGGCACTGTCGGCCATCGGCTGCGCCGGTCGCATAACTTCCTATCGGGAAACCGACGACGGACGCTATCTGGTCACGCTGACCGGCATCTGCCGCTTCCGCGTCGTCGAGGAGCTGCAGACCTCTGCGCCGTACCGCCGCGTCAAAGCGGATTTCGCGCCGTTCCTGGAGGACCTGGTCGCCGCGAACGAGAACGATTTCCCGCGCGACCGGCTGCTGTCGGCGCTCAAGGATTATCTCAGCAAGCGCGACCTGAAAGCCGACTGGCGAAGCGTGATGGGCGCCCCGCCGGAGACGCTGGTCAACGCGCTCGCCATGCTGTGCCCGTTCGAGCCGGCGGAGAAGCAGGCGTTGCTCGAGGCCCCGAGCTGGCTCGAACGCGTCGACACGCTGGTGACGTTGCTCGAGATGTCGAATGCCGGTCCGTCCGGGCCTGTGACGTTGAATTGACGCCGCGAGGAAAAAATGGAGCCCGATCCCAAGCTGCTTGAAATCCTCGTCTGCCCGGTCACCAAGACGACGCTGATCTACGACCGCGAACGGCAGGAGTTGATCAGCCGACAGGCGAACCTCGCCTATCCGATCCGCAAAGGCATCCCGATCATGCTGCCCGACGAAGCGCGGCCGCTGAGCGAAAGCGAGCAGTCCCGGCGATGAGCAACGCACCCTGGCCGACCGAACTGCGCCTCGATCCGGCCAAAACGACGCTGACCGTCGCCTTCGACAGCGGCGAACGCTTTGCGCTGCCCGCCGAATATCTGCGCGTGGAATCGCCCAGCGCCGAAGTGCAGGGCCATTCGCCGGCGCAGAAGCAGATCGTCACCGGCAAGGAACAGGTGAAGATCACCGCACTGGAACCGGTGGGCAATTACGCGGTGCGCATCGTCTTCGACGACGGCCACGACACAGGGTTCTTCAGCTGGGACTATCTCCTTGAACTGGGCCGCGATCACAAGACGAAGTGGGCGGCTTATGTGAAGGCGCGGGGCGCTTAATGCCTACCGTACTGCGCTGGAATGGTTACCGATTTTACTTCTTCAGCAACGAGGGCCAGGAACCGCCTCATATTCATGTCGACAGGGGCGAAAATACTGTAAAATTCTGGCTCGATCCCGTGGAGGTTGCCCGCAATATCGGCTTTGCCGCCCGGGACCTGAATGTGATCGAACGCAAGGTGCAGGAAGAGCGCGAGAACTTCATAGAGGCCTGGAATGTCTATTTCGGCAGTGGCCGTTGATCCAAGAGTTGCCGACGTCGAGGTGACCGAGAAAACTTTGGTCGTCACCTTGCGCGACGGACGGCAGATCAGTGCGCCTCTCAGCTGGTTTCCGCGCCTGGCGCAGGCCGACGCGAGAGCGAAAGCGGAATGGGAACTTGCGGCGGCGGGACACGGCATCCACTGGCCTCTGATCGACGAGGACCTCAGCGTCGACGGGCTGCTGCAAGGTTCCAGCACACCTCGACCGCGTTCCTAAGCGATCATGGCTGACAAGTTGAGCGACGGACCAGGCAAAACTTCGGATCCGCACAATCCCGGCCACCGCTTCGCCGGACCGGCCGACATCATGCGCGGCCGCACGGGAACGCGTCTTGCGGTCATCAAAGGCCAGGACAAGACCCGCTGGACGGATTTCTATCACGGCGTCCTGACGGCGCCGTGGTGGCTGTTCTTCCTCGGCCTGGCGGCCGTGTTCGTCGGCGTGAATTCGATCTTCGCATTGCTGTACATGATCGATCCGCAGGGCATCGCCCATGCGCGGCCCGGCTCCTTCGGCGACGCGTTCTTCTTCAGCGTCGAGACCTTGGGATCGATCGGCTACGGCGCGATGTACCCCGCCTCCACCTACGCCAATCTTCTGGTGACGCTGGAATCCTTCACCGGCATCGTCAATCTCGCCATCGCCACCGGGCTGGTCTTCGCGCGGATTTCCCGGCCGACGGCGCGCGTGCTGTTCTCCGACGTCGCCATCGTCACGCTGTTCGACGGCACGCCGACGCTGATGTTCCGCGCCGCCAACCAGCGCGGCAACCAGATTCTCAACGCTTCGGTGGCGCTGACCTTCGCCTATGAGTCGGTCACCAAGGAAGGCATCGCCATGCGCCGCTTCGACGATCTGAAGCTGGTGCGCGGCCACACCTCGTTGTTTGCCCTGTCCTGGACGGTGATGCACCGCATCGACGAAACCAGCCCGCTCTTCGGCACGACGCTGGAGGCCCTGATCGACAACCAGGTCGAGCTCATTGCGCTGCTCAGCGGCACCGACGACACGCTGTCGGAAACCATCTACGCCCGGCACGCCTACAAGCCGCACCAGATCCGCTGGAACCACCGCTTCGTCGACGTCCTGTGCGTCGATCCGCGCGGGCGGCGCGTCGTCGACCTGCGCCGCTTCCACGATACCGAGCCCGAGGCGGCTATTTCCGCCCCATAGCCTTGTTCTCCACGTCGGTGATCGGGCCTTCGGTGAAGAGATACTCCTTCAATTCCTTGTTGAATTGCGGATCGTTGCGCCGAATCCATTCCAGCACCATGGAGGCGTGCTCGATCTCTTCCCCGGCATTGTGCAGCAGGATCGCCTTGAGGGCCTCGTCTTCGGTGTCGTCCGCCCGCTGGCGGTACCAGTCGACGGCTTCAAGCTCCTCCATCAGCGAGGTAATGGCGTAATGCAGGTGCAGCGTCTTACGGGACAATTTCTCGTAAGGAACGTGGATGCCTTCGCTCGACATGGATGGAACTCCTCGGGATGTTGCTGTTGGCACTGCCGGCTTGGCGGCCTCCGCGACAGTGGCACGCGGCTGACGGCGGCGGAAAAGAAACTTGAACATGCGGCCACCTTCTTGCTGCGACCATAACGCAGGAAAAGGCAATTTGGAATGGTTCTAACTTGTGAAGGTCGGCCTCAGCCGTTAAGTTCCGCGCCGCCATGGAACCATTCAGACACTTGTCCGGCGTCGCGGCGCCGCTGCCGATGATCAATGTCGACACCGACATGATCATCCCCAAGCAATTCCTCAAAACCATCAAGCGCACCGGACTGGGCAAAGCCCTGTTCCACGAAATGCGCACGACGCCAGACGGCCGCGAAAATCCGGACTTCGTGCTCAACAAGCCGGCCTACAAGAAGGCCCAGATCCTGATCGCGGGCGCCAATTTCGGCTGCGGTTCGAGCCGCGAGCACGCGCCCTGGGCGCTGCTCGATTTCGGCATCCGCTGCGTCATCGCGCCGAGCTACGCGGACATCTTCTTCAACAACTGCTTCAAGAACGGCATCCTGCCGATCGTCCTGCCGCAGGCGGAGATCGACAAGCTGCTCGACGACGCCGGCCGCGGCGCCAACGCCATCGTCTCCGTCGATCTGGAGAAGCAGGAAATCCGCGGGCCGGACGGCGGCTGCATCAGCTTCGACGTCGACCCGTTCCGCAAGCAGTGCCTGCTGAACGGCTGGGACGACATCGGGCTCACGCTGCACCACGAGGGCGAGATTTCCAGTTTCGAGGCGGCACGCAAAACGCAGATGCCGTGGCTGTGA
>JAGWJY010000050.1 GCA_028865545.1 Alphaproteobacteria bacterium | reverse complement strand
GCGCTGGTGGTGATGGAAGGCGAGGACGAGCGCGCCAAGGGCGAGGTGACGATCAAGGACCTGAAGCTCGGCGCAGAAATCTCCAAGACGACGGAAAGCCGCGCCGAGTGGGTCGGCGCCCGCGCCGCGCAGGAAACCGTGAAGCGGAGCGAGTTGGTTGCCGAAGTGCGCAAGATGCTAAAGCGGGGCTGAAGTGGAAAGCGTGCGGGCTTCAAGAAAAAATTCCACCCTCCCCTTGAGGGAGGGTCGAAATTTGCGAGCGTCAGCGAGCCAAATTTCGGGGAGGGGTCACGTCGTAGTGTTCACGGCATACCCCTCCCCGAAAAACACTTCGCTTCGCTCGTGTTTTTCGACCCTCCCTCAAGGGGAGGGTGGAAAGTCGGGGCTATAGATGCCCGCCTTTCCCACCTACGGCCCCGAAGACATCGCGGCGCTGGACGAACAGGCCGCCGCCATGCTCGCCGTCTTTGCGGCGCGCGGCTATACGCGGCACGAGCCGGCCATGCTTCAGCCGGCGCAGATCTTCGTGGATCGTTCGGGTGAGGAAATCCGCCGGCGCACCTTCGAGCTGAACGATCCGTCGGGCCGCGAACTCTGTCTGCGCCCGGACCTCACCATCCCGACCTGCAAATGGCAGGTGGAGAGCGGCGCGCCGTATCCGGCGCGGCTTTGCTATCACGGGCTGGCCTTCCGCCACCGTTCCGGCGACGGCCCGACGCAGTTCTACCAGGCCGGTGCGGAATTGCTCGGCGTCGAGGACAGCGCCGCCGGCGACGTGGAGATGATGACCGTGGCGGTGGGCGCTTTGCGCGCCGCCGGCCTCAAGGATTTCGAAGTGAAGATCGGCGATCTGGCGCTGTTCGCCACGCTGGTGGATGCGCTCGACGTTCCGGCGCAGTGGCGCGGACGCCTCAAGCGTCATTTCTGGCGCAGCGGCTATTTCGAGACGCTGCTGACACGCATGGTGGTCGGCGCCGCCAGCGATGCCGAGCGCGCCATCGATGCACTGCACGGCCTGGAGCCTGCGGAACTGCGGCCGGCCATCGAAGCGTTGCTCGACAAGGAAGGCGATGCGCCGCTCGGCATGCGCACGCGCGAGGAGATCATCGAGCGGCTGACGATCCAGGCGTCGGACGGCGCGGCGCCCAAGCTGGATGCCAAGGTCGCCGAGACGATCAAAAACGTGTTGGACGTCAGCGGTCCGGCGCCGGCTGCCCTCGAGCAGATCCGCATTCTGACCAAATCGGTGGCCGCCAGCATGGCCAAGCCCTTGGCCGCGATGGAGGCGCGTCTTGCAGCACTCGCCGATTTGGGCGTTGACCCAAAATCGGTCCGCTTCGTCGCGCATTTCGGGCGCAACCTCGAATACTACACCGGCTTCGTTTTCGAATTCTGGTCGCGCGACGAGAGCGGCCCGGTCGAAATCGCGGGCGGCGGGCGTTACGACACGCTGCTGGAGTCGCTGGGCGCGCCGCGCGGCACCACCGCCATCGGCTGCGCCATCCGCAGCGAGCGTCTGCTGGCTGCGGCGCGGAGGGGCAAGTGATGTCCGAACCCCTGACGCTCGCCATTCCCTCCAAGGGCCGGCTCAAGGAACAGGTCGACGCGCACTTCGCCGCTGCCGGCGTGGCGCTGAAACAAACCGCCGGCGCACGCGGCTATCGCGCCACGGTGGAAGGGCTCGACGGCATCGACGTGATGCTGCTGTCGTCCTCGGAGATCGCCTCGGCGCTGGTCGGCGGCGACGTGCACCTCGGCGTCACCGGCGAGGATCTGATCCGCGAGAATGCGCCGGAACTCGACGGCCGCGTGGCTCTCGTGAAGCCGCTCGGCTTCGGGTTCGCCGATGTGGTTGTGGCCGTGCCGCGCAGCTGGATCGACGTCTCCACCATGGCCGACCTCGACGACGCCTGCGCCGCCTTCGCTCAGCGCCATCGCCGTCGCCTGCGCGTCGCCACGAAGTACACGCAGCTGACACGGCGCTTTTTCGCCCATGCCGGCATCTCGGATTACCGCATCGTCGGCAGCGCCGGCGCCACCGAAGGCGCGCCGACCGCGGGCACGGCCGAGGCCATCGTCGACATCACGACGACGGGTTCGACGCTCAAGGCCAACGGTCTGAAGATTCTCGAGGACGGCGTCATCCTCAAGAGCCAGGCGCAGCTCGCCATGAGTTTGACCGCCGACTGGACGGAGACGATGCGTGCCTCCTCCGCCGCGTTTCTCAAGCGCCTGGGCGCAAGGCTTCCCGCCTGATCACTGCGGCGAGATCGGCCCCGCCATGATGTCGGGATCGTTGATGTGTTCGGCCTTCCAGCGCATGGCTTCCCAGATGCGTGTCCTTCCCGAGGGATGGTCGAAGAACACGAATTCCTCCCACGGGCTCGGGCTGAGTTTGCGGTAGGTGCTGAGCTTCAGCACGACCGTGGCGAAGGCGTCGGGTTGGCGCACGGCGTTCAGGCCGAAGATGTCCGCCTGAATTTCCTGCGTCCGGACGACCGTGTTGAGGGCCGGCGTCGCCAGCATCATGAACACCGAGAACAGCGCGATGAACACCGGCAGGCCGGCGGGGTCCTCGATGTCCTGCACCCCCCAGCGCCCGCCGAATATTTTCGCCAGTTTTCGGAAACCCCAGTCCACAAAGGCGAAGCCGACCAGGAAAATAAGGCCGAACCAGGTGAGCAGGACCGCCACGTGATCCATCACGTAGTGCCCCATCTCGTGACCCAGCACGGCGAGCACCTCGGAGGGCGTGCAGTCGTTCAGCAGATTGTCGTTCAGCGAAATGCGCGTCGTGCCCAGGAAGCCCGAGACATTGGCCGATATGCGCGTCGTCTGCTTTGAGGCGTCGTAGGTGTAGACCTCGTTCGCCGGGATGCCGTTGGCGCGCGCCATCGACAGGATCGCCGATTTCATCGCGCTGTCGGGCAGGGGGGAATAATGGTTGAACAGAGGCGCGATATAGACGGGATAGATCATCACCTGGATCATCAGGAAGACGACCGTGATGCCCGTGCCCCACAGCCACCAGCTGCGCTTGACCACGCGCATGACCGCATAGATGACGGTAAGCAGAAGCGTGAAGCCGACCAGGGTCACGAGAAACTGGGTGCCGAAATCGCCGGCCCATTGCAGGAAGGTCTGGTTGGACAACCCATAGGCGTGTTCGCGGGTGAAGCCCTCGTAGATCGACAGCGGCAGCGTCGCCGCGGTGGTCACCACCAGGTACTGCACGACATAGATGGGTGTCTGCAGGATGCGATACCGTGTCATCTTCACGGCGAAGTCGCGCATCCGGGCGGAGAGGCGGAACCACATCAGCAAAGCCGCAAGCGCCACGGCGTAAAATGTGTCGACGAAAATGAGAACGTAACCGCCCTCGAAATAGGCGTCGCTCTGCGCCAGAGCCTTGCCGGTGACCCGGGCGAGATAGGCGTCGACGGCCTTGTGCGGATCGAAATTGGCCACGCCCGCCGGCGGCAACGCGTTCACTTGGATATGGCTGGTGGGGGCGGCGACCGGCCCCATTTGCACCTGTGCCGTCGCCTGCGTCGCGAATGCAGCGGCCAGCGCCAGTACAAGCAGCGCTACCGGCAGCCACCGAGTCGCTTTCACCATGTTTTCCACTCCCCTGAATACGGGCGGACACTAACAGATCGTCCGCGGGACAGGCAGGTTGTTCGTGGTCGCGGGAATGTGCGATGACGCTCGGTTGAATTCGTGCGGACGAATCATGACCGAACTTTCATATTTACGGCACGGCGACGGCCAGCTCGCCTATCGGCGGCGCGACGGCAAAGAGCCGGGCATCGTCTGGCTCGGCGGCTTCATGTCGGATATGACCGGAACCAAGGCGCAGGCCGTCGACGCCTGGGCGGCGCGCAGCGGCCGCGCCTGTCTGCGCTTCGACTATTCCGGACACGGACGGTCGTCTGGCGCCTTCACGGACGGCACGATCTCGCGGTGGCGCGACGACGCGCTCGCCGCAATCGACGCGCAGAGCCGGGGACCGCAGATTCTCGTCGGTTCCAGCATGGGCGGCTGGATTGCGATGCTGGTGGCGCGCCTGCGCCCCGAGCGTGTCGCCGGCATTTTGCTGATTGCGCCGGCCGCGGACATGACGGAGGCGCTGATGTGGCAGAGAATGCCGGAGGATGTCAGGCGCCAAATCGCGGAGCAGGGCCTTTGGCTGCGACCGTCGGACTACGGCGACGGTCCCTATCCGATCACGCGCGCGTTGATCGAGGACGGGCGGCGCAACCTGATACTGGGCGAGGCGATCGCCGTGTCCTGTCCCGTGCGCATCCTGCAGGGCATGGCCGATCCCGACGTGCCGTGGCAACATGCGATGAAACTGGCGGCCGCCATCGACGGCGACGTTGTGACGACCTTGGTGAAAAACGGCGACCACCGGCTGTCGACGCCTCCCGATATCAGGCTTTTGGAACGCACGCTGGATGCGCTCATAGAGGACGTAGGATCATGAGATACGGCTTTCTTCTCGCGCTTCTCGTGCTTGCTCCGCTTCCGGCATCCGCGGCGGCCGAACGGGTCGGCAGCTATTCGCAATGCGTCGCGCTGGTGCAGAGAAATCCGGCCCTCGGCGAAGAGAGCGCGCGGAACTGGCTCAACGAAGGCGGCGGCGTGGCGGCCATACATTGCTCGGCGCTGGCGCTCACCGCGTTGAAGCGTTATGGCGAAGCGGCGCGCGAACTTGATGGGCTGGCCCGCGACCGTGCGATCTCCAACAATCTGGATCGCGCCGATCTCTTCGATCAGGCGGGCAATGCCTGGATGCTGGCCGGCGCGGCGGGCAGCGCGGTGCGGTCCTTTTCCAACGCGCTGTCGCAGAATGCCAATGATGTCGGCTATCTCGTTGATCGGGCGCGGGCCTACGCCATGATGAAAGACTGGTCCGGCGCCAACAACGATCTCAGCGCGGCGCTGCTCAAGGATCAGAACCGCGCCGATCTGCTGGTGCTGCGCGCCAGCGCCCGCTGGGCGCTCGGTCACAAGGCGGACGCGGCGACCGACATCGTGCGCTCGCTGCAACTCTATCCGGATTATCCGGCGGCGCTCGTCGAACGCGGCATGATGAAATTCTCGGTCGGCGACAAGGAAGGCGCGCGCGTCGATTGGAAGAAGGCTGCCTCGCAGCCGGGCGGCGGCGCGGCGGTGGAGGAAGCACGCCGCAATCTGGAAGCGCTGGGGCCGGAGCCGGCGAAGGGCCAGTAGATTTTCTTTCGCGCCGACGGTCACAAATTCGCTTGCGCCCATGCCGGCGATGTCTCGGCCTATGCCGTTGATGCATCGCGCATATTTGTACTGTTGAGGCCTCGCCGAATGGGATATCACCGCGGCATCAACCTGCTTGCGCAGGAACAGAACAATCGGGAGGCCCATCGATGCGTCGCGGTTTCAAACACATCCGGATTTCACTTCTTTCGCTCGCGCTCTTGGCGCTGTCGGCGCAGACCGTCATGGCCCAGGACGCGCGCAGCGTCGTCGAACCGGTCATTCCGAAATCCTGCACAATCCTTTCCGCCGAACTGACCGCCGCCAACAACCGGCTTCCGGACAGCGCCGAAAGCCGGCTCGACACCGCGCGGGTGCAGAGCGCGCTCGACCATTGCACGCCGGGCGAAGCTGTCGAGCTGAAATCCGACGGCGCCTCAAACGCCTTTCTCAGCGGACCGTTGAACCTTCGCAGCGGCGTGACGCTGCTCGTCGATCGCGGCGTGACGCTTTATGCCTCGCGCAATCCGCGCCTCTACGACAAGACGCCGGGCAGTTGCGGCACCATGTCCGCGCAAGGACATGGCTGCCTGCCGCTGATCAGCGTGACCGATGCGAAGAACGCCGCGGTCATGGGCGACGGAACGGTCGACGGGCAGGGCGACGCGACGGTCATCGGGCACAGCTTCACCTGGTGGCAGCTGGCGATGGCGGCCCACCACGCGCATCTGCTGCAGAGCTGTCCGCGCCTGATCATCGCCGATCATGCGGACGGCTTCACGCTGTACAAGATCACGCTGCACAATTCCGGAAACTTCCATGTCGTCGTGCAGAACACCGACGGCTTCACGGCCTGGGGCATACATATTCAATCCCCGACGACCCGCGGCCTGCTGGCGCTGAACACCGACGGCATCGATCCGGGGAACTCGACGAACCTCACGGTGGCGCACAGCTGGATCGACAGCGGCGACGACAACATCGCCATCAAGACCAACGTCACGCATATGAGCGTGCTGGACAACCATTTCTACGAGGGTCACGGCATGTCGATCGGCAGCGAGACCTACAGCGGCGACAGCTATCTGCTGGTGGACGGGTTGACGGAAGACGGCACGACCAACGGCATCCGCGTCAAGAGCAACGACTCGAAGGGCGGTCTGGTGCACGACCTGACCTACCGCAACATCTGCATGCGCAACGTGTACATGCCGATCGCCCTCAGCCCGTTCTACAACAACACGCCGTTCGAGAGCTTCACCGATCCGAACATTCCGGGAGACCGCATTCCGGACTTCAAAAGCATCCGCATCGAAAACGTCATGGATCTTACGCCGGGCAACGTCCTGATCGCCGGCAAAGATGCGAACCATGTCACCGAGGTTCTGCTGAACGGTGTAACGATCCGCGGCATCAAGCCGAGCCAGGTGCATGCGCAGTTCGCCAGGGTGGAAATCGGACCGAAGGGTGCGAACTTCACGCCGAAAGGCAACGAGGTGACGGTGGTGCATGTGAAGGCCGAGACGCCGGCCTCCGCCTGGAGCAGCTGCAACGGAAAATTCCTGCCGATGCAGTGACAGACCTCAGATGCGGGAGGCGGGAGGCATGGACCATTCCTCCCGCACCTCGGCATCCGTTTCGTGCGGCGCACGCGCGGCGGCAAGCGCGGCGAAGCGTTCCGTGCCGGCCAGCTTCGACAACGCCCACACGGCCATGGCGCGCACCAGCGGCGAAGGATCGTCGAGCAGTCTTTCGGCATCCGCCGCCAGCGCGCTCTCATTCGAATTGCCGATGGCGATCAGCACATTGCGAATAAAGCGGTCGCGGCCGATACGTTTGATCGGTGAACCGCGGAACACGTCGCGAAACGCCGCGTCGTCCAGCCGCGCCAAATCGGCGAGCAGGGCGCGCTTCAGTTCCAGGCGCGGATGGAACTGCGCCTCGCGCGAGGTCCGGGCGAACTTGTTCCAGGGGCATACCGCCAGGCAGTCGTCGCAGCCATAGATGCGGTTGCCGATGGCTTCCCGGAATTCGTGTGGGATGTGTCCCTTGTGTTCGATCGTCAGATAGGAAATGCAGCGCCGCGCATCGAGTTGATAAGGCGCGGGGAAGGCCTGCGTCGGGCAGATGTCCAGACAGGCGTGACAGGCCCCGCAGTGATCGCTTTCTGGGGAATCCGCCTCGATCTCCAGCGTCGTGAACACCGAACCGAGGAACAGCCATGAGCCATATTCCCGGCTGACAAGATTGGTGTGCTTGCCCTGCCAGCCGAGACCCGCCTGCTGCGCCAGCGGTTTTTCCAGCACCGGCGCGGTGTCGACAAAGACCTTCACGTCGCCGCCAAAGCGTTCCACCATGAAGCCGCCGAGCCGTTTGAGCCGCTTTTTCACGACATCGTGGTAGTCGTCGCCTTTGGCATAAACGGAAATCGCGCCGGCCTCGCGA
This sequence comes from Alphaproteobacteria bacterium, assembly GCA_028865545.1. Taxonomy (GTDB): domain Bacteria; phylum Pseudomonadota; class Alphaproteobacteria; order Micropepsales; family Micropepsaceae; genus Rhizomicrobium. The sequence continues at coordinate 16,532 of JAGWJY010000050.1, read as the reverse complement.
TCCTTCAAATCGTCCAGCGGCTCGTGATCGGGGCCGTAGTTGACACCCAGGACGACGACGCTCTTCGCCTCCGGCCACAGGGCGACGGGATCGGCGCGCCGCTCGGCGTTGCCTGCCAGCCAGTCCATCGTGCCGTGCCGGCCTTGCGTCAGGAAAGCGTCCAGCCGTCCCGCGGCCTTGTCCGGCGCCGACGCGCGCGCAAAGCGCACCGCATCGAAACCTTCGGAAAGGGCGCGGACGCGGATCGCTTCGCGGAGATCAGAAGTCGAGTTCGGCATATTGCGACACCGGCGGCTGGCCCGGCACGCGGTCGGCGAGCAGCGAACGGAACGAGGGGCGCGACTTCACCCGCACATACCATTCGCGCATGATCGCGTTGGAATCCCATGGCACTTCGCCAAAATAGTCCAGCGCCGAAAGATGCGCCGCCAGCGCAAGGTCGGCGAGCGTGCAGACACGCCCCGCGAGATTGCCGCGCTCTTCCACCGCCTTGCCGGTTGTCGCCAGAGCTTCGCGCAGCGCCTCGCGCCCGCCGCGGATGACGTTCATGTCGGGCGTGCTGCGCGCCAGTCCGCCGGTGAAGCGCGGGTTGGCCTTCTCGAAGACGATCTTCCGCGTCACGCGCTCATGCAGGATCGTCGTCGTCCAATCGAGCCAGCGCAGCACTTCGCCGCGCGCCGCGGCGTCTTCCGGAACCAGCGGATTCTCCGGGTAGGCGCCTTCCAGATGATCGACGATGGCCCACAGGCCCTCGCAGCGCGTGCCGTCGAGGTCGATGAAGACCGGCAGATGTGCGGTTGCGTCGTCCGCCGCCTGCGGATCGACGGCCAGACGTTTCTCGCCCAGCATCAGGCGGGCAAGGCGCGACGGCGGTGAAAACACAAGGTGAATAAGGCGACGCATGGCGGGCAATCTAGAGAAACTGTGCCGCGGGTCCTAGTCCCTTACGCACCAATTGAGCCCGTCGCGCGTGACTTCATAGGCGCGGAACTCGACGGTCTCCGAACGGCTCGCGACATAGGGGCCGGGGCGGGCGGCGTGCCATTTGTCCGGGTCGGGCAGGATGGTCGCCAGCCGCGCCGCCTCAAGCCGCGTCAGCGCCGAGGCACGCGTGTGGAAATAGGCTTCGGACGCGGCTTCCGCGCCGTAATTGCCGTGGCCCCAATCGACCAGGTTGAGATAGGCGGTGAGGATGCGCTTCTTCGGCCAGAAGGCCTCCAGCAGCACCGTCAGATAAGCCTCGGTGCCCTTGCGGACCCAGCTGCGGACCGGGAGCAGGAACAGCGTGCGCGCCACCTGCTGGCTGATGGTGCTGGCGCCGCGCAGGCGTCTGTGGGGGTGACGCTCGTGCTGCTTCACGGCCTCGTTGATGTCCTTCCAGTCGAAGCCGTCGTGATTGCAGAAGTCCTGATCCTCCGAGCCGATCACCGCATGCGCCAGATTGGGCGAGATGTCGTCATAGGACACCCAGCTGTGATGCACCGGCTGGAAGGTGACGAAATCCAGCGCCATTTGCGGCGTGAACGGCACCGGCACGAAACGGAAGATCAGCAGATAAAGGATGGGCAGCGGGACGAAGAGAATGAAGATCGCGGCTGCCACGCGGCGCAGCCACGGTGTGCGAACGCCGTCGCCATACCAGGTCCAGCGGGCGAAGGCGCGCAACTTTCCGGCGGCAACTCGGAATCGATCCCCCATGGTGGCTACGTTAAAGCTTCACCCGCCTCAGGCGCAACGCGTTGCCGATGACCGACACCGAACTGAAGCTCATGGCGGCGGCGGCCAGCATGGGCGACAGCAACCAGCCGGTGAAGGGGTACAGGATGCCCGCCGCGATCGGCACGCCGAAGGAATTGTAGACGAAGGCGAAGAACAAATTCTGTTTCATGTTGCGCACCGTCGCGCGTGCCAGCCTGCGGGCCCGCAACAGCGCCGCGAGATCGCCTTTCAAGAGCGTCAGCCCTGCCGTCTCGATGGCGGCGTCCGAGCCGGTTCCCATGGCGATGGAGACGTCGGCGGCAGCCAGCGCCGGCGCATCGTTGACGCCGTCGCCCGCGAACGCCACCACGCGGCCCTCGCGCTGCAGGTGTTTGATCAGGTCGGTCTTGCCCTCCGGCGTCAGCCCCGCAACGACGGTTTCCAAACCGGCTTCGCGGGCGATGGCCTTCGCTGTGGCTTCCGCGTCGCCCGTCGCCATGGTGATGGCGAGGCCGTCACGGCGCAGTGCCTGCAGCAGCTTGCGGGCGTCGGCTTTCAGTGGATCCTTGGCGGCGACAAGGCCGATCAGGCGGTCGCTCAGCGCCACGAACATCGCTGTGGCGCCGCCTTCCCGCAATCTTTCCGCCTCGGCGGCCAGCGGCGCGGTGTCGACACCGCGGCTCTGCAGGAAACCCGCATGACCGATGATCGCGCGCGCGCCACCGATCATGCCTTGCAGGCCTTGCCCGGTGATGTTGGCGAACTCCGTCACCTCTGGCAGCGCCAGCGATCTTTTCTTGGCGCCTTCCGTGATGGCGTGGGCGAGGGGATGTGCGCTCTTGCTTTCCAGCGCCGCCGCGATAGTAACGACTTCGTCTTCGTTCGAATTTGAAGTGGTGTGCACGGCGGCCAGTGTCGGCTTGCCTTCGGTGATCGTGCCCGTCTTGTCGACGACCAGCACGTCGGCCTTGGCCAGCAGCTCCAGCGCCGCCGCATTGCGGACCAGAACGCCGGACTGTGCGCCTTTGCCGACCGACACCATCACCGACATCGGCGTCGCCAGACCCAGCGCGCAGGGGCAGGCGACGATCAATACAGAGACGGCTGCCAATAGGGCGTAGTCGAAGGCGGGTGCCGGACCCCAGACATACCAGACCGTGAAGGCGACCACGGCGGCGCTCACCACCGCCGGCACAAACCAGGCCGCCACGGCGTCGGCGAGGCTCTGCGTCGGGGCGCGGCTACGCTGCGCCTCGGCGACCAGGGCGACGATCTTGGATAGCATCGTATCGGCGCCGACACGCGTCGCACGCACGACGAGCGCGCCGTTGCTGTTGAGCGTCCCGCCCGTAACGGTGTCGCCCGGTACTTTCGTCACCGGCATGGCTTCGCCGGTGATCATGGATTCGTCGACGGCGCTTTCGCCTTCTATTACGTCCCCATCGGTCGGTACGGAATCGCCGGGCCGCACGACGAGTTCGTCGCCGACATGAATATCGGACAGCGGAACTTCCTCGTTGCCGTTCGCCGTGCGACGCCGCACGGTCTTGGGCGACAGGTCAAGCAGCGCGCGCACGGCCGCGCCGGTGTTGGCGCGCGCCCGCAATTCCAGCACCTGACCCATCAGCACCAGGGCGACGATGACGGCGGCCGCCTCGAAATAGACCGGCGGCAGGCCGCCCATGCGATAGGCTTCCGGAATCGCGGCGGGAAACAGCAGCGCGAATAGGCTGTAGAAAAAGGCGACGCCGACGCCCATGCCGATCAGCGTGAACATGTTGGCATGGCCGGTGACCGCGCCTTTCCAGCCGCGGACATAGAACGGCCAGGCCGCCCACAGCACGACCGGCAAGGAGAGGGCTGCTTCGATCCAGTCGCGCAGCAGCGGCGAAATCAGCGCGTCGAATTTTCCGGTATCGCCCAGCATCGCCAGCACGAACACCGGCACCGCCAGCGCCAGGGAAACTTTGAAGCGGTTCAGCATGTCGCGATATTCGGAATCGTCCTGCGCCGCGGCGGGATCCGCTGGTTCCAGCGCCATGCCGCAGATCGGACAATCGCCAGGTCCGACCTGCTTCACCTCCGGATGCATCGGGCAGGTGTAGATCGCGTTCGCCACTGCTTTTCCTCCCCCGTTTGCGGGGGAGGTCCGTCCGGAGGACGGGGAGGGGGTATGTGCAACAGCGGCCCCCTTCGCCTCGCCATGCTCGGCACTTCCTCCGTGAACGGGGGAAGAAAGGGGTAGGAGATACTTCTCCGGTTCCGCCGCGAACTTCGCCTTGCAGCCGGCGGAGCAGAAATAATAGTCCTCGCCGTGATGATGGAGGTGATTGCCCTTGGCCTTGGCGACGTCCTTGAACGGCGTCATGCCGCAAACCGGATCGCGGGCTTTTTCCGCACGGGGCGCCGCCGCGGCGCTCAGATATTTCTGCGGATCGGTTTCGAACTTCGCCTTGCAGCCGGCGCAGCAGAAAAAATAGTCCTTGCCCTGGTAGCTCAGCCAGTTGCCCTTGGCTCTGGCGGTTTCGGGATTGGGTGTCATCCCGCAGACGGGATCGCGGTTATTTTCCATAGCGGCCGAACAACTCCACCAATTCGTCGAATTTCTGTTTCTGGTCCTTGGCGTCGCCGCTCTTGATCGCGTGCGCGACGCAATGGGCGGCATGCCCCTTGAGCACTTCCGCCTCGACGCGCTTGAGGGCTTCCTTGACCGCCAGGAGCTGGTTGAGGATGTCGATGCAGTAGCGGTCTTCCTCGACCATGCGCGCCACGCCGCGCACCTGTCCTTCGATGCGCTTGAGGCGGGTCAGCAGTTTCGGGTCCTGTTTGCTCATCGTTCATATACCCCCATGGGGTATATGGAGCCTCAGGCGCGCGCATTCAAGCGCAACAATGTCGCGCCCGAATCCGCGTGACTGGGAACCTATTCCGCCGGAATGGCCTCGCGCGCCGCATCCTTCAGCGGATGCGCCAGGCGGCTCACCATTTCCTTGGGCACCACCTGCCAGAAACGCGGCAGCTCGACGTCCCACTGCGCCAGCAGCTCGCCGGCGAAGACCGAGCCGGTTTCCGTGCGGTGTTCTTCGATCAGGTTGCGCAACACATCCTGGTAATGCGCCGTCTCGACCCGCTGCCACACCACGCTGTCGGTATTGAGATGCTGCTCGAACAGGCCGTCGGCGTCGTAGACGAAGGCCATGCCGCCGGTCATGCCGGCCGCGAAATTGTCGCCGACGCCGCCCAGGATGACCGCCACGCCGCCCGTCATGTATTCGCAGCCGTTCGAGCCGCAGCCTTCCACCACCGCCGTCGCCCCGGAATTGCGCACGGCGAAGCGTTCGCCGGCCTGGCCGGCGGCGAACAGCCGGCCGGCCGTGGCGCCGTATAGCACCGTGTTGCCGATGATGGTGTTGTCGCGCGCCACGAAGCTGACGGAGGTCATGGGCCGCAGGCTGATCGTCGCGCCCGACAATCCCTTGCCGACATAGTCGTTGGAGTCGCCGAACACTTCGATCTTGATGCCCTGCACCGCGAAGGCGCCGAGCGACTGGCCGCAGGAGCCGCGCAGGCGCAGCGTCAGATGCCCCGGCGGCAATCCGGTCATGCCGTATTTGCGCACGATGTGCGAGGACATGCGCGCGCCGATCGAGCGCATCGTGTTGCGCACATTATAGGTCAGCTGCATCTTCTCGCCGTGATCGAGCAGGGCGTGCGCGTCCTTCTCGATCTGGGCGTCCAGCGTGTCGGGCACTTCGTTGCGGCCCTTCTGGGTGGAATAGCGCGCATAATTGCCCGGGTCCGCCTGGACCAGCAGCGGATTCAGGTCGAGATCGTCGAGCTCTTCAGCGCCGCGGCTGATCTGGCAGAGCAGGTCGGTGCGGCCGATCACGTCCTCCAGCTTGCGGAAGCCGAGCGAGGCGAGAATTTCGCGCACTTCCTCGGCGATGAAGCTGAACAGGTTGACCACCTTCTCCGGCGTGCCGGTGAACTTGGCGCGCAGCTTTTCGTCCTGGGTGCAGACGCCGACGGGGCAGGTGTTGGAATGGCACTGCCGCACCATGATGCAGCCCATGGCGACCAGCGCCGTGGTGCCGATGCCGAATTCCTCGGCGCCCATCATCGCCGCCATGACGATGTCGCGTCCGGTGCGCAAGCCGCCGTCGGTGCGCAAGGTCACGCGATGGCGCAGATTGTTCAGCGTCAGGATCTGGTTGGCTTCGGTCAGCCCCATCTCCCAGGGCACGCCGGCATATTTGATCGAGGATTGCGGCGAAGCGCCGGTGCCGCCGTTGTGGCCGGCGATCAGGATGACGTCGGCCTTGGCCTTGGCGACGCCGGCCGCGATGGTGCCGATGCCCGTCGCCGACACCAGCTTCACGCAGACGCGCACCTGGGGATTGATCTGCTTCAGGTCGTAGATCAGCTGCGCCAGATCTTCGATCGAATAGATGTCGTGATGCGGCGGCGGCGAGATCAGCATCACGCCGGGCGTCGAATGCCGCAGCTTGGCGATCATCTCGGTGACCTTGAAGCCGGGCAGCTGTCCGCCTTCGCCGGGCTTGGCGCCCTGGGCGACCTTGATCTCCAGCTCGCGGCACTGATTGAGATATTCCGCCGTCACGCCGAAGCGTCCGGACGCCACCTGCTTGATCGCCGAGTTGGCGTTGTCGCCGTTGGGCTTCGGCTTGAAGCGCACCGGGTCTTCGCCGCCTTCGCCGGAATCCGACTTGGCGCCGATCCGGTTCATGGCGATGTTGAGCGCTTCATGCGCTTCCGGTCCCAGCGCTCCCAGGCTCATGCCCGGGGTGACGAAGCGCTTGCGGATTTCCGTGATGGATTCCACTTCCTCCAGCGCGATCGGCTGTTCGCTCGAGCGGAAATCCATCAGATGGCGCAGCGAAATGGCCGGCAGGCTCTTCACGCCTTCGGCATAGCGCTTGTAGGTCGAATAGGATTCGTTGGTCACCGCCGTCTGCAGCAGATGGATCAGGTCGGCGCGGTTTGCGTGCGTCTCGCCGGTCTGGCGCGCCTTGTAGAAGCCGCCGATCGGCAGGGCGATGACGTCCTCGTCGAAGGAGCGGGCATGCAGGCGCGCGATTTTCTTCGCGATGCCGGAAAGACCGATGCCGGAGATGCGGCTCGGCATGCCGGGGAAGATGTCGGCGACCATGGAGCGCGACAGGCCGACGGCCTCGAACAGATAGGCGCCGCGATAGGAGGAGATCACCGAGATGCCCATCTTGGACATGATCTTCAGCAGTCCGGCGCTCACCGAATCCAGATAGCGTTTGACGCAAGGCCCCAGCGCCTGCTTGCCGAACAACCCGCGGGCGTGACGGTCGGCGATGCATTCCTGCGCCATATAGGCGTTGACGGTGGTGGCGCCGACGCCGATCAGCACCGCGAAGTAATGCGTGTCGAGGCATTCCGCCGAGCGCACATTGATCGAGGTGTAGGTGCGCAGGCCGCGGCGGACGAGATGCGAATGCACCGCGCCGGTCGCCAGGATCATCGGGATCGCCGCGAGTTCCGGCGTGACGCGCTCGTCGGTCAGGATCAAATGGTTGTAACCCTGCAGCACCGCCTCTTCGGCTTCGCTGCGGATGCGCTCGATGGCCGCCGCCAGCGCCCCTTCATGCGGCCCGCCGTTCTTCACGGCAAAGACACAGTCGATCTCGTAGAAGCGGCCTTCCAGATGCTCCTTCATGCGCAGGAACATGCCGGTGGAGATCACCGGGCTTTCCAGCACGAAGACTTCGGCCTGCTTCTCGTCCTGCACCAGCACGTTGCCGAGATTGCGGAAGCGCGTCTTCAGGCTCATCACCCGTTCTTCGCGCAAGGGATCGATCGGCGGATTGGTGACCTGGCTGAAATTCTGCCGGAAGTAATGCGACAACGGGCGGTACTTGTCCGACAGCACCGCCAGCGGCGTGTCGTCGCCCATCGAGCCGATCGGCTCCTTGCCGTCCTCCACCATCGGATGAAGGATCAGCTCGAGGTCTTCGACCGTATAGCCGGCGGCCATCTGGCGGCGCTTCAGCACCTGCCTGTCGAACAGTCTCGGCTCTTCGCCCGGCCCGATGATGGGCTCGAGATCGACGATCTTCTTGGTCCATTCCTCATAGGGATATTCGCCGGCGAGGCGGTCCTTGATCTGGCGGTCCTCGTAGAAAACGCCTTCGTCGAGATCGAGCGCCACCATCTGGCCGGGGCCGACGCGGCCCTTGCGGGTGATATGGGTGTCGTTGAGCACCACCATGCCGGTTTCCGAGCCGACGAACAGCAATCCGTCGTCGGTCACCGAATAGCGCGACGGACGCAGCCCGTTGCGGTCCATGCCGGCGATCACCCAGCGGCCGTCCGTGGCGGCGATGGCCGCCGGGCCGTCCCAGGGTTCCATCACCGCGTTGGCGTAGGCGTACATCGCCCGATGGCTCTCGGGCATGGTGGAGGCGTGTTTCGACCAGGCTTCCGGGATCAGGATGGTCTTGGCGAGCGGCGCCGTGCGGCCGGCGCGCACCATCACTTCGAACACCGCATCGAGCGCGGCGGAGTCGGAACTGCCGGGCTGGATGATCGGCTTGATGTCCTCGCCGGAGGGACCGAACAGCGCCGAGGCCATCTTGACCTCGTGGTTCTTCATCCAGTTGGCGTTGCCCTTCAGCGTGTTGATCTCGCCGTTATGCGCCAGCATGCGGAAGGGCTGCGCCAGCCGCCAGGTCGGGAAGGTGTTGGTCGAATAGCGCTGATGGAAGATGGCGAAGGCCGAGACGAAACGCTCGTCCTTCAGGTCCGGATAGAAGTTCGACAGCTGTTCGGCCAGGAACATGCCCTTGTAGATCAGCGAGCGCGTCGACAGCGAACAGATATAGAAGTCCTGGATGGCGGCGTTGCGGATGCCTTTCTCGATGCGCCGCCGACAGAGATAAAGCCGCCGGTCGAGCGTTTCGAGGTCTTCGCTTTCGCCGGCATCGAACATGATCTGCTCGATTTCCGGGCGGGTGGCGTTGGCCTTTTCGCCGATGATGGAAATGTCCACCGGCACCTGGCGCCAGCCATAGAGATAGAAGCCGGACCGCAGGATCTCGGCTTCGACGATGGTGCGGCAGGTTTCCTGCGCCACATAGTCGGTGCGCGGCAGGAAGATCTGGCCGACGGCGATGCGCTTGGAGCGCAGCTTGTGGCCGGTCTGCTCGACCTGGGCGCGGAAGAAATCCTGCGGCACCTGCAGATGGATGCCGGCGCCGTCGCCGGTCTTGCCGTCGGCGTCGACGGCGCCGCGGTGCCACACGGCTTTCAGCGCCTCGATGGCGCGCGTCACCACTTCGCGGCGCGGCTTGCCGTCGATGGCCGCCACCAGGCCGACGCCGCAGGCGTCGTGCTCCTGCTCGGGCGAATAGGCGTGATTCTCTTCCAGCATCTTCGCATTGGCGATGAAGCGGGCAATGTCCTGTTCGCCTTGGTTTTTGTGGCTCATGTCGTCACTCCGCCGCCTGCGGCACGCGCATCCGCGCCTTGTTTTCGAGATATTTGTCGATCGCCGCCGCGGCATCGCGCCCGTCGCGGATCGCCCACACCACCAGCGAGGCGCCGCGCACGATGTCGCCGCCGGCGAACACGCCGTCGATGCTGGTCATCATGGTGGACGGCGTCACCCGCAGCGTGCCCCATTTGGACACCGAAAGGTCGGCTGCGGAAAATTTCCCCGGCAGATATTCCGGATCGAAGCCCAGCGCCTTGATGACGAGATCGGCCTTCAGCGTGAAGTCGGCGCCTTTGATTTCCTCGGGCGTCTTGCGGCCGGTGGCGTCGGGCAGGCCGAGCCGCATGCGCGAGATCAGCACGCCTTCGACGTTGTCCATGCCGAGAAAGCCCTTGGGCAGCGTCAGCCACTTGAAATCCACGCCTTCTTCTTCGGCGTTGGCGACTTCGCGCATGCTGCCGGGCATGTTTTCGCGGTCGCGGCGATAGACGCAGGCGACGGATTTCGCGCCCTGGCGCACCGCCGTGCGCACGCAGTCCATCGCGGTGTCGCCGCCGCCGATCACGGCGACGTCCTTGTCCTTGGCGTCGAGCCGCCCGGATTCGAAATCGGCCACGCTGTCGCCCAGGCCGGTGCGGTTCGAGGCGATCAGATAGTCCAGGGCCGGCACGATGCGATCGAGGCCAACGCCGGGCGCTTCGATCTCGCGCGGCTTGTAGACGCCGGTGGCGACGAACACCGCGTCGTGTTTGCCGCGCAGCTCGGCGAGCGAGGCGTCGCGGCCGACCTCGAAGCCGAGCCGGAAGACGATGCCGCCTTGTTCGAGCCGCTGCACGCGGCGCGTCACCACTTCTTTTTCCAGTTTGAAATTCGGGATGCCGTAGATCAGCAGGCCACCGGCGCGGTCGTGACGGTCGTAAACCGTGACCTTGTAGCCCTTGCGGCGCAGTTCCTCGGCGGCGGCGAGTCCGGCGGGGCCGGCGCCGATGATGCCGATGGATTCGCGGCGCTCGCGGCGCGGCTTGAGCGGCTGCACCCAGCCGCGCTCCCAGGCCGTGTCGTTGATGTATTTTTCGACGGCGCCGATGGTCACCGTGCCGTGGCCGGATTGCTCGATGACGCAATTGCCTTCGCACAGCCGGTCCTGCGGGCAGATGCGGCCGCAGATCTCCGGCATGTTGTTGGTCGCCTGCGACAGCTCATAGGCTTCTTCCAGGCGGCCTTCGGCCGTCAGCTTCAGCCAGTCCGGGATGTTGTTGGAGAGCGGGCAGTGCACCTGGCAGAACGGCACCCCGCATTGCGAACAGCGCGACGCCTGTTCGGCGGCTTTTTCCGCGATGAACTCGGCATAGATTTCGTGGAAATCGCGCGCGCGGACCTCGGCCGTCCGCTTTTCAGGCATGCGGCGTCCCAGGCTGATGAATTTGAGCATTTTCTCGACCATGCGGGCTCAATATTCCAGACACGCCGGGGAATCCAGCAATAATATGAATATGCGACAATGATGCTGACTTATGATTTGTGGGTATCGTGAAAATGCATAGCGGCCGCCAGAGCTTCGCTGTCAACATAAGTCAATAAATCTGTCATATATAATTTTTGGATGGAAATACCGGGCATTATAGGACGCATGCGCGGCGCATGTTACGAGTGGCGCATTCGTCGCCCTCAAGGATTCCCATGCACGACATCGTCAATTCGATCCTGCTCGGGATCGTCGAAGGCCTGACTGAGTTTTTGCCGGTGTCATCCACCGGCCATCTGTTGGTCACCGAGCATCTGCTCGGTCTGCCCGACGACAAATGGGAAGCCTTCACCATCATCATCCAGCTCGGCGCCATCCTGTCGGTGGTGGCCGTCTATTGGCGCAAATTCTGGGACGTGCTGGTGGGCCTGCCGACCTCCGCCGAGGCGCGCCAGTTCGCCATCAACGTCATCGTCGCCTTTTTCCCGGCGGCGATCATCGGTGCGGCGCTGATCAAATACATCAACGGCTATCTGCTGCAGCCCAGCTTCGCCCTGCCGGTGATCGCCACCTCGTGGATCGTCGGCGGCGTCATCATCCTGATCTTCGAGCGCATCGCGCCCAAGCCGAAATACCTGGACGGCGACCATCTGCCGTTCGCCAAGGCGCTGCAGATCGGCTTCTGCCAGTGTCTCGCGATCCTGCCCGGCGTGTCGCGCTCCGGCGCCACCATCCTGGGCGGCGAACTGCTCGGCGTCGAGCGCAAGGCCGCCGCCGCCTTCACCTTCTATCTCGCGGTACCGACGATGTTCGGCGCGACCGTCTTCGAGATGTATAAGAAGTGGGACCTGATGTCGGCCGCCGCCGGCACCGACATCGCCATCGGCTTCGTGGTGTCGTTCATCGTCGCTTATGGCGTGGTGAAGACGTTCATCGGCTTCATCGGCCGCTACGGCCTGAAGCCCTTCGGCTGGTACCGGCTGGCGTCCGGCGTGCTGCTTACGGCGTACCTGCTGATGCACTAGCCATGGCGTGGAACTGGCCCTTGGGCCGGAAGCGCCACAGATAGCTCGGCACGATGGCTTCCACCGTGGTGGGATCGAGCCGCAGATCGTCGAAGGTCAGCGCGCCTTTGAGCAGCACATTGTCCTGCTTGAGCAGCGTCACCTGATCCATGGTCAGCGGCGCCAGCGGCAGGAACTGGGTCAGCGCCGCGCCGAACGACGCCAGCGCGAAGGGGATGGGCAGCAGGATGCGCCTGCGCCCGGTGTCCCGCAGCACGATCTCCAGCAGCTCCCGGAAGCTGTAGGCCACCGGACCGCCGAGATCATAGGCGCGGCCGCGCGCGGTTGCCGGATCGACGACGGCCTTGCGGATCGCCGCCGCGACATCGCCGACGAACACCGGCTGGAATTTCGTCTGGCCGCCGCCGATCAGCGGCAGGAAGGGCGAGAAGCGCGCCATGCCGGCGAAGCGGTTGAAGAAGTCGTCTTCCGGTCCGAACACCAGCGATGGGCGGAGAATGGTGGCGGCCGGAAAGGCTTCGCGCACCTTGGCTTCGCCCTTGGCCTTGCTGCGGGCGTAGCTCGACGCCGATTCCAGCGAGGCGCCCAGCGCCGACAGATGCACCATCACCTGGGCGCCGGCCTCTGCCGCCGCCGCCGCGACGCGCGCCGCCGCATCTACATGCAATGCTTCGAAACGCTGCGAGCCCCACGGCTTCAGCACGCCGACCAGATTGATGACGGCATGCGCGCCGTGCACGGCCTCCGCGACGTCGTCGTCGCGCAGCACATTGCTTTTCAGGATCTGGATCTGGCCGACCGTTCCTGCGGGCAGCAGGTAATTGGCGTTGTTCGGCTTGCGCACGGCGACGCGAACCCGATAACCGGCCTGGGCCAGCGCCCGCACCGTATGACGGCCGATGAAACCGCTGCCGCCGAATACCGTAACCAGCTCGTAGGTCATTGCTTCCCGCATCTCTGTCTCAGACGCATTCATAGCGAAGCTCCCCCAAGACAAAAAGCTGGAAAATGGGCCTGCGGCTATTCGGCGACGTAAGCCCGCTCGCCCGTCACCGTATTGGTATGAACTGTCACAGTCTTGCCGGTTTTATCGTCGACGAAGCGCTCGGTCGTTTTCACCCAGTATTTGCCGGTCGGCGCCTGTGCGACGATGTTTTTGTAGGCGTAGCGCTCGTACAGGATGCCGAAGACGATGATCGCGCCCCAGACCATGGCGATCAGGGCGGGCGCGAAGGCCCCGCCGATCAGCGCCACCAGCCCGGCGGCCAGCAGCGTTCCGCCGAGCACCAGAACGATATTGCGCAGCATCTATTTCTCTTCCTCGAGGACTGCGGCCGTGCCGTAGGCGACGATCTCGCTCATCATCTGGCCGATTTCCGAGGAGTCGAAGCGCATCATCACCACGGCATTGGCCCCCATGGCCGTGGCGTTGACGACCAGCCGGTCGACGGCCTGCCGCCGGGTTTCCTCCAGCAGCTGGGTGTATTCGTGGATTTCGCCGCCGATGATCGTGCGCAGGCTGGCGATGATGTTGCCGCCGATCCCGCGCGAGCGCACCACCACGCCGAAACACTGGCCCAATGTCTTGGTCCGGCGGTATCCCGGCACATTCTCGGTGGTTGTCACGATCATGGCGTTCCTCCCTGCGATTCCGGTCATTTTAGCGCGCCGGAGGGCGCTTGTCCGATTGGTGTTGACCTGCGGCAAAGGCCCTGGCGAGGGGGGCCGCCCATTCGCGTTGACTTGGACCCGGACCCTCCCTAAACATCCCGCCCCATCGTGCCCAGATGGCGGAATTGGTAGACGCACTAGTTTCAGGTACTAGCGCTGCAAGGCGTGGAGGTTCGAGTCCTCTTCTGGGCACCACGCTTCGCCCCGCGTGGCGGGGCTGAGGCAAGCCGAATGTGAAGCCTGGCCGACCCGCATCGAAAGATGGGCGTTGGCAGCTCGTTTGGTGTTGCGTCTCTCCCGAGAAGACTGTCTCTGCGGCATTCGAGAAACACGGAAACCGCATTCGCGGCGCGCCTTTGCTGGGGCGCGGCCGGCGCAAGATTGCTGCCCCGCATCTTCCGGCCGAGGCTTATTTTGGTGGGCACTTCTGGCCTCAATAGTGTAATTGTCTGTCAATAGACAAGGGCTGACCCGCGTCCGGTTCGCGCCATGGCGAGCCGGGCGGCAAGGGCGGCCTGCAACTCGATTGGGAGAAGACATATGGCGGGCACCGATGGCTTGAACATCACACGCAGAGCCGCAATTGAGAGTTCGCTTCTGCTGGGGCTGGCGTCCGCTTTGCCGGCCAGCGCCGCGACGTCCTCGTCCGTATCGGCCTTGGTGGATGCGGGGAAAGCCGGCCATCCGCTGCCCGATCTGCTGTATGGCGGATTCATCGAGCACATCGGCAATCTCATCAATTACAGCTTCTGGAGCGAGGTGCTCGACGACCGCAAGTTCTACCATCCCGTGGACTCGAAGCCGCTGGCCGAACCGGAGCGGCGCGGCCCCAGGATGGCGCCTCCGAACAAATGGGTGCCGGTCGGACCGGATTCGTCCGTCGTAATGGACACCGCCGCGCCCTATGTCGGCGAACAGAGCCCGGTGGTTCACCTGGCGGGCCCGACTCCCCTCGGCATCGCCCAATCCGGCCTGTCGCTCGCCGCCGGCAAGGACTACACGGGACGCATCGTGGTGGCTGCCGTGCCCGCCACCGAGATTTCCGTGACGCTGATCTGGGGCAAGGGCGCCGACGACCGGCAGACGATCCGCGTTCCCGCCGCGAGCGATTGGGCGACGCTGCCGCTGAAGTTCTCCTGTGCGGCCGACACCACCGAGGGCCGCATCGAGATCGTGGGCAGGGGAACGGGCACCTTCCGCGTTGGTGCCGTCTCGCTGATGCCCGCCGACAACATCAAGGGCTTCCGCGCCGACACCATGGCGCTGATGAAGGAGATGGACTGCAAGATCCTGCGCATGCCCGGCGGCAATTTCATCTCGGGCTACGACTGGAAGAACACCATCGGCGATCCCGACAAGCGCCCGCCGATCTTCGATCCGCAGTGGCATTTCCCGCAGCCCAACGACGTGGGCGTGGATGAACTGCTGCAGATGTGCCAGGACATTCTCGGCATCGAGCCGGAATGGTGCGTCAACACCGGCTTCGGCGAGCCGCGCTCCGGCGCCGAGCTGGTGGAATATGTCAACGGCGCCGCGACCACCGAATGGGGCGCCCGGCGTGCGGCCAATGGCCATCCCGAGCCTTACAAGGTCCATTACTGGAACGTCGGCAACGAGATGTACGGCCACTGGCAGCTCGGCCACATGGCCCTCGATCAATACACGATCAAGCACAACCTGTTTGCCGACGAAATGCGCAAGGTCGATCCGTCCATTTACATCATCGTGCCGGGCGGCTTCGTCGACGAGATGACGACGGGCCAGGGCATCCTGCCCGGTTCGGGAAGCCCCCTCGTGCCATACGGTTCGGACCGCGACTGGGCCGGCGGCATGCTCAAGAATTGCTGGGGCAAGTTCGATGCGCTCGCGACGCACGCCTATCCGCCGGAGAACAAGCATTTCAATCTCAAGACCGGCAAGAACGAGGACATCACACAGACGCTGGTCGAATGGGCGCAGGCCCCGGCCCAGCGCGTGGCGACGATGGCCGACTGCTGGGCGGTGTACAAACAGCGCTTCCCCAAACTCGACGAAGGCAAGGTCAAGGTGTTCTTCGACGAGTGGGCCTATCACTTCAAGCCGGATCTTAAGGGCTGCTTGGCCATCTCGCGGATGTTCCACGAGTTCTTCCGCCATTCGGATTTCATCGAGATGGCGGCTTTCACCATGGCGATGGGCTGGCTCGATTACAATCGCACGCAATCGGTGATCAGCGCCTATGGCCGCGTCTTCCAGCTCTACAACCGTCATTTCGGAAAAATCCCGGTGGCGGTGACGGGCAACGCGCCGGTGCCGCCGCCCAAATACCCGGTCGGCGGCGATCAGCCGAAGGTCAACACCGGCAGCGCAACTTGGCCGCTCGATGTCTCGGCGGCGCTGACCACCGACCGCAAGGCGCTGGTCGTGGCGATCGTCAACGCCACGGAAGAGGCGAGGTCCCTCAATATGTCATTGGCGGGTTTCGCCTCCGCCGCCACGGGGCGGAAATGGAGCCTGGCGGCCGCTGGTCTCGACTCCATGAATTCCGTCGGCAAAGCGCCGGCGGTCACCATCGCCGAGGACAGCTTCGACGCGACGGCGAAGACGCTTTCCATCGCACCGACCAGCATCGCGCTTTACGAATACGGCGCGGCGTAACACCGGTTGGATTTTCCGAGGAGCGGGCGCGGCCGTCGGCGCGCGTGCCCGCGCGGTGGTTCTTCTCAATCGCAGCACCACGCCGCACGACATCACGGTCGACTGGAGCGCGTTGAATTATCCCGACGATCTGAAGGCCACGGTGCGCGATCTTTGGCGTCATTGGGATTTCGGAACCCGTCGCAGGTCCTTTACCGCCAACGTGGAAGGCCACAGCGTCGTGATGGTCACGATCGGGCCCTGAAACCCTGGTGCGATCGCAGAAGTGTGCGCGCGTAGCCCGCCGGGCGAAGACGGGCTGTGGAAACCCAGCAGTTTATATGCCTTAAGGCCGTACGTACGGGGGTATGGCCTGATGTGGTATACTGCACAGTCGGCATATTTGCTTGGAAAACGCAGCCGAACTGCATGATCATATTGATTCCGAAATGAGCTACTCATCCGAAAGCAAGCTGCCGTCAGGCACTCGTGTGGCAGACGTTCGTGCCTTCGTCGAGCTATTAGGGTTTAGGAAGACCGCTACGTGGTCTCATGAACGGACACGTTACGAAGA
>JAGWJY010000049.1 GCA_028865545.1 Alphaproteobacteria bacterium | reverse complement strand
GCTCAAATTCCTCGACGCCGCGCTTTACGGCATCGTGATGAACATCGGCCTGCGCTGGCTGGCGGTGGCCGCCGCGGTCGGTCCCGCCGCGTTGCCGCTCTGGCTGGTGTCGCTGTTCGTCTTCTTCCTGCCGCTGGCGGTGGCGACGGCGGAACTCACCACGCGCATCGAAGCCGAAGGCGGCATCTATGCCTGGGCGCGGGAGGCTTTCGGGCCGCTGGCCGGCTTTCTCTGCGGCTGGTTCTACTGGTTCAGCCTGATGCCTTTCTTCGCCAGCATTCTCTATTTCCTCGCGGGGCTCATCACGGCGGCGATCGGCGCGGGCACGCAAAGCGGGCCGCTCTATCTGGCGATCTCGCTGGCGCTCGCCTTCCTGGTGATCGGCGTGCAGCTGCTGGGCTTCCATTACGGCAAATGGCTGACCAATCTCGGCGCCGCCGGCAACTGGTTCGCCTTCCTGGTGATCGTGGCGATCGCCGTCTTCCTGGGGCTGCACGGCCACAGCGCGACGCAGTTCGCGCACGCCTCCTATCTCCCGAAGATGAATTTCGACACGGCGATCCTGTGGAGCACGATGGTGTTCGCCATCGCCGGCGTGGAATCCATCGCCTTCCTGCGCAACGACATCGAAGGCGGCATGCGCACCATTCTGCGGGTGCTGATGATCGTCGGCGTCTCGATGGTGCTGATCTACATCGCCGGCACGGTGGCGATGCTGATCGTGCTGCCGCAGAGCGAGTTGACCCGCCTTGCCGGCTTCCCCGACGTGCTGAAGAGCGGCCTCGGCCGCGTCGGCCTGCCGTCGCTGGGACCGTGGACCGTGGCGGCCTTCGCGCTGGCCTCGATGGGTGCCTTCGTCGCCTGGTTCGGCGTCGGCGCGCGTCTGCCTTTCGCCGCGGGCATCGACCACTTCCTGCCGCCGCTCTTCGCCCGGCGCAATCCCAAGACCGGCGCGCCGACGGCCGCCATCCTGCTGCAGGGCGCATTGATGCTGACCTTCGTGGTGCTCAGCCAGGCGGGCGAAAGCGTCGGCGGCGCCTACGACTTCCTGGTCTCCATGAGCGTTCTGACGGTGACGATTCCTTATGTCTTCCTGTTCGCCGTCTATCTGAAATTTTCGCGCGGTGCGCCCGTGCCCGGCGCCTGGCGGCCGCCCGGCGGCGCCCGCACCAGCATCGTCCTCGCCGTGATCGGTCTGATCTCCACCCTGATCGCCATCGTCTGCACGCTGATCCCCAACGGCAGCGACGCGCATCCGCTGGCGACCTTTCTCAAGATGGTGCTGTCGACGGCGGTCATGCTGGCGGTCGGCTTGACGCTGTATTGGCTCGCCGACCGCCGCCGGAAATCTGTGCAGATGGCAGCACCGTCATCCTGAGGCGCTCCTCCGGCTTTGCGCCGGGGGAGCCTCGAAGGACGCTGCGTCATTTTGCGAATCCGCAAACCTCGTGCATGCTGCGAGGTCTGGGACGATGATGGGAACGCCGGCATGAGAGCACCGGGGCCGATTGCGACGGAAAGCCCTGCGGTACGCCGCTCCATCCCCGCGCGTCACGTCTTCGCCGTTGTGCTGGGCAACGGTCTCGAGTTCTACGATTTCCTCTGTTACGCGATCTTCGCCGTCTACATCGGCAAGGCTTATTTCCCGGCCAACGACGCGTCTATCAGCCTGCTCTTGTCGCTCGCCACCTTCGGTATCGGCTTCGTGACGCGACCGATCGGCGGCATCGTGCTGGGCAGTCTCGGCGACCGCATCGGCCGCAAGCCCGCCATGCTGATCTCTTTCGCGATGATGGGCGCGGGCATGCTGGGCGTGGCGTTGACGCCGGGCTACGCCACGATCGGCATCGCCGCGCCGATCCTGCTGGTGCTTTTCCGTCTCATCCAGGGCTTCGCGCTGGGCGGCGAAGTGGGCCCCACCACCGCTTATCTGATCGAGGCGGCGCCGCCGGAACGCCGCGGCTTCTACGGCTCGATGCAATATGCCAGCCAGGACGCCGCTGTGCTGATCGCCTCGGCGGTCGGCGTCGTGCTCGCCACCACGCTGAGCCATACGATGCTCGAAACCTGGGGCTGGCGTTTTGCCTTCCTCGCCGGTGTCGTCATCGTGCCCTTCGGCATCATGATCCGCAAAAGCCTGCCCGAGACGCTGCACGCCGCCGACGACGCGGCGCTGGCGCCGGACGCCACCCGCGGCACGCTTCGCTTCCCCGCCAACGTCATGCCCTATCTGCGCGTGCTGATCTGCGGGCTGCTGCTGCTGGCCAGCACAACCATCGCCAATTACGTCATCGATTACATGGCGACCTATTCGCTTGTCACCCTGCACCTGCCCGCCAACATTTCCTTCGGCGTCACGGTGGTGACGTCACTGGTCGCCGTCACCTTCGAGCCGGTGAGCGGATTGTTGTCGGACCGCTTCGGCCGCAAGCCGGTGATGATACTGCCCACGGTACTGATGCTGCTCTCGATCCTGCCGGCCTTCTGGCTGATCTCGCATTATCCATCCGTGCTGACGCTCTATGCCGCGATGGGCGGACTCATGCTGCTGTTCGCATTGTCGTCGCCGCCGATCATCGTGTCGCTGACGGAATCGCTGCCGGCGCGTATCCGCTCCGGCGCGGTCGCCACCGTCTATGCCTTCGCCATCTCGATCTTCGGCGGTTCGACGCAGTTCGTCATCACCTGGCTGATCCGCGTCACCGGCAATCCGCTGGCCCCGGCTTGGTACTGGACCGCCGCCTGCCTGATCGGACTGCTGGTGATGCTCGCCTTGCCGGAATCCGCACCGCGGAAAACGGCCTCTAATCCGTCCGGTTGATGCTCTTCCAGAAGCTGTCGGTGTTGGCGTAGTTCTGCAAGGCTTGCAGCAGGCTGGCGGTGGAAGTGAACTCGCAGACGCCCGCGTCCTTGTCGAGCGTCGCGCCGGCCTGCTGCGCGATGGCGAGCTCCGGCGGGTTGTCGTCCATCACCGTGTCGCAGCTCGGCTGCGCCGAACGCCACACGCCGTTGTTGATCGCCACGATGCCGTAGACATAGGCCTTCTCGCTGTCGTCCCAGGTCGTATAGGCATAGAGCGCCCAGCCGTTGCTGTTGCCCAGATCGTTGAGCAGCACGGTATGGGTTTCCCACGTACCTTCCGTGCCGTCCTTGTTGATCTCCGCTTCGCTGAAATCGTACCAGCCGTCGGAGCGCACGCTCAGCCGGTCGTGATAGCTGGAGTCCTTGCGGTTGTCGGTCCAGTCGCCGTTGCTGGTAATCGGCTGGCGCGCCGCTGCGGTATCGAGCAGATTGCTCTTCGATTCATAACAGC
Source organism: Alphaproteobacteria bacterium (assembly GCA_028865545.1). GTDB lineage: Bacteria > Pseudomonadota > Alphaproteobacteria > Micropepsales > Micropepsaceae > Rhizomicrobium. Next base: position 20,939 of record JAGWJY010000049.1, on the reverse strand, counting down.
CCGCCAGCATCAGACAGGCGAGTGACGTCAGCACCAGTGTGTGGATTTTCATGCGGTCCCCCATCGGACGCATGCGCGGCGCGAAACCCCCTGTGCCCCGCATGCTCCAGACTGCGTTGCAACGCCAGTTTAGCGCCGATCGGCAAGGCGGGCTATGCGCGTTTCATCCCTGTTTCTTCAGCGCACTCTCGTGCCACTTGTGCAGCAGCGCGTATTCCAGCGCCGACAGCGCCGCGAAGATGGCGATGCCCAGCGCGGCCAGAAGGGCGAGGCAGGCGAACATCTTGGCGATTTCGAGCCGGTTGCCTGCTTCGATGATACGCCAGGCGAGGCCCGTGGCGGTGCCGGAGCCGGCGACGAACTCCGCCACCACCGCGCCGATCAGCGCCAGCCCGCCCGCGATCTTCATGGCGCCGAGCAGATAGGGCAGGGCGCTCGGCAATTGCAGCCGCACCAGAATCTGCCAGCGGCTGGCGCCGTAGAGCTTGAACAGGTCGATCAGATTGTGATCGGCCGACTTCAATCCCAGCGTGGTGTTCGACAGGATGGGGAAGAACGACACCAGGAAGGCGATGAGGATCAGCGCCAGTTCGATGCGGTCGTAGCCCACCCAGATCAGGATGAGCGGCGCGATCGCCACCACCGGCGTCACCTGCAGCGCCACCGCATAGGGATAGAGCGTGTTCTCCACCATGCGGCTCTGGCTGAAGATCACCGCCAGGCCCACGCCGCCCGCCGTAGCCAGCACGAAGGCGATCAGCGTCACCTGCAGCGTCGCCCACAGCGAGGCCATCAGGCTGGGGAAGTTGTCGGCGAAGGCGCGCGCGATGTCGCTCGGCGCCGGCACCAGATAGACCGGCACGTCGAGCGCCCTGACCGTGATCTGCCACGCGGCGAGCACCGCAACGCCGAGCGCGAAGGGCAGAAGATATTTCAGCGCCGCCTTCATGGCTTGGCCTTCAGCGCGGCGGAAATCCGACCCGCCGCCGCCGCGAATTCCGGCGTCAGTCTGTAGCGCTCGTCGCGCTGAGCAGGCGGCTTCAGCGCGATCTCTTCCACCACGCGTCCCGGCCGTGCCGAGAACACCGCCACGCGGGTCGAAAGATAGGCGCTTTCGTAGACGGAATGCGTCACGAAGACGATCGTCATGCCGTCCTCGCGCCACAGTGTCAGCAGGTCGTCGTTGAGCGCCTGTCGCGCCGGTTCGTCGAGCGCGGCAAACGGCTCGTCCATCAGCAGAAGCTTGGGTTTGGCGGCGATGGCGCGGGCGATTGACACGCGCATCTTCATGCCGCCGGAAAGTTCGCGCGGGAACGCCTGCTCGAAGCCCTTCAGTCCCGCGCGCGCCAGCGCTTCCGCCGCACGCGCTTCCGCCTCGCCGCGCGCCACGCCTTCGAGATCGAGCGCCAGTCGCGCATTCGTCAGCGCATTCGCCCAGGGCATCAGCGTCGGCTCCTGGAAGACGAAACCGGTCTCCGGCTTGTCGCCGGCAAAATTCACCGCGCCGCCGTCGGGCGCGATCAGTCCGGCGATCAGCCGAAGCGCCGTCGACTTGCCGCAGCCCGACGGTCCCACCAGCGACAGGAACTCGCCCGCGCCGACGTCGAGGGTCAGCCCCTTGAGCGCCTGCGTGCCCGAGGCGAAGGACTTCGACACGTCGCGGAGAGACAACAACATGAATCACCTCCCCCTCTGTGGGGGGCGATGCTGAAGTTGGCGCAAACGCATCATCTACCTCCCCCTCTGTGGGGAGGTCGGAGCGCGAAGCGCTCCGGGTGGGGGGCGATGCTGAGGCTCATCGAGGTGTTGAAGAATCTGTTCCATCACGCCGTCGATGTTATCCAGCACATCCAGATTCCGAAACCGCAATGTCCGATAGCCTTGGCTCGCGAGGAAGCGGTCGCGCCGCAGATCATGCGTGTGTTGCTTCGGCTCGTCATGTTGCCCGCCATCAAGTTCGATGACAAGGCGCTGGTGATGCTCGACGAAGTCCAGCACATAGGCCCTGAATGGCGCCTGGCGGCGGAAATGATAGCCTCTCTCGTTCAACTCGCGCAGCTTCCACCAGAGCCGCTTTTCAACCTCGGTCGCATCGCGTCGGAGACGCCGGGCTTGCGCAATCTTTTCATGGTCGGCACGCTTGAACATATACCGCCCCCCACCCGAAACGCTGCGCGTTTCGGCCTCCCCACAAAGGGGGAGGCGATTCCATAGCTGACCTCACTGAAAATACTGCGGCGCGTTGCGCATGAAGGTCAGGTCGTAGGCCTTTTCGTAAGGCAGCGTCTTCGGATAGAGCCCCAGCCCGCTCATGGTCGTGAAGAAATTCTTCCAGCGCGGCCCGGTCATCGCGCCGATGCCGAAGGCCTTGGCGTCGCCCGACATCACCAGGCCGTAGCTTTTCATCTTGGCGATCGACTGGGCGATGACGGCGTCGGTCATGTCCGGGTTGTCGCGTTTGATCAGCGCGTTCGCCGGCCGCGGATCGCCGAACAGATATTCGCGCCAGCCGTCGCGCGTGGCATCGTAGAAGGCCTGCACCGCCGCCGGCTTCCTGTCGATCCAGCTTTGCGGCACCAGCACCAGATTGCCGTAGCTGGTGTAGCCGTTGTCGGCGAGCAGAAAGACCTGCGGCTTGAAATGCGCCGTCTGCTCCACGGTGAACGGCTCGCTGGTCAGATAGCCTTCCTGGATCGCGCTGTTGTCCACCAGGAACGGCGCGAGGTTGAAGGTGTATTTGCGGATCTGCGAATCCGAGTAGCCGTATTTCGCTTTCAGCCAGGGCCAGATCGTCACCGTCGCGGTGTCGCCCAGCATGATCGGCTTGCCGCGCATTTGGGCGAGCGTCTTCACGTCGGGGCGCGGATGGGTCATCAGGATCGCCGGGTCCTTCTGGAACACCGCCATGATGGCGCGCACCGGCACGCCCTGCTGCACCAGGTTGAGCGCCACGAAGCTGTTCGAGCCGATGCCGAAATCCGCCGCGCCGCCCGCGATCATCTGCGGCACGTTCACGCTCGGCCCGCCTTCGCGGATGCGCACGTCCAGCCCGCGCTGCTTGTAAAGGCCCATCGCCAGCGCTTCGTAGAAGCCGCCATGCTCGGCCTGCGCCTTCCAGTCGGTGACGAAGACGATGCGGGTGAGTTTCGGCGCGGCCGCAGCCGATGCGCCGAAAGCAACGGTGAGTGCGAGAAGAAGTGCCCCGAACTTCATGTCATAACCCCTGATGCTCATGGCCTGCCGGGTGCGGGCCGTCCCCGTGATGTAGCACTTAAATCCGCCTCATTGTAGAATCGCCGCCGCCTCTGAGGGGAGGCGAGGGAACATAAGCGAAAGGGGACAGGCCGCCGCCGGGGCCGCGCCTAAAGGCGTTCCAGCGTCGCGGCATCTTCTTCGCCGCCGAAATATTTCCGCAGTGCGTCGCCGAACACCGTCTCCTGCGCCACGACGCGCCCGAACAGCGTCATCGATGAGTGGAATTTGAGATCGTCGGGATGGCCGAAGATTTCCTCGGCGCTGCGCCCCTCGACCCTCAGCACCAGCGCCGTGCAGTGGCGCAGCCGCGGTCCCAGCACCGCATGCGCCAGATAGGCCTGCGCCTCCTCGCGCGAGGCGATGGCATAGCGCCGCGCCAGGTCGCTGCGGCCGAGCCCCGCGATCTGCGGGAACACGAACCACATCCAGTGCGAGCGCTTGCGCCCATCGCGCAGCTCGGCCAGCACCTGCGCCATCACCGGCGCTTGCGCCGTCACGAAACGCTGCAGCTTGAAAGGATCGGTCATCGCGCGCCCTCGTCTCGTACCGCGTCCGCAATGATTTACGCCGTCTTGGTGTGTGGTCACAGTTTTGTCTCTTCCTCCTCCGGGTTCACGGCGGACAATCGGTTCGAACCCGGCGGCCGGACCTTCCGGCCCTGCGAAAGGAGTACATCATGCGAAGAAACCAAGGACGTATGCAGCCCACGCCCGTCGTGCTCGGCGCCGCGACGGCATTGTTTCTCGGACTTGCCACCGCCGGTCTGGCGCATGGCGGCGGCGCGGGCATGGGCGCCGGCATGGGGGCGGGGGCTGGCATGGGTCCCACCGGCGCCGGCATGAGCGGCAGCATGGGTGCTGGCGGAATGAGCGCCGGCGGCATGAGCGGCCCGCACGGCAACTTCGGCGGCGATTCCGACACGCATATGAGCGCGCAGGGGCTGGCGCACAGCAACGGCCCCAACGCGACGGATCGCGATTTCGGCACCGCCCATGCGCAGATGCAAATGAACGCCGAAGGGCTGAAGCATAGCAAGGCCGGCCTGCACGCCAAGGCCGCAACCGATACCGACAACGACGCGGACAACACGACGCCGCCCTCGACAGGTTCGACGCCGCAATAGGCAAACCGCCGAATGACTCGCCGCCGCACGGTCCCACGTCGTGCGGCGGTGTTTTTTTTGACGCGACGGCGGCGTGGTAAATCGGCGGCCGGCGCCTTGTGACATTGCTGTGACGAATATCGCGGCGCTTTCCCGCCGCGTGCCGCCGCTTGATCCGCGCGAAACCTGGATTCTTCGCGGCATGCGCCGTCGCTTGCCGTTCCGTGCCTGCACCGCAGCGCTTTTCTGTTCCCGGATCGCCGCACAATCGCCAAGTTGATGAACATGCTGTTCAGTTCGCATTCACCTTAACGCCCACAGATTTGCGTCGTCACGCGATCGGGGCGGCAAGGAGAAGAAGAATGCTGAACCTGACGAAAACGCTCAAAACCACGGCATTTGGCGGATTTCTGGCATTAGGCGCCTTGCTCGCCGCGACACATCAGGCGGCAGCCGGCGATTATTCCTGCGACGGTTACGATTGCGGGCGCGTCTATTGCAACGACGACGGCAATCGATGTTATCGCGTCGTGAACCGCGACGACGATTTCGCCGCACGCCGCCGCGACGACGGCTATGGCGACTATGATCGTCGTTATCGCGGCGACGGCTGGCAGCCGCACTATGTCTGCGATTCCGACGGCGACCGCTGCTACCGTTCGGCGTCGGACTATTGGAACTACCGCGAGTATTACCGCCGCCTGGGTTATCACTGGCACGACTGACCTGCGCGCGCGGTTCCTGCGAAAAGGAGAAGACCATGTCGTCTCAATCGAAAATTCTGCGCCTGTCGATGCTGGCTGCCGGTGTTGCGATGGCGGCCGCCATGACCGCAGGCGCGTCGGCCGGCGGCGTGGCCACGCGCTGCAATTGGCGCGGCTGCATGCGCATCGTCTGTCACGATTCCGGCAACCGCTGCTATCGCGTAGACGGCGACGAATACCGCGACGGATACCGCGAGGGCTATGACGGCCGCCGCGTCTATGACCAGCGCGGCTACGAACGCCCGGGCGGATGGCGTTACGACTGCGACCGCGATGCGGATCGCTGCTCGGTTCGCCGCGAACATGCGTCGTACTACGACCGGTAGAATTGGAACGGCTGAAGATCGCCGGCAGCGCGCAACGGAGCCTTGAGATGCACGTCATTCGGGCAATCGTGATTTTCCTGCTCGGAGCCGGTTTCGCCGCCGGCGCCTATATCAGCGGGCTGGCACAGCGCCTGCCGGATATGCTCGGCCACGAGGCACACTTTTTCGACCGGCATTTCGACGCCGCCGCTGCGCCGGTCGGCAGAGACATCGCTGCGCCGATCGGCATTCGTGTTTCTTCGTCCGCGGCTTCGGACGGCGGCTCGGGCTGTGCGCCCGTCTACAAATTCTACAACCACGCCAACGTGCCGGTTTATCTGACGCTGGCGCGGCGCGACGACGGCGGCATGGGAGCGACGGCCGGCGAGATCAAGGTGCCGCCCGGCGGCATGCTGCTTCCCAATGGCGGACGGGAAGGCGCGCAGGAGTCGTCCGCAGCGATCGGCGGCGGGCCGTCCGGCGGCGGTTGCGCGGGGCCGGACGTCGATATCGAATTGAATGGCGGCTGACGCCGCGTCCCTCACATCCCGCCGTCGACATAGGGCGAGCAGCCGGCCTGCCGCCGCGCCGCGTCGATCTCCGGCAGATTGGCCTCGTCGTCGATCAGCGTGCGGAACAGCACCAAGCCTTTGACGGTCGGCGAATAGACCTGCTGCGGCGCATGCGCCTTGCCGCCGTCGATCAGGCCGCTCTTCGGTCCGACGATGACGAAATCTACCTTGCCGCCCGTCGCCTGCCGGTTGTTCTCGATGAAGACATTGTCGGTATAGGCGTCGAACACCGACACCGACCAATAGGTGCCCGGCGGCACGTCGGCATGCACGCGCAGCGCGCCATGTGCCTGGTCGAGATCGAAGGGGCAGACCGAATAGAGCAGATCGGGGCTCGGCCGCACGATCTTGCGCGAGGTCGCGTCGGCGCGCGCGGCATGGCGGATGGTGTTGAAGCCGCGGCCCTGCGAGAGGTCGTCGAGCGCGCGCGCCATCACCGCTTGCGGCAGATCGACCAGCGTCACCGCATGCACCACCAATGCCAGCGCCACGGCGATGGCGATGAATATCCAGTTCTTTTCGAAGAAGGCGTTCATCGGCAGGTCTCCCTGCGAATTTGCGGCAGCACCGCCTTCGCCGGATTTGCCGTCACCGCCGCGGCGGGATGATAAAGCCGCAAGGTCAGGCTGAAGGGCCCGTCGCCGACCGCGATCCAGTTCACGCCGCCCGGTGCGCGCGACACGGCGATGACGAAACTGTTGTCGCCGCGCCGCATGATGGATTCCGTCGATACCGAATAGCGCCGCGCCGCATTGGCGATCAGGAAATCGTCCTCGCCATAGGCGGTGATGCTCCACCAGCGCGCCTCGGGATCGCGGCCGACGATGCGATAGATGCAGGCTCCGTTGAGCCGGTTGCCGTCGCTGTCGCGTGTGGCGTTGTAATAGATCGCCTCGCTGCGCTTGAGGGCGAAGAGGCCGTGCACCGCCACATAGGCGCGTAGATAAGGCCCGCCCTGCGCACTGCCCAGCGTCAGGTTGGTCCGCCACGGCCCGTCCTTCACCGTGCCGAAGGCGACGAGCGAGACGCTCGCCCAGGTGAGCAACACACCCAGCGCGACGCCCGTAACCGCCGCCGCAAGTGCTTTCAACGCCACACGTATTGTCATTGCCTGCCGGACGGTTTCCCCGCGCGGAACCTAGCACAGCCGGTCGCGCGCCGCCCATCCCCTGCGGCAGCATCGGCCCCATTCGCCGCGGACCCGAATTGTGCCATCATCGCCGCCGGCTCGGGGGAGTTCTCATGAAAAATTGGATGTTGGCCGTCTGCGCGATGGCGGCGGTTGGCGGTGCGCAGGCACATTGCGACAAGCCGTCGGTCGATCTGCTGAAATTTCTCGTGCCTTACGCGGCGACGAACTTCGCCGCGATCCGCGGCGACGCGGCGGGCGGCGGGCAATACCATCTCACGCCGGAGGCGGAACAGGTCTGCCCCAACGTCTTCATCTTGGAAGACACCGAAGCGCACGACAAATATCCGGAATTCTGGGAAGTGAAATACACCAGCAGCGAAAGCGGAACGCAGGACGATGTCGGCGTCTCGGTGATCAAGGCCTTCTCGCCCGTGCTCAAGGCGGCGGGCTTTCAGGACAAGCCCTATCTCAACGACGGCGACGATCCCGGTTCCTGGAAGCTGGAATGGGACGGTCCGTCCGATACCTGGGTCTCGGTCGAATCCTATCAGGACGACGACAGGCCGGGTGTCACCTCCTACGAGGTCAGGGTGGCGCACGACGTGAAGTGACGACGAGGCTGCCCGGCACGGGCGCATCTGCAAACAGGGGGATGTCATGCGGAATTATGCGGTGATGGCTTGCGCGCTGTTCGCCTTCACGGCGACGAATGCTGCGGCGGAGAACTGGCTGATGGCGCCGGGTGCGAGTTTCATCCTGTATGATCGCGACAGCGCCTATGTCGAAGCCAAGACGCAGCTTCTTTACGTCAACACCTGCTTCGCCGGCCCCGAGAAACAATGCTCCGGCGCCAAGGACGACATGATGCTCGAGCGCCTCGATTGCGCCCATTCCACCATGGCGCTTTATTTTCGCGAGACCAAGAAACTTCCCGGCGGCTGGCAAGCGGCAAAGCCCCTCGATCCCGACACCGAGGGCGGCGCCACGATGACCGCGCTGTGTTCGACCGCCGCTTCTCTGCCAACGCGCTGATTGATCCGATCCGGCATGGCGTTCCCGCGGCGGCAGAGCTTCGCGCTCAAATGGGCATCGCATCGGGCCGCCGCAAGTCTCTGACGCGAAATTAATGCGTCTGCGGACAAATTTCTTTTTTCCGAAATGTTGCCTTCGTCACCTGAAAAATTCTTCACGCGAGCAAACGCTCAAAGTGTCGCGGAAGAATCGATTTCGTCGCGAGCGTTACAGCTTTGTGATGTCCGGGAAAAGTTGTCGTGACATTCAATGCCTATGTTCCAGCGGTACGGGAAAGGGGGTGGCGTGTAAAACATTAGGAGTAGGCATATGAAAAAATTTCTACTGGTTGCAGCAGGCCTCGCCATCGCGGCGAGCAGCGGCGCGGCGATGGCCTCGGATCAGGGCTGGTATGTTTCGGGTGCTCTCGGTGCCTCGCTGTTGCCCGATTTGAACATGACCAATGCCGCGACCAAGGCGCATTCGAGCTTCGACGCCGGTTACGCCTATGGCGGCGCCCTCGGTTACGACGCCGGCAACGGCTGGCGCTACGAACTGGACAGCGTGCATCAGCTTTCCGGCCTGGACCGTCTCAACGGCGCGTTGACCAGCGGCCATCTGCAATCCACCAGCCTGATGGCGAATGCCACCTACGATCTCGTGCCGGGCGCGCAGATCACGCCTTATGTCGGCGCCGGCCTCGGCTTCCAGAATGTCGGCGGTTCGATCAACGGGCTGTCCGGCGGCGATATATGGAAGCCCGCCTATCAGCTCGAAGCGGGCCTGCGCGAGAAGCTGGGCGACAACACCTCGTTGTTCACCGAATACCGCTTCACCCAGAGCGAGGCGGCGCGTTTTGCCAATGCCAACGACATGGCCAACCAGCACTTCGACGATCACCTGCTGCTGGCCGGCGTGAGCTATCACTTCAATCCGTGAGACGCGGCGGAGGAAAGGCCGGGGCGCTTCGGCGTCCCGGCCGCCTTTCCGCTAATTCTGGTCGCTGCTGTCGTTGTTGGGCGGCGGCGGCGCGGGGTTCTGCGGCGGCTTCTTCTGGTCGGAACCGAACAGCCAGTCCCAGAAGCTGCTGTGCTGGCCGGAACTCTGCGGCGGCTGCTGTTGTTGTTGCGGCTGGCCGTCGGCGGCGAGACCGTTGGATTCTTCGTCGCCCGATCCCAGCGGCAGGCCCGAGGTCAGCGTCTGATCCACCGGCACGCCCTCCGGCGAACGGTCGAGCGGTTTCGCCGGCAAGCCCTTTTCCGCCGTCGTCATCACCAGATGCCATATCTCCGCCGGCAGGCTGCCGCCGGTGACGCCGCGCATCGGCGTGGCTTCGTCGTTGCCCACCCACACGCCGGTGACGTAATCGGTGGTGAAGCCGACGAACCAGGCGTCGTGATAATCCTGTGTCGTGCCGGTCTTGCCCGCGGCTTCGCGGCCCCACAGCGCGGCGCCGCGCCCGGTGCCTTCGGTCACCACGTCGTACATCATCTCGGTGAGATCGCGGTCGACGTGATCGGCGATGATGCGCCGCTCTTCCGGCGCCTGCCGCTTGTAGAGGACATGCCCCGCGTCGTCGTCGACTTCGGTCACCAGATAGGGCGCGATCTTGTAGCCGCCCGAGGCAAACGCGCCGTAGGCGCTGGTCAGTTCGAGCGGCGTGACGTCGCTGGTGCCGAGCGCCAGCGAGGCATTGGGCGCCAGCGGCGAGGTGATGCCGCAGCGCTGCGCCGCTTCGATGACGGCGGGAATGCCGACTTCCTGCGCCACTTCCGCCGTCACCCGGTTGATGGAATGCGCCAGCGCGTCGGCCAGCGTCACCGTGCCGTAATCGCGGCCGCCGTAATTGGTCGGCTGCCAGCCGTTGATGTCGATCGGTCCGTCGGTGCGCTCGTCCCACGGCGTCAGTCCCGCCTCCAGCGCCGCCAGATAGACGAAGGGCTTGAAGGCCGAGCCGGGCTGGCGGTGTGCCTGGGTGGCGCGGTTGTAGGTGCTCTCGTCGTAATCGACGCCGCCGAGCATCGCCGACACCGCGCCGTCGAGCTTCATCACCACCACCGCCGCTTGGTGCGCGCGGTCGCGGCGGCCCTGTTTGCCTTCGATCACCTTGACGGCGTCGAGATGGGCGGCGTCCTGGATGCGCGGCTCCATCGTCGTATGCACGATCATGTCGCCGGTATATTTGTCGCCGATCAGTTTTTGCGCGTCGTCCGCGGCGGTATCGAGGAAGAAGTTGCGCGCGTCCTGCCGCGTGCGGTCGGTGATGACCGCCGGATGGGCCTTGGCGTCGTCGGCCTGTTCCTGGGTGATGGCGCCGGTGTCGACCATGGCGTCGAGCACCATGTCGGCGCGTTCCTGGGCGCGGGCCAGATCGCGCCGCGGCGAGAAGGCCGAGGGCGCGCGTGTCAGCGTCGCCAGCATCGCCGCCTGCGCCAGCGAAAGATCGCGCGCCGATTTGCCGAAATAGACGCGCGAGGCGCCGTCGACGCCATAGGCGCCGGAGCCGAGATAGAGCCGGTTGAGATAAAGCTCGAGAATCTGCTGCTTCGACAGCGCCTTGTTGAGCGCCACGGCGTCGAGCATGTCGGTCAGCTTGCGCGAGACGTTGCGCGCCGAATTGGTGAACAGGATCTTCGCCGTCTGCTGCGTGATGGTCGAGCCGCCCGCCACCCAGTGCCGGGCGCGCATGTCGGCGATCAGCGCCCGCAGGATGCCCCAGGGATCGATGCCCTGGTTGCTGTAGAAGCGGCGGTCTTCCATGGCGATGAAGGCGGCCGGCAGATAGGGCGGCATCTGGTCGAGCTTCAACCGCTCGCCGACGATGGCGCCGCGCCGTCCCACCACATCGCCCGTGGCGTCGAGGAAGGTGAAGGCCACCGGCCGGTTGAGGGTGTAGAGATCCTGGTTGAGGTTCAGCGTCGGCGCGAAGGGCGACAGTGCATAGGGCAGCATATATAAAGCAAGGATCGGCCCGCCGATGACCACGGCCAGCACCGCGCCGATCTTGGTGAGCCCGCGGCGATGATCGACGATCCATTCGCCCAGAGCTTCCGCCGCGCGTGCCAGTGTTTCCATGAATTCCCTGACGCCGTTTCCCGATGGGCCGCTAGGTGGACGATATTTTGGGCGGTTTCAAGACAAGGCGCGTTAACGATGGGACAGGCGGGGCGGAACGCCTGAGGTTTGCGGCGGAATTTTATGTGGGCCCCGTCATTTCACGCGGCCGCAGGGCGATACTACACCTGGTTTGGCCGACGCCATCATCCGCCGTATTATTTCTAACGCGTTATAAACGTTCAAATTTCAGAGAAGGTTCTTGACTAAGTTATCATCTGATGATAAGTCTAATCCCCATGACAGCCTGCAACGTCTGCTCGATCTCGATGGCGAGATCATGGATATGGGAGACGGCTACTGGGTGAAGATTGAGGCGCGCAAGGTTGAACCGAGCGAGGGCAGGCCGCACGGGATCGACTACAGCCTGTGTCTGTTTTCGCCTGACGACGACCGGTTGGTCTGTTTCGACAACGCGCACCCGGTTTCAAGCGGCAGCGGCCCTGCGCGAAAGCGCAGCGGAACCAACGATCATGTGCATCGCGGCGTGCAGATCAGGCCCTACGGCTACACGGACGCGGAACAGTTGATGGAGGATTTCTGGTGCGCGGTCGAAGAAACTCTGCGGATGAGGGGCGTGCAGCCATGAAGAACATCCTGAAAATCGGCATTGCCTCGCGCGCGGAGATGAAGGCGCGCACGCTCGCGATCGCGCGCGGTCAGTTGAAGCCCGGCGCCGACGATCCCAAGGTCTGGTTTACCTCGATCGAATCCTTCGCCCAGGTGCTGTCCACCCGGAACAAGCTGCTGCTGGAAATCATCAAGCAGGCGAAGCCGACCTCGCTGGCCGAACTGGCCCAGCTGTCGGAGCGCGCGCAAAGCAACCTGTCCCGTACGCTGAAGACGATGCAGCGCTACGGCTTCGTCGAAATCCGGAAGGACGGCAAAGGGCGCATGGTGGTGATCGCCGCGCCGCACGACGGCTACCGCGTGGAATACGGCCTGTCGCGGAAGGTAGCGTGACGGCAGCAGGCTGCCGCTGTCCCGTCTGGATCGGTCGGCGGCTACTCGGTAGTCTCCTCTGCGCAGGTTCAAAACCCGTCGGGCCATGGCTTCCCAGACCTTGAGCGACCGTCTTTATCGGAATGTCCGGTCTCTCTGTAACATCCTGTTGTCCGTCTTCGTGGCGGCAAGGCTGCTGGCGGCGGTTCTTCCGGTGTGGAGTTCCCAAAACGATCGCCTCGGCATCGCCGTTCTTCTGCTGTGCGGCCTGCGCCTGGTTTTCATCCTGATCGATTTGGCGAGAGGCACGCAGCAATGGCAGCGGGCGATATTGCCGTCCCTCATCCTGCTCGCTCTGGTGGCGATGTTCGGCGGTCCGCAGTCGCGCCTGCTGGTGAAGATCGCCGCGGCGACGGTCGAGGCCGGGATTCTGCTCTTCGTCATCTATGTCGCCGCAAGCCGCAGGAAAGACGACGGCCGCCGGCTCGAGGAACGGCTGATCGAACGTCTGCAGCTGTTCGTCCCTCTGCCGTTCGCGCGCTTCCTGGTCGCCGAGCTGCTGATCGTCCGGGCCGCCATCGGCGGCCTGTTCCGGCGCGGCAGAGGCGCGCCGCGCGGCTTCAGCTATGTCGAGAACTCGATCTTTCCCGTTCTGCCGCTCATCATCTTGTTCTGCTCGCCCGTCGATCTTGTTCTCGTGCATCTGGTGCTGCGATTGAAGGGACTGCTGTGGACCGCAGTTCTGTCGGGGACCGATCTTTACGCGGTGATTTGGGCGTATGGCACGCTGTTGACGATGCGGGCGCGGCCGCATGAAATCACCGGCGAGCATCTTCACGTTTACAAAGGCCTCTTCGGACACGCCGCGATCGCGCTGGATTCGATTCAGTCCACGGCCGTGCTGCCCCGGTCGAAAAGCCCGAAGCGGGAAGGACATGCGGACCTCAGCCTGCGCGGCACGTCGAAAGTCGAAATACGGCTTGGAAAACCGGCGCAGGTCGTAACCTGGTTCGTACCGGATCCCCGGCGGTTTCTCTCCGTCATTGTCTCCGCCGACGGCCCGGACGCGCTATGCCGCGCCATCGAACGCCGTCGCGACGATCCCGCGTCACGCGGCTGATCCGGAACGCGCGCAATCCGCTGCGACGCCGTCCTCCGTCACTCCTCCGCGCCGATCGGCATGCCGGGCGGAACGTCCGGCGTGCGTTCGGGTTCGGCCAGCGCCTTGTCGAGTTCGCTGTCATTGGCGAGCAGATGCGCCAGCCAGGCCTTGTGCGCGCGCGTCGCCGCGTCGCCGCCGCCGGTTTTGAGCCGCGCGGAGATCGCCGACAACTCGGCCGACAGGTCGGCGGCGACATCGGGCGGCGTGGTTTTGGCGCGGGCTTCGCGCGCGATGTCGAGCGTGAGGCGGGTCTGTTCGCGATTGGCGATGGCGGCAAGCCGCGGCGATGCGGGTGGCGCGAACACTTTGGCGGTGAGCGCATCGAGCACATCATGCGCGCCCAGCACTTTGGCATCGCGGCGCTTGGCGTCGGCCAGGCGCGCCAGTCGCTCCGGCGCGATCAGCGCGTCGATCGTCAGGCCGGCGGCGACGTCGGCGGCGACCAGCGGATCGAATACGGCGGGCCCCAAAGTAGGCAACACCTCGATCTCATATTGCCGGTCGCTCTCGCCGGTGGGCGCGGCCGAGAGCAGCGGCATCAGCCGCTCCGGCGTGTCCAGTTCCGCGGGCGACAGCGTTTCGAGCAGCGCATTCAACGCTTCGCGCTGCTGCGCCTGCGGCACCGGCTTGGCGCCCGGATCGGTATCGCCGTTCACCGTGTAGCGGTAATCGACGCCGCCGACGAGCTTGGCCGCGGAATCGATCTGATAGCGGTGCAGCAGATAGATCGGCACATATTTGCGCTTGAGATCGGCGACCGGCTCGCCGGGCTCGAGCGCCTCAAGGCCGAATTCGTCGATGGCCGCGCGCCGCACTTTCATCAGCCGCGCCAGTTCCGCCGCCGGATCGGGCCCGTCGTCCCACAGGCTGGCCCAGGGCTGCGCGGCGCCGAGCGGGCGCGCATCCTCGTCGGTGACATAGCGCATGCCGCTCTTCAGCATGGCTTCGACCTTGGCGTTGCGTTCCGCTTCGCCGGCGGCGCCCGGCGGATCGTCGCCATACAGCCAGTCGACGGTGAACATGTCCCATTTGCCGACGCCCACGCCATAGGCGTCGGACAGATCGAGCTTGCCGTTCTTCAGCAGGATGCGCGGCGCCGGATAATCCATCACCGACGCGCGATCCTGCGACGAGCCGGCGAAGTTGTGGCTGAAGCCCAGCGTGTGCCCCACTTCATGCGCCGCGAGCTGGCGCAGGCGGGCAAGCGCCACTTGCACCGGATCGTCGGGCCCGCCGGTGTTGTCCTTGTCGGCGCCCATCAGGCTTTCGAAGATCAGCATGTCCTGGCGCACCCGCAGGCTGCCCAGGATCACCGAGCCTTTGACGATCTCGCCGGTGCGCGGATCGACCACGCTCTGGCCGAAGGACCAGCCGCGGGTGGCGCGGTCCACCCAGTTGATGACGTTGTAGCGGACATCGAGCGGGTCCATGCCTTCGGGCATTTCCTTGACCTGGAAGGCGTCGATATATCCGGCGGCGGCGAAGGCTTTCGACCACCAGTTGGCGCCTTCGATCAGCGCGTCGCGGATCTGTTTGGGCGCGGAACGGTCGACGTAATAGACGATCGGATTCTTCACGCGCGACGGCGCGGGGCCGGGATTGATCTTCTCCAGCCGGTGCCGCTCGGCGAGGCGATAGACGATGGGCTGGCCCAGAGGCGTGCTGTAATCGGCGACCAGGACGGAGAAGCCGCCGGCGCGCGGATCGAAACGGCGCGGCTCGTAGCCCGGACCGGGCAGCTTCACCAGCGAATGGTGCACGATGAGCGTGACGAGCTTGGGATCGGGCGCGATGTTGCGCACCTCGGGGCCGGGCGTGTCCGAAGCGAAGGTTTCGCGCGCCTCGAATTCGAGATTGTCCGGAAACACCTTGGTGGCCGCGACATCGGCGAGGGAGAGATCCTTGTCGAGCTTGAAGCCCGCTTTGCCGCCTTCTTCCTTCAGCCGGTCGGCGGCGTCGAGCACGTCGCGGGTCAGGAAGTCGGAGATGTCGACGAGCAGGCGTCCGTCGCCGCTCACGGCCAGGATCTTGCCGGCCCAGACGATCGAGGTGGCGAAGGACTGGCGCGTGGCTTCGTCCTCGGCCGGACTCGACTGGCCGCGAAAGCGCAGATTTTCGTATTCGGCGACGACGTGATCGCCGACGCGGCGGAAATCCAGCACCTGTGTGTCGCCCTCAAGCCCGCGGTCCAGCCCGACCGGCGCCGAGCCGAGGCCGGTGCGCAAGGCGGTCAGATAGAGATAGCGGGCGCTGACGCCGTCCTTGTCCGGCGCCGGCAGCGACAACAGGATCCGCCCCTTGGCGGAATCGAGGAAAACCGGCAGCAGGCCGTCCTTTTCTTCGAGCCCGGCGGTGGCGGCGCTGTAGGATTGCGGCGCTTCGTCCGCGGCGCGGGCGGCCGCGAAGCACAGGCAGGCGGTCACGGCTGCCGCCGCCACGATGCGCTCGAGCATGGTATTTTCCCCCGGATTACGAAGCGCCAAGCCTAGCCGCCGGCCGGCGCCCCCGTCCATGCATGGGGGTTTCACGATGTTGTGCTTCGCAGCAGGGCAGGGGCGGGCCGCACGGCTTGGCGTCGGCAGCCGCGGCGGCGGACTCCGAACCGTGCGCTTTGCGGAAAATCGGCGCCGAAAAATAATTATTGCCGCGAATGACTCTGATTAGTTCTTCGTCAGCGCGCGACAATGCTGTTGCTTAGCCGATGATATGAAATATTTTTTTCGGGATTTGTCGCAGGCAAAGGTTTTTTGCAGCCGCCTCTTGAAGCGACACGCTCGAATTACCACATAAGTTATATCCCCCAAAAAGTATCTGAACATGAAAACCTGCAAACGCACGGGTCGCGGGCCATATGCGCGCGCGCACCCGAACTATTGGCTCGGCGTCACCGCCGAAGACATTCCGCAAGGATGGATGGACGACATGATCAAGCGATTATTCGAGGAGCTGAACCGGGAAATGATCCGGATCGAGAGTAAGTCGCGCTTGATGAGCGACAAGCCGGAGAATGTGCCGGCCTGTGATCGCACTGAGGAAGCCCAGGACTTGCGACTACGCAAGCTCCAGCGCGTACAGCACATGCTCCGAGAACTGACGCAGATGGAATTGCAACGCAAGACGGTGCAAGACAGGAAGGTCACACCCGATGACGACGATCCCCGCGCGGCGCTGGAGCGCCGACTGGATGAGCGCCTTGCCGCCATTGAAGCGCTCGAAACTGCTGAAAAGTCTGGACAAGAGTGATGCGCGAGACTTGCTGCATGGTTGGCGCACATGGGCCGGTGACGCGCAGCTTCCACCGACGGGCAATTGGCGCACATGGCTGTTCCTCGGCGGGCGCGGTGCCGGCAAGACGCGGGCGGGCGCGGAGTGGATCGCCGAAGGTGTGCGCCGCGGCACTATGCGCCGCGTCGGTCTGGTTGGTGCCACCTTCGCGGATGCGCGCAGCGTGATGATTGAAGGCGAAGCCGGCTTGCTGCGCGCCACGCCGGACGCGGATTTTGAACCCTCCAACCGGCGCGTCTTGTGGCGGAACGGCGCGGTTGGAGACGTGCTCACCGCCGAAGCACCCGACATCATCCGCGGCCATCAGTTCGATGCCGTCTGGGCAGACGAGTTTTGCAAATGGTCCGATCCGCAGCACGCCCTTGATATGTTGTTGATGGCGCTACGTCTCGGCAAGAAGCCACGCATGGTGGTCACCACCACGCCGCGCAACATCATCCCGCTCAAGGCGTTGATGACCGCGCCGGGTGCGGTGATGACACGCTCCGCGACGCGTGACAACGCGATAAACTTGGCCCCGACATTCTTCACGGACCTGCGATTGCGTTACGCCGGCACCCGTCTCGGCCGCCAGGAACTCGACGCCGAGGTGATCGAGGACAACGACGCCGCGCTGTGGCGCCGCGACTGGATCGAGAAGACCCGCGTGCGCGAAGCGCCGCGGCTGGTCCGCGTCGTGGTGGCCGTCGATCCGCCGGCCTCCGTCACCGGCGACGAATGCGGCATCGTCACGGCGGGGCTCGCCGAGAACGGCGAGGCCTATGTGCTCGGCGATTGTTCGGCCTCGGGTCTCACTCCCGCCTGCTGGGCGCGGCGCGTCGCCGACGCCTATGAGGATCACGAGGCGGATGCCATCGTCGCCGAAGCCAATCAGGGCGGCGACATGGTGAAGTCGCTGCTGCTCGAAGCCTCGCCCAACACGCCGGTAAAGCTGGTGCACGCCACGCGCGACAAGCGCACCCGCGCCGCGCCCGCCGCCGCGCTTTACGAGCAGGGCCGGGTGCATCACCTCGGCGCCTTTCCGGAGTTGGAGGATCAGCTGTGCCACTATGACGGCGAAGGCGACAGCCCCGATCGCCTGGACGCGCTGGTCTGGGCGCTCGCCGAACTCTACCCGCGCACCCGCCGCGCGCTGCCGCGCGTGAGGGTGTTGTGATGGAGGAAGCTATCCTTTTCTTCCCCCGTTTACGGGAGGAGTGCCGCCACAGGCGGCGAGGGGGGCACGTCCTCCCCCGTTTACGGAGGAGGAAAAGGATCTACAGATCCGCGACGCGCGAGAAGATCGCCTGGAAGATCACCTTCGGCGCTTCGTCGGCCTTGCCGATCACCTGGCCTCTGTCGCCCACCGTGGTGCCGGTCAGATGCACATGGATGTCGTCGGCGCCGAACACCGAGAAATTGTTCGGCGACGCCGTGTGGCGGATGCCGTGCACATCGGCGCTGAACGCGCCGTCTTTGTCGCTGTAGGTGCCGGTGAAATACATGATGGAGTCGCCGCCGACGATGCGTCCCTGATGCAGCACGAAGACGCCGGCGCCTTCGCCGATCTGTGTCTGGAACTGAACCTTGTAAAGACCCTCGCGCATTCGACTCTCCAGCTGTTCGGTTCGCGCCTTGTTCAAGCGGCACGATACCGCCGTTTCCATCCGGCCTGCATTTAGAGGCGTTTTTAACCTGCGTGCAATTCGCACTTTCGAGGATGTGACCAATGTTCGCTAGCCTGTTCCGCTCCGCACCGGAGCAAAAATCCGCCCCGCCCTTGATTGCCTTGAGTTTGATCGGCGCCCCGCGCTGGGGTGCGCGCGATTTCGCCGCACTGGCGCGCGACGGCGTGCTCGGCAACGCGGTGGCCTATCGCTGCGTCAGGATGATCGCCGAGGGGGCCGCTTCCGTGCCCTGGCTGCTCTATGACGGCGCGCGCGAAGTGGAGTCGCACCCGCTGCTTGCGCTGCTCGCCGCGCCCAATCCGCAGGAGGAGGGCACCGCGCTGTTCGAACGCTGGTATGCCTATCTGCAATGCGCCGGCGATTCCTATCTCGAAGCGGTGAGCGCGTCCGGCGACATCCGCGAACTCTATGTGCTGCGCCCCGATCGCGTCAGTGTGGTGGCCGACACGCGCGGCTGGCCCATCGCCTATGATTATAAAGTGGGCGACCGCGTCACCCGCATCGCCCGCGATGCCTCCGGCTTCCTGCCGGTGCTGCATGCCAGCCTGTTCCATCCGCTCGACGACCATTACGGCCTGTCGCCGATCCAGGCCGCCGCCAAGGCGGTGGAGGTGCACAATGCCGGCGCCGCCTGGACCAAGGCGCTGCTCGACAACGCCGCCCGGCCGTCCGGCGCACTTATATATAAGGGGCCCGACGGCGGGGCGCTGACCGACGAGCAGTTCCGCCGCCTGAAGCAGGAGATCGAGGACGGCTATCAGGGCGCGGCCAATGCCGGGAGGCCGATGGTGCTGGAAGGCGGGCTCGACTGGCGCTCGATGAGCTATTCGCCGGCCGATCTGGATTTCGCCACCACCCGCGACGTCGCCGCGCGCGAGATCGCGCTGGCCTTCGGCGTGCCGCCCATGCTGCTCGGCATTCCCGGCGACAACACCTATGCCAATTACCGCGAGGCCAATCTGGTGTTCTGGCGGCAGACGGTGCTGCCGCTGGTCGCCCGCACCGCGCGGTCGCTGACCAAATGGCTGGCGCCGCGCTTCGGCGAGTCCCTCCGCATCGGTTACGACTCCGACGCCGTCGACGCCCTGGCGCTGGAACGCGAGACGGTGTGGGACCGTCTCTCCGCCGCCAGCTTCCTGACGCTGAACGAACGCCGCGCCGCCGCGGGCTATTCGCCGGTGGAAGGCGGGGATGCGGTGGCATGAAAACCCATCTGTCATCCCAGAAGCCGCGTAGCGGCTATCCGGGACCCACTTCGAAATCTGCCCAGGTTTCATTGTAGGCTACGGCCAAAGCAGCCGTGATATATCGCAGTATGCGATATCTGAGACGTACAAGGGAATTTGTGATGTTCAAAGAAACTAATGTTGAAAGCTGGACAGAATTTTCAGTCAAAGTCGCCGAACTTCAGCGGAAGGTGAGTTCAGATTCGCGGTGGAATCGACGACTGCTGTTCCGTGGCCATGAAAAATCAGATTGGCAACTTAAGACGACGCTTGAACGCTACGGACAAGAGGGAATGCGATTTCGTGAGTATTATCGAACCATATCCAGTTTGCGCCCCTTAATCGAGATGCTTACGCAAAAGCAATGGGAGATACCGGGGTACATGGAGATAGCGCGCAAAGCAGATGAAATCGATGACCTTGACTTTCAGCTGAGTGTTCAAAACAGCGACATTTTCCAATACATGGCGTACCTTCGCCACAACGGGTTCCCGTCGCCGCTACTTGATTGGACGCGTTCTTTGTATGTCGCTAGCTACTTTGCATTCAGAAGCGTTCCCGGTGATATCTTAAATGGCAATGTGTCGATTTGCGTATTGCTTGAAGCAAATATGCAGTCAGGTGGCAGCGGAATACCATCCATTCGCACCATCGGGCCATACATGAAAACGCATCGAAGACATTTTCTACAGCAAAGCGATTACACGATGTGTCTTATGTACAATGGTAGCGAACGATTTTTCGCCCGCCATGAAGTGGCACTTCAAGTAGAAAAACTTGATGAATTTCCGGAGAATTTTGAGATTCATAAATTCAATATCCCGATCACCGAACGGCTGACGGCGCTAAAGATGCTCGACGAGCATAATCTTAACGCCTATTCGCTTTTCGGCTCCGAAGAAAGCTTGATGGAAACATTGGCGATGAGAGAGTTCAGCTTGAAAAACATGTAAGACAAATTTGACGTGCAGTGCGGCCAAACCCTTGAAGGCGTCCGTCAAGTCCGGGATCAGTGCCCCATCAAGGAGAGTGTTGAGCACTTCGCTCGTGCTCGGCCGCGACGATAGAAGACAAGAACGAGATGACACCATGACCTTAACCCCACATCTCCAGCCCGTGCTGGACAGACAGCCGCCCTCGTGGCGGCTTTTTTGTTGCCGCCGCGCAACGCGCCGCGCAACGCGCCGCGCGGCGCCGCAGGCGATTCATCTGTGGACAACCGGGGAGGAAGCGCCATGGCCGCCGCCGTGGAACGTTCCCTTCGGCGCGCCGGCCGCCCTAGACTTCGCCCATGGGGGACGCATGAAAAAATTCGCGCTCATCTTCGCGGCAGGCCTTTGGGCGATGCCGGCGCTGGCCGGCACGCAGACGGCCTGGCTCGGTCTTCCCTCGGCGCAGCCGG